>NZ_CP043329.1:3211703-3854044 GCF_008195825.1 Pedobacter aquae
TAGATCAGGTACTAAGAAGTGGTACATCTGTAGGAGCAAATGTTGAAGAAGGGAAGTCTGGAAGTTCAAAAAATGATTTTAAAAAGTTTTATATCATAGCTCTTAAATCTGCCAATGAAACGAAATATTGGCTTAGATTATTGAAAGAGACAAACATAATTGAAACTGAAAGTATTAAAAGAGTAGATATATTAATAAATGAAATCAATGAAATCTCCAAAATTATAGCAACTATAGTTATTAATATGGGTAAGTGATTTTTGATTTTTTAATTTTGATTTTTTAATTAAAGATAGTGTCTGATAAAATTAAAGTTACGATAGACGGAATTCCCGTTGAAGTAGAGCCAGGAACCTCTATTCTAAATGCTGCAAGGCAGATAGGTGGAGATATAGTGCCTCCGGCAATGTGTTATTACTCTAAATTAGAGGGTAGTGGAGGTAAGTGCCGTACTTGTTTGGTTAAGGTGAGCAAAGGTTCTGAAAAAGACCCTAGGCCTATGCCTAAGCTGGTAGCAAGTTGCAGAACTACTGTGATGGATGGTATGGAGGTGCAGAATATTACTTCGCCTGAGGTAATTGAAGCCAGAAAAGGCGTGGTAGAAATGCTATTGATTAATCACCCTTTGGATTGCCCTATTTGCGACCAAGCTGGTGAATGTCATTTGCAAGATTTAAGCTATGAGCATGGTGCGGCTACTACACGTTATGAGTTTGACAGAAGAACTTTTGATAGGGTAGATATTGGCGATAAAATTCAACTTCACATGAACCGTTGTATTTTATGTTACCGTTGTGTGTTTACAGCCGACCAAATTACCAATAACCGCGTTCACGGAGTTTTAGGTAGAGGAGATCATGCAGAAATTTCTACTTACATAGAGAAAGCTATTGATAATGATTTCTCTGGTAATGTGATAGATGTTTGCCCTGTAGGCGCTTTAACAGATAAAACTTTCCGCTTTAAAAATAGGGTTTGGTTTACAAAACCTGTGGAAGCACACAGAGATTGTCCTACTTGTTCAGGTAAAGTTACTTTGTGGTACAAAGGCGAAGAGGTGTTAAGAGTAACAGCAAGAAAAGATGTTTATGGCGAGGTAGAAGAGTTTATCTGTAATACTTGTCGTTTTGATAAGAAAAGCACAAATGATTGGGTAATTGAAGGACCAAGACAGGTATCAAGACAATCGGTTATCAACTCAAACCATTACGATACTTTACAACCTTTACCGGTAATTAAGAAAAATCCGGAGTTGATGGAAGCAAATAAGGAACAATTCGAAAGAGCAACTAAATTTTAATGGAACTAGAATTTTTAATAGAAAAGACAGCTTTAGTTTTAGTATTATTTGTACTAACGCTAACTATTGCGGCTTATTCTACTTGGGCAGAGCGTAAAGTTGCTGCTTGGTTACAAGATAGAGTTGGGCCAAACAGAGCTGGACCATTTGGTTTATTACAACCTTTGGCAGATGGTGGAAAAATGTTCTTTAAAGAAGAGATTATCCCTTCTGGGGCAAATAAATATTTATTTATTGCTGGGCCCTCTTTAGCACTATTAGTATCTTTTTTAGGTACAGCGGTTATCCCTTTTGGGCAGAATATTGAAATATTTGGAAGGGTTGTTCCTTTGCAGGTAACAGATATTAACGTTGGTATTTTATACATTTTTGGCGTGGTCTCTTTAGGTGTTTATGGTATCATGATTGGTGGGTGGGCATCTAATAACAAGTATTCTTTAATGGGGGCTATACGTGGTGCATCACAAAATATCAGTTATGAAATTGCGATGGGACTTTCCATCATTGCACTTTTAATGGTAACCAATACACTTTCATTTAAAGAAATTGCAGCACAACAACACGGCTGGCACTGGAATGTTATTTACCAACCTTTAGGTTTTTTAATATTCTTGATTTGTGCTTTTGCAGAAACCAACCGTGTTCCTTTTGATTTACCAGAGTGCGAGACTGAATTAATTGGAGGATACCAAACAGAATACTCGGCTTTTAAAATGGGAGCTTACATGTTTGCAGAATACATCAACATGTTTGTGTCTTCTGTAGTGATGGCAGTTTTATATTTTGGGGGCTATAACTATCCGGGTATGGATGCCGTTAACCAAGCTTTAGGCCCAACATGGGGTCCGTTGATTGGTGTTGGCGTCATGTTCTTTAAAATTATTGCTTTCATTTTCTTCTTCATGTGGGTGCGTTGGACAGTACCGCGTTTCCGTTATGATCAGTTAATGGATTTGGGATGGAAAGTGTTAATTCCACTAGCCATAGCCAATATTGTAATTACAGCAATTGTAATTGTAGGATTTGATTTATTTAATAAACTATAGGATTTAATACCCTTTTAGGGATTAATGGAGGATTCATGGAATCATTAAGTGGTAGAAAAAAAGTATTAGAACAAAAGCCAATGAATTTTTGGGAGCGTATGTACCTTCCAGCAATTTTCAAAGGTATGGCTATTACTTTTAGTCATATGTTTAAGAAAAAAGAAACCATACACTATCCAGAGCAGGAAAGAGAGTTTTCTGAAAATTGGAGAGGTATGCATTCTTTAAAAAGGGATGAACACGGCAGAGAACGTTGTACGGCTTGTGGATTATGTGCCTTATCTTGCCCTGCAGAAGCTATTACCATGATTTCTGCTGAAAGAGAAAAAGGCGAAGAGCATCTTTACAGAGAGGAAAAATATGCAGCAGTTTATGAAATTAATATGCTACGTTGTATTTTCTGCGGTTTGTGTGAAGAGGCTTGCCCTAAAGAGGCTATCTATTTAGATGGGCCAATTGTTCCTTCAGATTATTTACGTAAAGATTTTATATACGGTAAAGATAAATTAGTAGAAAAACCACTTAAAGAAATTGAGGCAGAGAAAGCCATTTCAAGATAAGCGGTATTTAATGATATAATTAAATCAAAAATTTTACCTTTGCCCCATTTAAAGGCAAATTACAATCATAAACAAATGAGTTTATTTTACGTTGTTGCGTTTCTGTCTATAATCTTCGCTCTGCTCGTGATTTTTACAAAAAATCCGGTTCATAGCGTTTTGTACCTGATAGCAACTTTCTTCACCTTTACCATTCACTACATTATTTTAAATGCCCAATTTCTAGCAGTAGTGAATTTCATTGTTTACATGGGAGCAATTATGGTATTATTCCTATTTGTTTTGATGTTGATGAACTTAAATACGGATACAGAGCCCATGAAGTCTACCTTATTGAAGGTAGTTGGTGCTATTGCCGGAGGCTGCTTACTGGTAACTTTGATAGGTTCTATGAAAACCTTATCAACAGCAAGTACTACAACCATGGATAATACCGGAATTGGTTTAGTAGAAAATTTGGGTAAAGTATTATTCAGTGATTTCTTACTTCCGTTCGAGTTAAGCTCTATCCTATTGCTAGCCGCAATGGTAGGAGCTGTATTGTTAGCTAAAAAAGAAAATAAAACCGCATAATGGAAAATATAAGCTCAACCATTCAGGCAGTTCCACTTAATCATTATATTTTATTAAGTGCCATTATCTTCACCATAGGTGTGATAGGTGTATTGGTTAGAAGAAATGCGATTATCATCTTCATGTCGGTAGAATTGATGCTAAATGCCGTAAACTTATTATTGGCAGCATTTTCATCATACAGTGGCGATGCATCAGGGCAGGTATTCGTTTTCTTTATTATGGCCCTTGCTGCCGCAGAAGTTGCGGTAGGCTTGGCAATTATAGTCATGGTATATCGTAATACCAGCTCTATAGATATTAATATTCTTAACAGGTTAAAGTGGTAATTTTATAATAAGGATGATAGATTTAGTTTGGTTAATTCCTTTGTTGCCTTTTATAGGTTTCTTAATAAACGGATTGGGTAGAAACGTTTTACCTAAACCTTTAATTGGTACTATTGCCAGTTTAGCGGTTATAGGTTCTTTTGCAATAAGCTTAAGTATATTTTTAACTTTTGATGCTGCTCAACCTCAGGTTATCCACCTTTTTGATTGGATAAACGTTGGCACTTTAAGTATTCCTTTTGCTTTCCAGATAGATCAGCTAAGCATCATGATGTTGCTGATTATCACAGGTATAGGGTCTTTAATACATATATATTCAGCTGGTTATATGAGCCATGATGCTGGTTTCGGTAAGTTTTTCGCTTATTTAAATCTGTTTGTATTCTTCATGCTATTGTTAGTAATGGGGTCAAACTATGTCATCATGTTTATTGGCTGGGAAGGTGTAGGTTTATGTTCTTACCTATTAATTGGTTTTTGGTATGCTAATGGCGCTTACGCTGATGCAGCTAAGAAAGCTTTTATCATGAACCGTATTGGAGATTTAGGTTTTTTACTAGGTGTATTCTTAATCATCAGCACTTTTGGAAGTGTAAGTTTTACAGAAATCTTCCCTAAAGCAGCAGGTATGGTATCTGGCGATGCTACCTTAGTTTTAATTACCATCTTACTATTTATAGGTGCAACAGGTAAATCTGCACAATTACCATTATTTACTTGGTTACCAGATGCGATGGCTGGTCCAACGCCAGTTTCTGCTTTAATACACGCTGCAACTATGGTAACGGCTGGTATTTATATGATAGCAAGGTCTAATATCTTATTTGCTTTATCTCCGGTAACTTTAGATATTATTGCAGTTGTAGGTTTATTAACTGCAGTAGTAGCCGCATTTATTGCCTTAACACAAACTGATATTAAAAAAGTATTGGCATATTCAACCGTTTCACAGTTGGGCTATATGTTCTTAGGTTTAGGTGTTGGTGCTTTTACTGGCGCATTTTTCCATGTATTAACGCATGCTTTCTTTAAGGCTTTATTGTTCTTAGGCGCTGGTTCTGTTATTCATGCTATGAGTAATGAGCAAGACATGCGTAACATGGGTGGTTTACGTAAAAAACTTCCTATTACCTTTTTAACCATGTTAATTGGTACAATTGCCATTGCAGGTTTACCACCGTTTGCGGGTTTCTTCTCTAAAGATGAAATTTTAGCACATGTTTATGAGCATAATAAATTATTATGGGTTATAGGTTTATTTGGTGCTTTCTTAACCGCAGCTTATATGTTTAGGATGATGTTCTTAACCTTCTGGGGTAACTTCCGAGGAACAGAAGATCAAAAGCATCATTTGCATGAGTCGCCAGTATCAATGACTTTCCCATTAATTGTTCTCGCTATTTTATCTATGGTTGGTGGTTTTATGGGGGTTCCTCACGCATTAGGTGGTCATCATTGGTTAAATGAATACTTAAGCCCTGTATTAGCGGCTACTAACAATATTTTACCAGCATTAAGTTTAGACCACGCAACAGAATATATGTTGATGGGAATTTCTGTAGGTGGGGTAATTATCTCTATCATTATTGCTTACGTTAAATATGTAAGTAAAGGATACGTACCAAAAGAAGAAGAACTACAGTCTGGTATTAATAAATTGTCTTACAATAAATTGTATTTAGATGAGCTTTACACAGCTATCATACAAAAACCTTTAGACGCTTTATCTGCATTTTTCTTTAAAGTGGTTGATAAATCTGGTATAGATGGTTTGGTAAACGGTTTGGGTAAAGTATCTATAGAGGCAAGTAAAACATTAAGGCTTTTACAAACCGGAAATGTTGGTTTCTACATTTTTGCCATGGTGATAGGTATTGTTGCCGTATTAGTTTACAGTTTTATAATTATTTGAGCTTAGCGATTACAGATAGATGAACTTATTATTATTAATTTTCTTCCCCTTGGTGGGAGCGCTTGTAACCCTGCTAAATGGCAAGTTTGCTAAACAATCGGCTTTCATAAGCTCTTTGGTAACTCTAGCTTTTGCTTTGCTTTTATTGGGAGATTTTGTTCCAGATGCAAGCAGTCAATTCGCAGTTAATTATCCATGGATTCCTGCATTAGGAATTAATTTTGCAATTGCTATAGATGGTATCAGTATGCCTTTGGTGCTTTTAACCACAGGTCTTTTTCCATTAATTATACTTTCAAGTTTTGGTAGAAATATCAGCCAAGCATCTTTTTATGCACTAACCCTGTTTATGCAATTTGGCTTATTATTGGTTTTTACTGCAACAGATGCCTTTTTATTTTATGTAGGTTGGGAAGTTGCCTTAATACCTATTTATTTTATTTGTGCATTATGGGGTGGTGAGAACAGGATAAAAGTAAACATGAAGTTTTTTGTTTACACCATTGCTGGTTCTTTGTTTATGCTTTTAGGTATCATTTACTTGCATTTACAAACAGCAGATAACTCTTTCTCCATAGCGTCTTTTTACAATCTAAATTTAGATGCAGCAACACAAGGATGGTTATTCTGGTGTTTTTTCTTAGCATTTGCTATTAAAATGCCGATTTTTCCTTTCCATACTTGGCAGCCCGACACCTATACAGAAGCACCTACAACTGGCACCATGTTATTATCGGGTATCATGTTGAAGATGGGTATTTACGGCGTTATCAGATGGTTAATACCAGTTACTCCTTTAGGCTTTTTAACTTGGGGTCATTTAGCATTGATATTATCCATTATAGGAATTGTTTACGCCTCTATTATCGCCTTTACGCAAAAAGATGTTAAACGTTTAATCGCATATTCATCTATTGGCCACGTAGGTTTAATTGCTGCAGGTATTTTTGTTTGGAATGTACAAGGCTTACAAGGTGCAATGATACAAATGATTAATCACGGTATCAACGTAGTAGGTATGTTTTTAATTGCGGATATTCTTATCGATAGGTTAAAAACAAGAGAAATTGCTACTATGGGTGGTATTGCTAAAGTAGCGCCAAAATTTGCTATTGCGTTTTTAATTATTGTTTTGGGTACCGTAGCTTTACCATTAACCAACGGTTTTATTGGTGAGTTTTTGCTGCTTCATGGTGTTTATCAATTTAATATTTGGTATGCAGCTATTGCAGGTTTAACCATTATTTTTGGTGCAGTTTACATGTTGAGGATGTATAAAGCCGTTATGCAAGGAGAAACCAATGAAACTACAGCATCTTTTAAAGACATCAACGGTTCAGAATTTTTAGTGTTAGCAGTGGTTTGCCTTTTAATTATTGTAATTGGCGTTTACCCTAATGCACTTCTTCATATTTCAGAAGCATCAGTAGAAAATCTGATCAATCAGGTAAATAGTAAATTAGCATTTTAATCATAGGAATGAGTACTTTAATAGTAATATCTATATTAGCCATAATAGTTCTTTATTTAGGATTATTTAAAGCAAAACAAGCTTTATTGCCTGTAAGTGTATTAGGTCTTGTTGCTGCTTTGGCATTAGCTATCATGGAGTGGAATTCTAATGCTGCTCCTATTTTTAGTGGCATGATGCATTTTGATAATTTTGCTGTAGCTTTTTCTTCTATCTGTATCATCACTACCATTTTGGTTTTCTTATTATCGAAAAACTATTTCGAAAAAATCAGTGAAAACGTAGCAGAATATTATACCCTAATATTGTTTGCTTTAAGCGGTATCATTGTGATGGTATCTTACCATAACCTATCTATGCTTTTTGTGGGTTTAGAGATTATGTCTGTAAGTTTATATATTCTAGCAGGTATTAAAAGAAAAGATTTTGCTTCTAATGAAGCAGCTTTAAAATATTTCCTAATGGGAGCTTTCTCTACAGGTTTCTTATTATTTGGTATTGCTTTAATATATGGCGCTTCAAAATCTTTTGATTTAGCTGTTATAGCGCAGTATGTGATAGACCACCCAACAGGCATTGATCCAATTTTCTATGTAGGTTTAGTTTTAATGATTGTAGGTTTATGTTTTAAAGTAGGCGCTGCACCTTTCCACTTCTGGACACCAGATGTTTACGAAGGCGCACCAACTTTAATTACAGCTTTCATGTCTACGGTAGTTAAAATTGCAGGTTTCGCAGCATTTCTAAGATTATTTAGCATTTGTTTTGCTCCGTTACAAGACTTCTGGATGCCTACCCTTTTGGTGATTACCATTCTAACTTTATTTGTGGGTAATATTACAGCACTTTATCAAACCAACTTTAAGAGGATGTTAGCTTTCTCTAGTATCTCACATGCTGGTTATATGCTTTTTGCAATAGTTGCTTTAGGTGCTGCATCAACAAACGCCATTTTTATATATGCTGCTGCTTATGCAGTTTCTTCTATAACCGCTTTTGCAGTATTAATGTTAGTGAAGGCTAAAACAGGTGGAGAGAATTTTGAAGATTTTAATGGATTAGCAAAATCTAATCCTTTCTTAGCTTTTACTTTAACTGTAGCTATGTTATCTTTTGCTGGTATACCTTTAACAGCCGGATTTATAGGAAAGTTCTTTGTTTTTAATGTTGCTTTAACTCAATATCATACTTGGTTAGTGGCTATAGCAGTTGTAAATGCCATTATTGGGGTGTTTTATTACTTTAAAGTTATTGTTGCCATGTACTTTAAAGACAACCAAACAAAGCAAATTGCTACACCAGCTTATTTTAATTTTGTGTTAGGCGTAAGTTTGATTATAACACTTGTTTTAGGTATTTATCCAGGTTTCATTACTAATTTATTTTAATGCCATAGCTATACTGCAATAATATTTGTAGTTTTATGGCAATACTATGCATGAATATTGGGAATATTTAACAAATCTGGCAGACGCTCAGCAAATCATACATAAAGGTGGCTTCTACCTCATCATGTTTGTAGTATTTGCGGAGACTGGTCTTTTCTTTGGTTTTTTCTTGCCGGGTGATTATTTGCTTTTTTTGGCAGGTATGTTTGTTGCAACCCAAAAATTAGATGTTGGTATTACCACCATGATTATTGGCTTAATAGCAGCAGCCATTGCAGGTAATTTTGTTGGCTACTGGTTTGGCTACCGTACAGGGCCTGTTTTATATAATCGGCAAGATTCTTTCTTTTTCAAAAAGAAATATCTGGTAGCAGCAGAAGAGTATTATAAAAAGCAAGGAGCCTTTACTTTAATTATTGGCAGATTTGTACCTATTGTAAGAACATTTGCACCCATTTTTGCCGGTATTGTGAAGTTAGATTTTAAAAAGTTTGCTTTTTACAATATTTTAGGTGCATTCTTTTGGATAACTTCTTTAACCTTATTAGGGTATTTTCTGGGAATGAAATTTGAGAAGGAAGTAAATCAATATTTAAGCTATATCATATTAGGATTTATTGTGATTACCACGATACCGTTAATCACAACGTTTTTTAAAAAGAGTTTTAACAAATAAATACACATAAATTTTAAACTTTCAATGGCCGATAATCATCCGTGGCACTCAATCCCTCCAGGAGAGGATTCACCGAATACAGTTACAGCAATTATAGAGATTCCTAAAGGTTCTAAAGCGAAGTACGAAATAGATAAAGACTCTGGTTTATTAAAATTAGACCGTATTCTTTTTTCATCTGTAATGTATCCTGCAAACTACGGATTCATCCCGCAAACGTATTGCGATGACCATGACCCACTTGATATTCTAGTTCTTTGCTCCGCAGATGTATATCCTATGTCTATTATAGAAGCCAAAGTTGTAGGTGTGATGCACATGGTAGATAATGGTGAGCAAGATGATAAAATTATCGCGGTAGCTAAAAATGATATGTCTGTTAATTATATTAATGATTTATCTGAGCTGCCTCCGCATACCATGAAAGAAATTGTTCGTTTCTTCCAAGATTATAAAGCTTTAGAAGAAAAGAATGTAACCATAGAGCACCTTCTTGGTAAGAGATATGCTTATAAAGTGATAGAAGAAAGTATAGAACTTTATAAAAAAACATTTAATAAATAATCTTTATGGACCCCGATTTTGAAATAAGCGGTTTTCAGATTTTTCTGACCCTGTTTTTAGTTTTACTAAATGGTTTTTTTGTTGCAGCAGAGTTTGCAATAGTTAAAGTTAGGGGTTCACAAATAGAGATTAAAGCTAAAACAGGCAGCAGGGTAGCCGGCATTGCGAAACACATGACATCGCATTTAGATGGCTACCTTGCCGCTACACAGCTAGGTATTACCCTTGCATCATTAGGTTTAGGTTGGGTTGGCGAGGAAGTGATGTCTAACATCGTTCTTAAAACACTAGGGTTTTTCTCTTTACCTATTTCTGATGCTGTAGCTACTAATTTGGGGCATATCTTAGCCTTCTTAGTCATCACCATATTACATATTGTTTTTGGCGAGTTAGCGCCTAAAACGCTAGCTATACAAAGGCCGGTAAATACAACCATGGCTATTGCATTGCCACTACAGTTCTTTTACCTGGTGTTTAAGCCCTTTATTTATGTTTTAAATGGTTTTGCTAATGTTATCTTAAGATTAGTAGGTATTAACACCGCCAATGCGCATGAGGCCATACATTCATCAGAAGAGTTACAATATTTACTAGATCAGGGTAAGGAATCTGGTGCTTTAGATAAAGCCGAACATGAATTGATTAAAAATGTTTTTGATTTTAATGAGCGTGTAGTTAAAAACATCATGGTTCCTAGAACCAAAATTTCTGCTATTGATATTACCTCAACCCCAGAAGAGGTTTTAAATACCATCATTGCGGAGGGTTATTCTCGTGTTCCTGTTTATGATGATACCATAGATAAAATTATAGGTATTGTACACGCTAAAGATATTTTGTCTTTGGTGGTAAGGAAAGAAAGCTTTAACCTGCAAGACATCCTAAGAAAGCCTTTATTTGTTCCAGAATCTAAAAAAATAAACGATTTAATGGCAGAACTGAAGCTTAAAAGAATTCAGATTGCTATTGTTTTAGATGAGTTTGGTGGCACCGCCGGTATGGTAACCTTAGAAGATATTGTGGAAGAACTTGTAGGTGAGATTCAGGATGAGTACGATGAAGAAAAGCCTATTGTAGAGAAAGTTTCTGAAACAGAATTTATCGTAACAGCATCTGCTACGGTTTATGATGTTAACGAGTTTTTACCTCACGATTTACCAGAAGACGAAGATTACGATACCATTGTTGGTTTGGTGAGCGAAATTTTTGAAAAAATACCAGAAGTAGGAGAAACCAAAGAATTTAATGGGTATAATTTCACCATCTTGAAAAAGGTTGGTCAAAATATAGAAGCTGTTAAATTAGAACTTTTACTTCCTGAAGACCAAGTGGTTAATAATCATTAATCAAGATGCATATTTTCTATACTCCTGATATTGATAGCACTCAATATACTTTAAGTGAGGAAGAGAGTAAACATTGCTCTAGAGTTTTACGCTTACAGAAAAAAAACCTTGTTCATTTGGTAGATGGAAAAGGCGGACTTTTTGTAGCTGAGATTTTGGACGACCATCCTAAAAGAACCGTTCTTCAGGTTTTAGATACGCAATTAGAATATCAAAAAAGAAATCATCATCTACATATTGCCATAGCGCCAACAAAAAATATGGATAGGTTAGAGTGGTTTCTAGAGAAAGCAACAGAAATAGGTATTGATGAAATTACGCCTATTATTTGCGAGCGCTCTGAAAGAAAAGAAGTGAAAACAGAAAGGTTGGAAAAAGTTGTTGTTGCAGCTATGAAGCAATCTTTAAAAGCTTATATACCCAAAATTAATGAGCCTATCACCATCCAAAAATTGATAGCTAAAGCCGATGATGGTTTTAAATATATTGCGCATTGCCTACCTCAAGATAAACAAGAAATAAAAGATTCTTTTAAAGAACATCAATCTTATACCATCTTGATAGGCCCCGAGGGCGATTTCTCTGAAATAGAAATAAATAATGCTTTGCAAAGTGGATTTCTTCCCATAACTTTAGGAAACAGCAGGCTTAGAACAGAAACCGCTGCATTACAGGCATGCTTCGAAATCAATTATTTAAACAGATAGGATATAAAGTAGAAAGTAGAAAGTACAGAGTAGAAAGTACTGGGTGTAAAGTAGAAAGTACATGTTTTAAGGTGCTTTTGGTTTTTTTTGTAGTTTTTCTTACAGCTTTTAAAATTGATGATGCTTCCTTTAAAATAGCCAAAGTAAAATATAACGGTGGTGGAGATTGGTATGCCAACCGAACAGCCTTACCTAATTTAATAGCCTACTTTAACAGCATTTTTTCTGCTAAAATTGCCCCTCAAGACGCTGTGGTAGAAGTTGGCAGTCAGGAACTTTTTAATTACCCTTTTGTTTACCTCACCGGGCATGGTAATATTTCTTTTACTGATGCTGAAGCCAAGAATTTACGAAACTATTTAATAGCTGGAGGGTTCTTACATCTTGATGATAACTATGGTTTAGATAAATTCATCAGAGTACAAATGAAAAAAGTTTTTCCAGAATTAGCTTTTCAGGAGTTGCCTTCATCACATCCTATTTATCATCAGAAATTTAAATTTCCGCAGGGTTTACCAAAAATTCACGAGCATGATAATAAAAGGCCGCAGGGTTTAGCTTTGATATATAAAGGTCGTATAGTTTGTTTTTATTCTTACGAGAGCGATTTAGGTAATGGCTGGGAAGATTTTGGCACTTATCCAGAAGACACCAAAGAGCGCAGAGAACAGGCTTTAAAAATGGGTGTAAATTTATTACAATACGTCTTAACCAATTGATATGTATACTTTAAAATCGGAACATCAACATTATAAAATTGAAGAACGTGAGGGAAAGCTTTACCTGAATGATGTTTCACTAGATTTAGATATGAGTGATTTGGGTAATCAGCATTTTCATGTTATAGAAAACCATAAATCATTTGAAGCCGAATTGCTGGAGCTCAATAAAGAAGAGAAATATGTATTGATTAAGGTTAATAGTAACGTTTACAGATTTGATGTAAGTGACCAGTATGATATCTTACTTAAAGAAATGGGCTTAGATAAGCTCAACCAACACATCGTTAAAGAATTAAAAGCGCCTATGCCAGGTTTGGTGCTACAAGTAATGGTACAGGCTGGCGATGAAATTAAAAAAGGCGATAATTTATTAGTTTTAGAAGCCATGAAGATGGAAAATATTTTAAAAGCTCCGGCTGATGCTACTGTAAAATCTATACTCATAAAAGCTGGAGATAAAGTAGAGAAAAACCAAGTACTTATTCAGTTTGCTTAAGCTTTACTGTTGTTGCATCTGCTGCATTTCTAAAAATCTTCTGTAAGAATTACCATCAAACTGTGTGTTATTGATGCTGTCTTCTTTGGTTTCATCTTCCTTTACGATGGGGTCATTCTCATAAGAAACAATAACTTTTACTTCCAAAGTATGGTGTGAGGTGCCTTTATAAGTGCCTTTTACAGGGCTAACATCAATAAAATTTCTTCCCGTGGCTAATCTTACATGGTTTTCTTCAACAATACAGTTATTGGTTGGGTCTAAACCTAGCCAACCATAATCAGGAATATAAGCTTCTACCCAAGCATGGGTTGCCCCTTCGCCACGCATACCGTTTCTGTTAGGGCAAATGTAACCACTAACGTACCGAGCTGGAATATTTACATAACGTAACATCACCAATAGAATATGGGCAAAATCTTGGCATACGCCTGATTTTAATTTCCATATCTCATCTACAGTTGTTTCTACAGATGTAATGCCTTTGATATATTTAAAGTTCTCGAAAACGTAAGTACAATATTTCTTAGCCACTTCTACGGGAGAGAATGCAAACTGTTCATCGGGTTTGATAATAGCTTTTAACTCTTCCTCGGCTTCAAAATGCTCTTGCTTTAAGAAGTTGATGTATGGGATTTGGTATTTAAGCTCATGAAGCATTTTCCATTGTTCAGAAGTAAAAATATTAGCCTCTGGTGCAGCTTTCTTTTTTACTAATACAATGGTAGATGACTCAATAACCAGTTCATTATGCATTTCTACATTGGTAAAGGTGCCAACTGTATTTTCATAATAATCTGTAAAGGTTTCTACCTTAGGGTCATTACTGATGTTGATTTGATGTTGAATAACCTCTTGATCATCATCTTTAATAGGATAAAGCATAATCTGGTTAGCACTATCATGCACCGGATGATCGTATTTGTATGTTGTAATATGCTTTATCGTAAATTTAGACATGCTATTAGAAATGTGGAGCTAAAAATGAATCAATTTTTAAATATTCTATAATTAATTTATCAACAGCAATTAGTTGAAAGCGAAATAGTAATGACTTAAAGCATCTCCTATAGCAAAAAGCTCTCCTTTTATTTTTTTTAAATATTCTTTTAATCCCATGGCTTCTAAGTCTTTTAAATCAGAATATTCTAGGCTACAGCCCAATTTACCAATCATATAACTCATGGTTTTATAACTCTCTTTGTTTTTATCGCCTTTAATGGTTTCAAAAGATTGTTTTAGCCTTTTGGTGGTATAAATGATAGAACGTGGGAAATTCTCGTTCCAAACAATTTGGTGAATGATATTTCTTGATTCTAATGAGGAGCGATAACTTTTTAAGAAAATTTCATATCCGGATATGGATAATAAAAGATATTTCCAATAAGTAGGATCTGTAGCTTCATCTAAAGAATATTCAAGTTCTCTAAATTTAACATCCAGAATATCTACAGATTGTATGGCTCTTTCTAAAAACTTGCCCATGTTCATGAAATAATAGCCTTCTCCGCGGGGCATAGTAATTTCTGTACTGCCGTAATAGTACATACCTTGCTTAATGAGGTTGTCTAAAACAGAAATAGGATCATCAAAACATAAAGCAGCAGCTAGTTTATCCTCACGCATCATGTGGTAATAATCATTTAAGCATTGCCAAAGCTCTTTGGTTACATTATCTTGTACAGAGCGGGCATTCTCTCTGGCTTTACTCACAATATTGATAACAGAATTATGGTTGTTTTTATCTGTAACCATATATTTTAAAACGTCCCTTCCGTTGTATTTTAAAGTTTCTATGGTATCATCATCCAGATTACTAAATATTTTTAATACGGGTCTCCAGCTAAAATCAGAACTACCATCTTGCGAGTAGGCATAATTTATTCTTAACATTCTCAGGATACCATCAGAACGCTCCATGTACCTAGACATCCAATACAAAGAATCGGCAACTCTACTTAACATATTTACTTAGCTTTTATTGATTTAAACATTTAACACCCAAGTGTCTTTACTACCACCACCTTGCGAAGAATTTACTACCAAAGAACCTTCTTTTAAGGCAACTCTGGTTAAACCACCCGGTACAATATCTATCCCTGATGGTCCGCATAAAGCAAAAGGCCTTAAATCAACCCTTCTGGGTTGTAGCTTCTCATTGATATAACAGGGAACAGAGGATAAGCTAACAATAGGCTGTGCTATAAACTGTCTTGGGTTTTGTAGAACCACTTTTTTATAATCTTCTAATTCTTGCGGTGTGGCAGCATTACCTATAATCATCCCATATCCGCCAGACTCGTTGGTTTTCTTAATCACCATATTTTCTATGTTTTTGAAAACGTGGTCTCTTTCATCAGCGTCAGCTAAATGGTAAGTAGGAACGTTTTTAAGAATAGGCTCTTCGTTTAAATAATATCTAATCATATCTGGTACATGAATGTAGGTGGCTTTATCATCGGCAACGCCATTTCCTGGGGCATTTACTATGGCAACATGGCCTTTACGGTAGGCAGACATTAAGCCGGCTACACCTAACAAACTTCCAGGGTTAAAAACCAAAGGGTCTAAAAACTCATCATCAACCCTGCGGTAAATCACATCAACACGTTGTAAACCCGAGGTTGTTTTCATGAAAACCCGGTGATTATCTACCACTAAATCTTTCCCTTCTACCAATTCTATCCCCATTAAACGGGCTAGGGTAGAGTGCTCAAAATAAGCCGAGTTGTATATACCTGGTGTAAGCATTACGATATTGGGGTTAGCATTATGCCTTGGTGATAAAGCAGCTAGGTTTTTATACAGTAATTGAGGGTAATGTGTAACAGAACGAACCAAATTTTGAGGGATGATATCAGGGAAAATCCTTTTGGTGATTTCTCTATTCTCTAGCATATACGAAACCCCTGATGGTGTACGTAAGTTATCTTCTAAAACATAAAAAGTACCATCAGCATCGCGGATAATATCTATACCTGCTATATGAACAAAAAGCTCATGAGGGACTTGTAGATTATGCATTTCTCTGAGGTAATGCGGACAGGAGAAAACCATCTCCATAGGAATGATTTTATCTTTTAAAATGAACTGATTAGAATAAACATCATTCAAAAATAAGTTTAAAGCTTTTAGTCTTTGTTTAATGCCTTTTTCTATATAAGCCCACTCGGCGGCGTCTATAATACGCGGAATAACATCAAAAGGGAAAATTTGCTCTACACCTTCGCCGCTAGCATAAACGGTAAAAGTGATGCCTTGACTCATGAATAAGCGCCTTGCCATTTCTTCTTTTCGGGTAAGTTCGGCAACTGGCAGATCCTGCAAAAAGCTGTATAATTTTTTATATGGTGTTCTTACCTCATTTTTATTATACATTTCATCCCAAATTTTCTCTATATAAGGGTAGTTTTTAAAAACTGATGCTGAAACCATAAAATTCAATTATATTTTCCTTAATTTTTTTAGTTTATAACTGTAAATGTTATAAAAATTAAGTAATTATATGTAAAATATTTTATTAAAAGTATTATTTGTATAAAATATTTTGATTTTTATGGTTTTTTTAATGTTAAAAATGCTCTAAAACAAAAAAAACCTGCTCATATTGAACAGGTTTTTCAATTAAATAAGGTTTTTTTATTTATTCTCTGCAATAAATGCTTTGTTTAAGGAGATATACTCTTCATTTTTGATCTCTTCAGCAATTTTAACACCTTCTTCGGCAGTTAAAAGTGCTGCTTTTTTATCTCCTAATTTTAATTGGATTTTAGCTTTCCATAATTTTACCCATGGTGCTTTACCCATTGTTTTTTCTGCTTCGTTAACCCAAGTTAAAGCTTGTTTTAAATCTTTATTATAAGTGTAATAGTAGATTGCAGCTGGGAAATAAGGTTTTTTATCGCCTTTCATAGCTGCATCTATATTAGCCATAGCTTTGGTATCAAAATCTGTTGTGAAAGGAACGCTTACCAAAGTATTATCCCAAACCAATTGTAAATCCATACTGCCGGCTTGTACATTGGCAAATTGTATGGTAAAGCTTTCTACTTTTTGTGCAGTTTTAGCAGGTTTAACTTTAACTCTTAAAAAGTCATCAGCTTCCTTATAAGCGTAAGAACCCCATTGTTCTGTAGTTTTACTTAAAATAATAGTCCACTCTGCTTCGCCAGGAATGGTAAATAATGCGTAGTTGCCAGCAGGTACTGTTTTACCAGCTAGTTTTACCTCATCAGAAAAAGTTAATACAGTAGCAGAGTTTGCTCCTGTACGCCATACTTTGCCATAAGGAACCAAAGCACCAAAAACTTTACGCTCTTTAACATTTGGTCTTGCATAGCTTAATTTAACTTTACCTAAGCCAAATTCTTGTTCAACAGTTTGTGTTGTACTTGGCTGAGGTAGAAAACCACTTTGTGCGCTTGCCGAGAAA
This sequence comes from Pedobacter aquae, assembly GCF_008195825.1. Lineage (NCBI taxonomy): Bacteria > Pseudomonadati > Bacteroidota > Sphingobacteriia > Sphingobacteriales > Sphingobacteriaceae > Pedobacter > Pedobacter aquae. The sequence goes on from NZ_CP043329.1 coordinate 3,229,226, forward strand.
GACAAGTATAATAGCCCAAGGGCTAGGGTAATTCTTTTCATCATGTTTTCTGTATTTTAAAATTTATGTGAAATTAAACATCTATTAGCTTATGGCTGTTTTGTTATTGTAAAATTAAATATCAGCATCCTCTGCTTGTATTTGTTCTAATATGCCGTCTGTTTGTTTAAAGTTGCTTCTTACAAAATGGCACCACTCGCAATCTTTTTTACCACAGCCCGTATTAAACTCGTAGCTTAAGATTTTTGAATAAACGCTGGTAATTTGGTTTTTAACGGTTTCTACATCTTCTGCAACAATCATTACCTTTTCTTTATGATATTCGCCATCGCTAATAGGTTCAATAAAATCAAACTCGGTACTTAGCACTTGCCAATCTTTTGTTCTATCGTTATCAATTAAAATACGATAAAATACGGCTTGTCGCCAGTAATCGCCGCCATGTGGTTCTTCTTCTGATGGCTTATTAAATTTAGGTTTTGCGTTTTTGAATTTCCCAGTTTTATAATCAACCACATTTACCATTTTACCATTAAATTCAATCTTATCCAGATTACCGGTAATAGGCACACCTTCAATCTCCACATTTCTGATTTTACGCTCGGTTACCACAACTTTATTCCATTTACTGATATTTTGCTCGTAGTAATCTGGTAATATTTTGTAGCCATATTCCATCCTCAGCTTAAAATCTTCTCTGGTGAAAGAGTCTTTGTTACGGTTCATCCACCAAGAAAAATCATTCATAAAATCATCGGTAGCTAAGAAGGTTTCATTGTTTTCATGCATTTTAATAAATGCCCTGTTTAGCGCATGGTGTACCGCCTGCCCAAAAGTTGCTGCCGGGCTTTTGCCTGATGGCACTCTTATCAAATTCTGGAAATAGAATTTTAGTGGGCAAGCCAAGTAGTTGTTTAAATGCGTTACCGATAGAGTGTAATTTTGTAGCAATAAATCAATATAATTTTTATCAATTAAAGTTACCTGAGGTTTTTCTGCTTCGCTAAATTGGGTAGCATAAAAATCTATCATTTCTTCCTCGGTAACAGCTTGTTTATGCTCTTGATAATGCCCTGTACTAATGATTTCACTTATAAATTGCGAAGCTTCCTGCTCTTTACCACTGCTGTTAAGCTTTGGATAGGTTACAAATAAAGAATGTTTAGCTCGGGTTAGTGCTACGTAAAACAACCTTCTAGATTCTTCGGTATTTTCTTGTTCAGCATCGCTAGATGATGCACCTTCCTTAAATAAAGTATCAGGGTAAGAGAAACCAAAGTTACGGCCTTTGCTATCCCATATTTTTTTGCTGCATCCTAATAAGAAAACATACTCAAATTCTAAACCTTTAGAGCCGTGGGCGGTCATGAAATTAACACCTTCTGCAGAGAATATGTGTTGGTTAAAGGCTATACTGATGTTGTTTTTCTTCATTAAATCAATCAGCTCTATAAACTCGGCAACTTTTAACTCAGGGTTTTTACGGTTCTCATCTTTTAAGAAATTGAAGAAATTAGTTAGAATTTGCATGTACCAGCCTTTATCTGGCTGTTTCATGATATAGGTTAAAATACCCATTTTGGTGATGATGGCCTGAAAAAGTTGCTGTAAAGTAAGGCTAGCAGCTGCTTTAAGCAGATATTCTATATCCTCAATTAAGCGTTTCATTTCTGGGCGGTCTACGGCATCAAACAAACCGGGCTGCTTAGGCTCTCTAAGCTCTGTAATGTATCTGCGTAGCGATGTTTTATCAACCTTTTCGTTAAAATTGGCTTTATAAACAGCTATACTAGCTTTGGCAATATCAATAGGTTGGATATTAAAAAAATCATAATGTAAGATTTCAAAAAGCTTTTCATCACCACTATAAGACGAGTCTAGCTCCATAGATAAATACCTAAGAATGGTAATGATTTTCTCTGTAAAAGGTAGCGTAAGAATATCAATTTTTCTTTTGGTATTGATACCGATTTTCTTTTTATCTAAATAGGTTACCATAGCTTCTGCTTGGCTATGGTTGCGATAGATAACCGCTATTGCTGAAGCTTTTGTGCCATTTTTGATGAGTGATTCTATCTGATGCGCTATCCAAACGCTTTCCTGCTCAGGGTTTTCAAAACTTAAAATCTGTGGACGAACTTGTAAACCAACAATATCTGGATGTGATGATTTTAGCTCTTTATTTAAGTTAAGCTCCCGTGTTAAACGGATAAAATTATTCTCGATTAAGCTTCTAGACATGTCTAGAATATGTTGGGTAGATCTATAATTATTCAACAAGACTACCGTTTTTAGGCTGCTTACATAATCGCCAGCAAAATCTAAGATATTTTTGAGGTTGGCACCTTGAAACCTAAAGATAGATTGATCATCATCGCCCACAACAAAAACGTTAGGTACTTCCCAATAGCTGATGAGTTGTTTTAATAATTGGTTTTGCGAGCCGCTTGTATCCTGATATTCATCAACCAAAATATACTGGTAACGCTCTTGGTAAAGCAAAAGTAAATCTGGATTTTCTTGAAAAGCCTTTATCACCCATAAAATCATGTCGTCATAATCATAACGGCTTTTTTTATCCATTTTTTGAAGATAAACCGGGTAAAGCATCACAGCGGCTTTTAGTTTATCCATTTTCTCTACGGCATCATCGTATTTCTTTTGCTTTAAATCGCCAACTTTTATACCTGCTTTTGCGTTGGCTTTTTTATAGATAAACTCATCGCGAGTTTTAATATCTTCTAGATAATTTTCTATGGCTGCAATAACAATGTCCACCGACCAGTTTTCTCGTTTCATGGTAGAAAAGAGGTCTTTTAACCTTGGGGCATCATAGTAAATATCGCCAGTAAACCTTTTCAGGATGTGGTTAGCAGGTAATTCATCAATAATTTCCCTGAAAAGTAAAGCCGATTCTAAATCTGATAAAGGTTCTAAATTAAGCTTACCAAAGTAATCGAGGTTTTCTTGTATAATCTCATTACAAAAAGCATGGAAAGTAAATATGTTTACCCGGTAAGCATCAGGGCCAATAAATTTAAACAAACGCTGACGCATGTTTACCGCACCAGCATCGGTATAGGTTAAGCATAAAATTTCATTAGCCTGTGCATCAGTATCTAATAAAATTTTTCCTATACGGGCAGCTAAAATTTGTGTTTTTCCTGTTCCTGGGCCTGCAATTACCAGAACTGGGCCTTCTAACTGCTCTACAGCTTGCAGCTGTTTTTCATTAAGTTGTGCTATTGCTTTAGAAAAATCTTCGCTTAGTTTTTTTTGTGGATGCATGTTTTAAAGGTATAAAAATCTTACATAAGTTTATCGGCGAAAGCCAAATGCCTAACCCTCTTTCGGCAACAAAAGCATCAAGCTTTCCAAGCTATCTGCTTCCTCTTTTTTCTTATCTGTACGCCAGCGCAAAATTCTTGGGAAACGTAAGGCTACGCCAGATTTATGTCGGCTAGATTTATTAATACCCTCAAAACCTATTTCAAAAACAAGTTCTGGTTTAACGGTTCTAACAGGGCCAAATTTTTCTAAGGTATTTCTTTTGATAAAATAATCTATTTGGTTAATTTCTTTATCGGTTAAACCGGAGTATGCTTTGGCAAAAGGAACCAGTTTATCGCCATCCCAAACGGCAAAAGTATAATCGGTATATAAATCGGCCCGACGGCCATGTCCTTTTTGGGCATAAATTAAAACAGCATCAATAGCTAAAGGGTCTATTTTCCATTTCCACCAATCGCCACGTTTTCTGCCCACTTGGTAGCTGGCAGCTTTTCTTTTCAGCATTAAACCTTCGGCTAGTTTAGCCCTAGATTGTTCTCTTACAACGGCTAGTTCATCCCAACTTTGTGCATGCACCAACTCAGAAATTCTGAAAATTTCTGGATGAAGGCTATCCTCTTGCAGCTTTTCTAAAAGCAATCTTCTATCGCTTTGGCTTTTATTTCTGATAGCTATACCCTCAAGCTCTAAAATATCATAAGCAATAAAAGCAACGGGGTTTTCTTGTAACAACTTTTTAGATAGGGTTTTACGCCCAATACGCGTTTGCAAAATATTAAAAGGTAAAGGTTGGTTGTTTTTAAAAGCTAAAATCTCGCCATCTAGTACTGTTCCATCGGGTAGGTTTTGGATAAAACGATGCAGTTCTGGAAATTTATCGGTAGCTAAATCTTCACCTCTACTCCAAATAAATATTTCACCTTTTCTGTGAATAATTTGTGCCCTGATACCGTCCCATTTCCATTCTACTTGCCATTGGGAGATGGGGCCTAAACTGCTTTCTATTTCTAAAGCTGTTTTTTGTAGGTCTGAAGTTTCTTGTATAGGATAAGCCAGAAAAAATGGATAAGGCCGTGAGTTATCTGTGGAGGCATCCTCGGCAGCTATCAGTTGCTGAAAAGTAAATTCATCAGGGTTCCAGTTACCCATAATACGGTGGGTGATGGTTGCGGTATCTAGTTGGGCAATATCGGCCAAAGCCTTGACCACCAAATTTTGCGATACGCCAACTCTAAAGCCACCCGTAAGAATTTTAATGAACACAAATTTCTCTTGTTGGTCCATGGTATCCCAAGCGGCTAATAGCCAACTTTTCTTTTCTTCCTCGGTTTTATCTTTTAGATCTTTTATTTCTGTAATCCATTGGCTTAACGTTTTATCTTGCTGATTGCTGGGCAGCGGCAATAACAGCGAAATGGTTTCTGCTAAATCGCCCACCACATCATAACTTTCTCTAAACAACCAATCTGGGGTTTTACTTTGTTCTAAAGCCCAGTCTTTTAACTGGGTACTATTAATTTGGCGTTTTGGTTTTCTGCCAGTAAATAAAGCCAACATATTTATTTTATCTTCATCAGAAACCTGTAAAAGGTATTCTTTTAAGATTTTTATCCGCTCGTTGGTTTTGTTAGTTTCATCTAGAGCTAGGAAGAGGTTAGCGAAATTTTTCATGCTTCACCTCCTTTTTCTTCTTCTAAGCTTTCATCGCCGTATAAAGTGTTGGCTTCATGCGCATCGTAACCAATTTCTCTTAAATACCTGCTAAAACTTGCTGTATAACCATGGGTAAGGTAAACGCTTTCGCAGGATGTAGCTTCTATAGCTTGAATGAGGCCATGCCAATCTGCATGGTCTGATAATACAAAACCTCTATCTGCCGCCCTTCTTCTTTTTGCACCTCTTATAGCCATCCAGCCAGAGCAATAGCCAAAGGAGTAAGGATTTAATTTTTTCATCCAAGGAGTGCCAACGGCAGAAGGCGGACATAAAACCAAATTACCTTTGATTTCTTCTTTAGTAGTGCTGGCGGTAATTTTATAGGTTTCTTTTAAGGAGATACCATTTTTTATTAAAGCATCATGCGTGTTTTGGATAACGCCGTGGGTGTAAACTTTACCAATATCGAGGTTTAGATTTTGGAGAATACGTTGTGCTTTGCCTAAAGAGTAGCCTACCAAAACGGATGTTTTTCCTTGTTGATGATTTTCATGCCACCAATCATTTATACCCATAAAAATCTCTTGTTGAGGTTTCCAGGTGTAAACAGGCATCCCAAACGTACACTCTGATATGAAAGAATGGCATTTTACAGGTTCAAAAGGGGTAGAAATGCCATCATCTTCAAGTTTATAATCTCCAGAAACTACCCAAACTTCGCCTTCATATTCTACCCTTACCTGTGCCGAGCCAATGATATGACCAGCAGGATGAAGTGATATTTTTACCCCATTTCTAATGATGCTTTGGTTATAAGCAATAGTTTCTAAAGAGATATCGCCTAAGCGGTATTTTAAAATTTCTTTTGATAAATGATGAGCCAAATAGTGTTTATTACCCCAGCGGGCATGGTCGCTATGGGCATGAGTAATAACTGCATAGTTAACCGGTTTCCAAGGATCGATATAAAAATCTCCTTGCTGGCAGTAAATACCAAATTGGTTAAACTCTAAAAGCGGTTTTTTACTCATACAAAGGTGATAACCTAAAATTGAGCCATTTAGTTCTGCTGAAAAGAAAATTATTAGATATTGATGATCTCTTTCTTCTTTTTAGATTTCATTCTTTTAGGTACGCTTTCTAGTATTTCTTCTTCTAAGGCATCAATAGTTCTTTTTTTGATGTAGTTGGCGTGTGTTACGATGCTGATTTCTCTGCTAGGTTCTGGACTTTTAAAATATCTTATTTTATCTAATTGTTTAACAGAGAAGTGTTGCAAAGAAAGCTCAGGCAGAATGGTAATACCATCATTTAAATCTACCATCCTGATTAAAGTTTCTATACTACCGGTATTGTATTCTAAATTTTGCAGACTGGCTTTTTTATGTTTACAGATATTGAGTACTTGGTTGCGCATGCAATGGCCTTCGTTTAAAAGCCATAAATCATCCATATCTAAATCTCCGGCTTGTAAAGATTTCTTTTTATAAACCGGGCTGGTTTTAGAAACATAGCTCACAAAGTTTTCATAATAGATAGGGCGCTCGGTTAAGCTGCTTTCATCTAAAGGTGTAGCCAATATGCCACAGTCTAACAAGTTATTTTTAAGCTTTTGGATAATGGTTTCTGTGGTAAGTTCTGATATAGATAATTTTACTTTAGGATATTTTTCTCTGAAACTACCAATAACTTTAGGGAGCAAATAAGGCGCTACAGTTGGTATAACCCCAATTCTGAGTTCGCCGCTTATTTCCCCTTTACGTTCGTTAATAACTTCATTTATTTTATAGCTCTCTTGTAATACCCTTCTAGCTTGGTTAATAACCTCTACCCCAATTTCCGTTGGAACAACAGGCTGGCGGGTTCTATCAAAAAGCTTTACACCTAGTGTTTCTTCAAGTTTTTGAACCTGCATACTTAAAGTAGGTTGCGTTACAAAACATTTCTCTGCCGCCATAACGAAGCTTCTATAAGTATCAACGGCAACGATATATTCTAATTGAACTATTGTCATGCCTAAATATAGATAAAAACTATAGAACTAGTAGCGTGGTAACCAGAATTATAATAGGTCTATATCCCTTATTTAAGGTATATAAGCAATCCCTCCTGAAGGGATATTTGCCTTGTTTTTAACAATTCAAAAATTAAAAAAATTAATTTTTAATAGAACAATATTCTATTTAACGTTCAAGCTTTGTTGAAAGGCATTAATTTAATTAAAAAATCTAACAGATGAGATTCTTTTCAAATCTTAAATACACACTTTTTATAAGTGCTTTTTTATTGTCATTAAGGCTAATGGCGCAAACAACCACAGAGGTTAGTGTGCCGTTTAATAATGGAGCAATAGGTGTTCAAGGAACAAATCCGCAAAAATTAAATAATTTGCAAAACTTTCAGACACTCCTATTAAGTAAGGCTTATTTTATTCAAAACTCAAGTACTAGTCAGTTTTTTTTGCAAGGAAATGATATTCCTGGTACGCTACGATTGATTACTAATACCAATCAAATTCTAGACATTCAAGGTGCTATTGTTTGGAGAGAGGCTAATAATCCTAACTTTATTGGCTTTGTACCAAGTCCTGCTAGTACGTTTTCTATTAATCTAAATGCTTTTGGTGGAGCTAATTATGTTATAACACAAAATTCTAATTTTGCCCTTCAATTTAATAACAAAACTTTCAGCTTCATTAATGGAAGTAATCTAGATGGAAATGCTGCAATGTCATCCGTCTTAAGTGATTTAAATGCCTATTTAGCAACCACAAACAGCTTAAAACCAAGTGGCCCTGTTACAGTATTGTCTCAAACAACCTCAAGTACTACGCCTACTATTACAGGTGTTGCAACTTTAGCGGCAGGACAAAGTTTAACGGTAGTTGTTAATAATGTGTTATATAGCGCCTCAAATGGACTTGTTGTAAATAATGGAAATTGGTCTCTTGCTATTCCTAGTGCACTTCCATTAGGCACATATTCTGTTACAGCTACCATCACAAATACTGATGGATATATATTAAGTGATGTAACCTCTAATGAGCTTGTTATTACCGCTCCATCAACAGAAATAACTGTTTCAGACATTTCTGTAACAGAAAGTAATGGTTACGGTATTTTCACAGTGCAAGGGCCCGCAAATTCTTTTGTGTCTTTGTTTTTGAATGATGGTACGGCTAGGGGCTTAGGTGTGGATTATGGCGCAATAGCATCACAAACTACTTTAGGTCTATCTAGTTTGGAGGTTTCTAGAGATAATGGTGCAACATGGACTGTTTACAAAGATTTTATACAGTTACCTAGTTCATTTGCCTTAAAAGTAAGAACGCCAATTAATGATGACAATATTGCTGAAGTTGCAGAAACTTTTAGGTTAGTAGTAAAACCTATTGCTGTAAATTTAGCTACTACAGATTTGTATGATGTTAATTATAATACTATTAATTTATCAGGGCTTACGCTGATATCAGGTGCGGCAGAAGCTGTAAATGCAGTTTACGGAAAAACCAATGCCATTACCATAAACTCACAAGCAATTGACGTAAGAGTCACAATTGTAGGAAGATCAAACATTGGAACGGCTGCTGACGATTTTGTGTTTGATGAAGACGCTACCAATAATACCAGATTTCAATCAGAATTAAATTCTACAAACAGTGCGGGTAGTTTTATCGATTATAGAATTCAATTTTTTAGATCGGGAACAACTACGCCAGTCGCCTTAACCAATTTTTTTGTAACCGGTGTAGATGTAGATGGCGCTAGTTTATCAGTAAGAGAATACATAGAGCTTAGTAACTTTAGTAGCTATACGGTTAATAATCCAACAGGTCTTACTGTAGGTGTTTCTCCCGCTAACCCAAACAACACAAGATTTACAGGTTTAAGCAATAGCTTAAGTGGTATTGTGTTTGAAAATACAGCATCGTTTATTGCAAATTATCAAAGCCCATTAACAGAATTAAATTTTAGAAAAGGTATAACCGGGGCCGTAGCTACGGCAAGGCAGTTTTCTGTTAGTTTTGGAGAAGCAATTGGCACATTTACAAATCCATCACAAACAGCTAATGATGATTCTAAAATTTCTACTGCAACTATTACAGATAATGATGCAGATGCAACAAAGTCTACCATTGCGGCAAATCCTATAGCTATAACAGCTAATGGTATAAGTACCTCAACTATTACAGTTCAGTTAAAAGATATTTCAGGTAATAACCTAACAACTTCTGGGGTACAGTTGTGGTGACTACCTCAGCAGGGTCTCTTGGTACAGTTGTTAACAACAATAATGGAACTTACACAGTTACATTAACCAGCGGAACTTCAGTTACAACAGCAACATTGGGTTTCACTATTAATGGTACAACAGCTACTGGAGCTAATAGCACTACTACTGTAGGCTTTACAGCTAAAGCGGCATCAAGTATTGTGGTAACAGGTTCACAAACTTTTAATTTTACAGGGTCTCCGCAAGGTCCAAATACTTCTACAGTAACAGGTTCAACCGGTGCTGTAACTTATACGTATAGCGGTACTGGAAGTACAGTTTATGGTCCAACTAGTACAGCGCCTACAAATGTAGGTACTTATCAAGTTGTTGCTGTTTTAAATTCTGATAACAATTTTCTTAGCGCTACCTCAGCCCCGTTCACTTTCGCTATCACTATAGTAGATACTGATGGTGACGGTATTCCGGACGGACAAGAATTAACAGACGGCACAGATCCAAGAAATCCAGATAGCGATGGCGATGGCGTAAGCGATGGTGTTGAGAAAACAGATGGTACCAGCGGTACAAATGGATGTGATTATAAGTCAACAAGCCAAGTAATAGCCAATGTGAGCACAGCATGGAGAGCATTAGATTGCGATAATGATGGTGTAACCAACGGACAAGAATTAACAGACGGCACAGACCCAAGAAATCCAGATAGCGATGGCGATGGGGTAAGCGATGGTGTTGAGAAAACAGATGGTACTAGCGGTACAAATGGATGTGATTATAAGTTAACAAGCCAAGTAATAGCCAATGTAAGCACAGCATGGAGAGCATTAGATTGCGATAATGATGGTGTAACCAACGGACAAGAATTAACAGACGGCACAGACCCAAGAAATCCAGATAGCGATGGCGATGGCGTAAGCGATGGTGTTGAGAAAACAGATGGTACCAGCGGTACAAATGGATGTGATTATAAGCCAACAAGCCAAGTAATAGCCAATGTAAGCACAGCATGGAGAGCATTAGATTGCGATAATGATGGTGTAACCAACGGACAAGAATTAACAGACGGCGCAGACCCAAGAAATCCAGATAGCGATGGCGATGGCGTAAGCGATGGTGTTGAGAAAACAGATGGTACTAGCGGTACAAATGGATGTGATTATAAGTTAACAAGCCAAGTAATAGCCAATGTAAGCACAGCATGGAGAGCATTAGATTGCGATAATGATGGTGTAAATAATGGTCAAGAAATATTAAATGGAACTAGCCCATTAGTAGCTCCACCATTAAACTTACGTTACAACAATACACCACAAACGGTGATATGTAATGCGGCTATGGTTGCAATGGTACCTACTTCAAGTGGTACAGCAATAACCTTATACACGATATCTCCAAGTTTACCTTCGGGTTTAAGCATTAACCCAACAACAGGCGAGATAACAGGAGTTTTAACAGCTACATTATCGGGCAGTCAAACATATACGGTAACGGGGAGTAATCCAGGAGGTTCAACGACGGCACAGGTGACATTAATTTTCAACAGTGCGCCAACGAATATTGGATTAAGCCCATCGGCTATTTACGAGAACAATGCAGCAGGCGTAAATATTGGAAGTTTAAGCAGTACGGATATAGATCCAGGAGATACGCATACTTACACATTAGTGTCAGGTTCAGGATCAGATGATAATGCAAACTTCAGCATAGTAGGTAATACCATCAGAACCAATACAGTATTTAACTACAATACCAAAAACAGCTATACTGTAAGAATCAGAAGCACAGATGCGGGTGGTTTAAGTTTCGAAAAAGTATTTGTGATTAGCGTGTTGAAATCACCAGATGCAACAGCAACAGGTACCTTAACAGGCAGCAATGATATAGTTGGATCAGGAAAGAATGTAACGATAAGTAAAGGCTATAGTTCACAACTGAATGTAACAGGTTCAGGTCTGGTAAGTTATAGCTGGTCACCATCAACAGGCTTAAGCGCTACTAATATTGCTAATCCGGTAGCGAGCCCATCAGTCACCACTACTTATGCAGTAACGGTAACCAATAGCTTGGGCTTAAGTACGGTAGTTTATGTAACGGTAACCGTACTAGAAGACTATAGCCTAACCCCAGGTAATTTAGTAACCCCAAATAACGATGGCTTTAATGATACGTGGGTGATAGCGAATATCCAGAGCTATCCAGATAATGAGGTAACGATAATAGACAAAGCAGGAAGAGTAGTATACAGCAAGAAAGGATACACGAATGATTGGAACGGACAGTTCAACGGTCAGGAGTTAGTAAGCGGGACGTATTACTACATCATCAATTTTGGAAAAGGAATCAATCCAAAAAGAGGGTTCATTACTGTAATTAGATAATGATAAAAAGAAGCAATCGAATGAGAAGAATAAATATACAGTTAGTAATGTTGATGATGACCTTACTAAGCGCATTAAGTTTACAAGGACAGATCAACCCATTAGGGTCACAGTATTTCCAGAACCGTTATTTGGCAAACCCAGCCATGGCCGGAATAGAGGGAGGCTTAAACGTAAATATAGGCTACAGAAATCAGTGGCAAAAGATGCCGGGCTCTCCAAAGAATACATCAATGACGGTAGATTATAGAGCCAACAAAGTAGGCGTTGGTGTAAACTTTTATAAAGACCAAGCAGGCTTATTAACGAGCAATACATACAAAGGAACCTTTTCCTACCATATGCCAGTAAGCAGCAGAGGTGATGAGTTACACTTTGGCTTATCTGTAGGCTTGAGTAATGACCGCTTAGATAATGGAGGTATTGTTGGCAATACGGCAGACCCATTAGCGGCGCAGTTTAATGATATAGGTATGGATTTTCAGGGCGACTTTGGAATGGCTTATACTGCAGATAAGTTAACGGTGGAAGGGGCATGGAATAACCTGAGAGATAAGCTACAAAATGATAGAAGCGATGATGTCAACTATAACACGTTTTACACCTCTATATCTTATGAGTTTGAGGTACAAGACTGGAAGTTATATCCAAAGGCAGTGTACAGAGGTGTAAATAACTACAAGAATATATTGGATATAGGCGCAGAGGTAAAGACGGGAAATGAGGATTTAGGGGTATTGGGGATGTACCATACGAATAAGAGTTTCAGTTTGGGCGTAAGCTATGAGCATAAGAAGCAATGGGAGTTTATGTTTTTCTACAACGACCCAACAGCAGTATTAGAGAACTACTCAAACGGAAGCTTTGAGTTAGGCTTAAGGGTGAAGTTAGAGAAGAGAAAGAAATAAAAGGTGAATATTTATATGTAAAAAAGGTCCTAACTGCTAGATTAGGACCTTTTTTATGACTCAAAATCTGCTTACTCTACCGTAACTGATTTTGCTAAATTTCTAGGTTGGTCTACATTACAACCTCTCATTACCGCTATATGGTAAGATAATAGTTGTAATGGAATGGTAGCAATTAAAGGTAAGAAAGCCTCATCTGCATGTGGTATTTCAATGGTATAATCAGCCATATTTTTAACGTCTGTGTCTCCTTCAGTAACAATAGCAATCACAATACCTTTTCTAGCTTTTACTTCTTGGATATTAGAGATAACCTTCTCGTAAGAAGAATTTTTAGTAGCAATAACAATAACTGGCATTTCTGCATCAATTAAAGCAATAGGGCCATGTTTCATCTCTGCTGCAGGATAACCCTCTGCATGGATATAAGAAATCTCTTTCAATTTTAATGCACCTTCTAAAGCTACTGGGAAACCACTTCCTCTTCCTAAGAAAAGGCAGTTTCTAGAATCTTTAAGCTCTTCAGCGATTTTAACAATTAAATCATTTGCTTTAAGTGCTTTTTCTACAAGCGTAGGAATACTTTCCAATTCTGTAAGTAATTCTACCAATTTACCCGTAGTTACAGTACCCTTAATTTGCGCTACATAAAAAGCAATTAAAGTAAGTACAGTTACCTGTGCTGTAAATGCTTTGGTAGAAGCCACCCCAATTTCTGGTCCGGCGTGGGTATAAACCCCAGCATGTGTTAATCTAGGGATAGAAGAACCTACCACATTACAAATACCAAAAATAGTTGCTCCCCTTTCTTTAGCAAGCTCAATAGCTGCCATAGTATCTGCTGTCTCTCCAGATTGTGAAATTGCAATCACAATATCTTTTTCAGAGATGATGGGGTTTCTATATCTAAATTCAGATGCGTATTCAACTTCAACAGGAACTCTAGCAAATTCTTCAATCAGATATTCTCCAACCAAACCCGCATGCCAAGAAGTTCCGCAAGCTACAATGATGATACGGTCTGCATTTTTAAATTTCTCTTCGTATTGTTTTAAACCACTTAGCTGTAATTTACCCTCGTTAGGATAAATTCTACCTCTCATGCTATCTTTAATAGAGCGTGGTTGCTCATAAATTTCTTTCAGCATGAAGTGGTCATACCCACCTTTTTCAAGCATCTCTAGTTTAAGTTCTAGCTCATGTATGTAAGGGGTTTGAACAATATTATCAATACTTTTTATCAAAAGCTCATCTCTTTTTAAATAAGCAATTTCATTATCGTTTAGGTAGATAACATTTTTGGTGTACTCAACAATCGGTGTAGCATCAGAAGCAATAAAATATTCTTTATCTCCAACACCAATAACCATAGGGCTACCTTTACGGGCTGCAATTAATTGGTCTGGTTGCTCCTTATCCATAATCACGATAGCAAAAGCGCCAATGACCTCGTGTAAAGCTACCCTAACGGCTTCTTGCAAATCCAAGTTTCCGTTTTTCTGGATATCTTCAATTAAATGGATTAAAACCTCAGTATCGGTATCACTTTTAAAAGTATGACCACGAGAAATTAATTCTTCTTTAATAGGGCCATAATTTTCTATAATACCATTATGTATAATAGCTAGTTTTTCATTACCAGATTGGTGTGGATGCGAGTTTCTATCGTTTGGCTCGCCGTGGGTAGCCCAGCGGGTGTGACCCATTCCTACACTTCCTGATAAATCACTAGAAGCAGCAAAATCTTCTAGATCTTTAACCTTACCTGCTTTTTTATAGATGTTAAGTTCTTTTTTTGGATTGATTAAGGCAACTCCTGCGCTATCGTATCCGCGATACTCTAAGCGATGTAAACCTTTGATAACGATTGGATAGGCTTCTCTGTTGCCTATGTAGCCAACTATTCCACACATAGAAAAAATATTTTGTATTTAGGGGGGCTAAACTACAAAATATTTTTTCTTTAAACGCATGTTGTTTTTATCTATTAGCGTTGGTCTGTATAATAAACCTTTAATTTAGTTTTTATACCTGTTGTATTATTACCACCACCAACTATAGCTCTTTGGATAATATCTAATCTATTTGATTGACCTACTATATCGTAAGCACTAATAAAAGTACCATAATCTATACCGCCATTTACTAAATCTTGTATATGGGTAGTTACGTTAAGACTGTAGGTCTTCTTTGTTGTGTTGTAAAATCCATCAATAAAGCCAAGGCCTAAAGTGTTTAAAGAGGAATTTTCGTCTGGCAAAAACTGTGGCTGGTCTGCAATATCCCATTTATGAATTCTTATAAGTGGAATAGGTTTTAAAGGCGCATCGCTACCATTTTCTAGCGTGAAAATAAGTTCCGCTTTATTGATAACGATATTACGACCTAAGCTTTTTAATCTGGTGATATAAGGAAATTTCAATCTCACTTTAGTACCTGCTAAAGCTTTTAAATACAAAACAGGGTTGCTAACAGCTGTGCTACTTAATGCAGTAGCCACTGGCGTACCAGAAAAATTCCAAGCTAATTCTGTTGCAGCACTTCCAAAATTCCCATTGATAGGGAATGATTGTGAAGTTGTATCTGTACCTCCTGTGGCATTGCTTGTACGGTAAAATATATCTACCCTAGCGCCACTCTCTCCGCTTCCGGTAGTGTTAAATAACATTAGAGCACCTTTATCAGCAGCTATGCTTGATTGGTCTAAAGAAACATGTAAGCCTTTAAAATAATCGGCGAAAGCCTTATTAGATGCTAAGTTGGTTGCTCCGGCATTAATAATTTGGGTGTTAATAAAAGTATTATTTAAAGGAATTCTAAGTTGTGGAATAACTCTTTTAATAGTGTCTGCTCTTCCTACCCTTATATCTCTTATGATGATACTGTCTCTGTAAGAAGGTTTAAAAACTTTTGAACCTACAACATCTGGCTTTTTAAGCCACAATTTACTGCTGGTAAAGGTTCTGCCGTCTTCAAAATATAAAAGCTCATCTAGCTGTCTTACTTGTGCCGTATAATTGGTACTATCGCCATAGCTGGCACCACCATAAGGAAGTACTAAAACCGCAGAATCTATAATAGGATTAGTTCCAAATGTTACAGTGGCAGAAGGCAAAGTTAAAGCTAAGGCCAAATTAGCCGTAGTTTTACCAAACTGAGGATCGTCTAAATAACCTAAAACGTTTCTCGAGTTTTGATTGGTAATAATCTCATCTTCTCTTAAAAGTTTGGTATGGATGGTGCTGGTATCTACAACTTTAGCATTCAAAAGTAGATCTGGATTAACATCTAAACCAATGATAGAGGGGTCTTGGCATCCGCCCAAAATAAAAAGACTTATCAACAGGGTTAATAAGCCTAAATTTTTAAATCTCATATGATCTTTTAAAATAATATTATGCTACTGATATCAGTATATCAGACGCTACTTCCTGATAAAAATTGTAATAATTCTCTAAATCTAATGTAGAATTATAATCTAAAGTAGGTTTGTCAGAATTTTTAACAAAATTTAACACCTCATCATGTATGGTTTCTGCGCCAAATACCACTGCATCAGCATAATCTATTGCAGCTTTATCTAAAGCAACGCTAGAAGCATCAGCATAATTTACGGTATCTGCTTCTTGCATACCTTTCATAACTGCTTTTTTAGCAAAATCAGCACCTAAAGTTTCATTGAAACTATGTGGGTATAAAGAGTAAACTATTTTTGAATCTTTAAAAGTAGGGTCGTCTTTATAAATCGTTTTTAAATAAGCAGGTACTAAAGAAGTCATCCAGCCATGGCAATGAACGATATCTGGAGACCAGCCTAATTTTTTAACCGTTTCTAAAGCGCCTTTGCAAAAGAATATAGTGCGTTCATCGTTATCGGCATAAAACTTTCCTTTTCCATCATTAAATACATGTTTACGTTGGAAATAATCTTCATTATCTAGAAAGTAAACCTGCATTCTTGCAGAAGGTATAGATGCAACTTTTATAATAAGAGGATTGTCGTTTTCTCCAATAACAATATTCATCCCTGATAAACGGATTACCTCGTGTAGTCTGTTTCTTCTTTCATTGATGTTGCCAAAACGCGGCATAAGAATTCTTATCTCGAATCCTTTATCTTGCATGGCTTGTGGTAGTTGTCTTGTGATTTCAGAAATTTTTGTAATCTCCAGAAATGGTGACATTTCATGAGTGATAAACAAAAGCTTGGTTTTTCCCATCTCCTAATCTTTGTTAAGTTTTTGTTAAGAAGTGATTTTTAGAACTGCAAATATAATCATTATCTGGTAAATTATCAACGATTTACGTAAATGCTTTTGTTTATTATAAACTATTTCACAATTTTAGCCCCAAATTTTTATTTCTTTGAAAAGAATAACTCGCAAAGAAGATTTAACTTCTTTACTACTTCAATATAAACAGGAAGGTAAGCGCATAGGATTAGTGCCAACCATGGGCGCTTTGCATCAGGGACATCTCTCTCTTGTTCAGCAATCTTTAAAGTATACCGATGTTACCGTAGCGTCTATATTCGTAAATCCAACGCAGTTTAATAATAAGACAGATTTATTGAAATATCCTAAGCCTATAGCAGAGGATATTGCTAAGCTAGAGCAAGCCGGTTGTCATATCCTTTTTCACCCCGAGGTTGATGAAATGTACCCCGAAGTAGATGAGCCTTGGGAGTACGAAGTAGGCGAGCTAGACCTTTTACTGGAAGGCGAATTTAGACCTGGTCATTACAAAGGTGTAACCCAAATTGTTTATAAGCTTTTCAAAACGGCTATCCCAGATGTTGCGTTCTTTGGACAAAAAGATTATCAACAGTTTTTGGTCATCAAGAAAATGGTTAACGATCTTCATTTACCCATCCAATTAAAAAGTTGCGACATTATAAGAGAAGCAGATGGTTTGGCGATGAGCTCTAGAAACATCCACTTAAACCCCGAAGAAAGACTTGCTGCTTTAAGCTTAAGCAAAGCGCTACTTTTTATCAAGGATAATTACAATTTATTGTCTATAGACGAGTTAAAACAACAAGCTAACAAATTTTTTACAGGCTCTAATTTATTGAATCTAGAATATTTGAGGATTTGTAATCCTGATAATTTGTATGATTTACAAGAAAAAGGACCAGCTATCGCCTTAATTGCTTGCTTTGTAGGTACAACCCGGCTCATAGATAATATGATGTTAGCCTAACATTTTTTCTAAAATTCTATACTAACTTTGTGTTATGATTATTGAAGTCTTAAAATCTAAAATTCATAGAGCTAAAGTAACGCAATCCGAACTTAATTATGTTGGAAGTATTACTATTGATGAAGATTTAATTGATGCTGCCAATATGATACCTAATGAAAAAGTGCAGGTGGTAAACAATAATAACGGAGCTCGTTTTGAAACCTATATCATTAAAGGCGAAAGAGGTAGCGGTACCATTTGCTTAAATGGATCATGTGCCAGATTAGCCCAAGTTGGTGATATCATCATCATTGTTTCTTATGCCCATATGGAAATGGAAGAAGCTAAGAAATATCAACCTGTATTGGTTTTTCCTGATGAAAATAACCGACTGATTAAATAGCTTTTAAAGTATATAGTAGAAAGTATAAAGAGCCTGAATCATTGATATTCGGGCTTTTTCTTTTATGGATGATACCTAGTTATAATTTAGGAGGATACACTCTTATCATTTTTAATACTTAAAACTCGAAAACGATATAAAGTCTTCATTTTACTCAAATTCCTTTTCTCTAAGCCATAACCCTATCAAATTGTAATTTTTTTGATTTATTTTACTATGCTTGCATAATAATTATTATCTTGTAATGATTAAACCTATGGCTACAAGCCAATACTCTTATTTTGTTAACATTAGAATGTTTTAATTATGCATTTTCAATTATCAGAAGAACATATCATGATTCAGCAGGCGGCAAGAGATTTTGCTCAAAACGAGTTAAAGCCTGGCGTTATAGAAAGAGATGAGCATCAAAAATTTCCGACAGAACAGATAAAAAAAATGGCCGAATTAGGTTTTATGGGGATGATGGTAAGTCCTGAATACGACGGAGCAGGTATGGATACTATTTCTTATGTTTTGGTGATGGAAGAATTATCTAAAATAGATGCCTCTGCCTCTGTGGTGATGTCGGTTAACAACTCTTTAGTTTGCTACGGCTTAGAAAAGTTTGGTACTCAAGAACAGAAAGAGAAATACCTGAAGCCCTTAGCCAGAGGAGAAGTCATAGGTGCATTTTGCTTATCAGAACCTGAAGCTGGTTCTGATGCTACCTCGCAACATACCACAGCTATAGATATGGGCGATCATTATCTGCTAAACGGAACCAAAAATTGGATCACCAACGGAAGTTCTGCCTCTACCTATTTAGTGATGGCACAAACAGATGCTAGCAAAGGCAGTCATGGTATTAATGCCTTAATTGTAGAAAAAGGAATGGAAGGCTTCACCATTGGTCCAAAAGAAAATAAATTGGGTATTAGAGGTTCTGATACCCATTCTTTAATGTTTAGTGATGTTAAAGTACCTAAAGCCAATCGGATAGGTGAAGATGGTTTAGGTTTTAAATTTGCCATGCAAACCTTAGACGGCGGCAGAATTGGTATTGCAGCTCAGGCTTTAGGTATTGCTTCTGGTGCTTTTGAGTTAGCTACACAATACGCCAAAGAGCGTAAAACCTTTGGTAAACCCATCGCCAACCATCAGGCAATAGCCTTTAAATTGGCCGATATGGCTACCCAAATAGAAGCGGCCCGTTTAATGGTTTTGAAAGCAGCTTGGTTAAAAGATAGCGGCCAATCTTACGCACAAGCCAGCGCAATGGCCAAATTATATGCTTCTGAGGTAGCTATGCAAACCACTATAGAAGCAGTGCAAATACACGGCGGTTACGGTTTTGTTAAAGAGTATCATGTAGAACGCTTAATGCGTGATGCCAAAATAACGCAGATTTACGAAGGCACTTCTGAAATACAAAAAGTAGTTATTTCCAGAGAGGTGTTAAGGTAATAGGAGATTTAAAGTTTTTTTCTTGCGCTCGTTTGCAACGAGTGCTTCATCTGGTTCCACGATCGACACCTAACCCATTTGCAAGGTATCCTCCTCTTGGAGGAGGTGCAGGAGGAGGAAACTAGGACAACAAGTTTTTTCTTGCGCTCGTTTGCAACGAGTGCTTCATCTGGTTTCACGATTGTATCGTTGGTGATGGTCATCATGATAACCATTATAGCCACGGGTTTAAACCCGTGGCTATGAAATTAAACAAGTATAGGGCTATATTCTTGTATTACTACTTAACATTCCTGAAAGCGTAGCAATACCTTGTTCAATAAAAGCACAAGGCGCAGTTCTTGTTCCGCCCTAACTTGATATTCCATTTTGGAATATCAAGTTTTTTAAATTCCTCCTCTTAAAGTTGAAAGATGGAATCTTCTAGGAAACGTTTGATATTTCTTTTACTCCTTTATTAAGATTTCCTGTTTGTCACGCTCATAAAGACAAAAAACCTTTTAAACACGACTTAAATACAAGCTAAGCTCCTCCCTCTTTGATTCTCCCTCCAAAGGGAGACACTAGCGGCATACTTACAAACGTGATGAATCTTTATACGCTGTACTTTTTACTTTCTACTTTTAAAAATCCACCATGCAAGGTATCAACCTTTAGATGATGGTTTAAAGTCTTCCACTTTCCGCCTTCCACACCTTCTTCGTACCATGTTCGGTACTTGTTCGGGAAATACCCCCATTTTTCAGAAGGTGTCTGGGAGAAGCTCAGGAGAAGTCTAGAAGGTGTTATGGATAAAACGTGGATAAAAGGTGGAGTATAGGTGGGCTATACGTGGACTTAATGTTAATAAATTTTTAGATTTTATGGATTTTTTTTACTTTAGGTTAATCAAATCTATTGAAAAATTGGCAGAACAAAAAGGATTATTTCGATTTTCTGGAAAATTAGGAAATACCGTGGGTTATACCCGAGGTAAAAAGTATGTACAGCGCTCCAAACCTGCTTCTTACCAAGCAAGTGAGGAAAGTATCAAGAGCAGTTTAGAATTTGGCTATGGTAGCAAAGCTTGTGTATTACTTAAAGAAGCATTCAAGCCTTTGTTATTAAAAAGTTTTAAGGGAACCTTACACAACCGTTTAGCAGAAGTATTAAGGGCCGTTATCAGAAGTGGTCCTTTGGCCATAAAAGGTAAAAGAAAAATTTTTGATGGCGATGTTTCTCGCTTAAAAGCTTTTGAGTTTAATGCCAATATTCCATTTCATAAGCTTTGTAGTAAGTTGCCGCAAGTCAGTTTATCGGCAACAGAAGTTTATTTAAAATTAGATACCATCGTATGGCAAGAGCATATTCAAGCACCAGCATCTGCAACGCAGGTAAAAATAGGTTTGGTATGTTCTTTCGTTAACTTTAATGATGATAGTTATAACTCTATCCTTGTTGGTGCGATTAAAATTAAATCTGGTGAAACTTTAAAAGGTGCAAGTTTAAGTATACCTATACCACAAGAGGAAGAAATGGCTATGATTATAGTAGCTAATATCTATTTCGAATCAACAAATTATGGAGCTGAGTATATAATGGGCGGCAAGAAATTTGAGGCTGCCCGTATCATAGAAGCTGTACATTTTAAAGATGGGAAGCCCTACGTATTTATTCAGGAAGATATACCTAACCCTGTAAAACTTATAGATCAGGTTAAACCTGATGTATTTTGGGATATTGAGGAATAGCCAAAATCATAGTGCTATAAGTTATATGATAGCACTAAAGAATGATTTTAGTGTACGTCCGCTGTTAGCCTATAGAGGAGTAAAAGGATACGATAACCAGTATGATATAGCCGCAGAGTGGGGCTTAGAAGATTTGAAGTTTTACACGATGTACCATAGCAATAAGAGTTTTTCGGGAGGCTTAGGCTATACCTATAAGAATCAGTTAAACATAGCTACGATGTACAATTCAGAGCCAGTAGCTGTAAGAGGTTTTAGTGGTGGTGTATTTGATATCGTGGTTGGTTATAGGTTTAACAAGAAGTTCTAAAATAAAAAAGCGTATAGAAATATATGGAAATCAGCCTCAAGCATTAGCTTGGGGCTTTTTTATTTAACAGCCAATTATTCATAAATTTGAACCTTATCAAAGCCAATGAAAAACAAAATTGGCTTGAATCATGTAATGCTTTACAGACATAAAAACATCATGAATATTAAAAATCTCATTTATAGCATTCTTACCTTTTTTGTTTTACTTACAGTAGCTTGTCAAACCACAAATACTACCTTAAATAGGGGTATTTGGAGAGGTGCTTTAATTCATGAAACGGGTGCCGAAGTGCCTTTTAATTTCGAATTGAAAGATAGCTTAGGCAAATGGCAAATGTTTATCATGAATGGTCAAGAGCAATTTAAAGTAGATGATATAAGCCGCGAGAACGATTCTATCTTTATTAAAATGCCACTTTATGATTCTGAAATTAAGGGCATTATTACAGATAATAAAATAGAAGGCTATTGGGTAAAACACTTGGCAGATAAAGACGTAAAGATGGATTTTGTAGCCCAATATGGGGTAAATTGGAGGTTTAAAGATCAACTTGAACCAGCTACACAAAATATTACAGGCAAATGGGCAACTATATTTACCAACCTAGAAGGTAAAGATACTACCCTTGCCATTGGGAACTTTAAACAAGAAGGTAATCTAGTAAGTGGTTCTTTTCTTACACCAACCGGAGATTACAGGTATTTAGATGGTGTTTTAGATGGCGATGAGCTGAGTTTATCAACTTTTGATGGTGGCTTTGCCTTTTTATTTACAGCAAAAGTAAGTGGCGAAACCCTAAGTGAGGGTAAGTTTTATTCGGGTTTTTCTTCGCAAGAATTATTTACCGCTAAAAAGGATGAAAACGCTACACTACCAGACGCTTACAGTTTAACCTATCTAAAACCGGGTTTTGAGAAGGTAGATTTTGCCTTCCCAGACATGAATAAAAAGCCAGTAAGCTTAAAAGATGAGGAGTTTAAAAACAAAGTCGTTATTCTGCAATTATTAGGTTCTTGGTGTCCTAATTGTATGGATGAAACTGCTTTTTTAAGTAATTATATCCGCCAAAATAATTTTGATGATGTAAAGGTTTTAGGCTTGGCTTATGAGCGAACTGCAGATTTTGATAAATCTAAAGCAAACTTGCAAAAAGTTATCAATCGTTTTCAAGTACCTTACCCATTCTTAATTACCGGATATACCAATAAAAAAGGCGAACCTGCTAAAAGTTTACCCATGCTAAATGCTGTTATGGCCTTCCCTACCATGATTGTGATAGATAAACAAGGGAAAGTTAGAAATATACATACCGGGTTTAACGGACCCGGAACCGGCAAATATTATGAAGACTTTGTAAAAGAGTTTGAAACACTCATTAGTACCTTAAGAAAAGAATGATTTTGAATTTCATCCATAAATGCTGCTTTTTTCTACTTGCGGCATTTTTTTTATCTGCCTGTGGAAAAATACATTTTATAGAATTTGAGCCTATTTATGTACATGCTCATAAAGCTGGTGCTAAAGTTTATCACGCAAGTTATACCCAAAAAATTGATATTCTTCATACAGATTTAGACGTTTCTTTTAACTGGGATAGCGCTTTTGTGTATGGCGAAGCTCGTATTGAAGCCCAAGCCTATTTTTACGCTACAGATTCTCTAGTTCTAGATGCTAAAGGCTTTAAAATACATCAGATTCAACAACAAATTCATGAGCAGTGGCAAGCAGTATCTTATACTTATGCTGATCATAAAATCACCATCCGCTTAAATAAGACCTATCAGGCAAAAGAACCATTCGTGATTAAGATTAATTATACCGCAGCACCTCGTAAGTTAAGGGTTGGCCGAGATATTTTTTCTGCCGATGATAGAGGCTTGTACTTCATCCAAACAAAAGGAAAAAAACAAATTTGGACACAAGGAGAAACGGAAAATAATTCTTGCTGGTTTCCGACGATAGAAAATCCGGCTGAGAAGATGACGCATCAATTCAATATCCGAGTAGAAGATAAATACAAGACACTTTCTAATGGCTTTTTAAAAGAAAGCATCAAACATACAGATGGTACCCGTACAGATGCTTGGTTGATGCAACAGCCCCATGCGGTGTACTTAAGTATGTTGGCCGTTGGCGAGTTTGAAATTACGGATGATACATGGAATGATATTCCGCTTCGGTACTATACAGAAAAGGCTTACGCAGCTACCGCAAAAAAGGTTTTTGGGAATACACCAGCCATGCTTGATTTTTTCTCTAAACAGTTGAACTATCCTTACCCTTGGCCAAAATACGACCAAATTGTGGTACGTAATTTTGTAAGCGGAGCTATGGAAAATACTACAGCATCGGTGTTTTATAACGGACTTAACCTTACAGCAGCACAACATGAAGATTATAATCAGGATGATATTATAGCACATGAACTTTATCACCATTGGTTTGGAAATTTAGTTACTACAGAATCATGGTCTAATTTGCCTTTAAACGAGTCTTTTGCAACTTATGGAGAGTATTTGTGGCGAGAATTTAAAAATGGAAAAGAAGATGCAGATGAACATCTTAACCAAATGGCGCAAACTTATTTCAATTATGCTGAAAACCGAGATGCAGATGTTATCAGGTTTAATTATGCTGATAAGGAGCAGATGTTTGATGCCATATCCTACCAAAAAGGAGCTATTATTTTACATAACCTGAGGACTTTAGTTGGTGATGAAGCCTTTTTCGCATCCTTAAATTTATACCTCACTCAAAATGCTTACCAAGCGGTAGAAATTCATCATTTAAGATTGGCTTTTGAAGAAGTAACAGGTAAAGATTTAAACTGGTATTTTCAACAATGGTTTTTAGCTAAAGGATATCCAGAACTAAAAATCATGAAAAATTATGATGCGCAAAATCAGCAATTGATGATTGAGGTAGAGCAATTACAAGACACAACATCTGCACCGGTATATCAGCTTCCTATAACTGTAAAAACTGTTTTTAAAGGTAAGCCAAATTACCATGATATTCTTGTAAGCGATGTAAAACAGCGTTTTATGATTCCTGTTTCAGCAACTCCTGATTATATTAAATTTGATGTCCGCAACAATTTACTTATTAAAAAGCAGGAAGATAAAAGTGAAAAAGATTATGAAAATCAGTTTTTATATGCTGATAATTATTTAGATAAACTTGAGGCTATTTCCTATTTCGAAAACCATAAAACAGCCATTCCGGCTGTAAATATCTTTCAAAAAGCGCTTGCAGATACTGCCTGGCCTATCATCTTAAAAGGTTTAGAAAACTATAAGTTATATACGCAAGATTTCAAAAATCAAAATTTAACAAGGGTGAAAGATTTAGCCGTAAAACATCCAAAATCACTTGTAAGAGCAGAGGCAGTTAAAGTGCTTAAAAGACATTATTCAAAAGCAGATTATAAGGAGGTGCTTTCTAAAATTAAAGAAGATGTATCAGCTTTAGTTCATAAAGCTTTGTATTAATCATCTTTTTTAAAGCCCCCGAACACCATTTTAATAACAGCCAGAACCAAAGCAAATAATAAAGCCGATAAAAAGCCAGAAGTATTAAAGCTAGTCATCACTTCATCAACCAGTAAAACCATTAAAACGGTAATGATGAAAGACATCAGCCCCAGCGTAAGAAAATTAATGGGGAAAGTAAAAATCCTTAAGATAAAACCAATAGTAGCATTAGCTAAAGCGATTAATATACCAGCTAAAACCGCTGATAAATAACCATCCACACTCACTCCTGGAATTAAAAATGCAGCAATAGCTACCGCTAAGCCCATCAATAAAATTTCTATTATTAAACTCATCACAAAAGATTTTAATCCTAATCTAACAAAATTTAAGCCATTTGGGTAGGTTTTTAGTGATTAGTTGGTTAGGTTGTTAGTCAATAGTTGGTTAGTTGGTTAGTTTGTTAGTGATTAGTTGGTTAGGTTGTTAGTCAATAGTTGGGTAGGCCCGATAGCTATCGGGAGTTGGTCCTAAATATGGGTCAAAGGATTTCTAGTAAATGAGATGTGATTTTAATATGTCCACTGTTAGCCTTTTTACTTCCGCTTTTCGCTTTCCGCCTTTAATCAAGCCACTTGATAATCAAAATTTTAAAATCTGAAAAATTTTATTACATTTGCAGTGTTGAAAAAAGAGGGGGCTAATATTGTCCCCTCTTTTCATTTATCCAAAAACTATTGTCATGGGTGTTGAACAGAGAGTTAGAGCTTTAGCAGAAGAAAAAATAGCAGACAGACCTGATTTATTTATTGTTGAAATTAAAGTCATCAATAACACCAAAGTTATTATTCTTTTAGATGGCGATAATGGTGTAGGAATACACGATTGCGCTTTGGTAAGCAGACACGTTGGTTACCATTTAGAAGAAGAAAATTTGCTAGACCACGCCTACAATTTAGAAGTAAGTTCGCCTGGTTTAGATACACCTTTAATTTTGGATAGGCAGTTTGCTAAAAACATAGGTAGAAATGTAACCGTAAAACACCTTAACGGTGATAAAGTGGAAGGCACTTTACTATCGGCAGATGAAGAAAGCATAACGGTAGCACATCAAGTAAAAGCTAAAGGTGCAAAAACCAAAAAAGCAGAACTTGTAGAAAGTAAAATTTTAAAAAATAGTATCGCTGAAGTAAAAGTAAGCGTATCTTTTAAATAGTAGCATTAATAAAATATTGATGAGAATAAAATGAATAGCATTAACTTAATTGATTCATTTCAGGAGTTTAAAGACTTCAAAAATATCGACAGACCAACCGTTATCAGCGTGTTGGAAGAAGTGTTTCGCAGTATGCTGCGTAAGCGTTTTGGTACCGATGAGAATTGTGATGTGATTGTGAATCCTGATAATGGGGATTTGGAGATTTGGAGAACTAGAACCGTTATGGAAGATGGTTTCTCTGAAGATGATGACCTGGAAATAGAATTGGCAGATGCACATAAAATTGATGCTGATTTAGAAGTTGGTGATGATTTTATCGAGCAAATCACTTTAGAAAGCTTTGGAAGAAGAGCTATTTTAGCTGCTCGTCAGACTTTAGTATCTAAAATTTTAGAATTAGAGAAAGATGAGATCTTCAAAAACTATAAAGATAGAATTGGTGAGATTGTAACTGGCGAGGTTTATCAGGTTTGGAAAAAAGAAACTTTAGTTTTGGATGATGAGGGTAACGAGTTGATTTTACCTAAAACAGAACAAATTCCTGCAGATTATTTCAAAAAAGGCGATACCGTTAGAGCGGTAGTGCTTAAAGTTGAAATGTTAAACAGCAATCCAAGAATCATCATTTCAAGAACAGCTCCTGCATTCTTACAAAGATTATTTGAGCTTGAAGTTCCTGAGATTTTTGATGGCTTAATTACCATTAAAAACATCGTTCGCGAGCCAGGAGAAAGAGCAAAAGTTGCAGTAGAATCTTATGATGACCGTATAGATCCAGTAGGAGCTTGCGTAGGTATGAAAGGTTCTCGTATACATGGTATTGTTCGTGAATTGAAAAACGAAAATATCGATGTTATCAACTTCACCAATAACATCTCTTTATACATCCAAAGAGCTTTATCGCCAGCAAAAATATCATCTATTAAATTAGATGACGAAACCATGAGAGCAGCCGTTTACTTGAAACCAGACCAGGTTTCTTTAGCTATCGGACGTGGCGGACATAACATAAAATTGGCAGGTAAATTGACGGGCTACGAAATAGATGTTTACCGCGAATCATCAGAAGAAGACGAAGACGTAGACTTAGAAGAATTCTCTGATGAAATTGACGGCTGGATTATAGACGAATTTAGAAAAGTTGGTTTAGATACAGCTAAGAGTGTATTAGCACTTAATGTAAATGAATTAGTGAAACGTACTGATTTAGAAGAGGAAACTATCGAAGAAGTACTAGAAATTTTAAGAGCAGAGTTCGAATAATTTTAGATTTGCATTAAGTAAACGTACTTTTGTTTTAAAATTAGAATAGAAAGATCATAATAGATGTCAGAAGACAAAAAGTTAGGAATATTAAAAGTTGCAAAAGAACTAAACATCGGTATTGGTACGATAGCTGATTTTTTAGGTACTAAAGGTTTCTCTGTAGAAGCCAAACCTAATACAAAGCTAACCGATGAGATGTACGGAGCTCTTTTAAAAGAATATCAGGGAGATAAAATCCTGAGAGAAGAAGCTAAAAACATTGTTATTGGCAAGATCCGTCGTGATGACGCTACTCAGGTGAATGAAAAACCAGAATCTACTGAAAGACAAGAATCTCAGGACTCAGACAATGAAATCCTGATAAAGAATACAGGTTCAGCAGTTCCGGTTTCACAAGAGACTGAGAAAGTAGAAGCTCCAAAAGCGGAGCCTGCGCCAAATACTGGCGGTGTAAAAATTATTGGTAAAATAGACCTTGATAGTTTAAATTCTAAAACTCGTCCTGACAAGAGGAAAGAAGAAGTAAAACCGCAGGCAGCGGCACCTCAAGAAGTTAAAAAACCTGATGCACCACAACCAGTACCGGCTCCAGAGCCAGTTGCTGAGGTTGTAAAACCTGTTTTAGAAGTTAAACCAGAGCCTAAAGTTGAGGTTAAAGCAGAACCAGTTGCAGAGCTTGTAAAACCTGTGGAAGAGGTTAAACCAGAGCCCAACGTGGAGGTTAAACCAGAGCCTAAAGCAGAAGTTAAACCAGAGCCAGTTGCTCCTAAGGCAGAAGAAATTAAACCAGAGCTTAAAGCTGAGGTTAAACCAGAGCCAGTTATAGAGCCTGTAAAGCCTGCTCAAGAAGAGCCTGTTGATGATGAAGTAATTAGAGCTAAAGCTCAGCAATTAAGCGGACCTAAAATTATTGGTAAAATACAACTACCTGTTAATAAGAAAAAAGATCAGCCTGTTGCATCTTCATCAAACCCTAACACGGCAGATAATAAGAGAAAACGTAAGCGTAAGCCTGCACCAGGTGGCCAGCAAAATAGGCCAGGTGGCGGCGCTCCAAATACCAACCCAGGAGGAGGGCAACCTGCTACGGGTGGTGGTTACCAAGGTAACCGTCCACAAGGTGGAGGCCCAGGACAGGGAGGTCAGAACAGACCTGCTTCAGGCGGACAAGATAATAAAGGCGGAAGACCACCACACAAAAGAGGTCAGCCTTTACCACCTAAGGTAGAGCCTACAGAAAAGGAAATCCAAGACCAAATTAAAGCTACTTTAGCCCGTTTAAGCGGTGCCGGTAAATCTGGTAAGTTTGCACAACGTTCTAAATTGCGTGGGCAGAAGAGAGATAGAGCATCAGCAAATGCCGAAGAAGCAGCATTAGAACAAGAATTACAATCTAAATATTGAAAGTAACAGAATTTGTTACTGCCAATGAGTTAGCTAACATGATGGATGTTTCTGTTACAGAAGTTATCTCTACATGTATGAGCTTAGGAATGTTTGTATCTATTAACCAAAGGTTAGATGCAGAAGCCTTAACCATTGTTGCTGATGAGTTTGGATATGAAGTTCAGTTTGTAAGTGCAGAGGAAGAAGAGTTTAATTTAGAAGAAGAAGATACAGAAGAAGCCTTAATCCCTCGTTCTCCAATTGTTACCGTAATGGGTCACGTAGACCACGGTAAAACATCTTTGTTAGACTTTGTGCGTAAAGCCAATGTTATTGCAGGTGAAGCCGGTGGTATTACGCAGCACATTGGTGCATACGAAGTAGTAGTAGAGGGCGATAAGAAAATTACTTTCTTAGATACACCGGGTCACGAAGCGTTTACCGCAATGAGGGCTCGTGGTGCTAAAGTAACAGACGTAGCTATTATTGTAATTGCTGCGGATGATAGCGTGATGCCTCAAACCATTGAAGCAATAAACCATGCACAAGCGGCAAGTCTTCCAATTGTATTTGCGTTTAATAAAATAGATAAGCCAGGTGCTAATACCGATAAGATAAGAGAACAACTAGCTGCTATGAATATTTTAGTAGAAGAATGGGGTGGTAAATACCAAACTCAGGAAATTTCTGCTAAATCTGGCTTAAACATAGATAAGCTATTAGAAAAAGTATTGTTAGAGGCAGAATTATTAGACTTAAAAGCTAATCCTAATAAGAGAGCTGTAGGTACAGTAATTGAAGCACAATTAGATAAAGGTAGAGGTTATGTAGCTACAGTTTTAGTAGAAGCAGGTACTTTAAGAGTTGGAGATCCGATATTAGCAGGTTCTTACAGCGGACGTGTTAAAGCGTTATATAATGAGCGTGGTAATCGTGTAGAAAAAGCTGGTCCAGCGGCACCAGTTCAAGTATTAGGTTTCCAAGGTGCACCACAAGCAGGTGATAAGTTTAACGGTGTAGAAAGCGAACCAGAAGCTCGTGATATTGCAAACAAACGTTTACAATTACAACGTGAGCAAGGTTTAAGAACCCAGAAACACATTACACTGGATGAAATTGGTCGTCGTTTAGCTATTGGTAACTTTAAAGAGCTTAACATCATCATCAAAGGTGACGTGGATGGTTCTGTTGAAGCATTATCAGACTCTTTACAAAAATTATCAACCGAGGAGATACAAGTTAAAATTGTACACAAAGCAGTTGGTCAGATATCAGAATCTGATGTATTATTAGCTACTGCATCTGATGCTATTATCATTGGTTTCCAAGTTCGTCCATCAGCAGGAGCTCGTAAGTTAGCAGAGGCAGAAGAAATAGATGTAAGATTATATTCTATTATCTACAAAGCTATTGATGAGATTAAAGCTGCTATGGAAGGTATGTTGGCACCAGAATTTGAAGAGAAAATTGTGGCTAATGTAGAAATCAGAGAGACCTTCAAAATCACGAAAGTGGGAACAATTGCAGGTTGTATGGTTCTAGATGGTACCATCAACAGGAACAGCAAAATCAGAATCATACGTGAGGGTGTAGTTGTTTACACTGGCGAGTTAGACTCTTTAAAACGCTTTAAAGACGATGTTAAAGAAGTTAACCGTGGTTATGAGTGTGGTTTAAATATCAAGAACTTTAATGATATTAAAGTAGGAGATATCGTAGAAGCTTACGAACAAGTAGAAGTGAAAAGGAAGTTGTAATTTCCTTTTTTAAATATTAAAATTTAAAGAGGCTGTCTCAAATTACCATTTTGTGTCAGGCTGAGCGGAGTCGAAGCCTTTTCTAAGCATATCAGAGAACATTTCGACTCCGCTCAATGTGACAGATACTATTTTTGAGACAGCCTCTTTTTTTATGCCTGATTTATTATTTCTTTTAGTTTTAGTTCGAGGTTGGAGATAGTTTGTATGATATATTCTGCCGCGGTATCTTGGAAAGGATTTTGAGAAATAAAATCTAGATACAATTTAGGGTCTTTATGAAGTCTTTCTACATCTTCAGATAGTGTGTTTTTAAACTCATCAAAGAAAATGATGCTGGATGGCTTGAATATATTGGGCTCGGGTTTTTGTGCACTACCCCAATAAATAGGGATGCAGCCTGCAGCAAAAGACTCAAATAATTTCTCGGTGGTATAACTCTCCTGATTTGTATTCTCTGGACAGATATTAAATTTATAGTTTTCTAAGAATTTAACCTTATTATTGGCAAATTCGGTTTGCAATCTAGCTGTATTATTAAATAATTTGCCAGCGCAATCAACGGTTTCTATAGGATTAAGGGTATTAACTATTTTCTTTCTGATTCCATTCTCATCATGCCTAGCAATTAGACTACAAAATTTTTCACGTACTATAGGCTTGTTGTTTTTGTAATAGTTTAACTGCTTAAGTTTTTCTTTTGCCTTTTCTAAATCAACGGTGGGTTCAAAAAAGTCGAGTATCCATAAGGGTAACCTGAAATATTTTTCGTGTTGCAAATCATCAAAACCTAATGCTAAATCAACCTCAGGTAAGCAATAGTCATGATATTTTTTGAAGCGTGACATAGTTTCGCCTGAGAAAAAGATATTAATTGCTGCTTTTTGCTTTTTTAAGACATATCTAGGGCCAAAAACCGAGAAAAAATTAATGCTTTTATTCTTCGGATTTAGGTTTCTATCAACGATGAATTTCTGTAACCAAAAATTATTATAGTCTTCTATCTCCCAAAAATTGTAGAAACTTATGGTTGAATTTCTAAATATCTTCTTTTCCTTTAGATATTTTTTATGCCGTTTAGCTAGTAAAAGAAAGTATTTCATGCCTTTCTAATGATTAGTAAATTCTTGCATGTTAATAAGCTTCTTATAAAGACCCTTATGTTGGGTTAGCTCTTGATGAGTGCCTTTTTCTATGATTTTCCCATTTTCTAACACTATAATTTCATCGGCATTTTGTATGGTACTTAGCCTATGAGCTATAATAATGGTTGTTCTATTTGCCATTAGATGGATTAATGCCTCTTGAACTAGTTTTTCTGATTCTGTATCTAATGATGATGTTGCTTCATCTAATAGCATGATTGGCGGATTTCCTAAAACTGCTCTTGCAATACAAATTCTTTGTTTTTGACCGCCTGATAGTTTAATTCCTCTATCACCAACATTTGTTTGATAACCCTTATCTGTTTTCGAAATAAACTCGTGAGCGTTGGCAATTTTTGCGGCCTCTTCTACTTGTTCTAAAGTAAATCCTTGGCGCCCAAAAATGATATTGTTTGCAATGGTATCATTAAACAGGATAGATTCTTGGTTAACAATACCCATTAAGTTTCTTAAAGAATATTGAGTTATATTTTTTATATCCTTACCATCTATAGATATTTTACCTTTTTGAGGGTCTATAAAACGTGGAATCAAATCTAATAAGGTAGATTTTCCAGCACCAGAGGGGCCAACAAGGGCAATCGTTTTTCCTCTAGAAATTTGTAAGCTTAATTGATTTAAAACGTGTTTTTCTCCGTAAAAAAAGTCAACTTCTTCAAAGTTAATAGCATGTTTAAACTCAGCAATTTCAGTAGCATCTTCATCATCAGTAATGATGGATGGAGTATCAATAAGCTCTAATACGCGTTCACCAGCAGCTATGCCTTGGTAAATATTACTGAAAGATTCAGAAATAGCTTTTGCAGGACGTAATAATTGAGAGAAAGCACCAATATAAGTAATAAACCCTGCTGCAGTAATATTAGAATCGTTTTCAAAAACTAAAGACCCCCCATAAATTAAAATTCCTGATAAGGTAAGTACACCTAAAAACTCTGAAACTGGAGAGGCCAATTGTTGTCTTTTGGCGATAGATTTATTAATGTTGGAATAGTAATTATTTTCTTTATTAAATTTCTCTTGAGTGTAACCCGTTGCATTAAAAGCTTTGATAATACGCATTCCACTGATAGCTTCATCAACCAAACTCACCATGATACCAAAAGAGCTTTGCGCTTCTGTAGCTTGTGCTTTTAGTCTTTTTACAATTTGAGCTATTACTAAACCAGATACTGGTAATAGCAAAAGGGTGAAAAATGTAAGTTTAGCTGATATAGAAAAAAGTAAAATTAGATAGCCAATAATGAGTAAGGGTTCTTTAACAATCACCTGTAAAGTGTTGGTAACAGAGTACTGAACAACTTGTACATCCGAAGTTATTTTAGAAATGATATCACCTTTTCTTTCATTATTAAAAAAATGGATGTGTAGGTTGGTTACCTTTTCAAATACATTTTTTCGTAGATTTTTTAAGGTATGAATTCTTAGGTTCTCTATAACTCTTTGAGAGAAATACCTAGATATATTACTTATAAAAACACAAGTAACCAATACCGCAGCAACAAATATTAAGGCTCCTTTATGGCCGTAAGTAACAGTAAACTGGTTTAAATAGAAGTTGAAAAGATGTGATAAATATTCAAAAGTAAAATCAAATTCTGGAAATTGGTTATTTTCTAAGTTTTTGGTAGGGTCTTGATTAAATAAAACATTTAAAACAGGTATAAGCAAAGAAAAAACAATTGTATTGAAAATGGCATACAAAACCGTGGAAATAGAATATGGAATTGCAAATTTGCTTAGAGGTTTTGCAAAACTTAGAATCCGAAAATAGATTTTCATAAAATTAATTAGCTAAAAATTGTATCCATTAGGAATAGTCTTGGTTTTCTCCCTAATGGTATCATAATATACAGAGAGATTTTGGCTCTCATTATTCCTTTCATTTAAATGGTGATATAAGTGAAAACATGTTGCTGCCATTTTTAATTGTCTTCTATAAACACCATTGTTTACTAGTCTGGCAGCTAGTTCTATATCTTCATGCCCCATCCTGTTAAATTATTATTATAACCATTAACAGCAATAAAGTCTTTTTTCCAGAAAGCAAAATTACAACCTCTAAGGTTATTTGTTCGTGTTTTACTTCCAAAAAATAAAAAGGCCAATTTTGGTAATCTAGTAGCGTTAATTTTTGATTTGACTACGCTACGCATCAAGGAGAAGTTTAATTCTTTTTCTTTTAAAATTTGCTGCGTAAAATTACTAGGAAGCATAGCCCTACTTCCTTTAATAAAGAAATTCTCTTTCGCAAAATGTAAATGATCTGCAATAAAATTGGGGTGTAATAACATGTCTCCATCAATTTGTATGATATAATCATGGCTAACCTCTTTAATAGCATTATTCATGATTAAGGTTTTTCTGAAACCTTTATCTTCATGCCAAACATGTTTTATGTTAAGCTTATTTTTAAAAGCATTTATAACCTCCGCTGTTTGTGGTTTTGAGCCATCATCAGCAATTACCACTTCCGTTGGTATGATGGTTTGTTGCACAATACTTGTTAAAACCAGCTCAAGTGCCTCGGGCCAATTATAGGTTGATACAAGAAGAGAACAAGTACCTAAAGCCATTGTGCTAGATGTATTGATTAATGCCTCGTTCACAAAATGCGGTTTTATTTTGAATAGCCAATTTGAAAATCTTCATATTATTTTCTAATGTTTTTTAGAATTTTCTTTATGCCATATATGATACACGATACCACCTAGTTTAAGGAATCTTTTCTTTATGCCAATATTTAATAATCTTGTGATAAATTCCTTGTCTTCTGGGCCCCATCCAAGAAATTCTTCATTATATCCATTCACTTTTATGGCATCAGCTCTCCAGTAAGCCATATTACAACCATGAATTTCATAAAGCTCATCTCCTTTCATCTTATAGTTGTATTCAAAGAAGCGCCATAAATATGGGAATCTTATTGCACTAAATTTATTGCTTACACCTTTATCTAGATAGCTAACACTTTTTAGCTCGTTATTTAATAATTTTATGGAAGTGCTTTGGTCTAAATAAATTCTACTAGCTCTAACAAATGAATTAAGCTTGGCAAAATGTAAATGGTCTTTTACAAAATTTTTATCCAGATATAAATCTCCATCAATTTGTATGATGTAATCAAAAGCTGCAACAGCAAGGGCTTTATTTCTTATCTCTGATAGTTTAAAACCTTCATCGGGTTGCCAAACGTGTTTTATTGGAATAGGGCAGTTTATCTTAAAGCTTTCAATAAGTTGCTTGGTTTCATCTTTAGATCCATCATCTGCAATGATAATCTCATTTGGCTTAATAGTTTGTTTAAATATACTTTTCAAGCAAACCGAAAGCGCATCCGGCCAATTATATGTAGAAATTATTAAAGAACACTTTGGTAAAATTTTCATAAAAAAAGAGCATTTAATAAATCCAATGTCATTGTAAATGATTAAAAGTCATTAATAGGGCTAAGTTAAATACTGTCTTAGCTATTATTTTTATAATTTAATTTTAAAAATAGTGAATAAATTCACATTTGATGATTTACTCCCTCGTGGAAGTTTATCAGCATCATCTTTACTTTATCTTATTATAGTTTTTGTATTCAAAAGGCCTATATCCGGTTCGCTCTTCTATCCATTTCAATAAACGCCTTCTAAAATTTAACTTTTTCTTTACCACTGTGGGGTCATAAGAGAATTCCCAATTGGTATTCGTAATTCTTTTCTGAATTGCTACAGGGTGACTGGCATTAAATTTTACCAACTCATCTGCATTACCATAATCAAAGCTTTCTGCTTTTGGTATATGGGTTTCAATCCATTCATCATCACGGTAAAATTTATTAAAGTTTCTTACCTTATTATTTAACCCTTGTGGCGGTTTAACCCATCCATAATGATAAATATAAGCATCAATTTCTTTTACCTTTATTTTTCTATCCTCGTATCTAAACCCTTGTGCATCTCTATAAGAATGTATGCCTTTTAGATTTTTGATGATTCTTATTTCTTTTCTGTACCAGCGTCTGGATGTAGCTATATAATCATAAGAACCGTAAAAATGTAGGTACTTAAATAGTAAGCCTTCAATGTTTTTATCAGGCAAACATAGTTGCATTTCTTTTTTATGGTTTCATGGTATTTTTCATGCACAACCTCATCACCTTGGATATAAAACGCCCAATCTGCATCTGGAGATATAGCTTCAAAAGCTTTATCTGTTTCTAATGCAAAAGTTTTACCGCCTTCTCTTAGGCTATCATCCCAAACGGTATTAATAATTTTTATTTTGGGCGATGCTATAGCTTGTAATAATTGTAAAGTATCATCGGTAGAATTACCATGAGCAATAATAAATTCATCACAAAGTGGTAAAATGGAAGTAATAGCCTCTACTATCGGATAATCATTAACTACAGCATTTCTAATAAAGGTAAAGCCAGCTACTTTCATCTTTCTGATAAAGTTTTGATTTTAATATTCGTGAATAAAAGTAACAAAAATACGATGCTAATACCACTTATCTGCCTTTCCATGCTATTATCTGTAAACATATGGAAGATAATGGGAATTATAAATGCTAATGATAGGCTGTTTCGGTTTATTTCTCTCCATAAGAGTATGAACCCAAATACGAAAATCAAAAAGCTAAAAATTACTCCATAAGAGGCTAAATAATATAAGTATTGGTTATGGACAAAAACTCTGTTTTGAGGGATTAGCCAATAAGAGTTTTGTGCGTATTGATTATCCATTTCTTGCTCTAAATCTGCAGGAGCAACACCAGTAAAAACATTTTTTTAACGATTTCTAAAGCACATTTATTAGCAGCCCAACGCTGGCTTATAGAATAGTAATTAGGATTTTTATTTTCTATTATATTATCAATATCGTTTTTTGTGAAGATAACTTTTTGTTTAATGGCAGGCACTTTTTGATAAATTACTATCAACGCTAAAAACAATATTAAAAAGTAACCTATATATCTATGGTTCTTGGTTTTAATAGCTTGTCTGCAAACAAGAATTAGCGCTATCATAAGTAAGCAACTTATAGTAAAACGTTGAGCCACTACAATTAATCCGATAGCTAATAAGCATAAACAAGCTATCATTAACCATTTTTTATATAATTTAGATGGATTTAGAAGTGATATCCATAAAGCTATAAACGCAATGCTATAGAGTAAGCTAAGTTCTGTATGGTAGGGGCCCAACACAGAACGTATATTTCCACCTCTTGCGATAATTTCTTTATAAAGTGGCTGATGAGATAATACCCACCCTAAATCTACACTGATGCACAGAACTCCACAAAGGCCAAAAAATAAAACTAAACGTCTAATTGTTGCCTCTTGCGGTGTTTTAGCGAAAGTAAAAACTAAGGGCAATAGCCATAAAAAGCTATTTTTAAAAAGGATGTCTAACCACAAGGCTTTATCGCTGGTATTCCAAAAACTTAAACAAATTAAAATATATAGTCCTATAAAAAAGTAATGCTTTAGCTTTATAGGGTTTGGTTTTTGATGTTGATAAAAGTTGAATATGGCAATCAAAAGCATCAAAACAAGAGAAATAGATAAAACCGCTCTAGAAAAAAACAATCCAAAGATGAGTAAAAAACAAGTTGCCTCTAAAGCATGTTCTTTTAATAAAGAATAAATGCTTGCTTTAGCCATCTTGCTCATTTTAAATTGATATTTTTACTTGAAACACGACCAAAGTTAAACTAATGTTAGACAAGGCAAAAAAACTATTAGCAAGTATTCATTCTGGAGATGTTAAATCTCTTGCCAGAGCTTTAACTATCGTAGAAAATGATTTAGCTGGGGCTGATGATATTTTGAAATCTTTACATCCACAACAAACTCCGGTTATTGGCGTAACAGGTCCGCCGGGGGCTGGTAAAAGCACTTTATTAAATAGTTTGCTTGGTAATTTAGCAAAAAAAGGTAAAAGGATAGCAATTTTAGCGGTAGACCCCACTTCGCCATTTAGTTTTGGTTCTTTGTTAGGAGACCGTATACGGATGAAAGATCAATTCAATCATCCAAATATTTTTATACGTTCTTTAGCTACCAGAGGTGCTTTAGGAGGCTTGTCTGGCAAAACAATAGAAATGACTGATGTTTTAAAAGCGGCTCATTTCGATTTTATTTTTGTAGAAACCGTTGGTGTTGGGCAGTCTGAAGTTGAAATTGCTGGCCTGGCAGATTTAACTATGGTAGTTCTGGTTCCAGAATCTGGTGATGAAATACAGCATATCAAATCGGGCTTAATGGAAATTGCTGATGTTTTTATCGTCAATAAATCAGACAGGCCAGACGCTCAATTATTTACTATAGGACTTAACAAATTAATTAGGGAAAAGCATCAGCAAATAAAAGTTTTCAATACCGTAGCCGATAAGGGGACAGGCGTTTTAGAGCTTGCCGATGAAATTTTGGCTTTTAAACCTCATGCTGGGCTTAAGAAAATAGAATTGCTTACCCAGAAAGCTTGGCAGCTGATTCAGCATTACAGAATGAGAGATATTCAAAAAAATAAGCTTCAGCAAAAAATTACCGAAGCTTATCATCCTCATTTTAATATTTATCAGTTTATAGAAACTTTTATGCGTTCATCATAGCTTCTATTTCTTCTGCTTCTATGGGGATATGCGCCATTAAATCTACTGGGCCGTTTGCAGTTACTAAAATATCGTTCTCTAGCCTGATGCCTAAATTTTCTTCCAAAATATAAATTCCTGGTTCGCAGGTTAAAATATTACCAGCTTCAAATGGCTTATACCTGTCAGAAATATCATGAACATCTAAACCTAAATGATGCGATGTGCCATGCATGAAATATTTTTTGTAGGCCGGTACAGCCGGATTTTGTTTAGCCACATCATGTTTGTCTAGTAAACCAAGCTTTATCAATTCGTTGGTCATAATTTTACCTACCTCTTCATGATATTCGTTCCAAATGGTGCCAGGTACCAACATCTTTTTTGCTTCTTTAAAAACATGTAAAACAGCATTATAAACATCTTTTTGGCGTTTGGTAAAACGGCCGTTAACCGGAATAGATCTGCTTAAATCTGCATTATAGTTGGCGTATTCTGCTGCAAAGTCAAATAATATAACATCACCATCTTTACAAGGTTGGTTATTATCATTATAATGAAGGATACAAGCATTTCTTCCGGAAGCTATAATAGGCTCGTAAGCATGGCCTGTTGCGCCTTGCTTGATAAACTCATGAATAATTTCTGCCTCAATCTCATACTCCATTACTCCCGGCTTAACAAATTTTAATACCCTGTTAAAGGCATCTCCGGTAATGTTACATGCTTTTTGTGTGATAGTAATTTCTGTATCAGATTTTACCATCCTTAAATTGCGCATAATAGGCGCAACACGTTGGTAATGATGTAAAGGATATTTCGATTTTAAATCCTCAATAAACCTCAAATCACGATAAGGTACATGATTTGCGTAACGATCATTCTCATTAGTATTGAGGTAAATATGGTCTGCATAATGGATAATGGCCGATAAAATATTCCAAAAATCATCTAACCAATAAATGTTTTTAATGCCAGAAACACGTTGAGCTTCTTCTTTTGTATACTTATGGCCTTCCCAAATAGCGATATGCTCATTTGTTTGTCTTAAAAAAAGGACTTCTTTGTACAAAGGATTAGGACAATCTGGAAAAAGTAACAAAATTGTTTGCTCTTGGTCTATTCCAGATAGGTAGTATAAGTCTGGATTCTGCTTAAATTTATATAATTGATCCCCACTTCTGGTATATTCGTCGTTTGAATTAAAAATGGCTAAGCTGCTTTTTTTTAGTTGCTTAGCTAGATTATTGCGGTTTAAAACAAATAAATCCGCGTTTTCTGTAATGTATTTCATGAAACTAATTTAAGAAACCCTATTTTAAATCGTCCGTATAAACTTTAGATATTAAAAAATATTTTGGAATGAAGTTTGATAAGTTGCTCATGTCAAACTTAAAATTTATTTTTACGACAAATTACAATTAAAATTGTTTAACCTTTAAAAAAAATGATTATGAATTATTCTACATTGAAGAAAACGGTCGCTTTATCATTAGCAACTGCTTTCGCTGTAGCGGCACATGCGCAGGTTACTCCTGCTACTACGTCGTCGTCTGCAAAAACTTTCGGAGGGAGAGGCCAGTACAGAACTTGGACTTTTGGTGTTAACGCTGGTGGTTCTTTACCTTTAAGCATTATTGGCGGTACTAATGATTTCGGTAAAAACGTTGAATTCGGTGAGCATACTATGGGTTTTTACTATGGTATCTCTGTAAGAAAGCAATTAGCGCACTCTTTTGGCTTACAAGGTAACTTAAGCAGAGGTAATGTTATTGCTTATAACAAAGGTGTTGGTACTTTCATACCAGGTGATGCAAGAGCATTTAGTACTGCAAAAACAGAAGTACAATACGATATTAATTTAAGTGGAGTTGTTAACGTAGCAACAGTAGATTTCTTAAGAAGAGAGAATGCAGTTAATTTCTACGTTTCTGCTGGTTACGGTTTAATCGCTTTTAACCCAACTTTATATACTACTTACGCTGGTGGCGATGGTACTCCTGCAGTAAACAACAAAGGTTTATATGGTGATGAAGGTTCTAATGACTACATCAGACAAGCTTACATTCCTGTAGGTGCTGGTGTTAAATTCAAACTATCTGACCGTGTTGCTTTAGATTTTGGTTATGATACTAAATTTATTGATGGAGATAACTTTGACGGTGTTTATGCTGGTGGTACTTCAAAAGATAAATTCTCTGTTGTACGTGGTGGTTTAGAATTCTCTTTAGGTTCTAAAGCTAAACCAGATTTAAACTGGGTTAATCCAATTGCAATGATGTATGATGAATTGAAAGATCCTACATTACGTCAAGAAGTTGAAGCTTTAAAAGGTCGTGTTACTAACGTTGAGCAATCTGTTCAAGATCTTAAAAAAGATTCTGATGGTGACGGTGTTGCTGATCACTTAGACAAATGCCCTAACACACCTGCTGGTGCTAAAGTTGATGGTGCTGGTTGCGAGTTAGATACTGACGGTGACGGTGTGCCAGATTGGAAAGATGATTGTCCTACTGAAAAAGGTACTGCAGAATTAAACGGTTGTCCTGAAATGGGTTCAGCTACTATGTCTGGTGTTGATAATATTCAATTCGAGTATAACTCATCAGTTTTAAGAACTTCTGCTTACCCTACATTAGATAAAATCTCTTCTGCTTTAAGAGCTAATAAAACTCAAGGTCTTCAATTAGATGGTCACGCTTCTGAAGAAGGTACTGATGCTTATAACATGCAATTATCTGTTGATAGAGCTAATGCAGTTAAAACTTATTTAGTTAACTCTGGTGTAGATGCAAAAAGAATTTCTACAAAAGGTTACGGTGAAAGCCGCCCTATTGCATCTAATGCAACTGAAGAAGGACGTGTTAAAAACCGTCGTGTTGAATTCAGACAGAAATAATTAAAACAAATTTTAAGAAAAGGGAGTTCTTGCAAAAGGACTCCCTTTTTTATTTTATAAATTTGTATTATGTTATATTTCTTTAGAAAGAAAGACCCTAACAGGCCAGATAATTTTAATCTGAGAGTTATGCACTGGATAAACAAAACAGCTATCATTGTTTTTTTATTAGGCTTAATTTGGAAACTGTTAGATTGGTTTGTTTTGCATTAAGAGACAACCATTTAAAATTTAAATAATGAAAAAAATCATCAATACGCCTTTGGCGCCAGCGCCAATAGGCCCTTATAGTCAGGCTGTATTAGCTGGCAATACCTTATATGTTTCTGGTCAGATAGCCCTACATCCAGATAGTGGTCAAATTATAGACGGTACTTTAGAGTTAGAAACCAAACAAGTAATGTCTAACCTGAAGGCGGTTTTAGAAGCAGCAGAGATGGATTTTAGCCATGTAGTAAAACCTCTATTTTTTTAAGTGATATGTCTTATTTTG
The DNA here is from genome assembly GCF_008195825.1 of Pedobacter aquae. Classification (NCBI taxonomy): domain Bacteria; kingdom Pseudomonadati; phylum Bacteroidota; class Sphingobacteriia; order Sphingobacteriales; family Sphingobacteriaceae; genus Pedobacter; species Pedobacter aquae. The sequence continues at coordinate 3,271,017 of NZ_CP043329.1, forward strand.
CTCAAGTAAATGAAATTTACGGGCAATATTTTACTGGAAATTACCCGGCAAGAGAAACTGTGGCGGTTAAAACATTACCTAAAAATGTTAATGTAGAAATATCTGTTATTGCCGTTAAAGCTTAATGAGCTTAAAATTAAAATGTTTTTTAGCGGCATTATCTGCAAATATTATTTGGGGTTTTGTAGCTGTTCCAATAAGGTTTGTACAGAACTACGAGGCAGAGCAAATACTTTTTTGTAGAATTATAGCTTCTTTAATTATCTGCTGGTTATTTATTGCTTGTTTCCAGAGAAAGCAGTTAAGGGTTGATATCAATACCTTAACATCAGCTCCAAAAAAAGAAAGAAAAACCTTAATTCTCTTATTGCTTACCTCTGGTGTTTTAATCACTTTTAATTGGTACGCTTTCATTTATGTTATCAATCATGTGAGCCTTAACTCTGCAGCTTTTGCTTACATGATTTGCCCTTTGATAACAGCTTTATCTGGCTTTATGATTTTAAAAGAGGATATCAATAACCAAAAAATTGTAGGAATTATGATAGCACTTATAAGTGTGCTTATTCTTGCAACGGGCTCATTACATGAAGTTCTATGGTCTATCATCACCGCAAGTTTTTATGCATTTTATTTAATTGTACAAAGGGTTATCAAAGCATTTAATAAGATTAATATGCTGGGTTTGCAATTAATTATTGCTTTTATAGTGATTTTACCTTTATACCTCAATTTAGGATTAAGCCTTCCTACTAACTTAAACTTTTGGTTTGATATTATCATTATAGCCGTTTTATTTACTTTGATACCTCTATTTTTAAGTTTATTTGCTTTAGGCGGTTTACCTTCTTCTACGGTTGGGATTATTATATATATTAATCCGGTTATTGCATTTGGTGTAGCATTTTTATATTTTCATGAGGGTATTACTTTAATTCAGGGATTTGCATATTTATTACTAGTAATTGCAGTCATCATATTTAATTGGAAAATATTATCGGGTACAATACGTAAATTAGCGACAAGAGAAGCTACAGATTTTGAATGATCAATTATTTAAAACTCCTATAGAGTATCTAAAAGGTGTTGGTCCGCAAAGGGCAGAAATTCTTAAAAAGGAAGCAGCAATTTTCAAATATGAAGATTTACTATCCTATTATCCTTTTAGATATATTGATAGAACGCAGTTTTATAAAGTAGCAGAAGCAACCCCAGATTTAGCACATGTTCAAATATTAGTAAGGCTAAAGTCTTTTGAGGTCATCGGCGAAAAGCAAAGTAAAAGATTAATAGCCAAAGCTTATGATGATAGTGCCGAGATAGAATTGGTATGGTTTCAAGGAATTAGATGGGTAGAGAAAAACCTGAAATTAAATCAGGTTTATATCATTTTCGGGAAACTCAATCATTTCAATGGTAAAGCGCAAATGGCTCATCCAGAAATGGAGCTTTTTTCTAAGGAAAATGTAACCAAGGGCAATTTAAGCTTACAGCCTGTTTATTCATCAACAGAAAAGTTAAAACAATTTTCATTAGACACGAAGGGCATACAAAAGCTAACGGCTAATGTGTTAGAGCAATTGGCCGATAAAATAGAGGATGTTTTACCGCATTACATCCTACAGAAATACAAATTAAACTCACACAAAGAAGCTTTACTACACATACATTTCCCTACTGATAGCAAATCTTTAAAAAGAGCCCAAACAACCTTAAAATTTGAAGAGCTATTCTTTATTCAGCTAAAAATGTTGAGGAGTAAGCTATTAAGAACCTATAAGTTTAAAGGTAACGTGTTTAGCCAAGTTGGCGATAAGTTCAATTATTTTTACGAGAACCTATTACCATTTTCTTTAACTAATGCACAAAAGAGAGTGATTAAAGAGATAAGATCTGATACCCAAAAAGGTATTCAGATGAATAGATTGGTGCAAGGCGATGTTGGTTCTGGTAAAACAGTAGTTGCTTTAATGAGCATGCTTTTAGCTATTGATAATGGCTATCAAGCTTGTTTAATGGCGCCAACAGAAATTTTAGCAACGCAGCACTACCACTCTTTAAAAGCCTTGTTAAAGGATGATTTTGTAGAAATAGCTTTATTAACAGGCTCAACTAAAAAGAAAGAGCGTAAAGTACTTTTTGAAAAGTTAGCCAGCGGAGATTTAGCTATTTTAATTGGTACGCATGCTTTAATAGAGGATACCGTACAGTTCAAAAATTTAGGATTGGTTGTGATAGATGAGCAGCATCGTTTTGGTGTAGAGCAAAGAGCTAAACTCTGGCGTAAAAATGTGATACCGCCTCACGTTTTGGTAATGACAGCTACACCCATACCTCGTACCCTAGCCATGACTTTGTATGGAGATTTAGATGTATCCATGATTGATGAGTTACCTGCGGGTAGAAAACCTATAGAAACCATTCATCTCTATGAAACACAACGCCTGAGAATGTTTGGCTTGATGAAGCGAGAAATTGCCCTAGGCAGGCAAGTGTATATGGTTTATCCGCTTATTCAGGAAAGTGCTAAACTAGATTTAAAAAATTTAATGGATGGTTTAGAGGTAATGGCCAGAGAGTTTCCATTGCCACAATATAAATTTAGCGTTGTGCATGGGCAATTAACTGCAAAGGATAAAGAATATGAAATGCAGCGCTTTGTAAAGGGAGAAACCCAAATTATGGTAGCTACTACAGTTATTGAAGTTGGGGTAAATGTGCCTAATGCTTCTGTCATGATTATTGAAAATGCGGAGCGCTTTGGATTATCACAACTGCATCAATTAAGAGGAAGAGTGGGAAGAGGGGCAGAACAATCTTACTGTGTGTTGATGTCTGGCGTAAAACTAAGTAAAGAGGCAAAAATAAGATTAGAGACTATGGTAAGAACCAATGATGGTTTTGAAATCTCAGAAATTGATTTACAATTACGTGGTCCGGGAGATATAGAAGGAACTCAACAAAGTGGTATTTTAGACCTTAAATTGGCTGATATTTCTCAAGATCAACAAATACTGCAAGAAGCTAGAAAAACAGTGATAGAAATTTTTGAGGAAGACCCAGACTTAAATTTAGAAAAACATCAGACCTTAAAAAAGTTCTTCTCTGTAAAGAGAAACGGAATCTCATTAGATAAAATATCTTAAAATTATAAATAGACAACATTGGCAGCTACTTCAAACGACCCCTACATAGCACTAAAATTTCCAGAATTTAGGTATTTCTTAGGGATGAGATTTTTCTTTACCATAGGTTATCAGATACAAGCCGTAGTATTGGGTTGGTATGTTTATAATATTACCAAAGACCCGCTTTCCTTGGGTTTAATAGGTTTAGCAGAAGCTATTCCTTCTATTGGCATTGCTTTATATGGCGGTTATGTGGCAGACAAATCAGACAAAGCGGTTTTAATAAAATGGGTGGTTGGTTTAATGGTTTTAGCGTCTTTTGCTTTATATGTTGTAACCACACCCAGTATTGTTGCATTATTAGGAACCTCCAAAGTTATTACTGCTATTTACAGTATCATTTTTATAGTTGGTATTGCAAGAGGTTTCTTCTCGCCAGCAGCTTTTTCTTTAATGGCGCAAATTATACCACGAGAGCATTATCCAAATTCTTCTACCTGGAATAGCTCTATTTGGCAAATTGCAGCTATTGTAGGGCCTGCTTTGGGAGGTTTATTATACGGCTTTATAGGTGTGCATACTACCTTATTAATTATTGTTGCAAGTATTTCTATTTCTTTTTTTGGCACCTTTTTCTTTAAAAGTGTACCGCCTACTTATGTACGTAAAACCAGTATTTACGAAAGTTTATCAGAAGGTTTAAAGTTTGTTTTTAAAACCAAAATGCTTGTTGGCGCCTTAAGTTTAGATTTGTTTTCGGTGTTTTTTGGTGGTGCTGTAGCTTTAATTCCGGTAATTGCAAGCGAGGTTTTAAAAGTAGGCGCTCAAGAGTTTGGCATGATGAGGGCTGCACCCGCTTTAGGCGCTGTTTTAACCATGTTAATGATGACCCGTTTCTCTCCCATGGGCAAACCTTGGCGCAATCTTTTGTTTGCTGTAGCTGGTTTTGGAATATCAATTATAGGCTATGGTTTATCAAGAAATTTATACCTCACGCTTTTCTTTTTGTTTTTAGAAGGCGCTTTTGATAGTGTAAGCGTCATTATTCGCTCTACCATTTTACAATTGCTTACGCCTGATGAAATGCGAGGCAGGGTATCAGCGGTTAATGCCATGTTTATAGGCTCTTCAAATGAGATTGGTCAGTTTGAATCTGGTTTAACAGCAAAATTGATGGGCACTGTACCAGCCGTTTTATTTGGTGGGAGCATGACTTTAGTAGTAGCGGCTGTTACCTGGATGAAGACTCAAAAACTTATTCCCAAAACTTTACATGATATTAGCAAGGGTGAAGAAAATTTGTAATAAAATCATCCAACATCTATCTTATTAAATAAATATATGAGAATAGCTTTACTAATTTCTTTTTTACTTCTTTCTGGACTTGTGTCTGCACAAAGCATAACCATAAAAGGTAGAGTTAGTGATGGGCAAGGAGCCCCTATTCCCTTTGCTACTGTTTACCTTAAAAATTCTACCGTAGGTACATCAGCCAATAGTGAAGGCGAATATGCGCTAAAATTAACAACAGGTAAAAAGGAAATTATTTTTAGGGCAGTGGGCTATAAGCTGCTTGAAAAGTCTTTAGAACTATCTACCAACTTAAATCTCAATATTACCTTAGAAAGCGAAATTTATCAATTAAAAGATGTTGTGGTAAAAGCTGGTGGTGAAGACCCTGCTTATGCTATCATCAGAAAAGCCATCAAAGAAAGAAAAAAGCATCTTAAAGAAAATGATGCCTATACAGCAGAAGTTTATATTAAAGGCTTGCAAAAATTACTAAAAGCACCTAAAAAGTTTTTAGGTAGAGATATTGATAAACTAGCAAAGCAGGCAGGACTAGATTCTAACAGAACGGGAATAGTTTACCTCTCAGAATCGCAATCTAAACTTAGCTATAAAGCCCCTGAATATAAAGAGGAAATGCTATCCTCTAAGGTATCTGGCAGTAACCGAGCCTTCAGCTTTAACCGGGCTAGCGATATGAATATTAATTTCTATGAGAACTTACAAAGCCTGGGCGATTTAAGTAATAGACCATTTATTTCTCCTATCGCAGATAATGCACTTTTTTATTATGATTACAAATTGCTTGGTTCTTCATTTGAAAATGGCCAGGAAATAAACAAAATTCAATTGATACCTAAAAGAGGCTATGACCCAGCTTTTAAAGGTTATATCTACATTATAGAAAACAGTTGGCGCATTTATAGTTTAGATGTTTTGATGACTAAAGAGTCGAACATTAAAATTTTAGATAGCTTAAAAATTAGTCAGCAATACTATACTGTAAATAAAAATAAATGGATGCCTGCTTCTGTAAAATACGAGTTTACAGGCGGTTTATTAGGTTTTAGATTTGGTGGATATTTTATAGCTCTTTATAGTAATTATAATTTGAACCCCAATTTCAAAGAAAAGGAGTTTAAAGAAGTACTAAAAATCACGAAAGAAGTTAATCAAAAAGACACCAGCTATTGGGCTCAGGTACGCCCGGTTCCGCTTACTGTGGATGAAGAAAAAGATTATCAGAAAAAGGATAGCTTGGCAAGAAAAAGAGAATCAAAACCTTATTTAGATTCTTTAGACAGCGTAAACAATAAATTTAAATGGAAATCCTTTTTATTGATGGGAGGCTATAACCCACGCAATCGTTTTAAGAACGAATTTTATAGCTTCAATTCTCTGCTAGGTTCTTTTTCATACAATACGGTAGAAGGTTTTGTGATGAATTATGAGGCAGGCTACAGAAAGAAAATTGATACCCTAAATAACCGTTACCTTGGCGTAAGTGGTAAATTGCGTTATGGGTTTTCTAACAAGCTTTTTAATGCTAGTATGAAAGCCAATATTCCTGTTCTTACCAGTGCTACTTTAGCTCTAGGCTTAGGGTCTGATGTAGTTGACTTAAACAACCGCGGTTCTGTTAAACCTTTGTATAATAGCATCAGTAGTTTGTTTTACGAGCGTAACCTCTCTAAATTTTATCAAAAAAGATTTGTTAATGCCAGTTTATCAGGAAGAATTATAGGTGGTTTAAGAGGGCAGGTTTATAGCGAATGGGCTAATAAAAAATGGCTGCCTAATACTTCTTCATATACCATTATAGATAAGGATAACCGAGATTTTACCTCTAATAATCCTTTTATGCCTTTGGCAGATGTGCCCTTATTTCCTGCATATCAATCATTGAAAATTGGTTTAGGCTTATCTTATAACTTTAGTAATAAATACGTAAGCTATCCTAGTGGCAGGTATTATAATCAAACTCTATATCCAACTTTAGCGCTTAACTACACTAAAGGTATGAAGGGTGTTTTTGCCTCCGATGTTGATTATGATTTAATAGAGCTAAGTTTATCCAAAAACGATGTAAAAACCGGCTTCTACGGCAGCTTTAATTTTTATATTGGAGCCGGTAAGTTTATCAATAATAGGGCTGTTTTTTACCCAGATCTAAAGCACTTTAGAGGAAACCAAATTAGAGTTTTTGAAGAAACTGGAAATACTTTTATGTTCTTAGACTATTACACTCATAGTACATCAAACCAATATATAGAAGGGCATTTTGAGCATAATTTTTCTGGATTTTTTACCAACAAAATTCCGCTCATTAGAAAGCTGAGGTTAAAAGAGCTTATAGGTGTTAATTATCTAACCACCTCAACATTACAAAATTATCATGAGCTATTTGTTGGCCTACAATATTTGAATATTAAGGCTTATGTGGGTAAATCTTTTATTGGCAATCGAGAATCACAATCTGGTTTGAGATTAGCTATCGGTTTATAAAACCAACGCTTAAGCTAATGGCATAAAAGACCCTTAAAATTTCTTACGAGCAGCAACAGGCTTAGCCCAAAAGAAATAAATGATAGCGCCAAGAAGTGGTATCAGAATTACAATTAATAACCAAACCAATTTGAGGTTGGCAGACAAGTTCTCGTTAAAGAAAATATCTTTAGCGGTTACCAAAGCCACCAATAAAGGGAAAAAGAACAAACCAGCAAGCAGCATAAAATAGCCGGTTTGTGATAGTTGTAATAATACAGATAACATCATGAGCTATATTTTAGTCATCAATACACAAAATTAAACAAAAGCTTTATCGTTTAGCCTTTTTTCGCCAATTTGTTGTCTCCACATGGCATAGTACAAGCCTTTTTCAGCTAATAAATGTTCATGTTTACCAACCTCAACAATATGGCCACGCTCTAAAACAAAAATCCTATCGGCATGCATAATGGTTGATAAACGGTGGGCAATTAAAATGGTTATTCTTTCCTTTCCTCCAGATACATCTCTGATGGTTTCTGTAATCTCTTCTTCTGTAATGGAGTCTAGCGCTGATGTTGCCTCATCAAAAACTAAAATATCTGGCTGTCTTAAAAGCGCTCTGGCGATAGATAATCTTTGCTTCTCGCCACCAGAAACTTTAACACCACCTTCGCCAATAACGGTATTTAAACCAGCATCGGCCCTAGCCAATAAAGACTGGCAAGCAGCTTTTTGTAAAACCTGCATACAAGCTTCATCCGTTGCGTTTGGACTCACAAAAAGTAAATTCTCTCTTATAGTACCAGAAAAAAGCTGAGTATCTTGAGTTACAAAACCAATACGCTCTCGCAGCTCATCCAAATCTATTTCATTACTATGGATGCCGTTATAATTTACCTCGCCTTCTTGTGGCTGGTATAGCCCAACCAGTAATTTTACCAAAGTAGTTTTACCAGAGCCAGAAGGGCCAACAAATGCAATAGTTTCTCCTTTTTTTACGCTAAAGCTGATGTTGTGCAAAGCCGGAGCCAAGGCGGTTAAATGCTGAAAGCTTAAATTTTTAAGCTCTAACTCATGAATTGGGCCGGTATGTTTCGGGTGCAAAGGTTTAACCTCTTTTGGTGTGTTTAAGGTTTTTTGGAAATTATTTAAGGATGCTTCTGCCTCCCTATAAGTTAAAATGATATTACCAAACTCTTGTAATGGGCCAAATAAGAAGAAAGAGTAAAACAAAAATGTAAAGTACTGCCCTGCCGATATATCATTTTTAAAGATGAGCAAGAGTAAAATTACCACCATACTGCTTCTAACGAGGTTTACGGTTGTGCCTTGTAAAAAGCTCATGCTACGTACATATTTTACTTTTTTAAGCTCAAGGTCTAGAATTTTATAAGTGGTATTGTTTAATCTGTTAATCTCTTGGTTGGCTAAACCTAAGCTTTTAACCAGTTCTATATTTCTTAAAGATTCTGTTGTAGCGCCAGCCAAAGAGGTAGTAGCACCAACAATTTTCTTCTGTATGGTTTTTATTTTTTTACTCAAAAACCAACTCACTACAAATATTAAAGGTATAGAAGCAAAATAAACTAGCGTAACTTTATAGCTTACAGTTAAAGAGTAAATAATCACAAAAACCATCCCTACCAAACTTGTAAATAAGATATTGATAAAAGCGATGATAAACTTTTCAGAATCTGTACGCACTTTTTGTAAGATACCTAAGGTTTCTCCGCTACGTTGGTCTTCAAAAGTTTGATAAGGTAATTGTAGTGAGTGTGCTAAGCCATCAGCATACATTTTAGCACCCAATTTCTGGGTAATGATGTTAGCAAAATAATCCTGAAAGTTTTTAGCAATACGAGATACCATAGCCGCACCAACAGCCAAACCTACCAGTTTTAAAACACCTAAAGTGAATTCAGACTCTGTTAAATCATCCTTTTTATTGATGAAATTATCTACAATTTTACCAGTAATATGAGGGTCTATTAAAGAGAAACATTGGTTAATAGCGGCAAATAATAGTGCTAAACCTATTAAACCTTTATATCCTTTTAAATACTGAATAAGAATTTTCATGAAACAACGCTACAATACTTCGCAAATATAGAATTGATTCATGGCTAATGTCTCATTTGCCAGTAATATTTAAAAGCGTTTAACTGACATTTATTTGTAGCGTAAAAGTTACAGCTATTATTTAAAGGTGTTTAAACTTAAATCAAAAAAAATAGTCCTTATTTTGCACAAACTCACCTAAACGTATAAATGAAAAAATTTTTCATCAGTATTGCATTTACCTTAATTTGCTTACAAGCCTTAGCACAAAGGCAGCCTTTAACAGTCTCGGGCCAGTTAAAAGATTCAACAGGAGTTACTGTCATTGGGGCTTCTGTAAAATTGGTATCAACTTTAGATACGGTTTTAACTACATCAGATTTAGACGGAAATTTCACCTTCAGAAACATTAAATCTCCGGTTTTTACGCTTTCTATTTCAGCTTTAGGTTATAAAGCTATGACCAAGAGTTATACTTTAGAACGCCAAAGAGGGCAACAAGTATTAACATTGGGCAATATCATATTAGCAACCGATAGCAGACAGCTGGGCGAAATAGTAGTTGATGGTACGCCTGATGTATTGGTTAAAGAAGATACCTTACAATATAAAGCAGACAGATATAAGCTAAAAGAAAACGCCTTAGCAGAAGATTTATTAAAGAAATTGCCTGGTGTAGAGGTTGATAGAGAAGGTAATGTTACCGCACAAGGTAAAGCTATTACCAGAGTACGCGTAAACGGAAAAGATTTTTTTGGTGGCGATGTTAAAACCGCAACACAACAAATTCCGGCAGATTTACTAGAAAACGTCCAGGTTATTGATGATTATGGCGATAGAGCTAACCTAACAGGGGTAAGGGATGGCGAGCCAGAAAGAATCTTAAATTTCACCATAAGACCCGATAGAAATAAAGGTTATATCACCAGAGGAACCGTAGGTGCAGGTAATTTAGATCGTTACCAAGCATCGGTTTTTGCTGCTAATTTTAATAATGCCAGACAAATATCAGCGTTAGCAAATTTAAATAATACCAATGCAAATATTTTCAGTTTAACGCAAGGTACTGGCGGTGGCGGTGGTAGAGGCGGTCGTGGTGGTTTTGGCGGCGGCAATGCAGATGGTTTAACCAACATTAGATCATTAGGTTTAAACTTTCGTGATGAGTGGAGCAAGAAAGTAACCGCTTATGGTAGCTACAGTATTGCTTCTAGAGATAACAATACTTTTAATAGGTCTTTTCAACAGATACTTGATGCCAATACAGTAGTACAAAACTTGGATTCTGGCAATGTAGATAATGGCAACCTAAGTCATAGGTTTGATTTTAATATCGAGTATAAAATAGATTCTTTAAACTATTTAAAAATTACGCCAAGGTTTAGCTATGCAACAGGCGATGAGGTAGATATCTCAACATTCTCTATCAATAATGACAATAATCTTTTCTCTAACGGTCGTATCAATGATTTTAGCGATTCAAGATCTCCTAATTTTAGTACTGCTATTTTATTTAATCATAGGTTTAGAAAGGCTCAAAGAAATTTGGCTTTAACCGCAGATATTAGCACCAACTCAAACTTAAGAAATCAAGAAACAGAGAATTTTAATTTTTTGGCAGCTAATCCAAATGATTTAGAATATCAGCGACAGCTTATAGAAAATGATAATGGAAATGATAACCTAAGATTGGGCTTTTCTTATAACGAGCCTTTATCTAAAACAGCAGGTTTAGAGTTCAATTATGAATACAACTATAACAACATAAAAAATAACAGAACGGTATTATCTACCCAAATACAAAATGCAACACCTTTAGTTGATGAAGATTTAAGTAACGAATACGAATTTCAGTTTGTTACCAACAGGTTTGGGCTAAATTATCGGGTAAGACAGGCTAAGTACAACTATTCTATAGGAATGGGTGTGCAGCCATCAGTTTTAACAGGTAATGCCATTACTTTAGACACTACCTTTAAAACTAAAGTGGTAAATATTTTCCCTACCGGAAGGTTTAACTATAAATTCTCTAGAACAAAAGAGCTTACCGTAAGCTATAGTGGCAGAAGTAACCAGCCTAGTTATAATCAATTACAACCAGTAACAGATAATTCAAATCCGCAATTTCCGGTAAAGGGTAATCCAGAGTTGGAGGCCGAGTTTAACAATAGTTTCAATATTAGGTTCAATAATTTTAATGCAGAGTCTGGCAGAACATTCTTTACAAATATTTCTTACAATTTTACTCAAGACAAAATTGTAACCAATACCGTTAGGATACAGAATTCTGCTATTGGGGCTTTGCAAGAAAGACAGTATTTAAATGCTAATGGTTTTTATGCAATAAATGGCTTTTATTTCTTCTCTAAAGCATTTAACGAGAAAAAATATACCTTAGGTTTAAGAGGGTCTGCTAATTATAATAATCAGGTTTCTTTTATCAATAGCCAAAGAAATATTGCAAGAAACACGGTTTTAAGTCAGCGTTTACAACTGCAAATACAACCAAAAGAGTGGTTAGAAATTGTACCAGCAGCAAGTTTTAGCTACAACCTTAATGATAATACCCTGAATGAAAGAGCAAATGCAAAAGTTAACACTTGGAGCTTTAGCTTTGATAGCAAGATTTATTTCACCAAAACATTTTTAATAGGTACACAGGCTGATAAAAACCTAAATAGCGGCTTTAATAGTGTTAGCGTAAATCCTTTCATCATTAACGCTTATCTAGAAAAACAATTCTTTAAAGGCAAAACAGGTGCGCTCAGGTTATCAGCATTTGATTTATTAGATGAAAACGTTGGTGTTAGCAATACTGTAAATGAAAACATTCGGGTAGAAAGAGAAAGCAACCGTTTGGCACAATATTTCATGCTTACGTTCACCATGCGTATCAATAAATTTGCTGGAAGAAATAATTTAGAACCCGAAATGGGAGAAGGACAAAGAAGATGGAGAGGGCCAAGTAATTAAAAGGCCAGGTTTTATAAAAGCAAAAGAGGTCTGATTTTTAAAAATCAGACCTCTTTTTTTTCTTAAAGCCTATTGTTTTCTATATTAATTAAACCTTTTTTAAGGGTAAAAACCACATATTCCCTATTTCTATGTAGTCTTTCTTGCAGATGATTGATGAGGTCATCCTCTTTACCAGGTGCAAAAACAAGGTCATCATCTGTTAAATGATTATATTTTCTTTTTAGCTTTATTTTTAGCCTATCCCAATCTTTTATAGCTATTGTAATCTCTGCCATGGTTTTATATTTGATACAAAAATAGAATAATGTACTTAATTGTAAAGGGATTTCCCTATCATTATTTATTATTAGAAACAATAATTTGGTCCAATTTGTGTTAATGTTAAGAACAAATTAAAAAATGAACATGAAAAAAATACTATTCTTGAGCTTATTTGCCATGTTGTGCGCAAGTAGTTCATTTGCTCAGTTTAATTTAGGGATAAAAGGGGGCTTAAATTACTCCACTATTAAAGCAGAAGATCAACAATTTGATGAGTCTGGAATTCTAGGGTATCAATTAGGTTTATGGTCTAGAATTGGTGGTAATTTCTACTTACAACCAGAACTTTACATAGGCTCTAAAGGTGCCGATTTTAAATTCCAAACCGCAGGAAGTACTGTAGTACAAAGTGGCGAAGCCAGATTTACAACTTTAGATGTTCCTTTATTATTAGGGGCTAAAATAGGTGGCGATAAACTGAACTTTAGGTTGATGGCGGGGCCAGCTTTTCAGTTTAATTTAAACACAGATGACGATGCTTTCTCACAAGCCATTAACCCAGATTTTTATAGATACAGAGATTTTGTAACCAACCTACAAGCTGGTGCTGGTGTTGATATTGGAAACCTATCGGTTGATTTAAGATACGAAACCAGCTTGCAAGACATCAATAAAAATGACGGATTAAGCCAAAGTTTATTACACCTAAGCTTAGGGTTCAAGATTTTTTAATTATAAATGATAAGACTTAAAAAGCCGATTTTGGAACCAAAATCGGCTTTTTCTATTCCGGAAAGCTCAGTTTTCCCATACTAATTTTGGGTAACTTTTCTTGATTTGGGAAGTCATAGTCATCAGGCTGGCCACACAAAGTTTCATTAGCCAATAAAGCAAATAATAAAGCCTCTTTAGCATCGGGGTTTACACCCAAAATCTCTTGCATGCTTATAAAAGTAATACCCGGCAAATGATGCATTAAGCGTTCTACCAAAAGTGGATTATGCATGCCGCCGCCACTCATCAACATTTCTATTTTTCCGCTTACGCTGATGTTCTCCTGAATAGCTTTAGCAATACCTAAGGCGGTAAATTCGCATAAGGTTGCCAAAACATCTTCTTCTTTTAAATGGATGGTATTACTTTTTTGTTGCGCCTCATTTAAATACACCAAATTAAAATGCTCTGGTCCGGTGCTTTTTGGAATGGGTGTTGTAAAAAAATCATCAGCTAATAAAGCCTCTAATAAATCATGATTTAAGCTTCCTTTTTTAGCGTATTTAGCATCCTCATCAAAATACAAATTGAATTTTTGCATCATGAAATGGTCTAATATTGTATTTCCAGGACCAACATCGGTAGAGAAAATATTTTCCGACTTTCTTTTAGCCGGTAAATAAGTAAAATTAGCTATACCGCCAATATTCAATAAAATCCTATCTATTTCTTCATCAGCAAAAAGCAAATAATCACCATAAACAGCAAGCGGAGCGCCTTCTCCACCTGCTGCAATACTTTTTTGTCTGAAATCACTTAGCGTGATAATACCTGTTAAATGTGCGAGATGGTCGCCATCGCCTATTTGTAAAGTAGCATCGGGATAATTGTTAAGCTGATGCTTGATTTTGGGTGCATGGTAAACCGTTTGACCATGACTAGCAATAGCATCTATATCAGTTGCTGTATAAGCCCACTTTTTTAAAGTGTGGTTTATAATTTCAGCATGTTGCCTAGCTATTTGTGCATTTAGCAAGCATAGCAATTCTAAATCGACCGTTTTTTTAGAGAAAACTTGTTTAATAGCTTCTTTAAAGGAGCTTTCATAAGGGTAAGTTTCAAAATGTAAGATTTCTACCCTTGTACCTAAGCCAGCACCTTTAAATTTGCATAAAGCGATGTCTAAGCCGTCTAAAGACGTTCCAGACATGAGGCCAAGAATAATTCTCTCTTCTTTTTGAGCAATTTTGAAAAGCTTCTCTAAATTTTTATTCATCTTAATAACTCATGCTTACAATTTTGGCAACATCTGCCGGCGTGATAGATTTATGCTCACCCAAGGCTTTCCAGCCTCTTGTATTAAATCTTTCCTCAATACTTTCTGCGGTACCTTCGTAAGTTTCTGTATATTCAGAAAGTTTGGTTTTTATGTCCAAAGAATGGAAAAATTCTTCTGTTTTAGCAATAGCCTGTGTAGCTTTCTCTTCTACAGAACCTTCCTGGATATTCCAAACGCGTTCTGCGTATTGGGCTAATTTTTCTTTTTTCTGTGCTAAATGGTAGCGGTAATGGCTGGGTGCAATAATAGCTAAAGTTCTGGCATGGTCAATTCCGTATAAAGCAGTAAGTTCATGCCCTATGGCATGTACAGCCCAATCTGTTGGTACACCTTTTTGTATTAAACCATTTAGAGCCATGGTACAACACCACATAAAATCTGCCGCAGCGGTATAATCAGCTGGGTTTGCCATTACTTTTGGAGCAACTTCTATTAAAGTTTGCATAATGCTTTCAGCAAATCTGTCTTGTAAGCAAGCGCCAATAGGGTAAGTCATGTATTGTTCTAAAACGTGTGTATAAGCATCGGTTATACCGTTTGCAATTTGCCTTTGCGGGATAGATTTAATTACCTCGGGGTCTAAAATAGAAAAAGCAGGAAACAAGCCTGGGCCGCCCATTGCTAGTTTTTCTTTTGTTTCTGCTCTTGATATAACCGAACCAGAATTCATCTCAGAGCCTGTAGCAGGCAAAGTTAAAACAGTACCAAATGGCAAGGCAACTTCTGTTCTGATACCATGGGCTAAAATATGCCAAGGTTCTTCGCCTTCATATAAAGCGGCAGATGCAAGAAATTTAACACCATCTATCACAGAGCCTCCGCCAACAGCTAGTATATAATTGATGTTTTCTTTTTTAATGATAGCTAAAGCTTCCAGCAAGATGGCATATTCTGGGTTTGCTGGCACCCCACCAAACTCTATTATTTCAAAACCTTTTAAAGCTTGGGTAACTTGCTCATATACCCCATTGCTTTTGATACTTCCACCACCATAAACCATTAAAATTTTAGCATCTGCTGGTATTTCTTTGCTTAGGTTAGCAATTTGTCCTTTACCAAAAAGTATTTTGGTAGGATTTTTAAACTCAAAATTTAACATCTCTTATCAATTTATTACGCTCTTCTCTAACAAAAGTAGTTCCTCATAAGTTCTATTTTATCTTTAAAATGTAATGTTCCCTAATTTAAAGCATTATCAATCTCTTTAAGTATTTTTGCGCACTATGGTAGATATCATTCTAAAAAAGGCAAAAGAAAAAGCTGTTTTACAAAGACATCCTTGGGTGTTTTCTGGCGCATTGGCACAGGTTAAAGGTAAACCACAAAATGGCGATGTGGTTAAGGTTTTAGATGCTGATGCTGATTTTTTAGCTTATGGATATTATAACGACCAGTCTAGAGTAGCTGTAAGATTATTAGATTGGGATGAAAACGCTATCATAAATGAGCAGTGGTGGAAAGCCAAAATTGAAGCCGCAATAAAAGCTCGTGAACATCTACAAAATAATGATACCACCACATGTAGGTTAATTTTTAGTGAAGCTGATTATTTGCCTGGTTTAATTGTAGATAGGTTTGGAGATTATCTGGCTTTACAAATTCTTACCAGTGGCATAGAGAAAGTAAAAGAAACCATCGTCCATACTTTATCAACTTTATTAAATATTAAAGGTATTATTGATAAAAGTGACGCTTCTGCCCGGGCGCATGATGGCTTACAAACCCAACATGGTACTTTACTTTGGGGCCAGCTGCCACCAGAATTTGTAGAAGTTAAGGAGAATGGCGTTAAATACCTGATCAATATTTTAGAGGGACAAAAATCTGGTTTTTACTGTGATCAAAGAGATAATAGAAAAATAGTAGCTTCTTATGCCGCAGGTAAAAATGTTTTAGATTGTTTTAGCTATAGCGGAGGTTTTACTTTAAATGCTTTGCTAAATCAGGCTGCTGCTGTTACTGCTGTAGATAGCTCTGCTTTGGCTGTAGAAACTTTAAAAAAGAATATCCAACTTAACCAGTTTGATGAAGGTAAAGTTATTGCTGTACAGTCTGATGTAAATAAATACTTAAGGATATTGAAAGAGAAGGGACAAACTTTTGATGTTGTTGTACTAGACCCGCCCAAATACGCACCTTCTCGTTCTTCTTTAGACAGGGCCGCTAGGGCATACAAAGATCTTAACCGTTTAGGCATGCAAGTTCTTAAAAAAGGCGGTTTACTGGCTACTTTTAGTTGTTCTGGAGCTATGGATATAGAAACTTTTAAGCAAGTAATTGCTTGGGCCGCACTAGATGCCGGTAAAGAAGTTCAAATTATCTATCAGTTTTGCCAACCAGAAGATCATCCCGTAAGGATTTCTTTTAGCGAAGGCGAATATCTAAAAGGCTTATTTTGCAGAATTTATTAAAACTTTTCTGCTCCAGATAAGTTAATGCTAGCAAGTATTAGATAAAATGGAGCAGGATAACACTTCACAAAGCAAGGAAAAATCTCTTTATTATACGGGTGAAGCCAAATTTTCTCCGGTACCTTTAACGGTTAGCTCTCCGGTAATTAAACCTATTGATAAAAATAAGTTAAGGGCAAATGCGGTAGAGTCTATGCATATGCAGGCCAATCAGCAAATTACTATGTTGCGTAAGCAGGCAGAATTGATTATGGAGCAGGTTAAGGATATTGAGGAACGCCTAAAAATATCAGAATTGATTTACACTGCCGAGATGAAGTTCAAGCCCGTTATTGGGCAATTATATCATCTTTATCAAAAAGAGGATCATACCTTTTTGGTGAGTATGATAGCGCCAGCGGAGTGGGGCAGATCTAAAACCTTCAAAAAGTTTGTTTCTACAGTTAAGCTTTTAGCAGACCATACTTGGGAAGTTTTGGATAAATCATCTCTTAATTTTGATGACTTTGAAGAAGCCATGCCATTAAATCAGGATGTTTAAACTGATAGTTTAAATCTTTCACCAATTTATCTGGGTTAATGATTTTAAACTTCCCTTTCTCTTCTATAAAATCAGCTTCGGTGTTGTTATAGATAGCTGATGCTAAGCTGTAAAACTCTTTTTTGTTGGATGACTTGGAGCTGCAGCATGGATAGTTTTCCCCCAATAATCTTGCTTGATAACTTCTTCAATAATACCAATACAATCATCTAAATGGATAAGGTTAACAGGTATTAAACCATCTGGTATTTGAGTTTTACCACCAAAAAATCTTCCTGGATGACGGTTTGGTCCAATTAAACCAGACATTCTTATTACCGTAGTTTGGATATTTGGGTTATTTCTGAATACTTCTTCTGCTAGAAATAAGCGTTGTGCCGATGCATTTGCGCTGATGAAACTGTCCTCAAATACGACATCATTATTTTCTTCATAAACAGAAGTAGAGGAAACAAAAATTAATTTTTGGATCTTACTTTTGTTGATGTAGCTATTCAATCGAGCTAATTTATGTGGATAATCATCCGCATTGATATGATTTCTACCCGGCGGAACGTTAATGATTAATATCTCATTATCTAAAAATTCCATCAACTCAGCTTCATTAGACAAGTCGTCTAATTGTATCAAAAATGATACAATTGATTGTCTGCTAATTTCTTCAAGTTTATCTTGCTTAGTAGTAGAACCTTTTACCAATTTACCTGAACCGACAAGGGCTTTACCCAAAGGCATTCCCAGCCATCCGCAACCTAAAATACTTATCATCAAATTAATTTTTTATTTTTGGCATTCGCTTTGACAAACATCATTGTAAATATCAATATAAATAATATGAAAACTTCAAGATTAAAAATATCTGTTTTAGGATTAGCTTTTGCCATTGGCGCAACTACTATTTTACCTGGATGTGATTCTTTAACTAGCACACAAAAAGGGGCTGGTATTGGTGCTGCTGCTGGTGGTACTATTGGCGCTTTAATTGGCAACAAAGCTGGAAATACAGCTGTTGGAGCTATTATTGGTGGTGCTTTAGGTGGTACTGCGGGTGCTTTTATTGGTAGAAAAATGGATAGACAAGCAAAAGAATTAGAGCAATCTATACCAGGTGCTGAGGTTATCCCAGCAGGTGAAGGTATCATTGTTAAATTTGATTCTGGTTTATTGTTTGAATTTGGAAAATCAACCTTATCTACAGCTGCTAGACAAAACATAGATAACTTAGCGGCTTCTTTAAACAAATATCCTGATACTGATATCATGATTATTGGTCATACAGACGGTATTGGTTCTGATGCGGTTAATGATAGACTATCTTTAGAAAGAGCAAACGCAGTTAGATCTTATGCAGTTTCTAAAGGTGTAGATACTGGCCGTTTAAAATCTAGCGGTAAAGGTAAAAATGAGCCTATTGCTTCTAATGAAACTGAAGAAGGAAGAACACAAAACAGACGTGTTGAAATTGTAATTGTTGCTAACGAAGCCATGAAAGCAGAAGCTAAAGCAACTACCAACAACTAATAAATTTTAAGTGATGATACAGAAAGCATCTGCCTAAAAGCAGGTGCTTTTTTTATGCCATTACAGTAAGCATTTTTAATACCGGAAGCGCTAAATGACGCTCGCCATGGATTTGATAAAATTGGCCTGCCTCTTCTGCGTGAATGCCTTTGGAGAATAAAAGCCATGCAATTTGTTGGTCTATATAAATAAGTGCATCCGCTTGTTTATGCGCTTCATCAAAAACCCAAAATCTTTTATCTTTTTTAATGGTCCAGCGTTTGCCCGCAGGCCCTACAATTTCTACTGCTACACTTTTACCAATTTCTGCGTTAATTTTTTGATAGGTATAAGGCAGGGCTTCCATAATAATTTCTAAGTAGGGGCTATAAAATTTTGGTTCTAGAAGCTCCTGATTATTAAAAGCAAAACGTATTTGTTGTTGGTGAAGCCATCTTTCAGAATATTCTCTGGCAATATCAAACCAATTTTCTGAATGTGATTTTCCGGCCCATGTAACCGGAAAAAGAGCCATATCAAAAGGGTCTAAAGTCTCAAAATAAGCTATTAAATCATCTTGATATTTGCTTATCAGCTCTATTAAAATATTTGGGCTCAATCTTTTTGATGCAGCCACCCATTCCTTATTGATGTTATTAATATGGGCTAATAACTCTTCGTAAGTAGAAAATTCTTGTTGTAAATGTTGGTATTCATCTCTCCCTAAAGACAGCCTTCTTATGCTAGTATCTAACAAATGTGCTGCGATGTCTTTTACCGTCCAATCCTTACATACTGTAGCTCTTTGCCAATCTTTTTCATTCAATTGTTTAAGAAAATCTATTAAAGCTTGGTTTAAAGGCTGAAATAAGGGCAAGAAATCAATCATACCCCGAAAGATAATAAATACTGTAATTATGCCATAAAAAATGGCTGCCTTTTTTAAAAAAAGACAGCCATTTTATAAAATTATAAGGTATTTATCTACTCGGTCTTCCAGATCTTGAACTGTTTTCTGAGCTACCTCTACTACTACTTCCTCTCTCACTACTTCCGCCTGATGGTCTTTTACCAGAAGAGCTTGGCGCAGATGGCCTTTCTACTCTTTGAGGAGCAGACGGAGCTCTTTCTGAGCCAGAAGATCTTCTGCTATTATCTCCTGAAGGGTAACTTCTGCTCTCTGTTGGTGTAGAAGATGGTCTTTCTCTTTCTACGCGTTCTGGCCTGTTGTTATCATCAGGTCTAGATGGTGCTGAGTTTCCTGTTTCTGGTCTATCAGAAGAGCTAGGTCTTTCTACACGCTCTGGTCTGCTATTATCATTAGGTCTAGACGGCATATTATTTATATCCGGTCTTTCAGGAGCATTGTTTCTTTCTACACGCTCTGGTCTGCTGTTGTTAGAACTAGACCCCCTACCTTCTGCATTTCTGTTTATCTCTTCTCTACCAGTAGCTCCACTGCTACGTTCTGGTCTAGCATTGTTCTCAGTTCTATCCAAAACCCGGTTATCATTAGAAGAAGATGGTCTTGTACCAGTTTCTGTTCTTGATGGTCTAGAAGAGTTATTAGCTATTGCTCTTGGCGCTGCATCTCCTCTTGCTTCTACCTGCGGACGGTAAACATTCACCGTACCTCTTTCTATCCTAGCAGAACTTGGTCTGTTTGTATCGTTAACTTTATATACCGTAACATTTTGTCTGGTAGCTCTTCTCACATCTTCAACCCTAGGGCCGCTGTTATACCTAACGTTTCTGTTCACTACATAAACATTATTGATAACGGTTGTATTTCTAATAATTACTACATTTCTTCTTGGCTCCCAATACCTTTGATATGATGGGTAATAGATACATCTTTGAGGGATAAAAACCCAATAGTGATCTGGATAATACCTTCTTCCTATATTGATATTAACAGATATTCTTGGTCCTAAAGGTGCCCATCCATAATAACCGCCACCGGTTCTCCATTCTACCCATGCTGGTCCCCATTCTGTATCGGGTAACCAAATCCATCCATCATAGCTATCGTAAAACCAACGTCCATAATGGAAAGGAGCCCAGCCCCATTCAAAATCTGAAACCCAGGTATTGCCATATTCTGTCATTACCCATCGTCCATTGGTATAATAAGGTCTAAAATCTCTTCCAACATTTGGTCGCCAAACGTAGCCGTATTCTTGGTTATTTACCCAATCTCCATGATAAGAAAGCTCATCATAAAAGGTTTGTAAACTAACACTTCTACCTTGCGCTTGGCTAGTGTTAGCACTTAGGATTAGGAATAAGATACTTATCCCCAAAACTGATAAAGATTTTTTTAATCTGTTCATGGTACATTTTCCTTTCCATTTTTTAAGGAATTATTTATAAAACGTTATCAAGAAAGCTTTTCATACAAGCATTGCTATAATTTGACAAGCTTCAGATATTTACAAATAATTGGTTGTTTTAACGGTTACTAAACAACCGTTTATAATAGTAAGACGCATAAGAAATAAAAAGGTGTCAATAAAAATTAGATTTTTTTATTTGCGTATTTCCTTTGTTAAAATCACGTACTTTGCGGTATGACAAAAGGCACATTATATCTTATCCCGGTTGTTATGGCAGAAAATGCTGTTGCAAAGTCTTTAACTCCTTTTTTGGTTGATACCATAAATACTATAGATGAATACATTGTAGAAAACGAGAAAACAGCCAGAAGGTGTTTAAAAGAAGCGGGCTTGAAAACGCCACAGAGTGATTTAATTATTCATGATTACGGAAAACATAGTCGTGGGGGCAGCTTAAAACCTTATTTCAAGGGTTTAGAGCAGGGTAAAAATGTAGGTTTAATGAGTGAAGCTGGTTGCCCGGGTATTGCAGACCCCGGTGCAGAAATTATAGCCGAAGCGCATAAAAGGAATATAAATGTTGTACCCTTGGTAGGGCCAAGCTCTTTATTATTAGCCTTAATGGCATCGGGCTTTAACGGACAAAGCTTTGCTTTCCAAGGATATTTACCTATTGATAAAATGGCCAGAGCTAAAAAGATTAAGGATTTGGAAGGCTTTGCAGAGCGTTTTAAACAAACACAGCTTTTTATTGAAACGCCTTTTAGAAATAACCCCATGTTAGAAGAGATTTTGAGAACATGTAGGCCAGATACTTTGTTATGCATAGCAAGTAATTTAACTGCTGAGGATGAGTTTGTAAAGACTAAATCTGTTGGCGATTGGCGGAAAGAGGCACCTGATTTGCATAAAAAGCCTACCATATTCTTATTATACAGAACAAAATAATGTTTAAACCCGATACAGATGTAAGCATTTACGGCATCAATATACCTGCTTTGTTTTTGGCTGTTGCCTTGAGCTATAATGGCGTATCGGTTTTTATCTGGGCAGAGCAAGAAAAGCCAGATGATTTTCCGGAGGAGTTAATTTTTGACCATTATATGGGTCATTTTTTAAAGCAATTTGGTTATCAGGTAAAAGATAATGCTGATATGATTACTGTTTCTGGCTTTTTAGAACAGAGCTTAAAGTTATTGGCAGGTAGGGTTTGTCCAGTAGTTTGGAAATCATCAGAGAAGAAAATAGGAGAGGATTTTACATCAACATTAACCCTTCAAAAAATATCCAAAATTAATCCTTTAGTGTATAAAGCAGAGGCTTTACTTTTAAATAATAACCTTGATTTAAGCTTTAGAAATATCTTATTGTTAGGCTGGCGAATGAGTGGTTTGATAAATGGTACCCTAAATCAAAAGGTACTTTTAACAGCTGAATTAGAAAAAACATTATTGCAAGAACAATGGGAGCAAAAGGTATTTAAACAATCGGCTTTTAAAAGGTTGTTGGCTAAAATTCATCAGCCTAAGGCAAAAGTTTATCAATTAATTGATGCTAAAATAAACCTCCATTTAAGTCAGGACAGAAGTTTAGAAGCTGGGGAGCTTTTGCCTGATTTTAACTTTTATGATGAAAAAGCTCAGGTAGATATCCAATTACATCAATGGACAAATTACAAGCATTTTTCGGTTATCCTTTTTGGTTATTTATCTCAGCCAAATTTATTTACCGTTTCTCGGTGGGTGCAGTTAAACTATCCGGTAAAACTTTATTATTTACCACCTAGTGAGAGAAACGAGCCCCTATTTGAATTTATGGGCGTAAAACCTGATACAAAACGGACCTTTATTGTAAGACCAGATTTGTATTTGGGCCTTATTCATGATACCATTGATGTTGAGGTGATAGATAATTACCTTAAAAACGTTTTAGAGATGAAAGTTAACCATGAAAAAAGAGATGCTTCTGATGCTTCAATTTTATAATAAAAAGGACAGTATCCTACACATTATGTAAGTCTGTTCTTACGTTTATCCTACGTTCATCTTACGTTAAGCTTATAATATTTGATGAATGATGGTAAACAGGTTATTAGTTCTTACGCTCCATTTATGTTTTTCCAACATTTCTCTTTATCACTAGCAAACATAGCCTCTATAACCTTCATATTGTTTACAGCATCTTCTAAAGGTGTAGGTACATTTGTATTGTCTAAAATAGCTTTAGAAAAAGCATCAAACTGTAAAGTATATTGGTTGGTGATATCAAAGAAAACGTCTTTTTGCTCATCGGCCTTAAAAAGGCTTATTTTAGCTGGTTCTAAAGGTTTGGCATTAAAAGGTATTTCTATTTCTATACGACCTAAATCTCCAATAATATTTACCCTTTGGTAAGGTACCAATTGGGTAGAACAGGTGAAGCTTGATACGCCATTGGCAAACTGCATCATTCCTGATGATATGATGTCGGTTTTCATTACCGGGTCATAATCAATATTAGAAGCCACGTTTAAAGGCTCTGCATCAAATAAAAATCGCGAAAGCGAAATGCAATAGCAACCAATATCCATCAAACCGCCACCCCCAATTTCTGCTTGATTGCGAATGTTCTGCGGGTCTACATTATAATAAGAGAAAAAAGATTGGATAACTTTCAAATCGCCTATCCACTTTTGGTTTACCAGCTCTTTTGCATGTATCCATTGCGGGTGAAACCTATACATAAAGCCTTCCATGACTTTTAGATGAGGATATTTTTTAGCAGCTTCTAAAAGAATTTGGGCTTCTTTACTCGATAATCCGATGGGTTTTTCACACAAAACATGTTTGCCTGCTTCTAAGCATTTTATGCTCCATTCTACATGCAAATGGTTGGGTAATGGGATGTAAATGGCATCTATATCAGCATCATTTAACAGTTCTTCATAAGTGCCATAAGCTTTTTCAATACCTAAAAGTGTGGCTGCTTTTTGTGCCTGAACTAAATTTCTAGAACAAATAGCATCAACCTGAGTGAAGTTACAGTCTTTAAGAGCAGGTAAAACCCTATCGGTAGTAATTTTTGCAGTGCTTAAAATGCCCCATCTAACTTTTTGTGTCATTTTGTTTTTCTTTAGGTTTATCCATGTATAGTTTCGCTTTTTCCGTAGCTTTTGATGATGACGCCCTCATAATCTAACCATTCTTGCCAACGTTTTTCTACATCAATACCCTTACCGTATTTTCTGGCTAAGCCGATGAAAAGCGTATAATGTGTAGCCTCAGAAATCATCAATTCATGGTAAAAAGCAGCTAGTTCATTATCTGCAACATGTTCTGATAGTACTTTGAAACGCTCGCAACTTCTGGCTTCTATCATCGCGGCAAGCAAAAGACGGTCAACCATATTTTCTGTTCTTTGGTTTTCGCCTCCGCCCTTTTTCAAGAATTTCAAGAGCTCGTTAACGTAATTGTCTTTACGCTCTTTGCCAAAAGTATAACCTCTTTTAATGATGATTTCATGCACACGCTTAAAATGGTCCATTTCTTCTTTCACCAATTCCGCCATTTCTTGTACCAATTCTGGCACATTGGGGTTTTGGATAATGAGGGTAATGGCATTGGTAGCTGCCTTTTGTTCGCAGTAGGCGTGGTCTGTTAAAATTTCTTCGATATTACTTTCTACCACATTTTTTACCCAAAATGGGTCTGTTGGTAATTGTAATTTAAACATGGTTTTATCGCTCATAACAGAAAATTAAGCTATTTATACAAACTTTTACTCTCTATAAACTCTAATACTTCTTCTGGTAAGAAATACTGTACATTTTTATTTTCTTTAATGGCTTTTCTGATAAAAGTAGAGGAGATTTCCATCAGCGGAGTTTGGGTAGTGGTTACTGATGGATGATGGCTAAGTTCTTCATCAACATAACCCGGTCTTGGATAAACATAAATATGATAATCTCTTAAAATAAGCTCATAATTTTTCCATTTCTTGAGGCTTTTCAGATTATCTGCACCCATAATCAACACAAAATCATGTTCTGGGTAAATATCTTTTAAGTGCGTGAGCGTATCTATGGTATAAGATGGCTGCGGTAGTTTAAGTTCTATATCGCTTACGCTGATATTCTCGCTCTTCTCGGTAGCTATTTTAGCCATTTCTAGCCTATCATAAACCTGAATAAGGTCTTTTTTATCCTTTAAAGGATTATGAGGAGAAACTACTAGCCAAACTTTATCTAAAGGGGTATGGTTGGCCATATAATTGGCAATAACCAAATGCCCGGTATGGATAGGGTTATAAGAGCCAAAAAATAAACCAATTTTCATTGTTTTAATTTAACTGTTTAAAAAGTTAGCAATTAACTCTTCTGCTTCTTTACAAGCAGTCTCTAAGTCGTTATTTTTTAGAATAACATCAAATTTAGAAGCGTAGTCAAGCTCTTTTTCTGCTTTTTTTATACGTTCTGCAAGTTTTTCTTCAGAGTCTGTACCTCTTCCAGTTAACCTTTCTATTAAAACATCTAAAGATGGTGGCTGCACAAAAATAGCCAAAGCATCTTGCTCAAATTTCTTTTTTAACCTTAAGCCGCCTTCAACATCAATATCAAAAATAACATGTTTATCCTCATCCCAAATTCTTTGTATTTCACTTTTTAAAGTGCCATAAAAAGTTCCGGTATATACCTCCTCAAACTCTACAAACTCATGCTTAGCCACACGGTGTAAAATTCTTCATTACTGATGAAATAATAATCTCTGTTATTTACCTCATCGCCTCTTAATTGTCTGGTAGTTGCCGATATAGAAAAGGAAATTTTATCGGGAAATTTATTCAGTAAATGATGAACGATAGTGGTTTTACCTGCTCCAGACGGTGCCGAAAATATAATGAGTTTGCCTTGTTTCATTCTTTAAAGTTGAAAGTTGAAAGTCGAAAGTTGAAGGTCTAAACTTTAAACCTTGAACTTTTTACCTTAAACTTTATAATACGTTTAACAGTTGTTCTTTAATTTTCTCTAATTCTTCTTTCATGCTCACCACGTTTCTTTGGATATTAGCATCATTAGCTTTAGAGCCCATGGTATTAATTTCTCTGCCTATTTCTTGCGAGATAAAACCTAACTTTTTACCATTAGCATCTTTATCTTTTAAAGTTTTGATAAAATAATCGCAGTGGCTTCTTAGTCTTACTTTTTCTTCTGTGATGTCAAACTTATCTATATAATAGATAATTTCTTGCTCTAACCTGTTGTTATCAATGTTTTCTTTGCCAACAGCATCTGCTAAATAAGTGTTTAATCTTTCTTTAAAAACGGGTACGCGGTTAGGTTCATCTACCTCAACTTTTTGTAAAAGCGTTAAAATATTTTCGATACGTAAAATCAAATCTTTTTCTAAAACTTCACCTTCGTCTGCTCTAAATTTTTTAAAATTCTCTAAAGCAGTCTGAAAAGTGGCTAAAACCTGGTTCCATTCTTCTTCAGAAACAGCATTCTCATCATATTTTACCACTTCGGGTAAGTTGATAGCCAAGCTTAACAAGTTGTTGGTATTTTCACCTAGTTCTAAAGCGGTATTTTTAAGCTCTTGATAATAATATTTCAATAAATCTTGGTTGATGGTGGCTGCTTTAGCACCAGCATTATTACTTTCTATATTGATAGAAAGCATTACTTTACCTCTTTCTATTTGCTTATTGCACTCGTTTCTTAGGAAAAATTCTTTTTCAGAATAGGCTTTTGGTAATTTCAGGTTAAGCTCTAAAAACTTACTATTAAGAGACTTAATTTCTACGGTGTATTTTCCGCTGTCCAGATCTTTGGTTGCCGATCCGTAACCAGTCATTGATTTTAACATTTGCAAAGATAAAAATTAATCTATTAAATGGATGGTGCTTTTCTATATCCTACAAATGTTAAAAAAGCTAAAACATAGGGCGCTTAAGGAAGTTAATCTTAAATTTAAGGTCTATGAGGTATCTGCTGTTTTTCTACTTATGCTTTGCGTTGCTGCCTTGGTCTTACGGGCAAGAGCAGTTTATCCTTAAAGGTGTTGTTTTTAGCGATTTAAACAAGCAAAGATTACCTTATGTGAATATCATCAATCAAAGGACACAAGCGAGTTTAAAAAGTGATGAATGGGGCGTTTTCTCTATTCCAGCACAAATAGGCGATACGATTTTGATTCAGAAAGAAGGTTTTCAGGAGTTTAGTAAAAACATCAGCGCTAAGCAAAATTTGGTAGTGTATTTAAAAGGCGTTATCAAGTTAGAAGAAGTGGTGGTAACGCAGCCTTCAAAAAAAGCCGACCAAAAAGAGGTTTTAGACGATTTTAGAAGTAAAGGTGTTTATTTTAATGGTAGTCCGCCTTTGTTGTTTTCTATTTTTCATCCTTTAACAGCTATACACGAGCTTTTAAGTAAAGATGCTAATAATGCACAAAGGTTTGTACAATACATCAGCAGAGAAAATGCCGAAAGTGCTGTAGATAGGAAGTTTAATAAATGGCTGATTATGAAACATATTCCTATAAAGGATGAGGATGTAGCAGAGTTTATGTTCTTATACAGACCTAAACCCAGCCAAGTAACCTATTGGAATGATTATGATGTGATTAAGTATATTAAGGATTCTTACGAGAAGTTTAAGAAAAGAGAATCTAGATGAAGAGCTTATTATTCTATTTATAGGATTGTACTTGATTAATGTTTCTTAATAGTTGTTTAAATTTTATATTAAAATCATTTCATTGTAGCAGTTAACCCATAAGATTCGTAATTAATTTAGTTAGGAACTTACTATCAATGAAAATTTTTGCCCAATGCTTTTATTTAAGAAAAAGCTGTTTATAAGTTGATGCTACTAAAATTTTTACTTTATGAAAAACTCAAGACTCCTTTTATTTTCTTTAATTGTAGCTACTTTAACTTTTTCTGGATGTGATAAACAAGAGACAGATTGTGGCTTTCTTAGTTTTGAAACTGTCGATTTCAGAAATTATCCTTCTTTAGGAATTGTTAATGGTGATGAGGAGGATAAGTATCTAGTTATTAACTCTAAAGCTGAATTTGATGAAAAAGTGTTTATTTCAGAAGAAGATAAAGAGCGATTTCATTTAGATTATAATAAGTACACGCTTCTTCTTGGAAAAAAAAGAATTGGAGGGATACCAGGAGGTTTAATCAGCCAGACATGGCAAAAAGAATGCGGAAGTACTAACTACATTTATAAAGTTGATATAAAGAATGGAGGTTATACTGCATTAGGTAATTTTTATTTTGGTATTATCGTAGATAAGGTTAGCGCCGATGAGGTTATGTTTGATGTTAATTTAAGCGAATAATATCTAATTAGATTTAATGCTAAATTATTTTAAATACTATAAGCATTAACTTGATTCCGAAACTATTATTAACTGTATTTTTTTTCTGATAATCAACGTATTATCTTTAAAACATAATTTTGACTAAATTCAACTAATATCTAACTAATAATATCCTACAATATGAAAAATTACATTATAATCTTACTATCTATAATATTAATAAGCTGTAAAGAAACAAATAGCTCTTTTATAGAAAGTGATAATTTTAACGCATGTGGAGTTTCTTCATTTAGTCAACTTAATTGGGCTCAGGATCTTGTAGCAGGTAAAGGGGCATGTAGTCAAATTTATTCAGGGGCTAAACTTACGATGTATGATTACATGGGGGTGAAAGTTTTTTATTTTGAAAATTTAGCATCATCCACAGGTAGTTGTAATAGGATCTTGTATAATTGTTCGGGTATGATTTTAATATCAGCTAATTCTGAGCAAAGCATTTGGACGGATTTTGAAAACAACAAAACTAACGGTAAATTAATATGGAGTATATAAGAATCTGAATAATTATCAAATCAATCAAACATCATGAACTTAAAATTTAAAATTATTATAATTATGGTAGCCATAAACATAATTGGAGCTAAATGTAAAAAGGAAGATTATAATGAACGATGTACTAGTTGTGAAAAACCATTATTTGTGCAAACATTTAAAAATATAAATGGTGAAATTAGAAAAGTTGTTAATCTTGAATATAGATACAATAATAATCAGTTTTATATTCTGGTTGATGCTGAAATATCGCTTCCTCAAATTTATACTAATATTAATCAAAAGTATGTGAAACTATTTTCTTGCTCTGCCTCAAATTATACTGATGTAGATATAGGAAAGACAGTTCAAATTTCAGGAAATCTCTTTAATTGTACCACTGCCAATCATGGTGCGCCTACTAACAATCTACATACTTTTTTAATTTATAATAATTGAGATTATGAAAAAAATTCTCTTTATAGCTGTAATTTTAATCTCAATAAAACTGAACTCTAAAGCTCAAACAACTAATATTGTAGGAGGAACTATTATAGATATTAGTAATGTTCCTTGGCAAGTATCTTTAAAAAATATTTCAGCTGGAAATCAACATTTTTGCGGAGGTTCAATTTTAAGTAATACTTGGATACTCACGGCTGCTCATTGTGTGGTAGGTATTAATGCCAATAATTTAAAAGTTCATGCAGGCTCTTCTAATCAGACTAACTTATTGGAAGGTCAATATATTCAAGCAAGTGAAATAAAGATACATCCTAACTATAATCCACTTACCAATGATAATGATATTGCGCTTATTAGATTATCCTCACCTCTTTCTTTCAACGAAAATGTCAATTTAATTGAATATGCAAATGATTGTAATTTACCGGATAATTATCTTGACCCCGGTAATATAGCTTCTTTAAGTGGATGGGGGCTACAACAGGTAATCCGCCTTATGTTGTAACGTCTATGCTGAAAAGTGTTCAAATGCCTATAATATCTAATATTGATGCTAATAATTTGAATGGAAGTAGTATTAATGTTACCTCTAATATGTTAGCATTTTATCAGTCTGGTTCTGGTGCTGCTCCTGGGGATAGTGGCGGTCCTGCAATTATAAATGTTAATAATAAGCCTATTTTAATAGGTGCTTCTAGCTGGGGTTTATTACCTAAAGATCAGAAACCTACTATATATACAAGAATTAAAAATTATGCAAATTGGATTAATCTTAATACAGGTGTTAACTTTTCTCATTATTCAGTTTCAGGCCCTTCCCAATTCTGCACCACTACCACCTACCAAATCCCAAACTTACCTAGTGGTGCAACCGTAACATGGAATGCTACAGGTAGCATTAGCATTTCTGGTTCTAACACAGCAAACCCTGTAAATATGAGCAAATCTATAGACGGCACAGGAGCATTAACAGCAACGGTAAATACGGCATGTGGAAGTTTTAATTTGTCTAAAATGATTAACGTAGGAGCACCCACTTTAGGAATGCCTAGTTTTACAAATTTAGATAATCAAAACCCTTATTGGTGTTCAAATAATTCGGGTAATTCTTTTACTATAGAATCTAATGATCTTAGTTCTACATATGAAGCAAGGTTATTAGCATATCCATCTTTAAATGTATATGCTACCAATAGTAATGCTTATCCTGGATTTGATGTTTTTGGTTATGTTCCACCTGGTTATTATGTTTTTCAATTAAGAGCCACAAATGCTTGTGGTACATCAGCTTGGGTAGAAACAGAGGTAGAATCTGTTTATTGTACAAGCGATTGGGAAAGCAATAATTTAAATGTTTATCCAAACCCTGCTAAAGAAACCCTTACCATAACTTATGAAAATACAGAAGGAATGCAAGCTTTTGAACTATCAAAAACAGCATCAGAAGAAAAACACCTACTTCTTTTTGATGATAAGGGTAAGGAAGTTAAAAAGGATATGATGAAGGCAGGAGATACTAAATTGGAATGGGATATTAAAAACCTTCCAAGCGGTCGTTATTTTCTACATATAAAAGAAGACAAGGAAGTTATCAAAAAGCAAATCATCATCAAACATTAAGAGATTGTTATATCCAAACAGGAGGCTGCCTCAAATCACCACTTTGTGTCAGGCTGAGCGGATTCGAAGCCTTTTCTTATCCTTCGACTCCGCTCAGGATGACATTTCCTTCGACTCACTGTCTACCGGACAGACAAGCGCTTAATGTGACAAATATGATTTTTGAGATAGTTTGCTGTTTTACTTAAATGTTTTATAAATACCTTCTTAACTATTCACTTTAATATCACCCAAATGTTCTACATCTTTTAAATCATAAGGTGTTTCTTGGTACACAAAATAGTTTAACCAATTATTGAAAAGCAAATTGGCATGGCTGGTCCAGCATACTAAAGGTGGGTTTTTAGGGTTGTTAGCCACATAATAATTTTCTGGCATGGCTATATCCAAACCTTTTTTAGCATCTCTTTTATATTCTTCATGCAAGGTTAAAGGCGCATATTCAGAATGTCCGGTAAGGTAAAACTCGCGTCCACCTCTGGAAGAAATAATGGCAACACCAGCATCTGCAGATTCTGATAAAATAGAAACCCCTTCTTTATTGGCAATATCCTCTTTTCGCATGGTGGTATGGCGACTGTGAGGGATAAAAAACTCATCGTCAAAACCTCTAAACAAAGGGTTGGTTTTTTCTGTTGCGCTATGTTTATAAACGCCAAATAGCTTTTTATCTAATGCAATTTTCTCTACACCATAAAAATGGTAAAGTGCTGCTTGCGATGCCCAACAGATATATAAAGTTGAGGTTACATGTTTTCTGGCCCAATCAAATATGGTGGTAATTTCTTTCCAATAGGTTACTTCTTCAAATTTAAGCATCTCTACTGGCGCACCTGTAATGATCATCCCATCATAAAAGTTTTCCTTGATATCGGTAAAAACTTTATAAAACAGTTCAAGATGTTGTTCTGATGTATTTTTAGATTTATGCGAATCTAGCCTTAAGAAAGTTACTTCTACTTGTAAGGCATTGTTAGAAAGTAACCTAACAAAATCTGTCTCAGCAGTAATTTTTATAGGCATTAAGTTAAGAATGAGTACACGCATAGGACGGATATCCTGTGTATTGGCTCTTAAATCATTAATCACAAATATATTTTCCTTTTTTAGGATTTCTATTGCTGGCAGATTATTTGGAATCTTTACGGGCATATACTATTTAGCTTTTCTGCTTATTGAGCGGCAAAAATAACAAGATTAAACAGGAACTTAAAAATTAAAACAGTTTATGACATCAAAGAGAGATGAAATTACAACAAGCTTAGATAGCTAGTAGCTCGCAAGTTTTTTCAGCAGCTAATTTTTCGGCACTTTTCTTATTAAAATCTATACCAGTAGCCATAGGTTCATTATCAATAAGCACCTGTATAGAGAAAAGCTTTGCATTGTCTCCCTCCTGGTTGGGGACAAGTTCAAACACAATATCCTTAGAGTGTCTTTGGCACCACTCTATTAATTTACTTTTAAAATTAGTTTCGGTTTGTTCTAAGGTGTGTATGTCAATATGAGGCTTGATAATCCTTTGGATAAGGAAATCTTTGGTGAAATTATAACCTTTATCTAAATAAACAGCTCCAATTAAAGCTTCAAAAGCATCGCCCAATAAAGAACTTTGTTTTGAGGTAATGTTTACGGTAGTAGGGTCAAATTCTATCAGCTCGTTAAAGCCTAATTTTTTACCCAATTGGTTTAAATTTACTCTGCTTACAATTTTAGAGCGCATTTCTGTAAGAAAGCCTTCTTCTTTGTAAGGGTACATTTTAAAAAGCACTTCGGCAACTACAGCCCCTAAAATGGCATCGCCTAAAAATTCTAACCTTTCATTACTGTTTTTTCCACCACGTTTGATACCTAAAGCAATAGATCTGTGCCTGAAAGCCATCTTGTATAAAGAAAGGTTTCCGGGCACAAATCCTAATAAATTCTTTAGCGCCTTAACGTATTTACGGTCAGGAGAAAGATGTAATTTATAGATTCTTGATAAGGGCATTTATTTAAGCGCTGTACGTATTCATGAATTTATAGATTTACAGAAACGCAACAGTTTTAAATAATTAATCCTCGTACTTTTTAAAGATTACCGATGCGTTATGTCCACCAAAGCCAAAAGTATTACTTAATGCAGCTCTTACTTCTCTTTTCTGAGCTTTATTAAAGGTAAAGTTTAACTTAGGATCAAAAGCAGGATCATCTGTAAAATGGTTGATTGTTGGAGGTATTATGCCATGCTTAATAGCTAAAATAGAAGCTATAGACTCCACCGCCCCGGCAGCACCTAATAAGTGGCCAGTCATAGATTTTGTTGAACTAATATTCAGCTTATAAGCATCTTCACCAAAAAGACTTCCAATAGCTTTTGTTTCGCTAATATCACCTAGTGGGGTTGATGTTCCGTGAACATTAATATAATCAATATCTGCGGTGGTTAAGCCAGCATCGTCTAATGCACCTTGCATTACCAATTTTGCGCCAAGCCCTTCAGGGTGTGGTGCAGTAATGTGGTTTGCATCGGCACTCATGCCGCCGCCAACTATTTCAGCATAAATTTTGGCACCTCTTGCTTTTGCATGTTCTAAACTTTCTAAAATGATAGTTCCAGAACCTTCACCAGCAACAAAACCTTCTCTGTCTAAGTCAAACGGACGAGAGGCAGTTTGTGGATCGTCATTTCTGGTAGAAAGTGCATGCATGGCATTAAATCCGCCTATACCAGCTTCATTAATGATAGCTTCTGAACCTCCAGAAACAATAATATCTGCTTTATTTAACCTGATGTAGTTAAAAGCATCTATTAATGCATTGGTAGAAGAAGCACATGCAGAAACGCATGCAAAATTAGGACCTCTTAAGCCGTATTTGATAGAGATATGCCCTGCGGCGATATCAATAATCATTTTAGGGATAAAAAAGGATTTAATCTTGGTGTTCCGTCGCCTTTTGCAAAATCAGTAATTTCATCTAAAAAAGTTTTTAAACCGCCAATACCAGCACCCCAGATTACTCCGATTCTATTGGTATTTAGGTTTTCAAAATCTAATCCAGCGTCTTTTACAGCTTCTTCAGTAGAAACTAATGCATACTGCACAAACGGATCTAATTTGCGGGCTTCCTTCTTGTCGAGATAATTTTCAGCGACAAAATTCTTCAGCTCACAAGCAAATTTTGTCTTGAACTTCTCTGTGTCAAAACGAGTAATAGGAGCGGCACCGCTTACTCCGTTGATTAAACCGTTCCAATATTCTTCAACGGTATTACCAATCGGGGTAAGCGCACCTAGTCCTGTTACAACAACTCTCTTTAGCTCCATCTATTAGGTTAAGAGTTAAATTACTTTACATTTTTTTCCAAGTAAGCGATAGCCTGACCAACTGTACTGATGGTTTCAGCCTGATCGTCTGGGATAGCCACGTTGAACTCTTTTTCAAACTCCATGATTAATTCAACAGTGTCTAACGAGTCAGCACCAAGATCGTTTGTGAAAGATGCCTCCGGTGTTACCTCATTCTCGTCAACACCTAATTTTTCAACGATGATTGCTTTTACTCTTGAAGCGATATCAGACATAATACTCTATTTTAATGGTTAATTAATTCTGTGCAAAGAAAAATAAATTCTATTAAATATCAAACCTTTTTGTTTTTCCTCTAATTTTGACAAAAAGCAAGCCGATTTATTTAAGGTTTCCTCGGCTAAATTAAACTTTATTATATTGAATAAGAAATTTTTAAAGCTAGAACTTGATTTTGATTTTATCTTAATCTCAATAACGTCTCCGCTTAAGGACTATAGACTATGCTATCACATCAATAAAAACTTACAATTTGAGTTCGAGAAAATAGAAGATTTAGAGATAACTTATGCCGGGGCTGATACAAAGTATTATTCTCGTTACCTGTATCATGTGGATGAGTTTGCACCAGCATATTACCTTATTGCTAATAAAGGTTTAGGGGGATATTTGGTGCCAGAACTTAAAGAAACCGATTATTTTGTATTGATTAAAGAGTTTATTGATGAGGAAGATTTGAGTTTTTTTCTTGAAGGATTAAAGAAAATAGAAGATATTCAGGTGGCGGTAGAAGTGAATCCTAGGAAGCTAAAATCTAAGGAAAATCTTATTTTTTAACAGATGGATTTGAGTTCGTGTAAAAAATACACTACTTTTGAATTAGAATCTTTTTGTAGATTCATAAAATAATTAGACCAAAGACTCAGAATAAAATATATGAAACTATCATGATTTTGCCGATTATTTCTAGGGATATCATCTAAATCATGAGCGCTTCATCACTAATAAAAATTAAAAAAAGCAAATGAAAATTGTTCAAAAAAGGACCAAAATCGTAGCCACTTTAGGCCCGGCTACTTCAAATAAAGACGTTTTATTATCCTTAATAAAAGCCGGAGTTGATGTTTGTAGATTAAACTTCTCTCATGGTAAAGCAGAAGATCACCAAAAAGTGATTGATATCATCAGAGAAATCAATCAAAAATACAAAACCAATGTTGGTATCTTGGCAGATTTACAAGGTCCAAAAATTAGAATTGGCTTAGTAAAAGATGGCGGTATCAACCTGATTAACGGTACACAAATAAAAATTACTACTAACGAGTGTATTGGTGATGATAATCAAATTTACATCACTTATGAAACCTTCCCTCAGGATGTAAAAGCAGGAGAAATTATCTTATTAGATGATGGTAAACTGCAAATGCGTGTGGTAGAAACTAATAGAAAAGATACTGTTATTTGTGAAGTATTACACGGTGGTATATTAACCAGCAGAAAAGGTGTAAACCTTCCAAACACTAAAGTTTCTATCCCTTCTTTAACAGAAGAGGATTTGGTAAACCTTGATTTTGCTTTAGCAAATGATGTAGAGTGGATAGGTTTATCTTTCGTAAGAAAAGCAGAAGATATTATAGATTTAAAGCGTATCATTAGCAGAAGTGGTAAAACTTCTAGGGTTATTGCTAAAATAGAAAAGCCAGAAGCTATTGATAACATAGACGCTATTATTGAGGTTACAGATGGTGTAATGGTTGCCCGTGGAGATTTGGGTGTTGAAATGCCAATGGAGGAAGTTCCGGTTTTACAGAAAATGATTGCTCAGAAATGTAATAAAGCATCAAAACCTGTAATTGTAGCTACGCAGATGTTAGAGAGTATGATTACTACTCCGCGTCCTACCAGAGCTGAAGTGAATGATGTTGCAAACTCTGTGTTAGACGGTGCAGATGCAGTGATGTTGAGCGGTGAGACTTCTGTAGGTGAGTTTCCATTAATCGTTATTGAGACGATGAGCAAAATCATCAACCATGTTGAAAATACTTCTTATCCGTATTACAAAAACAAAGAATTAGACGAGAGCTGTCCAACTTATATGGCTGATGCGGTTTGTAGTTCTGCCGTATTTTTAGCAGATAAAACCAATGCAGAAGGTATTGTTGCGATGACATCTTCTGGATATACAGCTTTCCAAATCTGTAGTCACAGACCAAAAGCAGGTACTTATATTTTTACATCAAACCGTAATTTGTTAAATACCCTAAGTTTACTTTGGGGAGTAAGAGGTTTTTACTACGATAAGTTTGATAGTACAGACACCACCATTAGCGAGGTTAACAAAATCTTAAAAGCAGAGAAGTTAATTGAGTCTGGCGATATCATCATCAACACAGCGTCTATCCCGATTGAGAAAAAAGGAAAAACGAATATGATTAAAGTGAATGTTATTGATTAATAAATTAGCGTTTATATAAAGAGAAACCCAGCCGAAAAGCTGGGTTTTTTGTTTAAAATATTATGATTATTTTTAAACAGAAGCTAAAATAAGCTTCTAAAAGTGTATCTGATTTTAGAAATTGGAGTTATTTTTTTAATGAAAAAAAATAATTTTATAATTGTTTACTTTAAAAAGAAAAACATCATACTGCTGCTACTATTGTTAAACTAGATCCTTTTTAATAAAAATCTATCGTTTTATTAAGATAAAGATGATGAACTGTTATTTTCCAAAACTTAAAAAGCATATACTTTATGAAAAATCTAATTGCCTATTTCGCTGTGTTTTACACAATAATTTTGTCTAGTTGTGAGAAGTCTGATAACCTTAAAGACAATTGCTACCAAGCAAAAGTACTTAATAAATCTACTGGTTGCGGTGGGGTTATCCAAGTTATGAAAGGGAGTCCCAGTTTACCAAATTCTAAATGGATTGGGGACGAAGGTATAAAATATCAAAATTCTTATGCAGTCAGGAGTTTACCAAGTGATTATACTGTAGGCAAAATAATCTATTTGAAGGTTAACGATGTAATAAAAACACCTGACGACCAAATTTTACCAACAATTTGTGGTCCTTTGCCTGAATATTCACTAGATATAGATCTAGTTGATGCTAACTGCGTAATTATAGAAGATTCTGAGGCGCTTTGAAATAAATTATACTACTTTATCATCAACACAGCGTCTATCCCGATTGAGAAAAAAGGAAAAACGAATATGATTAAAGTGAATGTTATTGATTAATAACCGATAAAATAGAAAGAGGCTATTTCAAAAATTATATTTGAGATAGCCTCTTTTTTTATGTTAGTACGTTGTGATAGTTTTATCAAAATTTAAGCTAAAATCTTTTTTTTCTTCTGACTTAAGTTTAGACTAAGAAATTGCACTTGGTCTGATTTGAAATTCTTTGAAAAAGGCTCTTGAAAAGGATTGCGGGGTGTTATACCCATATTTCAAAGCGGCTTCAGTTATACTTATTCTATTTTCTTTGATATCATTAAATGCTCTTTGTAAAACTTGTTTACGATAAAATTTTATGATAGATACGTTAAATAGACTTTGAAAACCTGATGTAAGTTTAAATCTATTTATCCCATACTTTTTGCATAAGTTTTCTACAGAAATATCTTCTAAATCATAAGTGCTTAAATCGCTTTTAATTCCTTGAAGCTTCTTTATATCATCTGCAGAGAAGTATATTTCAGAATTATTTATACAAGAGATAGACTGGAAATAGTAAGCCATTAATTCGTAGGCTTTACACTCCAAATAAACTCTTCTAAAATTTTTAATAAGCCTACAATTTAAAATTTGTTTGATAATAAGGTTTACTTCATTGGTAATATCAAACAATTCGCCAGGTTGTTTACCAGAAAAGAATGCTTTTAAACAAGCTTCTTTTTCTTTTTTTTGAGTTTTATCAAAGAATTTATCTAAACATATATTAAAGGCTTCTTGATCGAATATTAGCGAAGCTACTTCAAAACGCTTTGATTTTTTATACTCTACTACGGATAGTTTACCATCTTCTTGAATAGCATAAATAAAAGATTGATTTTTTTTAAGGTTTACTTCTAAATTACCCTGTAGATGATGAGTTGAGTCTCCAGAAAGCATTAAACTGATTAAAATTTTATCCTGAAAATACTGACTGTATCTCATTTGATAAGTTTCTTCAGGTTTTCCAGCATAATAGGCTAATAAAACTCCAGAAGTTAATGGAATTAATGCAGTATGACTTTCGCCTAAAACAGGAGCCTTAAATTTGAGCATATCATCCTCACAATTTAATCTGGTTACCTCATCAAAAGGGTAATCTTTTAATTCTTCTATGAGTATTGGCGTTTCCATATTTAATTAAAATTTCCGGAAGGTTTTTGTTTTAAATATATAGGAAAATTTCAAAAAAATGCGTTTTGGATAAATCAAAATGCGTTTTGGGTAAACATTTCGACTGTGTGCGCTATAATTTTGAGCAAATCAAATTCAACTAAATATGAAAAAAATATTTACGCTATTTATCGTTTGCCTATCTTTTACCAAAATATCTGCACAAACCATTAGGTATGTAAAATCCGTTGCTTCTGGTACTGCCGATGGTAGCAGCTGGGTAAACGCCTCTTCAGATTTGCAAGCCATGATAGACCTCTCTATTGAAAATGATGAGATTTGGGTTGCTTCTGGTACATACCTACCAAGTAGTCTTATAGCGATAAGAGATGCTTCTGACTTTTCAAATCCAGCATCTAATGATAGAGATAAGACTTTTTTGATTAAAAAAAATATCAAACTTTATGGGGGATTTGCTGGTACAGAAACCGCCCTTTCTCAAAGAAATATTAGTAATAACGAAACCATACTGAGTGGAAATTTGGGTGATAACACAAGTGCTACAGATAATTCTTATCATGTGTTGTCTATAGTTACCCCAGTTGGGCAGAGTTTAAATAATTCTTTAGTTGTTGATGGATTTACCATCACAGGAGGTAATGCAAATTCAGGACTTGTTTATAATAATATTTATCCTAGATATTGGGGAGGCGCTTTATTTATTGCGGCTGATGATTTAAACCTTAATAATACACCTACCATAAACAATTGTAAATTTATAGATAATTTTTCAACAGCAGGAGGAGGAGCAATTGCAGTATTGGCCTTTAATCTCGGATCAGAATCAATAGAAATACAAAATTGTAGTTTTATAAATAATAGGTGTAATTACCAAGGCGGAGCACTTTTTTTCTATTATGATGGGGTAAATACTGGTGAATATAAGGCGAATATTTATAATAGCTATTTCGAAGGAAATTCAGTAAATAATTTTTTTCAAGGAGGTACAAATGGGGCAACTGGCGGAGCAATTTGTGGGTATAAATTGGGCGAATTAATTATTAACCGATGTATATTCAAAGATAATAGTACAACTGCTGGCTTTGCATCTACTGGTAATGGAAGTGCTGTAGGGTTATTGTTAGGAGCTAAATCTACCATCATTAATTCTTTGTTTTACGATAATGATAGAGCCGCTGTTTACAATAAAGAATCAGATTTGAACATTATTAACTCAACCTTATATAACACTAACGGGACATTAATTGAGGTTAACTCTGCTAAAAGTATCGCCCTAAATAATAGTATTATTTGGACAGATAATCCTATTCAAAATGCGATTACTAATGTGAATACAGCTCCTTTATCCTCAACTTTGAATAATAGTATTTTAAACAGTACCCATCAGCTGGCTTTTACAACAGCTCCTGTTAATTTAATCAATACAGCTCCACAATTTTTAAATATCAATACCAAAGATTTTAAGGTTGAACCAAACAGTAGCGCAGTTAATGCTGGTAATAATAGCTTGTATAATTTGGTGGCATTTGGTAATATAGATTTATTAGGAAATAACCGGGTTGATAATCAAATTGATATTGGGGCTTATGAGTCACAAGGGACATTGCCTGTTACCTTAGTAAATTTTACACTCAAAAAAGAGTTGAATAGTGTTTTATTGGCTTGGCAAACAGTATCTGAGATTGATGCTAAAACGTATATAATTTCACGTTCTAATGACGGGATAGCGTTTAAGGAATTAGTTAAAATCAATGCTAAAAATTTTCAACAAAATAATTACGTGTATGAAGATGATAAACCAAGTAACGGGATAAATTATTATCGATTAGAGCAGATAGATTTAAATGGCGAAATAAACCTTTTAGGGATAAAGTCTATAAGTTTTGAGTTGTTAACAACTGAAGTAAAAGTTTATCCAAACCCAACTACTAACGAGGTAATATTAAATTTTAATCAAGGAGATTATCAGGTTTTAAGACTTATTAGTAAAAGCGGGCAAATATTAGAAACCATAGCTGTATCGCCTATACAAAATGAAATGCGAGTTTCTTTGACCAAGTACGCTAGTGGAATATATTACCTAAGTTTACAAGGAAAGGGAGAGAATTTTTTTAGTAAAGTGCTAAAAGAGTAGCTTTT
Source organism: Pedobacter aquae (assembly GCF_008195825.1). NCBI lineage: Bacteria > Pseudomonadati > Bacteroidota > Sphingobacteriia > Sphingobacteriales > Sphingobacteriaceae > Pedobacter > Pedobacter aquae. Next base: position 3,311,768 of record NZ_CP043329.1, read on the forward strand.
ATAAGTGAACGTTATTGATTAATAAATTAGCGTTTATATAAAGAAAAACCCAGCCGAAAAGCTGGGTTTTTTTGTTTAAATATGACGTGAATCATGTATAAAGTACACTAAACGTTTTTCGTAATCATTTTTTGCGAATTTGCTAGAAAAAAAGAAAAATTTTAGTTTTCCACACTTGTAAACCTCTTGTTATCAGTGTTTTTCTTAGAAAAATATATCACAGGCAAAATTTATAAATCTGGCTGTGGAAAACTCAGAACTGATTATTTATAAGTAGAAATTAAATTTGATAAAAAACTCCTGTAGTTTTTTTAGCAAATAATCAGAATTAGAAAAATTAAAATATCAGTTATGGGAAAATCATCATCAAACAAGGCGGCTACGCCTACCGGAAAAGGGTTGAAATTTGATCGTTACTTTACAGTCGAAGGAAAAGATGTATATGATCTTTTTACGTATGATAAAAGGTCATCGGTAATCAGAAATCCTTCTGGAGACGCAGTTTTTGAAATGAATGATGTTGAAGTACCAAATACTTGGTCTCAAGTAGCAACTGATATCTTAGCTCAAAAATATTTTAGAAAAGCAGGTGTACCACAAGCAGATGGTTCTTTAGGATCAGAAAAAAGCATTAAGCAAGTGGCACATCGTATGGCAAATTGCTGGAAAGTTTGGGGAGAGCGTTATGGTTATTTCGCTTCTGCTAAAGATGCGCAAATATTTTATGATGAAATTGTTTACACCATTGTTGGGCAATTAGCTGCACCAAACTCGCCACAATGGTTTAATACCGGTTTACACAGTTCTTATGGTATTACAGGTGGTCCTCAAGGTCACTATTATGTAGATCCAAAAACAGAAAAATTAGAAAAATCAACCTCAGCTTATGAGCGCCCACAACCACATGCTTGTTTTATCTTATCTGTAGAAGATGATTTGGTAAACGAAGGTGGTATTATGGATTTATGGGTTCGTGAGGCTCGTATTTTCAAATACGGTTCTGGGGTAGGCACAAACTTTTCCAGAATTAGAGGCGAGAACGAAAAATTATCTGGTGGAGGTTACTCTTCTGGTTTAATGTCTTTCTTAAAAATAGGTGACAGAGCAGCTGGTGCTATAAAATCTGGTGGTACTACCAGAAGAGCGGCTAAAATGGTTTGTTTAGACCTAGACCATCCGGAAATTGAAGGCTTTGTTAACTGGAAAGTAGAAGAAGAGAAAAAAGTTGCTGCTTTAATAGCTGCGGGTTATTCTTCAGATTACGAAGGAGAGGCCTACAGAACCGTAGCAGGACAAAACTCTAACAACTCGGTACGTATTCCTAACGAGTTCTTTAGGACGCTTGAAAACGGCACTGGTTGGAATTTAACTGCTCGTTCTGATGGCAGGGTTATGAAAACCATTGATGCTAAGAAGTTATGGGATGATATCGCTTTTGCAGCTTGGGCTTGTGCAGACCCTGGTGTACAGTATGATACAACCATTAACGAATGGCATACTTGCCCTGCTGGTGGTCGTATCAATGCTTCTAACCCATGTTCAGAATACATGTTCTTAGATAATACTGCTTGTAACTTAGCATCTATCAACTTACGTCATTTCTTTGATTTAAAAACGTTAGTTTTTGATGTAAAAGGTTTTGAACATGCTTGCCGTATTTGGACAACAGTATTAGAAATTTCTGTATTGATGGCTCAGTTCCCTTCTAAAGAGGTAGCTCAATTATCATACGATTACAGAACTTTAGGATTGGGATATGCCAATTTAGGTTCTATGTTAATGGTTGCTGGTATCCCTTACGATAGCGATAAAGCAAGAGCATTGGGTGGTGCTATCACAGCAATTATGACGGGTACTGCTTATGCAACATCTGCAGAGATGGCCAAAGAGTTAGGTACTTTTAGCAGATATAAAGAAAATAAAGATAGCATGTTAAGAGTAATGCGTAACCACCGTTATGCAGCTTATAATGCTACAGATGCTTACGAAGGCTTAGAAATTGCGCCTCCAGGAATTGATCAAAAAGTATGTCCTGATTATTTATTATCAGCAGCTTGCAATGCTTGGGATAAAGCAGTAGAAATGGGCGAAAAATACGGTTACCGTAACGCACAAACTACGGTAATTGCACCAACCGGAACTATTGGTTTGGTTATGGATTGCGATACTACTGGTATTGAGCCTGATTTTGCATTAGTGAAATTCAAGAAATTATCTGGTGGTGGTTATTTCAAAATCATCAATCAGGCTGTTCCTGCGGCTTTAAGAAACTTAAAATATAGCGAAGCAGAAATTGAAGCTATTGTAAATTATGCTAAAGGTGCCGCTAGTATTAAAGGTGCGCCACATGTTAACCCTGATTCTTTAAAAGCAAAAGGATTTACAGAGAACGATTTAGAGAAATTAGATAAAGCTATCATCTCTGCTTTTGAAATTAGCTTTGCATTTAACGTTTGGACTTTAGGTGAGGATTGTTTACAACGCCTTGGCTTTAAAGCTGAGCAATATAATGCTCCTGATTTTAATGTGTTAAGATCTTTAGGCTTTAGCCGTCAACAAATTGCAGAGGCTAACGAATACATTTGCGGAACCATGACTATTGAAGGTGCGCCTTTCTTAAAAGAAGAGCATTACCCAGTGTTTGATTGCGCAAATAAAAATGGTGCTAAAGGCGTAAGATATATCCATGCACATGGTCATATTAAAATGATGGCTGCTGCACAACCTTTCTTATCTGGAGCAATTTCTAAGACAATCAATTTACCAAACGAAGCACAGGTAGACGAGATTAAAGATTGCTATGAGTTATCATGGGCATTAGGCTTAAAAGCAAATGCGCTTTACCGTGATGGTTGTAAACTATCTCAGCCGCTATCTACAAAATCTGATGCAAAAGATGATGATAAATTAGAGACTGTAGAAGAAGTTCTAGGCAAAGCCGCAGAATTAAAATTAAGCGATTTAACTCCAGAACAAGTATTAGAAGCAGCAAATGCCATCTTACAACGTTCTGAGGATACGAGCTTTATGAGACAATTGTCTAGAGTTGTACAGAAGAAAGTAATGCCTTCTAAGAGAAGAGGTTTTACCCAAAAAGCTAGTATAGATGGCCAAACCGTTTTCGTACGTACAGGCGAATATACTGATGGTACTTTAGGAGAAATCTTTGTGGATATGCACAAAGAGGGTGCAACTTTCCGTTCTTTGATGAACTGTTTTGCTATAGCCGTGTCAGTAGGTTTACAATACGGAGTACCTTTAGAAGAGTATGTAGAGAAATTCACTTTCACAAGATTTGAGCCTGCAGGTATGGTGAGTGGTCATGAGAACATTAAATCTGCAACATCAATTATTGATTACATGTTCAGAATGTTAGGTTATGAATATTTAAACCGTACAGATTTAGTTCATGTGATAACAGAGCAAAAAGCTGTAACAGGAAACCCACAATTAGAAGATACAGATGTAAATACTGATGCTACAAATGTTTATACGCCAGCACCAGTTCAAGAAACTTTTGCTTCAACAGCTAAGAAAGGTTTATCATTAGATATTTCTATGGGTGCACAATCTGATGCTCCTGCTTGCAGCAGCTGCGGACATACTACCATTAGATCTGGTACTTGCTACAAATGCTTAAATTGCGGAACTTCTATGGGATGTTCTTAGTTTAGAAATAAAATAAAATTTAAAAGCCCTGCAAATCATCATTTGTAGGGCTTTTTTATGTTTTAATAGGCTATTTAAGTTTTTAACTTGCACCAAAGGCCTAAAACCACCAGGCCTAAGAAAATCATAGCCAGTAGGATTCCGGTAAAACTCCCTTTTCTTTCTACTTCTTTTTCTAATGTTTTAGTTGTGCTTTTCTTTAACAATTCTTGTTCTTGCTGTTGGGCTTTAACCGTACTGCTTTGCTGTTGATGGCTTTGTTTTACTAAACTGTCTTTGCTGCTGCTTTTATAAACTTTTACTTTGATATAGCCCGGTTGCTGCTGCAAGCCACTATCTGGATGCCAATAAAAGAGTTCGTCCATTTCTAAGACCATACCTTCTTTCACTTGCTGGAGTGTGGCGTTTATCGTACTGCTTTTACTTTGCAGGCTATCTTTTAAAAATGTAGCCTGTTTGGTTTTTTCCAATGCGGTGATGAGCTGCTGATACCTGGACTTTTGACTCGAACAGGCTGTTAACAACAGTACCATCATAAAGGTGCTTAGCTGCTTCATCTTGTTTCCCTCCTTGCTGTCACCCAATCTGCCACTGCATATAAAGTACGTTTAAGCCTGCGCTTACGGTACACCCCATCACCTTCTCTGCTTCCGGCTTCATTGGTATTCCCTTCAACGGTGATGATGATACTCTCGCCCCAAGCATCTATAAAACCGCAATGGGCAATGCGTTTTTTGGAGGCGTACCAAATGCCAAAAACATCTCCTGCCTGTGGCTGTATCTCTTCTTGCTGCCAGCTATTTTTCCAGATGATACGCTCTTGAGGTAATAAAGCAGGGCTCCATGCGCTACGTGGATTGCTGATACCTGCTTTGCCCAAACACCAGCTTACAAAGGCGGCACACCAAGGATCACCTTTTTTATTACCGGTATAATGCAGATAGGTTTCTACCCGGTGGCCATCATTCCTATTACGCTGTTCACGTACTCCTACTTCCTGGTTATAAAGTGATTGGAGTAAGATCCGCCTCTCTTTTTCTGAATCCTTTTTTGGTAGTGACCCCTTTGCCGAAAGCTCAGTTAATGGGCTTTGCAGACCTAAAATATTGCTAGCAGGCAGCCGATAGCTGCTAATAATAGCAAGGCAAAAGATGCCCAGTACAATACGAATTGTTGCCATAAGCTTAATTGTTTAAAGTGTGGAACCATGTGTTGAAACGGAGGCAAGCCCAGTCTGTTCCAACTGCTATTGAGTAGTCGCCAGTTGAGCAGAAGGAGCAAGATAAATACTAAAAGTGCTATCAGGTGGAGATTCCGATGAAGTTGACCACCCTATTCCGATTTAACTTGACCAGTCATTCCGTTAGAAACTGACCAGTGTATTCCGCTGGAAACTGACCAGGTAAGGACGTTGAAAGATGCTGTAAGATCAAGCCTATTTTTGGGGGATTAACATCTCAGAAATGGCAAATACGACAATCAGCATGAATAAGATAAGACAAATCCTCAGGATGTCCCATCAGGGGCGCAGCATCATGTCCATTACGGTACAGAGCGGTTGTTCCCGTAATACGGTAAGGAAATACATTTCTGCCTTCAATCAGGGAGGCTTTAGCTTTGATGAGGTAAACGCCCTTAATGACAAAGAACTGGAAGACCTTTTTGGAAAGAGCAGGGAGCAGCCCCCTAGTTCTCGTATGCAAGCCCTTCAACGATGTTTCCCTGCTATGGACAAAGAACTCAAGCGTACAGGGGTAAACCGGCAAATGTTATGGGAGGCTTACCTGAAAGAATTCCCCCAAGGCTACCGTTACAGCCAGTTCTGTCTCTATTATAAGCAATGGAAGTCTCGTGTGAACCCGGTAATGCATATGGACCATAAGGCAGGCGATATGCTGTATGTTGATTTTGCCGGCCAGAAGCTGAGTTATGTAAATGAGGAAACCGGCGAAGTGATCCTAGTAGAGGTATTCGTCGCTATCCTTGGCGCCAGCCAGCTCACTTATGTAGAGGCGGTAGCAACCCAGCAGAAAGAGGACTTCATCATGGCCTGTGACCATGCCTTCCATTATATCGGAGGGGTGCCGGGAGCTATTGTGCCGGACAACCTGAAAGCGGCAGTGACCAAGAGCAGCCGTTATGAACCTCTGCTGAACGAGGCCTTTTCAGATTTTGCCGACCATTATGGCACCACAATATTGCCTGCCAGAGCCTATAAACCCCGCGATAAGGCTTTGGTAGAAGGAGCCGTCAAGATCATCTATTCCCGTGTCTATGCTCCTTTGAGGAAGATGGTTTTCCACTCCATCGAATCCTTGAATGCCGCAATAAAGATAAGCCTGGAAGAACATAACAACCAATTATTGAAAGGTCGTAACTACAGCCGGCGCCTACAGTTTGAAGAGATAGAACGGGGAGCCCTTTCTACCCTCCCTCTGATTCCCTACGAACTCAAAAAACAATGTTACGCTACGGTAATGAAGAACGGCCACGTCTGCCTAGGCATAGACAAACATTATTATAGTGTGCCATACCGCTTTATCGGGAAGAAGATAAAGCTGTTATATTCCAGATCCACAGTAGAGGCTTTCTTCCATTACGAGCGTATAGCGATACATAAACGTATCAAAAGCCCGTACAATTATAGCACCGACAAGGACCACATGGCCACCTCGCACAGGTTTGTGGCAGAATGGACACCGGAGAAGTTTCTGGGCTGGGCCTCCTCCATCCATGAGGATGTAAGGCTATATATCCTAAAAATACTGGAACGTAAACAACATCCCGAACAAGCTTATAAATCCTGTGTAGGAATACTCAGCTTTTCCAGAAAAGTAGGGAACGAGCGGCTTCAGATGGCCTGCAGAAGGGCGTTGGGCTATGGAATATACAACTATAAGACCATACAATCTATACTAGAAAACAAGATGGACAGCTATCAGGATAATCTTTTTGCGGATGAACTGCCCATGCCCAGCCATGAAAATATTAGGGGAGAAGATTATTATCAATAAACAAATAATATATGAACACCAACACTTTAGAAAAAATGAGGTCGATGAAATTCTTCGGCATGTTCCACGCTTTCAAAAGCAGCCTGGAGAGCGGGCAGACTGATGGTTATACTGGCGATGAGTTATTGGCCCACCTATTGGAAGCCGAATGGGATTACCGGCAGAACAGACGTATAGAACGACAGTTATTGTATGCCCGCTTCCGCTATAAAGCAACCATAGAGGAGATAAAGCACTATATAGAGCGAAATATCGACAGGAACCAGCTGATGCGCCTTGCCGAATGTAGCTTTATCGACCGCAATGAAAACCTGCTGATTACCGGAAGCACCGGTATCGGAAAGAGCTATGTGGCCTCAGCCATTGGACACCAGGCCTGCTTTTCAGGCTATAGAGTACTTTATGCAAGCACTCCTAAATTATTCGCTAAATTGAAGATGGCCAAGGCTGATGGATCCTATAGTAAGGAAATCCTTAAAATAGAAAGGCAACAGTTACTGATACTCGATGACTTTGGTATCCAGCCCTTTGATGCCCAAAACCGGGCAGCACTGATGGAAATCATTGAGGACAGGCATGGGAAATCCTCTATGATCATCACTTCCCAGCTTCCTGTCGGCAAATGGCATGAACTTATCGGTGAGAAAACCATTGCCGATGCAATCCTGGATCGTATCGTACATGATGCGCATAGAATGGAGCTACAGGGGGAATCGATGAGAAAAAAAGAAATCAGGAACCACTAAAAAATCACTCATAAATCTTTAAAATAATTATTACTTTTATCGAAGATCATAAGGCATCTTTCAACCCTCTTCGCCAGCTTAATCACTGGTCAGTTTGCCACGGAATTACATGGTCATTTTCATCGGAATATACAATGATCAGGTTATTCTAAGATGAGAATAGTTAGCATAGCTAAAACCACTTAAGAGTTTGATTTATTAAAAAGTGACCAAATTTTTCGTAGAGGACGTGGGGACAGTCTTGAACCCACGATACGCCAGAGAGGGAAGTATTTTTACGGAAAAGCAGATTTTCTTTGTTTTTATGTAACAAAAAGCTTTATTTCGCGTTTAAATAATTAAGAGTATACTTCGTTCTACCTCATCGGGTACGGACGATACAAATTTCAGAGGGCTAAGTGTTGGACGCACTTAGCTCTTTATTTTATATCGTTACCTCTTATTTTTGTTATCTTTTCATTCTATTTTTTTATTAATTAAACAAATTTACTAAAATTATTAGCTTTAATAAAAGCTAGTTTTCAACATCCTAACTTTTATGTAACTCTTTTAATTCTTCAAAATAATTGTACAATGCATTTATTGTAAAGTGGGGGTTTCGCTTGTAAGCAGGAAATCCCTCATGCTGCTGTTTATTTAAAATTGTCGCCCTTTCCAAGGCTAATTCTAACCTATTTTTTAATTCTTTAAAAGCATTAGTTTTGGTCTTATGATAATTGGGCATGAACTTTTTTAGATACTTTAGCGCCTCTTCTGCATTTATGAAAGCTTTCCCACAGTTTTCGAAATGCAGGATAAACCAGTGTTCGATACACATTGCGCTATAAGCGTAATGGAAACCTTGCTTTTCTATCATTTCAAAAGCTTCTTTTAACTGAGGTTTATTGTCGTGATCAAAAAAAGCCATACATCGTCATATGAATTTCGGTCTTTCTTTGCAGCAGCAGACTTTTTGATAGCTTCTAAAACAAGACTTTTGGGATCTTGTTGTTTAGCCTGACTTACATTAATTGATACAGAACGTTGCAATGCTCTTGGCAATTCCATTTGCATAGAACGGGCATAGAGATATTCGGTTATCCCTTCGCATAATATCAATATCTGCTTATTAGCCTTCAACTTCCTCCTCCTGCTGCATAGCGATTAAGAAATCAACATCATTAATAATTGGAGTAGCACCAAATCTGCCTGAAACATACCATTTATCCAATGGTGTGTTTAAACGAACACCCTCTAAATCTGAACATCTGAATAAAATACTTTCCCCTCTTTCATTTTTTTCGGTAAACCAAACCTGGTCACGTCTAAAAATATCATTGCTTAACTGTGTAATATCATGTGTGGCGAAAATAAGTTGTGCATTGTTTTTATTTAATTCCGGATGATGAAAAAGCTGGATTAAAAAGCGGGTAATGTTTGGATGCAGGTTTTTTTCTAATTCATCTACCACGAGCACACGTCCATACTCTAATGAATCTATAATTAACCCGGCCAAGGCAAAGAGATTTTTTGTACCTGTAGATTCCTGCTTAACTTCAAAAGTGTATTCGCCTACATGCTCTCCATTTTCAAATAATGGATGGGAAGTTTTAATATCATATTTGAAACGCTCCTGTATTCTTCCTTTTACCTCATCGGGAATAGCATTAGGAAATCTGAATTTATTCCAATCTGTTTCCTCTATCGTTACACCCTGAATACCCGTATCCAAAGCACAAATTAAAGCATTGAATCGTTTTGTGAATAATCCATTTTTATCTTCGGCCAGACGCTTTGCGTAGAAATTTTTCAAGTCGTCTTCCATTTCAATATCAAACACCGGATAAGCGTCTAACTGTTCTGCAAAAAATAAATAAGCCTGCATCAAAGCTTCCACATTATTTTCTGCTGCTTTAGATAAAAACAATTGGTTAGGCAACAATAGTTTTTCTATAGTCTTTTTTGCACCCTTATAATAATCCCCGAATTTTATTTCCTTATTTTGTTCTCTATAAAATAACAATGCTTTGGAATTACCTTTATAGAAATATAGCTCTTCCTGTACTATATTTAAGGTATCGTATACAACTTTATAATCATACTTTACTTTTTCCATTAAAAATGAAACCTCTAAAACAACCGGGGCATTTTGACAAGACCTATCTAATAGAAAAGGATCATATAAAAAAATTGATTTCCCTGGTTTAAAGTCAGCAGAATTTAGCACTAAAAACTCCAAAGCTCTTATAGCATTTAAAAAGCCAGACTTACCAGAAGCATTTGCGCCGTATAAAACTGCAGAATTTAAAAGCTTAAATTTAGCATGGTAGTTATTTACAAGGCCTTTAGCAGCTGTTTTGGCTAAATCTATAACTGCTCTTTCCTTGATAGACCTAAAATTAGTAACAGCAAAACTTATAAGCATATATTAAATATTTATAAGGCAAATATAAAAATAAAACAGATATAAGTTAATTTTTTGAATAAAATTTACAAAAAAAATGTTTTTATCATTTTTGTATTATGGCTATGCAGGTTAATAAATGTCTTATTATGGCATAAAAACAATGATCAATCCAAGCAGGCAAAGGCTTCTTGTGTCTAATAAAGCAGAAACTTTGATATTTAGCATGAAATGAAAGAATTTACAAGGCACAAGTATCCACATAGGCTTAGGCTACGTACTTGCGCCATTTTGGCAACTTTTTTTTTCAAGAAAAAAGTGCCTAGGGCTGGCCGCCTATGAGGCCGGAAAGCTTTGAGCGCCATAGCCTATTAGTTCATAACATCTTTGATGATTATAATTATCCGCCTCATGAGCCGGCGGGGCTCGTTCCTTTTGCGGAACCAAAATGAAGCTTTAGCGAATTCATGAATACCTTTAAAAATCAATAAAAACTAATGAATAAAGTCCTGGTCAATCCCGCAGGAGCCTTTACCGCAAAGGCTTTCCCGCAATTCAAAAACAATGATCGCTTTATTGAAGTCAAAAGTAGAAAGTAAAAAGTAAAAAGAACCTAAAATTGGATAGTTTACACTTATTGTATATTCCGATGAAAATGACCATGTAATTCCGTGGCAAACTGACCAGTGATTAAGCTGGCGAAGAGGGTTGAAAGATGCCTTATGATCTTCGATAAAAGTAATAATTATTTTAAAGATTTATGAGTGATTTTTTAGTGGTTCCTGATTTCTTTTTTTTCTCATCGATTCCCCCTGTAGCTCCATTCTATGCGCATCATGTACGATACGATCCAGGATTGCATCGGCAATGGTTTTCTCACCGATAAGTTCATGCCATTTGCCGACAGGAAGCTGGGAAGTGATGATCATAGAGGATTTCCCATGCCTGTCCTCAATGATTTCCATCAGTGCTGCCCGGTTTTGGGCATCAAAGGGCTGGATACCAAAGTCATCGAGTATCAGTAACTGTTGCCTTTCTATTTTAAGGATTTCCTTACTATAGGATCCATCAGCCTTGGCCATCTTCAATTTAGCGAATAATTTAGGAGTGCTTGCATAAAGTACTCTATAGCCTGAAAAGCAGGCCTGGTGTCCAATGGCTGAGGCCACATAGCTCTTTCCGATACCGGTGCTTCCGGTAATCAGCAGGTTTTCATTGCGGTCGATAAAGCTACATTCGGCAAGGCGCATCAGCTGGTTCCTGTCGATATTTCGCTCTATATAGTGCTTTATCTCCTCTATGGTTGCTTTATAGCGGAAGCGGGCATACAATAACTGTCGTTCTATACGTCTGTTCTGCCGGTAATCCCATTCGGCTTCCAATAGGTGGGCCAATAACTCATCGCCAGTATAACCATCAGTCTGCCCGCTCTCCAGGCTGCTTTTGAAAGCGTGGAACATGCCGAAGAATTTCATCGACCTCATTTTTTCTAAAGTGTTGGTGTTCATATATTATTTGTTTATTGATAATAATCTTCTCCCCTAATATTTTCATGGCTGGGCATGGGCAGTTCATCCGCAAAAAGATTATCCTGATAGCTGTCCATCTTGTTTTCTAGTATAGATTGTATGGTCTTATAGTTGTATATTCCATAGCCCAACGCCCTTCTGCAGGCCATCTGAAGCCGCTCGTTCCCTACTTTTCTGGAAAAGCTGAGTATTCCTACACAGGATTTATAAGCTTGTTCGGGATGTTGTTTACGTTCCAGTATTTTTAGGATATATAGCCTTACATCCTCATGGATGGAGGAGGCCCAGCCCAGAAACTTCTCCGGTGTCCATTCTGCCACAAACCTGTGCGAGGTGGCCATGTGGTCCTTGTCGGTGCTATAATTGTACGGGCTTTTGATACGTTTATGTATCGCTATACGCTCGTAATGGAAGAAAGCCTCTACTGTGGATCTGGAATATAACAGCTTTATCTTCTTCCCGATAAAGCGGTATGGCACACTATAATAATGTTTGTCTATGCCTAGGCAGACGTGGCCGTTCTTCATTACCGTAGCGTAACATTGTTTTTTGAGTTCGTAGGGAATCAGAGGGAGGGTAGAAAGGGCTCCCCGTTCTATCTCTTCAAACTGTAGGCGCCGGCTGTAGTTACGACCTTTCAATAATTGGTTGTTATGTTCTTCCAGGCTTATCTTTATTGCGGCATTCAAGGATTCGATGGAGTGGAAAACCATCTTCCTCAAAGGAGCATAGACACGGGAATAGATGATCTTGACGGCTCCTTCTACCAAAGCCTTATCGCGGGGTTTATAGGCTCTGGCAGGCAATATTGTGGTGCCATAATGGTCGGCAAAATCTGAAAAGGCCTCGTTCAGCAGAGGTTCATAACGGCTGCTCTTGGTCACTGCCGCTTTCAGGTTGTCCGGCACAATAGCTCCCGGCACCCCTCCGATATAATGGAAGGCATGGTCACAGGCCATGATGAAGTCCTCTTTCTGCTGGGTTGCTACCGCCTCTACATAAGTGAGCTGGCTGGCGCCAAGGATAGCGACGAATACCTCTACTAGGATCACTTCGCCGGTTTCCTCATTTACATAACTCAGCTTCTGGCCGGCAAAATCAACATACAGCATATCGCCTGCCTTATGGTCCATATGCATTACCGGGTTCACACGAGACTTCCATTGCTTATAATAGAGACAGAACTGGCTGTAACGGTAGCCTTGGGGGAATTCTTTCAGGTAAGCCTCCCATAACATTTGCCGGTTTACCCCTGTACGCTTGAGTTCTTTGTCCATAGCAGGGAAACATCGTTGAAGGGCTTGCATACGAGAACTAGGGGGCTGCTCCCTGCTCTTTCCAAAAAGGTCTTCCAGTTCTTTGTCATTAAGGGCGTTTACCTCATCAAAGCTAAAGCCTCCCTGATTGAAGGCAGAAATGTATTTCCTTACCGTATTACGGGAACAACCGCTCTGTACCGTAATGGACATGATGCTGCGCCCCTGATGGGACATCCTGAGGATTTGTCTTATCTTATTCATGCTGATTGTCGTATTTGCCATTTCTGAGATGTTAATCCCCCAAAAATAGGCTTGATCTTACAGCATCTTTCAACGTCCTTACCTGGTCAGTTTCCAGCGGAATACACTGGTCAGTTTCTAACGGAATGACTGGTCAAGTTAAATCGGAATAGGGTGGTCAACTTCATCGGAATCTCCAGCTGGTATGACTATGGCGATTATGTGTTGAATATCAGTCCGCTTTCCAGTGGCGGGGGTAGTATGTCAGGAGCTAGTTTATCGAATGCGATAGATTTAGGTAGCTACGGAATGGGCGGAGGCTATAATTCAAATGCACAGGATAATAGCCTATCTTGTTTTGGAGATGATTACGGTCAGCCGAATAATGATATTTATTATAAGTTTACTTTGAGTGGGACCTCTAGAGTAAGACTAGACCATTGCGGCAGCTATTTTGATACCTATATGTATTTATTAAATAGCAGTGGACAGGCGATCAGCAGTAGCGATGATGGAGGACTTTGTAATTTCATGGAGGCAAATATAGAGATCACCTTAGGAGCGGGGACTTACTATATAGTTTCCGAAGGCTCGGGTTATCATACAGGTTATATTACGACGAATATAGAGGTAGATCCGCTATCGATAGTTTATCCTAGCGGCCCGCATGTCATACAGGCAGGAGTATCGATGAGTCCTATAGTCCCTACGATAACAGGAGGTCTTCCGGTGTTTAATACCCAAAGTACGAGTACGTATGCAGGAACAGGGTATTATGGTAATTACAATGGACAATCAAACGTATCCAGTTTCTATTATCCCTGCTATACGACATTCGATGCATCCGGTAATATGTACGTAGCAGACTTTTATAACCACAAAGTTAGGAAGATAAGCGCATCAGGAGTAGTAAGTACGCTAGCAGGAAGTGGAATAGCAGGTTATCAGGATGGAGCAGGGTCAACAGCGAGATTTGTATACCCTAGTGGAGTAGCCGTAGATGCCTCGGGGAATGTATATGTTACCGACCGAGACAACCACCGGATTCGTAAGATCACACCATCAGGAGTAGTAAGTACCTTGGCGGGTAGCGGCTCGATAGGGTCAGCCAATGGAACAGGAACAGCAGCGAGCTTTAATACCCCAACAGGATTAACCATAGACCAATCAGGAAACCTATACGTATCCGATTATAGTAATCATAGAATCCGTAAGATCACACCATCAGGCGTTGTAAGTACCTATGCAGGAACGGGGAGCATGGGCTTTAGTAACGGATCAGCCTTAAGTGCAACATTCAGACGACCACATGGCTTGACGATGGATAGCCAAGGCAACCTGTATGTAGCCGACCGAGATAACTATGCGATAAGGAAGATCAGCAATACAGGAGTAGTAAGTACAATAGCAGGAGATGGAACAAGTGGCTATGCTAATGGTATAGGTACAGCTGCCCGCTTTGGCTGGCCTAATGCCGTAGCAATAGACGGTAGTGGTAATTTGTATGTAGCTGATCAGAGCAACCATATGATAAGGAAGATTACTCCGGCAGGTGAGGTAAGTACTTATGGAGGTAGCCAAACCCCGGGTTATTTGAATGGAACTAACCCAGATGTAAGGTTTAATAATCCTTACGGGGTAAGTACAGATAGTAAGGGAAATGTATATGTAGCAGACTACTTCAACCATGTGATACGAAAGATGTCATCAAGTCCATTTACAGTAACGCCAGAATTACCAGCAGGCTTAAGTATCAATGCATCAACAGGAGCTATCAGTGGGACACCGACAGCTATTTCAGCAGCGACGCAGTATACGATTAGTGGTTATGGCACAGCACCCTCCACTTTTACTTTATCAGTTGGAGCAGGCGGAGGTATTTCCCCAAGTCAAGATCAGAACTATATCTTAACGTTGACACCAAGAATAGCAGGTTATACCACAGCAGCAGCAACATATGCCGGAACGTCTGATGCAAACCAAGTGATGGCAGAAGTACAATACTTTGATGGTTTAGGTAGACCGATGCAGACCGTACAGGTTAAGGGCAGTGCCAATGCAGACAAAGACATCGTGGTACCAATAGCTTATGACCAATATGGTAGAGAGAATAAGAAATACCTTCCTTATGCCAGTACAAGCAATAATGGAAGTTATAAAACCAATCCACTTACTAGCCAGCAGAGCTATTACCAGAGCCCACCGGCCGGGGTAGTACAAACCCCAAACCCTTATGCAGAAACGATATTTGAAGCCTCGCCACTGAATAGGGTGCTGGAACAAGGAGCACCGGGAGCAGCTTGGCAGCCTGTAGCAAATAGCCAAGCAGGCCATACCCAGAAGATGGTATATAGCAGCAATGCAGCAAATGAGGTAAGACTATACAACGCAGAAGCCGTAACTACAGTAGGAGAGACGTATAAAAGAACCCTAACAGGCACAGGCTATTATGGCGCCAACCAGTTGTATAAGACGATAAGCAAGGATGAGAACTGGAGTCCAAGCCAAAGCTTTCCACAGGCAGGAACGGTAGAAGAGTATAAGGATAAGGAAGGCAGGGTAGTGTTGAAAAGAACATTCAATGAGAAGAACAATAGTCTGGAAACATTAAGCACTTACTATGTATATGACGATTTAGGTAACTTAAGTTTCGTATTACCTCCGGGAGCAGAACCAGATGCAACGAGTGTACCTAGCCAGACGACGCTGGATAATTACTGTTACCAGTACAGGTATGATGGTAGAAGGAGATTGGTAGAGAAAAGAATCCCGGGAAAAGGCTGGGAGTATATGGTGTATAATAAACTAGATCAGCTGGTGGCAAGGCAGGATGCTAATTTATTAAATGGATATTTAGTAATTTATAATATGAATAGCTCTGCCGCAAACGGATGGATATTTTATAAGTATGATGGTTTAGGAAGAGAAATTTTAACTGGCTTTTACATACCTATAAGCAATATAAATAGAGCTACACTTCAAGTTCAGGTAGATGGACAAAGTGTTTTATGGGAGACTAAAAATAGTAGTATAGCACAAACAGGTTATAGTAATAATGCTTTTCCTCAAAATAGTATTTCTTCATATTTAACTATGAGTTATTATGATGATTACAATCTGCCAGGTGGAAACCCGAGGCCATATGGAGGAGGAAGTACTATGACCAAGGGTTTACTAACAGCTACTAAAGCCAGTTGTGAATCAGGAATGTTATGGACGGTACAATACTATGATGATAAAGGACAAGTGATTAAGACCTATCGTGATTATTTGTATGGAACTTTAGGAGGAAGTAATTATGTAGAGACAGATTATACGTATAGTTTTACGGGAGAGCAAACCTCAAAAACAGAGAAATATCATAAGGTAAATGAAAGTCAAGAGCTAGTCACAATAGCAACAGCCTATACTTATGATCATGTAGGTAGGAGTAAAGAAATTAAGAAGAAAATAAGTAGCCCTAAAGATAGTTATACGGGCAGCCAAATAGTACTTTCAAAAAATAATTATAATGAGCTTGGCCAGCTAAGAACTAAAGGAATGCATTCAGAAGATCAAGGGCAAAACTTTATCCACAATACCCAGTACAGTTATAACGAAAGAGGCTGGCTAAAGCAAATCAGTTCACCCACTTTTACAGAGACCTTGGCCTATCAAGATGATATACAGAGTGTAGCAACGGCTAATTATAACGGAAACATCTCTGAGATCAGGATGAGTAGCGAAAAGACAGGAGCCAATACCAACTATTTTGCCTATGATAAGTTGAATAGACTGAATAATTCTTGGAATACGTTACTACCCACAATGAATGAGACGAATATCTCTTATGATAAAGGAGGGAATATTCTTCATTTGGAAAGAGGAAACAATACCAATATGAATTATGACTACACAGGTAATTTTTTAAATAGGATAACAGGAACACAAAAAGGCATTTCCATAGATAAATATTATTACGAAGATTATAATGGTAATACTCATTATTTTGAAGATAATTACGGTGCTGATCCTAAATCTGTCTATTATGACCATAACAATCTTCCTGTTTATATGACGGGTTCATCGGAAGCGTATCACCTTTATGACGCAAATGGAGTAAAACTATATAGTTATATATTTGGGTTATATTCAGAAGACTATACCGTATATGCAGGCTCTATAGTCTTTAAAAATTATGAGAATAATATCAGCTTTTTAAGTACGGAAGAGGGAAGGGCTGTAAGGAATCTAGATGGAAGTTACCGTTATGAATACTTTATAAAGGATCATTTAGGTAACACGCGTCAATCTATTGATAAATATAACAATACTGCCAGAGTAATACAGGAGGATAATTATTGTGCTTTCGGTTTATCAGTAAATAAATATAATTTTTCATCGGATAATAAATACCTTTATAATGGTAAAGAGAAAGTCTTTATGGAGGATTTGCAGGATAATTCTTATAATAATTTGGAATGGTATGATTACGGGGCAAGGTTCTATGATCCGGTGATTGGGAGGTGGAATGTGGTAGATCCTTTGTCGGAACAAGCTCCGAATTGGACACCATATCGATACGGGTTTAATAACCCAATCAGATATACTGATCCGACGGGAATGTTTGAACGAGAAGATATTGAAGTTGAAAAGCAAAAAAATGGAACATACAAAGTTGTTGGAGGAGAGGCTAATAATGATAGGAATATTTATGTAACAGAAAATGGCAAACGTACCGGAGAAGTCATTGGCGAAATGCTTACGGAATATTCTTTCCACCACGAAGATGGTAGTGCCGTAATTGGTGCAAATATTAATCTCAATGATAAATCCGGACAAAACTTTATGGATAATGAAATCAAGAATATAGGATTGGTTGATTATATATCAAATGCCCAAGGCAAAGAGCCTCTTGATTTTAAACATCGAGGAATGCCAAAAGGTGCGACTCCAGAAGAGCAGGGACATCATCATTATCGAGGGATGTCTTTTAACGGTAAAGTAGCATCAGCAAGGGATATAGGAAACTATGCAGCAGGTTATGTTTCAGGTAAACACGGTTTTGACTGGGGATCTTCCCGATTTACATTTGATGCTTTGCAAACCAAACAAGAAAAAGGAACTTGGAATACGATTCTTTATTATCCGTTTAATAGAGTTAGAGAAGGACAGCCAACTCAACAAGCAGAACGATCTGGTCATAACACAGGTTATTCTATTTTTAAACAACGACAATTTGAAAGACAATGGCAAAAAGCAACAACGCCATTACCAATAGGACTAAAATGGTAAAGAAATAAAGAAATGTTAGCAACAATCGTATTAGTGCTTATTGTTTTATTAATTATAAGTACCTTTCTATTCAGGGAAAAACATGTTACTTATAAGTATAAAACAGTGGGTAAGACGAAAAAAATATTATTAATAACAGCATTATGTGTTTTTATTTTTGTGATTATAAGTACATTGATGTCAGATGGGATAAGATCTTTTTACTGTCTTTCAGATGATAAATGTGTAACTGTTTGGAAAAGGGAGAATGGAGAGGTTCTGCTAATGTCAGGTAAATATAAAAGCAAAGAAATCCCTTTGGATAATTATATTAAAATAACCAATATGAATTATAGTTCTATAGTAGTTTTGTTTGTAGGTGATAAGTTGCTTGTTGATGTTGAAAATAATGCAATGGCATTACAAAAGTCTTCTAATGGTCTAATAGCATTATACAGAAATAACAAAGCTTTAAACGATAGTCTGTACACTAACTTTGATGGTAAGTATAAACGGTATAAGGAAAAGATTAATTATATTAATATAAATATTGAAGAAAATTACGCTACTGATAAAAATGACAAGAAACTCAACTAACAAAAATAGTGTTTAATAACAAAAATCCTCCTAATATGGTGCAATGAGGGTGAAGGAAAGAGGGTAAATGCTTCTTGTACTTAATAGCCCCTATCGAAGAATACGTATAATGAAATAGGTCAGTTAAAAGATAAAGAAGTACACAGTACAAATGGCAGCGCCCCACTGGTTTAAGTCTTAGCGTTTTGGGCAAAAGGTGTGGAATGACTTAAATCTTATAAACAGAAACAAAACTAAAGTACCAATATAGTGCAATTAGGGTTTAAAAACGGTTAAAAGCTTCTTATACCTAATAGCATATCAAAGAATACCCTCACTGGCGCAAGTCTTAGCGAGTAGGTAAAGCGAGAGAGCCTGACTTGTACCTCATGATTAAAGCACTAAATTTTGTAATGAGTTCAAAATATAAGTTTAACAATCCAGAGGGGATATATTTTGTTTCTTTTGCCGTTATAGGGTGGATAGATGTGTTTAGTAGACAGATTTATAGGGATTTATTTTTAGAGAGTTTAGTTTATTGCAGGAAAGAAAAGAATTTAAATATACACGCATGGGTAATCATGAGTAATCATGTTCATTTAATAATCAGTTGTAAGGCTGGATTTATTCTCTCGGATATAATGAGAGATTTAAAGAAATATACAGCATATAAAATACTGAAGGAAATTAAGGAAAGTACAACAGAAAGCAGAAAAGAGTGGATGCTGTTTTTATTTGCAAAAGCTGGCAAAGAGAATAGTAACCATACAAATTATCAGTTTTGGCGGCAAGATAATCATCCCATAGCATTAGATTTTCATAGCAATATGTTTGAACAAAGATTGGATTATATACATAACAATCCAGTAGAGGCAGGCATAGTAGAGCATGCAGCGGATTATGTTTACAGTAGTGCAAAGGATTATCAAGAAGGTAAAGGTTTAATAGAAATAGATGTATTACAGTGATGAAAGCACAAGTCAGGCTTTTGCTCTGTCTAGCCCGCTAAGACTTGCGCTAGGGCGGTATGATAATTTGGCAAGCCAGGCACAAGTATCTGATGCATATAGCTTGGGCTGTAAACTTGCGCCAAACTGGGTCGAAATGTTCTCTGAATACTCAAAAAAGGCTTCGACTCCGCTCAGCCTGACACAAAGTGATGATTTGTGACAGCCTATTTTTTGTTGGATGATTATAGCAATTTTATTCTACAACTTTAATCAGCATTCCTTTTTCAACTTTATCAGTTAATTCCATACCGTTTAAAATAGCATGTTCTTCCAGCCTGTTTGCAGCTACTTTAAAAGCTTTAAGAGCTTGTTGTAAATTAACGTTTTGTGATACCGTTTTGATACGAATGCGTTCTGCTTGCTTGTTCAATTTATCGGGATGTGATAAAGGTTTAAAACCTGTCATCGTATGTATAAAAGCACTTTTATAATTGTTAAAATTGGCAGCAGACGCAATACCGGTGATCACATAAATTTGGTTTTGATACTGGAAAAAATAGCTCAGTATCTGAATTTCTTCCTGGTTTTCTTGCTGTTGTTTGCCAGATACAGTTATAGCGGGTAAACTATTTATAGTGGTTTCAGAAGTTGTTACCACATTCAGTTGATTTTTATCAATAAAATTATCTGCAGCAGTTTGCAATACTTTCTCTTCTGCCAGTTGCATGCTTAATAAAGCACCACCATCTTCTGGAGCCATTTGTACCATTTGAGGCGTATTTTGTACATTCCACTTTGCAG
The DNA here is from genome assembly GCF_008195825.1 of Pedobacter aquae. Lineage (NCBI taxonomy): Bacteria > Pseudomonadati > Bacteroidota > Sphingobacteriia > Sphingobacteriales > Sphingobacteriaceae > Pedobacter > Pedobacter aquae. The sequence continues at coordinate 3,332,188 of NZ_CP043329.1, forward strand.
GTGTTGGAAATTGAAACTTTAAAACAGGGTGGTAAAAAATATTACCCTCTTGAAAACCTTGTCGTGGATCTGGTCCATAAATTAGACCATCAATTTTTTTGAGGTAACTGTTACGGTTAATTTTAAATTGATTGGTGGCCAATTTTTCTTTCCATGCTTCGGCTAGTTCACCTACCACTACATATCTATCTCCCGGATTTGGGTGAGTAGATAAAAAATCGGGTAACATTTGATTTTCTTTGGACGATTTTCTTTCTAAAGTCTTAAAAAAAGAGGCCATTTCTTTGGCATCATAGCCAATTTTTGAGGCGTATTCTACACCTAACTCGTCTGATTCACGTTCAGCATCTCTTCCAAATTTTAAAAAAAGTAAATCTAAACCTTGTGATGCTTCATGACCAAATTTGGCTAAATCTGGAGCTATAATCATCCCGGCTAATAAGCCAAGCTGACCCAATATAGCGTTACGTTGTTGTTCTACCGAGTGGCGGGCGGCAATATGTCCTATCTCATGACCTAAAACTCCGGCAAATTCGGCTTCATTGTTAAAATGAGCCATGATACCTCTGGTAAAATAAACATAGCCACCAGGTACAGCAAAAGCATTAATGATATCAGAATCAACAATTTTAAACTCATATTTTAACTCTGGCCGATGAGAGATAGCAGCCATTTCATTGCCTTTTGTAGTGATAAATTCTTGCAGATTTTTATCCTCATATAAACCATACTGAGCAATAATTTGAGGGTCAGTCTCTTGACCTAAAGCAATTTCTTGCTCTGTAGACATTAATACGAGCTGTTTTCTGCCTGTTACAGGGTTTTCTGAACAGGCGTTGATTAGAAGTAAAATAGTAAAGCTGATTAAATAGAGAAATTTCTTAAAGGTATTAATCATAAGTGTTTTTTATAAAAGCTTTTTTGCAAAATTAATACCATTAGATTATTTTTAAACCTTGATTCTCATCAATTAAGATTAAACTTTTCTCTCTTTAATAATACCTGCTTATCTGTAAGGATAAGTATCATGATGATTAAGCCTAGAATTATGGCAATAAAGAGTTGTAATTTGGTGATGAAAGAGGAACTGGCTTGGCTTTTTCTAGACTCGGCCATGAGCTCTTTACCTACCTGTGTTTGTACCTGTGTAAGCTGCATTAAGTCTTTGTTGAGTTCATCATAAACAAAAATAGTGCGGTTTAAGTAGATGCTTTTTGCTTTTTCTTTATCTGTTAAAGAAGTAATAATTAAAGCTTGCTCTTCTTTTCTAAAGTCTTGTAAGTTTTTTTTTAAGTGAGCCAGGTAATTGGTTTCTGTTTTTACCAAAAAGGTGTTTTCATACTTGTTAATTAAGGTATCTAATTTAGCATCTGTTGCTTTCAAATATTTCGTTACAGCTTGTTGGCTAACATTATCTCTAAATAAGAAACTAAATAATTGTTGTCTTTTGTTTTGTATGTGGTTGGCTATCGTGTATAAATCAACAGCTGGTATTAACCTGTCTTCGTAAATAGAATTAAATGATTTGGCTATTTTATTGATGTTGTAAGATTCTACTAAACTTAGGATGATACTAAAAAACATCATGATGGCTAACGCTATAGCCAAACGTATCTTCCTTTGTATTGCAAAAGCTAGTTTCATAATTTTTGGGTTTCATTTTCAAGATACTGAATTTTAATAAAAGAAACCTTTATAAAGCAAAAAAGGGTTATCTGAAAAACAGATAACCCTTTTTTATACATTTTAGAAGATTATTGATTCACAAACTTCTTAGCATTTATTTTACGCTCATTCTCTGTTAAGTAGATTTTACGTAAACGTATATTTTGTGGTGTAACTTCGATATACTCATCTGCTTGGATATACTCCATACACTCTTCTAAAGAGAATTTAATAGCAGGAGCAATTCTTACGTTATCATCACTTCCAGAGGCTCTCATGTTGGTTAACTGTTTACCTTTGGTTACGTTGATAACTAAATCGTTGTCACGGATGTGCTCACCTAAGATTTGACCTTCATAAATATCAACACCTGGATCAACAAAGAAACGTCCTCTATCTTGTAATTTATCAATAGCATAAGCAGTTGTTAAACCTTTATCCATAGAGATTAATACACCATTAGAACGTCCAGGGATTGTACCTTTCCATGCCTCGTAAGCTTTGAAACGGTGTGCCATAATAGCTTCACCAGCCGTTGCAGTTAAAACGTTATTACGTAAACCAATGATACCTCTTGAAGGGATTTCAAACTCTAAGTGTTGTAAATCGCCTTTAGGCTCCATAATTAATAACTCACCTTTACGTTGTGTAACCAGCTCGATAACTTTACCAGCAACATCACCCGGTACATCAACAATTAGAATTTCAATAGGCTCGCATTTAACACCATCAATTTCTTTAACGATAACTTGTGGCTGGCCTACTTGTAATTCGTAACCTTCACGACGCATAGTTTCTATCAAAACTGATAAATGGAGAATACCACGACCATAAACTAAATAAGCATCTGGTAAATCAGTTTCTACTACACGTAGCGCTAAGTTTTTCTCTAATTCTTTGTGTAAACGCTCTCTTAAACGTTGTGAAGTAACAAATTTACCTTCTTTACCAAAGAAAGGCGAGTTATTGATGGTAAACAACATGTTCATTGTTGGCTCATCAATGCTGATTACTTCTAATTGCTCCGGATTTTCGAAATCGGCAATGGTATCACCAATATCAAAACCATCTATACCTACAACAGCGCAAATATCACCAGAAGAAACAGAAGAAACTTTAACTTTTCCTAATCCTTCAAAAGTGTATAATTCTTTAATTCTTGATTTTACAACTTTGCCATCGCGTTTAACTAAAGACACAGGCATGTTTTCTTTAATGGTACCGCGGGCTACTCTACCAATGGCAATACGACCTACGAAAGAAGAATAATCTAAAGAGGTAATTTGCATTTGTAAAGTACCTTCTTGTACGGGTGCCGGAGGAATATTTGCTAAAATAGCATCCATTAAAGGGAAAATATTGTCCGTTTGTTCTTTCCAGTCTGTATTCATCCAACCTTGTTTAGAAGAACCATAGATAACAGGGAAGTCTAATTGCTCTTCTGTAGCTTCAAGGTTAAAGAATAACTCGAAAATTTGCTCATAAACCTCTTCAGGTCGGCAATTTTCTTTATCAACTTTGTTTACCACAACAATAGGTTTTAAACCTAATGCTAAAGCCTTTTGGGTTACGAAACGAGTTTGAGGCATTGCACCTTCAAAAGCATCGCAAAGTAATAATACACCATCGGCCATTTTAAGAACACGCTCTACTTCACCGCCAAAATCAGCGTGACCAGGAGTGTCAATGATATTAATTTTAACGTCTTTATACTGAACAGAAACGTTTTTTGAAACGATGGTAATACCACGCTCACGCTCTAAATCGTTGTTATCTAAAATTAATTCTCCAGTTGATTCGTTATCTCTAAAGATAGAACAAGAATGTAAAATTTTGTCAACCAAGGTAGTTTTTCCGTGGTCAACGTGAGCGATAATCGCTATATTTCTAATGTTTTGCATGCAAAAAATGCTTAAAAAAATTTTTGCAAAGGTATGATTTTAAATCGGTAATTTAAGCACATGGCTATCGTGAAAATTAGATGACGATTAAAACTTAACAAAACCTTAACTTTGAGCTTGTTATGGATACACAAACGATATTGGTTTTTGCACTGTTTTTAATAGCAGTTATTTATGTTGTAAGGCTTGTTTATAGAAGTTTTAATACCAAAACAAGTTGTGGTAGTAGCTGTAAATGTGGGGTTGATTTTTCTAAGATAGATGTGGAAAAATAAAAGCCAATGATTTATCATTATCGGCTTTCAAAAAAAGAATTTTTAAGGTTTAATCCTCTATAATTACTGCTGTACCACTAGCAGAAACCATAAGCATACTGCCAGAAGCACCCATAGTTTCATAATCTAAATCTACACCCAGTATAGCATTTGCACCAAGTTTAGCTGCGTAATCTTGCATTTCTGCTAAGGCTATGTTTTTAGCTTCTCTCAAGCCTTCTTCATAAGAGCCAGATCTTCCGCCAACGATATCTCTTATACCTGCAAAAAAGTCTTTTACAATGTTGGCGCCTATAATAGCCTCGCCACTAACTATACCTATATACTTAACTACTTTTTTTCCGTCTATGTGTGATGTTGTTGTTACGATCATATTTTCCAAGTTTTATATAGATGAGACTCTTATCAGGTCTTTTTGTTACAAAAAGCCGATTATTTTTTCTCTATTAAACAAACCGCATAAGCTACAACACCTTCTTCTCTTCCAATAAAGCCCATGGTTTCGTTGGTGGTAGCTTTTATAGAAATGTCTTCTTCATCGCAACCCATGGCTTGTGCAATGTTTTTTTTCATCTCAGGCACATGAGGGTTTATTTTTGGAGCTTCTAAGCATAGCATAGCATCTACATTACCAAGGGTAAAGCCTTTTTCGCCTATTAACCTTACACATTCTGTTAATAAAATTAAACTGCTGATACCTCTCCATCTTTCATCAGTATTTTTGAAATGATGGCCAATATCACGAAGGCTGGCTGCGCCTAAAAGGGCATCGCAAATGGCGTGGACTAAGACATCAGCATCAGAATGGCCGAAGGCACCTTTATGGTGTTCTAATTTTACGCCGCCTAAAATAAAAGGATGTTGATCTTTTAATTGGTGAACATCAAAACCAAAACCTACTTTTATTTTCATTACTTAGCCGCTCCTGATTCTCCAAAGTTTAATGATAATGAAAACCTAAGGGTATTTGCCATAGGAGATCTTTGTTGATTTGCTAACACATAAGAAAAATCAATATTCACAATATTATATTTTAAGCCAGCTCCTAAAGTTAAGTAGCTTCTATTTCCTTTGTTAGGGTTTTCATAAAAATAACCAGCTCTAAGTGCAAACTGCTTATTATACCAGTATTCTAAACCTGTTGAATAGATAATTTCTTGTAATTCTTCTGAAAAACCACCCTGAGCATCGTTAAAAGAACCAAAAATACCAGCAGGTACAGATTTGGTGCTATTAGGTTCTGAGGGTACTAAAAGTTTATTGATGTCTAAAGAAACAGTAAAATCGCTATACTCATCTAAATGTATGGTTGATGCACCACCTAAACGTAAATTGGTAGGCATAAATATTCCAGGAGCATTATCAGAATAGCTCATTTTTGTACCGATGTTAGAAATATTAAGTCCGGCTGCTAGTGTAGCTTCCTTACCAAACATAGGTCTTCTATCGCTTTTGTAATAAGCAGAAATATCTGCCGCTAAACCGGTTGCTGCTCTATTTTGGCTACCGTCAACAATACCGTTATTAGAGATGTTTGAGAATACAAATCTTAAAGCTGTACCTAAAGAGAAGTTTTCGCCAAAAGAACGGGCCAAACTGGCGTCTATAGCTAATTCATTTGGGTTGTAAAGGCCAATTTGTGTTCCAGTACCATCTGTAAGTTGTATGTCTCCGTAAGAAAAATATCTTAAAGAACCACCTATCACATTTCTTTCATCTAAACGGAAAAAGCCATTTAAATAGGCCATGTTTATGTCTGGTACTAGCCTTTGTAACCATGGGCTGTAAGAAGCAGAGAAACCATATTTATCTGTTAAAAATGCTAGTTTTGATGGGTTCCAGTGTGTAGCATTTACATCTGGAAGTGTAGCTACACCGGTTTCTCCCATTGCTCCGGCTCTAGCATCAGGAGAAATTAATAGGAATGGTACTGCTGTTGTGATAATATTGCCAATTCTACCATCAATTGCTTCATTAGGAGGCGGAGTTGTACCACCAGACTGAGCATATCCAAACTTTGTAACTAGGGTACTTAATATCAGGATGAGATATTTATTAATTTTCATTTTTTAAAGCTAAAATTTCTTGTTAAAGTTAATTAAAGGATGACTATTTTTTCTGTTTTTTTCGCTGTTTCTCCAGTAAAATTAGAGCGCACTTTTAATTCGTATATGTAAACGCCCCTGCCAATTTTATCTCCAAAATTATCTTTGGCATCCCAAAATATGTCGTTAACGCGGTTTCCAGTGCTTATTACAGTTTGATTTATTGTTTTAATCAGCTTGCCTGCAATAGTATAAATATTTACTTGTACATCCAAATCCTCATTAGGGTGGTTATGTTCAAATTGAAAATTGGTTTTGGTTGTAAAAGGATTAGGATAATTTAATACATGTGCTAGCTCTAATTTATCAGAATTTTTGACTTCAAAATCTATTATTTGTTCCGATGAATTGTTAAATGTATCCCAAGCTTTTAATTTTAAGCTATAAATCCCAGGCTTTAGATTTTCTAATGGATATTTGATACTGCCAGATTGATAGGAATCTGTTTTTGCTTGGTACCAATCATTTAAAATGATGCTGGTACTTTCATTATTATAAGTTAAAGTGGCAACAATATCATGCCCTATGCCAATACCAGTGGTATTGATACCGCTTTCATCATTTAAATTGACTAATAAAAATGGGGAGCTATTGGTGATGCCGCCCGAAACAAACTTTTCATCGTTTAAGAAAAGGGCTATTTTAGGGCCTGTATCATCGTCATTTTGGGTATCAGCCAAACCACCAATTATTATATTATTGAGATTTCCGGTAGCATCTATTTGCTGATTTTCTGCATAATAGCTTATTTTTCCTTCGCCATATTGAAGGTTTATATCTTTTGGCACAATAAACTCGAAACTAAATTGCCCATTTCTTACACTGGCTTTCCCTTTGTAAATGATGTTGGTTTGGGTTTTAAATGCTTGTGCTGTACTTCCAAATAGGCCGGGGTCTTGTCCTAATGTAGTTACAGAGGTTGCTTTATCATAAATTACCGGATAAATGGTACCGTTGAAAGCGTTTAATACAGCTTGATTTGGAGCAACAACTTGCCCGGTTATTTTAACTTTTTGCAAGGCTTTTAAGGTGTCTAGGTTGCTTATTGATTTTTCGTTAACGCTTAAAGTATTCACTTTATTGTAAGGGATAGGAAATAAAGTTGAAGGATCTCCTAAAAGGGTAAAATTTCTGGAGTTGATATTTAAACCTCCAATATTATTATTCTTGGCCAATCTAAAAACTTCGCCAAAGCTTATTTTTCTGTTTTGCGCTGCTGCCTGACTTAAAGCTATCAAAAAGCTTTGGTTTAAATCAAAATTATAAGAGGCAAAAACAATTCTGGTAGTGGTAAATAGCGCTATAGCGCCATGCTTTTCTTTTTTTAATAATAATTCTCCGGCAGAACGCACCAATGGGTCATCCCATCGGCTAAAAGAACAAGTTGCAGTAAAAATGATGGGTAAATGGGTATTATCCCAATTATTAATATCATCAACAGTTAAAATTCTTTCTGCAGCTAAACCTCCCTCGCCACCATGCCCAGTATAATTCATAAGCATAACGCCATTATTTAATATGTTATCAATAGCTTTTTTAACATCCGGATAACGGCTTCCTGAAGCGGTGCTTTCTTGTTTATAAGCATCAAAATATATTTTATGAATATTAAAATCTGGTTTTTGTTGGATAAGGATATTGGCATTTGCTTCAGCCTGATTGAGATGGATATTAGCATCTTCGTCATCTGCCAAAATAGCTATTTGATTGCGCCAGCTTCCTAATTGGGTATTTTGTGTGTAATAAATAAGTTTATCTACCACATCTTTAGCTTCTTTTAAAGATGCAACTGGTAGTCGGCCTACATTAATATCTAGTAAACCAGCAGCATCAACAAAATTCTCTGGAAAATTACCTTCATCATCATCTAATAGAGCAAAATAATCATCAGAAGTATAGCTTTGCGTTGGCGATAAGGAATTTCTTGATTGGTAAGTGACAATGAAATTATGGTTGTTAAACTTGATGTTTCTATTGTCAAAACTACCGCTTCCAAAAAGCAATAAATGTTTGGGTAAATTGTTGGCACTAGCTTTTTTATAAAGCATCCTCATGAAATCTCTTATGGCGGTAGCATCTCTCGCCCCTGATGAAAATTCGTTATAAATTTGTTCTGGCGTAACAATATGACTTCTAATATTTTGTTCTGCTAGCCTAAAATCTGCCAGTCTTTTAGCTTCTGATAAAAATTCTGGTGGCGATACAATGATCATATCATTTGGGGCCAAGGCATGTAAATTTTGGTTTGCTACCTTTTTTATGAATTTTGGTTCTTGAGCACTTTGCACATCAAACAACAAAAATTCTTTTAAGTTAGGTGTAGGGTAAATGAAAGAATTGGGGCTATTATCAATAGCAATTGGGGCCAAGGGATTAGTGATATCCCAAATTTCTTTTCCTGTTAAATTTCCAGAAAAGTTAAATTGTGTAATTCTGTTGAGCCCGGTTGATGAAATATCTCTAAACCTAAGCCAATTACCTGCTTTTAAATCTTTTGTACAGCTAAATCTGATATAGTTTAGCCAAGCATTGGCCAAAGAATTGGGTTTATTATAGCTTATACTTACCGATAAATTATTGCTATTGGGTAAAAAAGAGAAAGATTGATGTGCGGGAGCAGCATAATCAGTATCAAAATTTAAAGGAACAGCATTTGCATTTAAAGTAGCCCTTGTTTGGTTATTAATTCTTAATTCTGCTGCCGAGTTTTGACTGGCTCTTATGGCCATATCGGCCTCGATATAAACAGAATCGGTAATTTTTATTCCATCCAGATTAAAACTGAAATTTTGGTTATTGTTAAATTCAAAATCTTCTCCGTACCACTCTCTGCCCGATTTTAAATTTTCCATGATAGCCGTATAATTTTCTCGCTCATGAAGCTGTACATCGGTATAAGAAGAAGTATTATAATTTGGGTTTTGATTAAGGTAAGATTGCTTAATGATACGTTTTCCATTATTCCCTTCTATATTGATGAAGTAAAAAGAAGAATCAGAATAATGATTTCTATGATGGATAAATTTTTGAGTTTGTGCGTTAAATTCCCAATGAACATTCCCCTCGGCATAAAATAAAACATAATCCTGAGGGTCAAATTTGCCATCTTCTTCACCTATAACTTTTATGGCATTTTCAAATAAATCATCTTGTCGGGCAGCATTATTTTCTTGCGCTAAAGCCCTACCTCCGTTACCAAATATTTTAATAAAACGAGGGTTTAGCTGGTCTACAGCTATGCCTATATTTCTTAAAAAGTTATAATCTAGTTTGTAAAGTCCTTCATTTTTGAGTCCAATTTTATACCAATTACCGGTAGCTAAAACCGAATTGCTGGCTAGACTTAGCTTTAAATTATTGGTTTTTTGAGCTTGAAAATTAACTGCTTTACTGCCTAAAATGATTTCATATTCTAGCAGCTGATAAACATCATTAGCGCTTTTAAAAAGTGGCAATATATTTACCATGAGCCAAAGCTTTTTTGTTCTTCAACTACTTGATAATCAAACCAAATATTTTGCTCAATTTTGGCTATTTGCAGGCTGTTAAATTGCTTTGACAGTTGAGTTTGCAGAGGTTTTACATGAACCGAAATTTGAGCAGATTGTACCGGAATTTTTAAGTGAACAAGTGGTAAATCGGCAAATTGTTCTGGTAAATATCTCGGAAACTCTAAGTTTATAGAAGATTTTACGGTATTACTCTTGGGTTGGAAGTAGCTCCAATCAACCATTTTTTTTATACTATTATTTTGCGCCTTAAGCTGATAAGGAATAAGAAGCAAAAGGATAATAAACTTAAGTAGTTGATTAATAGCGATTTTCAATCTTAAATAAATATTTATAAATTATGTAACTTTAAAACTTTAAACTTCGTTTTAATAGCTAAAAATAGGGAAACTACAGCTTAATCTTTATAGTAAGTAAAATTAATCATCTTGATTAAGATAATTTATTATTTTTAAGCTTTGAAAATTTAATAATCGCATGAGAAAAAATACCATTACTTTTCTTTCGGCCTGCATATGTTTGATGATGATATTAAGCTCTTGCCAAAAGAATGCTGGTCCGTCAAAAATATCTGGTAAAACCGGAGCCTTATACAATCAAAAACGACCTGGTTCTCTTCAAGTAATGCCTAAAACTAAGCCGACACCGGGTCCTGGTTTGGTTCATATTGAAGGAGGTACTTTTGTTTTAGGAGGTTCTACCATAGATGATATTGGTTATGATTACGCTTCTCCAAAAAGAAGAGTTTCTGTGGCTACATTTTACATGGATGAAACCGAAGTAGCTAACCTAGACTGGTTAGAGTATTTAAATTGGATAAAAGAAGTAGCTGCTGATACCAGATGGTATTATGAAGCTTTACCAGATACTTTAGTTTGGAGAAGTCCGCTTGCTTATAATGAGCCTTATGTAAATAATTATTTAAGACATCCGGCTTATCAAGATTATCCTGTTGTGGGTGTTACTTGGGAGCAAGCTAATGCTTATTGCGATTGGAGAACTAATGTTGTTAACGAGAATATCTTGCGTAACAAGGGCATCATGAACAATTGGGGTGCTTATTCTGCGGCTAAAATGGGAACAGCAAAAGGTGGTAAAGGTGGCGCAGCAGCTGCAACCGGAAACAAAGTAAATACAGAACCTTTTGATTTAGACCTTTATTTAAATGGGCAGTATAACGATTTGGGTAAAGGAGCACCAAGACCCAATGTTGTAACTGCACAAGCACAGCCACAAGCTGGAGGTAAAAAAGGAGCAGCAAATACCGGAAGAATTGCAAAAATTGAAGATGGTGTTTTCACCCCTGGTAGATATAGATTACCAACCGAGGCAGAGTGGGAATATGCGGCTTTAGCTTTAAGAAGCGATGGAAGCAATAGTATTGTTAAAAGCGGTAAAGTTTACCCTTGGTATGGGATAGGTGTACGTTCTCCTAATAAAGATACTAGAGGTTTAATATACGCCAACTTTAAAAGAGGTGGTGGAGATAATATGGGTGTTGCAGGTTATTTAAATGATGGTGCCGATATTACAGCTCCTGTTAAAGCATACATTCCAAACGATTTTGGATTGTTCAATATGGCTGGTAATGTAAGCGAGTGGACAAGCGATACTTACCGCCAATTATCTTTTGATGAAGTAGAAGATTTTAACCCTTACCGTGGTAACGTATTTGAAAATAATGCTTATGATGATAAAGGTCAAATACAAACTATAGGTAAAACTAATGTACCTAAAAAGGTTAAAGCTACAGCTGGTAAAAAAGATGCTTACGAGATACAAAAAAGCAAATACGGTAACGCTACTGAGCCTAGTCCAAGCACACCAGAACCTAAGGATGATAAAATGGCTTCTGCTGTACCAACTTTTAATGCAGACCAAAGGGGCTATATAGATACTGAAAACCTAGACCTTTATGGTAAAATCACTTTAATAAGTGACCGTTCTAAAGTATTTAAAGGTGGCTCTTGGAATGATAGAGCTTACTGGTTAAACCCAGGAACCAGAAGATATTTAGACCAAGGTGAAGCTAGTTCTGAGATTGGTTTCAGATGTGCGATGAGTAGTGTAGGAGATCCTCAGATTAATCCTAAATCAACACCACAGTTTAGGCAACCAAAATCTAGAGTAGGATTTAAGAAGTAATAGGAATTAAAAAAGCCTCTCCAGATGATTTTTGGAGAGGCTTTTTTTATGCCCGTGATTTTTCTTTTTGTAGATACTGAAATAGATAGCCCCAAGCAATTACCAATACACAGCCGAAAAGATTAAGCCATAAATAAGCCATTATATCAAAATAATAGGCAGTAAAAACAAATACCTCTGTAACTAGGGCCGCTGTAAATACAGCTTTACCCCCAATTTTTTTGAAGTAAAAGGCAACTAAGAAAATCCCTAAAATGGTTCCATAAAATAAAGAACCTAGAATATTAACAGCTTCTAATAAATTACCCAATTTACCTGCAAACAAAGCCATTGCTAGGCTTAAAATACCCCAAAAGAGGGTTATGGCTTTACTTACGTTGAGGTATTTTAAATCGCTACCTGTTTTATTGATTAATCTTTTATAAATATCAACACTTGTGGTTGACGCTAATGAGTTTAAGGCGCTGGCTGTTGAACCCATAGAAGCTAAACAAACAATGGCTACCAATAAACCAATTAGCCCTTGCGGTAAGTACTGTGTAACAAAGCTCAGGAAAACGTAATTAGTATCGTCTGTATCTGCATTAGGGTCGTTTTTTTTCATCACCATTAATGCATCTTCTCTTTTTTCTTGTAAGTTTTTATTTGCTAGTACTACATCTGCTTTTAAAGAAGTTATATCATTTTGTTGATGATTGATAGCGTTTTCCAGAGCTATTACTTTTTGTTTTTTAGCTTCAAAGGCAGCATCAAAAGCTTGTTCTTTTTGTTTAAATTCATCGGCGTAAGCGCTTTTTTCTACTTTATTAATTTCATACGTATTAAAAAACACAGGAGGCTTTTGGTATTGATAAAAGCAGAAAACCAATATCCCTATCAATAATATTAAAAATTGCATGGGTACTTTTAGCAAGCCATTCATCAATAAGCCCATTCTGCTTTGCCCTACAGAGCTTCCGGTTAAATAGCGACCAACCTGAGATTGATCTGTGCCAAAGTAAGATAGCTGTAGGAAAAAGCCCCCTATTAATCCCGTCCAAACGGTATATCTATTATTTAAATCAAACTCCCAATCTATCACATTCATTTTACCCATTTTGCCTGCAATGTCTAAAGCATCGGTAAAACCTACAGAAGCGGGTAAAAGTGCTACCACTACAAAGCCAGCTAAAAATAAGCCCGAAAAGATGATGCTCATTTGTAAAAGCTGGGTATAAGAAACAGCTTTTGTGCCTCCGTAAAAGGTGTACAATATCACTACAGAACCTATGATTAAAGTAGTATAAGTTGGGTCTACATTTAATATGGTTGATAAGATGATTGACGGAGCATAAATGGTTATCCCGGTAGATAAGCCTCTTTGTATCAGAAATAAAAAAGCAGTTAAAACTCTGGTTTTTAAATCAAACCTTTGTTCTAAAAACTCATATGCGGTATAAACCTTTAGTTTATGAAATATAGGGATGAAAGTTATACAAAGCACAATCATGGCTAAGGGTAAGCCAAAATAAAATTGTACGAAGCGCATTCCATCGGTATAAGCTAAACCCGGGGCTGATAAAAAAGTAATAGCGCTGGCTTGTGTAGCCATTACCGATAAACCAACGTGGTACCAAGGCAAAGAACGGTCGCCAAGTAAGTAACCGTCTATATGTTTACTTGCTTTACTTTTCCATATTCCATAAACCACAATAAAAATAATGGTAAAGGCAAGTACAAACCAATCTATTAAACTCATGAGAAGCGAATAGTAATCAAGTAAAAAATTATAACCAGGATGATAAGCCAGTAAACCAGCAAACGGTAAAATTGGCCCCACGATTTTATGAAAGGAGGAAGCTCAGTATCTTTAATTTTTTTATCCATTATTTACTTATCAGGTTTACAAATAAACGGTAAGCGCCTGCAACGCCTGCAGGTAACTCTCTAAAGAATGATAAACCGGTATAAACAAATTTCCCTTTACCATAAGCTGTTACCAAAAGTGCACCTGATTTTTGTTTCTCTCCAGTGTCGTTCATGCCTAAGGGTTGTTCGTATCGGTTATCGGCATCATCTGCGAAATATAAACCTCTTTCTTGTATCCAACCATCAAAATCTTTAGCAGTTAATTTATTAGGGTAATTTAACACTTTACTTTCTGGCTTTAAGAAAAATATTTTGGCATTTTCCTCGGTAACCCTATCTCTGGCGATGTTAAACGGATAAGGACCAATTTCTGTACTTAGTAACGGTCTGTTTACATTATACTGCACCAATAAAGTACCACCGTTTTCTATATACTTTAACAGATTCTGTCTTGCAAAAGGTAATTTCTCATTGGTATTAAAAGCTCTTACTCCGGTGATAATGGCATCATAAGCAGATAAATCTCCTGTTAACATTTCTTTTTCTGTAAGGATATTTACTTGATAACCTATTTGCTTCAGCGATTCTGGAATTAAATCTCCTGCTCCGTTGATGTAGCCGATGCGTTTATTCCCAGTTGTTTTTATATCTAGCTTGGTAAGTTTTAGTTCGGCTTCAGAGAAATAACTTATGGTAGGGATATGCTCATATTTAATTTCATGATAAGCTTTTTGATAAGTCTCATTAGCAATTTGAGCTGTGAATTTTAAAACAACACTTTCATCTACCGCTGCTGGCGTAACTTTAAATATGAGGTTTAGCTCTTCTCCCATGTTTTTGAAGTTAAAGCTTTGCTTTGCCGGACTAATTTTCCAGTTTTTAGGTAATTCTGGAATTAATTCGCCACTGAGGTTTTCTTTAAATGATTTTAACCTTACACGTATTTCTTTCTCATCTTGATTGGAGAAAAGTAACACCTTATCTTCTGGGTTGATTGTGATAGGTGAAGCTATAACCAAAGGTTGATAAACTTCACCTCTTACTTGGTCTGTATATTTATAAATGACAGGAATTTCATAATCCAAACTGTAGTTATTAAAGCTAAGTGTAACTTGTATAGCGTGTGCTGTTGGTCCATCGGGCTGTAATATGTCAGCTTGTTTATTTAAAACATATTGCCCTATAGGATGCTGGTTTACCAACCAATAAGGCTGGGTAATTTTATTTATTTGTGTTTGATTTTTGGCGCTATAAAGCTGGTTGATATTTAAATCGGTTGTTTTTTGGTTAAAAGCAGTAATTTTTACGTTTGGATATTGCGTAACGGCACTTAGATTAAATTCGATAGGAGTATTTTGTGCGACAAAAGCTTGTTTAGCTTGCGCTTCTAACCAAGTTCCACTGCAATTAAGAATCAGTTTTTTAACTTCTTCTAGCTTAACATTTTTATAAAAACTATCGGGTAAAGCAGCTATTTTTTGATGAAGTTTGATTAAATCCTCAACAATAAGACCTGGCTTTTCTATATTAAATTTCTCTTGAATGCTTGTAATATCTTTAGCTATATCGGTTTTAATTTGAAGTCTGCCCCAGCTTAAATCTATTCCTTCAAATAAATCTTTTTGCGGAAGTTCACCTTGCCAACTGCTAAAATATTCTATACTTGAGCCTCTTTGTCTGGCAGAGCCAAAACCTTGGCTTTTATGCATAGATCTACTTTCGGCAGCAATTTCGCCATAACCTTTTCCTAGTAAGTTGTTAAATAAGCCAACATCTATTTTCAATTGGTCGTTGGCAGTGGTATTGGCCGAACCAAAATTATAGGTATTCCAAAGAATTCTTTTAGGTTGCCATATACTTACTTCTTTCAGCTGCTCTGTAAATTGCTTTGAGTCTGCAGCAGCTTTAAAAGCCTCTTGAGCTAAAATAGATGATGCTTGATGGTGGCCATGGCCCGCTCTTGCATCATTTGGAAACCGGGTTATGATAACATCGGGTTTAAATTTTCTGATGATGTATACCACATCACCTAATATTTCTTTCTTATTCCAGATGTTAAAAGTTTCATCGGCAGTTTTAGAGAAACCAAAATCATTAGCTCTAGTAAAAAATTGGATAGCGCCATCAGTTCTACGGGCTGCTAAAAGTTCTTGAGTTCTTATCAAACCTAATTCTTCAGATTGCTCATTACCGATAAGATTTTGCCCGCCATCTCCTCTGGTTAAAGATAAATAGGCAGTTCTTACCAGCTTTTCTTTAGCTAAATAGCTTAATAAACGTGTATTCTCATCATCAGGATGAGCCGCAATGTAAAGCACACTTCCTAGAACATCTAACTTTTTTAAATCTAGTTTAAGCTCTGCCGCATTGGGTAAAGCATTGTTTTGGGCAAAAGAAAAATAAGGTAGTACTAAAAAATATAAGAACAGATTTCTAAGTTTCATGGGTTTGGTTTCTTTTAAACTTCGGCTAAGTAAAATAATAAATTTTTGCTTATACGCTTCTAGAACAAAAAAATTACAAAACTCGCTATCAAAAGGTTAATAAAATTTCACGCTGTTAAAGATAATTAGATTTAATTTTTTTAGATTAGGAGTTGCTAACCAATTTATCAGTTCAACATGAAATTTAAAACAGGCATTGTATTGTTATTAACATTTGCTGCTTTTGGGCAAACGATTGCCCAAGACAAATGGGAGTCTTTATTTAATGGAAAAGACTTTAAAGGCTGGAAACAGTTAAACGGAAAAGCTAAGTATGAAGTTAGAAACGGAGAGATTGTAGGAACTACAGTTTCTAATGAACCTAACTCTTTTATGGCTACCGAAAAAAACTACGGCGACTTTATTCTAGAATTAGAACTTCTGGTTGACAACAGCATGAATTCTGGCGTACAGTTTAGAAGTTTAAGTAAAGCAGACTATCGTGATGGTAGAGTTCATGGCTATCAGATGGAAATAGACCCTTCTAGCAGAGCTTGGAGTGGCGGCGTTTACGATGAAGGTAGAAGAGGCTGGTTATATAATATGGAGATTAATCCAGAAGGTAAAAAAGCTTTTAAACCTGGTCAATGGAATAAATACCGTATTGAAGCCATAGGTAATACTTTAAGAACTTGGGTAAATGGTATTCCTACAGCACATGTTGTAGATGCAGAAACAGCATCAGGTTTTATTGCCTTACAGGTACATTCTATCAGAAAAGATGAAACTCCTGGTAAAGAAATCAGATGGAGAAATATCAGAATACAAACGAGCAATTTACAACCTTCTAAGCCAGATGGTATTTTCATCGCTAATTATATCCCAAATCATTTGTCTCCGCAAGAGAAAGCTAAAGGTTATAGTTTGTTATTTGATGGAAAAAACACTTCGCAATGGAGAGGAGCTTATAAAACCACTTTCCCTACACAGGGTTGGGAAGTTGTTGAAAACGAGTTAAGAGTTAAAGATGCTGATGGAAGCGAGTCTACTAACGGTGGTGATATTGTTACTTTAAAAGAATATAGCGCTTTTGAGTTTCAGTTTGATTTTAAACTTTCTAAAGGCGCTAATAGCGGCGTAAAATACTTTGTCACTGAAAGCGAGGGGAATAAAGGTTCTGCTATTGGCCCAGAGTATCAAATTTTAGATGATGCCACACATCCCGATGCAAAATTGGGTAGAGATGGCAATCGTACGCTTGGTTCTTTATATGATTTAATGACTTCTAAGAAAATACCTGCTGCACAAAAGGCTGTAGGCGAGTGGAATAAAGGCATCATCAGGGTTTACCCAGATAATAGGGTTGAGTATTGGTTAAACGGCCACAATATCCTTAATTATACCAGAGGATCGGCAGAGTTCTTGAAATTGGTGTCAGAAAGTAAGTATAAAGACTGGAAAAACTTTGGTATGGCTCCTAAAGGAAGACTTTTACTACAAGACCATGGAAATGCCGTGGCATTTAGAAGTTTAAAAATTAAACAACTGTAAACCTAAATTCAAAATAAAATGAACTCACGTAGAAAATTTATAAAACAGTCTGCTATTGCAGCAGCAGGAACATATTTTGGAGCTATGGGCTTCAGTGCAAAAAGTTATGGTAGAATTTTAGGCGCAAATGATAGGGTGCGTGTAGGCGCAGTTGGTTTTTCAGATCGTTTTAAAGATACTTTATTACCATGTTTTCTAAACCATCATCAAGAATTAAATTTTGATATGGTAGCCGTTTCTGATTTATGGAGCTATAGAAGAAACTTAGGTGTAGAGCTTTTAAAATCTAAATTTAATCATGATATAAAAGGATGTAGAAATAATGATGAATTGTATGCGATGAAAGATTTAGATGCTGTAATTGTGAGTACAGCAGATTTTCAGCATGCTTTACATGCCATAGAAGCTGTTAACGCTAAATGCGATGTTTACTGCGAAAAGCCTTTTGCAGAAACCATGGAAGATAATAGAGCAGCATTAAAAGCCATAAAAGCTTCTAAACAAATTATACAAATTGGTTCTCAAAGAAGAAGTGGCGCTAATTATAAAGCTGCGGCAGATTTTATCCAACAGGGTAAATTTGGCGATATCACGATGGTAGAGCTTACCTGGAATGTAAACCAACCTGGCAGATGGCGCCGACCAGATTTAGTAGCTAAACTAAAACAAGAAGATACAGATTGGAAACGCTTTTTAATGAACCGCCCGTTTGAAGAATGGGACCCAAGAAAATACTTAGAATACCGTTTATTCTGGCCTTATTCTTCGGGTATGCCTGGGCAATGGATGTCGCACCAGATTGATACCGTACATTGGTTTACTGGCTTAATGCATCCAAGAAGTGTGGTTGCTAATGGTGGAATTTACCAATGGAAAGATGGAAGAAGAAACTGGGATACCACAACTGCTGTTTTTGATTATGGTGATAAAGACATGAAAAAAGGTTTCCAAGTGGTATTTGGCTCTAGAATGCATAACGGAGACGAGCGCCCTGCCGAAATTTATTATGCTAATGGAGGTGAGTTAAACTTAAATACCAATAAAATTTCTCCTAAAGGTGGTTTGCAAGAGAAACAAGCTGCTGCTATGGGCTTAAAAGCTAATTTACTTCCAGAAATGAGCTTAACTAGCCAAGAGGAAAAAGTAGTTGCATCTGCCAATACTGGTGCAGATAGGTTAACTTCTAACCATATGCGTAATTGGATGGAATGTATCCGTAGTAGAAAAGAAACTAATGCACCAGTAGAAGCTGGTTATTACCATTCTGTTGCTACTATCATGACCAATGCTGCTGTAAGAACAGGTTCTAAAGCAACATTTGATGAAAAAACACAAGAAGTTATGGTAAATGGTAAAGTGTTTAAATATTAATACTACTTGTTCATAGCTATCGTTAATCATACTTAGAAATGCTAAGAAGAAATTTTATCAAGAAGACAAGTATTGTAACCGGAGGATTACTTTTGCAGCAAGAGCTATTACATGCTTTTGCTGCAAATACTCCTTTAAAGGTTGCTGTGATAGGTTGTGGAGATAGAGGTAATGGCCTCATTCAAGTGATGCAGGAACTAAAAGAGCAATTTAAGGTAACTGCTATTTGCGATACCTTAGATTTTAGACTAGCAGCTACACAAAAGTTATTAGGCAGAGAAAAAATAGCTTCTTACAAAGATTATAAAAAGCTTTTGGCTGAAGCCGATGTACAAGCTGTACTTATTGCTACTTCTCTTAATGCACATTATGATATTGCTTTAGCCGCTTTAAAAGCAGGAAAGCATGTGTATCTTGAAAAAGCAATGACTTACAATATCTCACAAGCTTTAGCTTTGGTAAAGGCTAAGGCTTTGCATCCAAATTTAACGTTGCAGGTTGGGCATCAATACCGTTACACGCCGCTTTACTTTAAAGTAAAGGAAATGATTGATAAAGGTTATCTAGGTAAAGTAACACAAATAGACTGTAGGTGGGATAGAAACTGGAATTGGCGTAGACCTGTACCTGAGCCATCTTTAGAAAGAAAAATCAATTGGCGTATGTACAAGGAGTATTCAGGTGGTTTAGCTGCCGAATTACTCTCTCACCAAATAGATTTTATCAATTGGGCTTTTGACACGCATCCAACGGAAGTTTATGCTACTGGAGGTGTAGATTATTATAAAGACGGACGAGAAACTTTTGATAATGTGCAAGCAACTTTTAGGTATGATAAAGACGGGATGATTGGTAATTACGGTGCCACCTGCGCTAATGCCAAGGATGGCTATCTATTTAAATTAAAAGGTACTAAAGGCAGCGTTTCTTTATTGATGAATCAAGGTGTTTTTTATCCCGAAAAGGAAACAAAAGCAGAGTTAGAAACCGTTGATGGCGTAACCGGTGCTACAAAAATTGTTTGGAATAAAGACGGGGGAATCCCTATTGAAGCTGATAAAAGTAAAGATGGAACATGGTATGCTCTAAAAGACTTTTTTGATTGTGTAGCCACGCATAAGAACCCACCATCTAACGTTTTAACAGGTGCCACTACAGCAATTTGTGTGCATATGGCCAATGAAGCTATGTATAACAGAAAAATACAATATTGGCAAAAAGAATATGATGTATTTACATAAAAAAATCCTGCTTTTAACGAGCAGGATTTTTTTTAGCAGGATATTTTTCCCACTCTATTGGCATGTCTGCCGCCTTCAAACTCTGTAGCTAAAAAAGCATCAATAATTTGTTTAGCTAAATCAATAGAAATAAAGCGCTCTGGAATACAAACAATATTAGCGTTGTTGTGCGCTCTTGCAAGTTTTGCCAGTTCAACTTCCCAACAAATGGCGGCTCTTATTCCTTGGTGTTTATTAGCTGTTATGGCTACACCATTAGCGCTTCCACAAATTAAAATACCTAAATCATAAGCGCCACTTTCTACTGCATTTGCTGTAGGGTGTGCAAAATCTGGATAATCTGTAGAATCTGATGAATAAGTGCCAAAATCTTTAACTTCTGTAATTTGAGGTAAGGAGTTTAGATAAGGAATAATTTGTCCTTTATAATTAAAACCAGCGTGGTCTGCCCCTATTGCAATTTTCATATGCTATTAATTTGCGTAAAACTCTTGTTCTTCTTTTAATCTCTTTTTATTAACCCTGCCAGATACGCCAATACTTATTTCATATAATAAGAATAATGGGAAACTAACAGTTAACATAGTTAATATATCTGGTGTAGGCGTTACAATAGCTGCAATAAGTAAAATTAAAACTACAGCATATCTTCTTTTCTCACGCATAAATTGCGGAGTCATGATACCTAATTTTGATAAAATATAAATCACTATAGGTAACTCAAAGACTACGCCACTACCTAAAGTTAATGTTGCCACAGATGATAAGTATGAATCTATGGTGATGGTATTTTCTATAATATCAGAAACAGTATAGTTGGTTAAGAAATTAACAGAAAGTGGTGCTATAATATAGTAACCAAATAAAATACCTATCAAGAAAAGCATACTAGCGTAGAAAACAAAACCATTGGCAGATTTACGCTCATTTTCATGCAATGCAGGCTTTACAAAACGCCATATTTCCCACAATAAGTACGGAAAGCCTAATGTTATACCCATTAATAAAGATGAGTTAATTTGCAGCGTAAATTGCCCTGCCATTTCTGTATTGATAATTTTTCCAGGGATTTCGGTGATGCAAAAATCAGGACCTAAGTTAAAACGTTCGCCAATTTTACACATCATTTGGTAAGTCCAGAAATCTGGGCGTTTGGGCCCCATGATGATGATATCAAAAAGAAAATCGTAGTAAGCAAAAGCAAGTACAGTGAAAACCACTATCGCTATAGCAGAGCGTATTAAATGCCATCTTAAAACCTCAATATGATCAAAGAAAGACATTTCTGCCTCTATAGTTTTACCTTTCTGCTTGATAGCTTCAACTAAATCTTTTTTCGCTCTTTTGCCATATGAAAACAAAAATACCATTCTGTTTTATAATCAGAATGGTATTTGTATAAATAATATTATTAAAGTTTACTCAGCAAAATCAAAAGACTCCATAAACTTTGTAGTGAAGTTACCAGCTCTAAAATTAGGGTCTTTCAATAGCTTTAAGTGGAAAGGAATGGTTGTTTTAATACCTTCAATCACAAATTCACTTAAGGCTCTTTCCATGGTGTTTAAAGCTTCTTCACGTGTTTGTGCAACGCAAATAACCTTTGCAATCATAGAATCGTAATTAGGTGGAATAGTATAACCCGCATAAACGTGAGTATCTATTCTAACTCCGTGTCCGCCTGGCGAGTGGAAATGTGTGATTTTACCAGGTGATGGTCTGAAATTATTGAATGGATCTTCCGCATTGATACGGCATTCTATAGCATGCATAGTTGGCTCGTAAGATTTTCCTGAGATAGGAATACCCGCAGCAACTTTTATCTGCTCTTTAATTAAGTCAAAATTGATAACTTCTTCCGTTACCGGATGCTCTACTTGGATACGCGTATTCATTTCCATGAAGTAGAAATTACGGTGTTTATCAACCAAAAATTCTACAGTACCCGCACCTTCATATTTTACAGCTTGTGCACCAGCGATAGCTGCTTTACCCATTCTCTCACGTAACTCTGGTGTCATGAAAGGAGAAGGAGCTTCTTCAACTAATTTTTGGTGACGTCTTTGAATAGAGCAATCTCTTTCAGAAAGGTGGCAAACTTTTCCGTATTGGTCTCCAATAACTTGGATTTCAATATGACGTGGGTCTTCTATATATTTTTCAAGATATAAACCATCGTTACCAAAAGCAGCACCTGATTCCTGACGAGCAGAATCATAAGCTGGTTCAAATTCTTCATCGTTCCAAACAACACGCATACCACGGCCACCACCGCCAGCAGTTGCTTTTAAGATAACCGGATAACCAATTTCATTAGCAGTAACAATTCCTGATTTTAAATCAGCAACCAAACCTTCTGAACCTGGTATAGTAGGTACACCAGCAATTTTCATGGTTTCTTTTGCTGATGCTTTATCGCCCATGCTATTGATTTGTTCTGCCGTTGCACCAATAAATTTGATACCATACTCTGCACAAATAGCAGAAAACTTAGCGTTTTCTGATAAAAATCCGTAACCAGGATGTATGGCATCTGCGTTGGTAACTTCAGCAGCAGAAATAATATTTGGGATATTTAAATAGGAATCTTTACTTGGAGGTGGACCAATACAAACAGCTTCATCAGCAAATCTTACATGAAGACTGTCTCTATCTGCTGTAGAGTAAACGGCAACAGTTTTAATGCCCATTTCTTTACACGTACGTATGATACGTAATGCTATTTCTCCACGATTGGCAATTAGTATTTTTTTAAACATGAGTATTCAATTTGTCGATATTGATAAGTTAATTTTCTTCCAATGGCAAATTCTTCCTTGCTTATTTGGACAAATTGATTAAATAGGTTCTACTAAGAATAAAGGTTGGTCGTACTCAACAGGTTGTGCATTTTCAACCAAAACTTTAACGATACGGCCAGAAACTTCAGATTCTATTTCATTAAATAGTTTCATGGCTTCTATAATACAAACTACCTGACCTGCTGAAATCTCATCTCCTACATTTACAAAAGATGGTTTTTCTGGGTTTGCTGAGCGGTAGAAAGTACCAATCATTGGAGATTTTACAGTGATGTATTTTGAAGCATCATCAATAGCTACCGCTGGAGCTGCTGCTGCAGGAGCCGCCGCCGCTGGAGCTGCTGCTGGAACCTGAGCTACCATTTGTTGCTGTGGTTGTGCAGTCACATAAGTAGGCTCTTGATTGGTTTTTATTGTAATTTTAAAGTCTTGCTCTTCTATTGACACTTCATTCACACCTGATTTTGATACGAACTTGATCAGATCTTGAATTTGTTTAATATCCATTCCCATTGATATAGGTTTTTATTAGTGTTAAAGTTTATTTTAAAAAAAATCTAATATAGTAATCTCTTAGCTAAATTAAGCATTATATGCCCATTTCAAATATACAGAGCCCCAAGTGAAACCGCCACCAAAGGCTGCCAATATCACATTATCGCCTTTTTTTAGTTTGCTTTCCCATTCCCACAAACATAAAGCTATGGTTCCATTGGTGGTGTTTCCGTACTTTTCTATGTTAATCATTACTTTTTCTGGACCAACACCCATACGGTTTGCTGTAGCATCTATAATTCTTTTATTTGCTTGGTGAGGCACTAACCAGGCAATGTCATCAGAAGTAAGGTTGTTTTTCTCCATAATTTCTGCTGCCACATTGGCCATATTGGTCACTGCAAATTTAAAAACAGTTTGTCCTTCTTGGTAAGCGTAATGTTCTTTATTGTCTATGGTTTCATAGCTGGCAGGTTTTAAAGAACCTCCTGCTTTTAGGTTTAAGAAATTTTTTCCAGCACCATCACTTTTAAGGATAGAATCTATAATTCCTAATCCTTCATCATTAGGTTCTAAAAGTGCGCATCCACAACCATCACCAAAAATGATACAGGTTGTACGGTCTTCGTAATTGATGATAGAAGACATTTTATCACCACCTACTACTAAAACTTTTTTATGTTTACCAGACTCAATAAACTGAGCTCCGGTAGATAAACCAAATATAAAACCAGAGCAAGCAGCTTGTAAATCATATCCCCAAGCGTTAACGGCACCAATTTTATCAGCTAAAATATTTGCTGTAGCTGGGAAAGGCATATCGGGTGTAGAAGTACAGAATATAATTAAATCAATTTCTTCTGCAGATATTCCTCTCTTTTTTAAAAGACCTTCTACGGCAGGTACTGCCATATCTGAAGTTGCAAGGCCTTCTCCTTTTTGTATTCTTCTCTCTTTGATACCAGTACGGGAGGTAATCCACTCGTCGTTGGTATCAACCATGGTTTCCAGTTCCTGGTTTGTTAAAATATAATCAGGTACGTAACCATTAACTGCTGTTATAGCAGCATGAATTTTACTCATATTTTGGTGTTATTAGATTAATTGAAGGCAATTTTAAACTTATCAATGATTTTAGTTTCAATCATATCTCTTGAAAGTAAAGCCATATTTTTAATTGCTTCTGGGCTTGATATACCATGCCCTATAATTACCGGAGCGTTAACGCCTAAAATAGGGCTGCCTCCATATTGTTCGTAGTTAAACCTATCAAAAAACTCATCTTTCATGCCCTTTTTAAGGGTTAATACATAAAAAGATTCAGCAAGTTTTAAGACAACATTACCAGTAAAACCGTCACAAACAATAACATCAGCTTTATCATTAAAAAGGTCTCTGCCTTCTATGTTGCCAATGAAATTAATCAATTCGGTTTCTTTCATGAGGGTATAACTAGCCTGTGTTAACAGGTTACCTTTTTCTTCTTCCTCGCCTATGTTCATTAAACCCACTTTGGCATTGGCAATATTGTAAATATGCTCTGCGTAAATACTGCCCAATATACCAAACTGTAATAAGGTATCGGGTTTGCAATCTGCATTGGCACCAACATCTAACAAAATTCCGCAGCCACCTTTGGCTTTAGGGACAATAGAAGCAATTGCAGGTCTGATAACTCCAGGAACTGTTTTTACGCTAAACATAGCGCCAACCAGCATGGCTCCGGTATTGCCAGCAGAAGCAAAAGAATCTATCTCACCATCTTTTAAAAGGGTAAAACCTAAAGAAATGCTAGAGTTTGGTTTTTGTACTATTGCTTTGGTAGGGTGTTCTCCCATACCAATTACCTCTGTGGTATGAATAATTTGAAAGAGGTCTGGATTAAAGTTGTTATCCTTAAGAATAGGGTCTATGAGAGTTCTATCTCCGATAAGAACTAACTTTTGGTCTTCTTTGAGTTGTTTATAAGCCTCAATGGCACCCAATACTGTTGCTTTGGGCGCATAATCGCCACCCATTATATCTAAGCCAATTTTCATAAGAATAATCTGCTTTTAAATGGAAATAAAAAACTTTTATACAATTTTAAGGTGAAAAAGCCATTTTGCATTGTATAAAAGTTTTTCATGCTTGAAAATACTTAAGCTATTGTAGTATTCTCGATAAGAAGTTTACCCTTGTAGTAAAGATTACCGTCTACATTGTAGGCTCTGTGTGGCAAATGAACTGCACCAGTTTCTTTACAAGTCCATAATGATGGAGCTTCTGCTTTATAGTGCGTTCTTCTTTTATCTCTTCTAGATTTTGATATTTTACGCTTTGGATGTGCCATTTTTTCCTATTTTATAATTATTTTTTGATATTCTTTAAAGCTGCCCAACGGGGATCTAAATCACCATTATCTTCACTGTCTTCTGTTGATAGTTCTTGTAACTTAGCAATCATGTCTTTGTCACAAGCATCAGTATTTCCTGGATTATCACACATGTTAATGTATGGTGCTGCCAAGGTAATCATTTCATATATAAACGTAGAGGTATCAACCTCAACATCATTTTTTGTTAAAACAATAACTTCGTCTGTTTCCTCTAAATCATCTTCTTGAGAGAATTTAGCAATTAACCTATCACGGGTATCAAGCGCTTGAGGATATTCTGCCAAACAACGGTCACAATCTAGGTAAATAAACCCAGTGATGTGAAAATCTAATACTAACATGGTTTCTTGTCTATCTAAAACAAGATCTACTTTTAGTAAGCCGTTTTTAACTAGCGAATATTCAAACTCATTGAAAAAGCTACCATCAACATCAAAATTGAATTGATGAAGACCCAGCTTTAACCCCGTAAACGGAACCGAATATTGTTTAAGTAATTTCAAAGTCCGACAATTAAGCCTGCAAATTTAGGAAAAATAATTAAGCTGTAAAGGTTTTTTTCAAAATGTATGTTTCTGCCTTCAAGCTTTTTATAATCTCTTGGTGTAAAATGCCGTTATTTTTAGTCTCTATCTCTGCTCATTTTAGAGAAAGCAAGGGTATTTGCAGTTAGTTCTGCCTGCTCTCTTCTGCTTTTTACTATATGAATAGCTGCAAATAAAGCTTCTCTGAAAGATGCTGGTACAGCTAAATTTTTACCTGCTATATCGTATCCGGTGCCGTGGTCTGGTGATGTTCTTACTACCGGCAAGCCTGCTGTAAAGTTAACGCCACTATTAAAACTCATAGATTTGAAAGGAATCAAACCTTGATCATGGTACATAGCTAAAACAGCATCAAATTTTGCGAAGGCTTGGTTGCCAAAAAAACCATCGGCAGGGAAAGGGCCAAAAGCAAATACACCTGCTTCTGCGGCAGCTTCAATAGCCGGAATAATAATTTCTTGTTCTTCTTTCCCTAGTAGACCATTATCACCAGCATGCGGGTTTAATCCTAAAACAGCAATTTTTGGTTTTTCTACCCAAAAATCATTTTTTAAAGATTGGTTCATCAGCTTTAGCTTAGAAACTATATTTTCTACAGTGATATGGCTAGCAATATCTTTAACAGGGATATGCCCAGTTACTACACCTACTTTAAAGTTCTCGCTAATCATAAACATTAAAGCATCTTGCCCACCAGCTTTTTCCTGTATAAATTCTGTATGACCAGGGAATTTAAATTCCTCACTTTGGATGTTGTGTTTGTTAATTGGAGCGGTAACTAAAGCATCAATTTTACCAGAAACTAAATCATCAGTAGCTTTTTTTAGCGATAACAAAGCGTATTTTCCGCCTATTTCATTGGCCACACCCAACTCAATTTTTACATCTTCTTCCCAACAATTAATCATATTGGGTTTGCCAGAGTGTGCTTGACTAGCATCAGGAACTACCTGAAAAATAAATTCATGAATATCAGCTGCTTTTCTATGAAAAGAAGCAACTTTGGTATGCCCGTAAACTATGGGGGTACAATATTTATAAACCTCGGCCTCCATTAAAGTTTTAATGATAACTTCTAAACCTATACCATTAACATCGCCTATAGAAATACCAATTTTTAATTGCTCGCTCATAAAAATGAATCTAAATTTTGTGCAAAATAAATATTTTGAGTTTAATCTTCGGGTATTAACGTTAATCTTTACGTAATTTGTAAAGTATTTTAATAATTATGAGTAAGGTAAAAGCCAAGAAACATTTAGGACAGCATTTTCTAACCGATAAAAATATTGCCGAAAAAATTGTCAATTCCCTTATTCATACGCATAAATACAATAAGGTTTTAGAGGTTGGTCCGGGAATGGGCGTTTTGTCTGATTTCTTATTAAAAAAAGAAGCTTTTGAAACTTATTTAATAGATATTGATACCGAGTCTTTTGAATATCTACATAGGCAATACCCCAATTTGGGCGATAAATTAATTAATGCAGATTTTCTAGCGCTTCAATTCAAAGATATTTTCTTAGAGCCTTTTGCTATCATTGGTAATTTTCCTTACAATATAAGTTCGCAAATATTATTTAAAGTTTTAGAGAACAGGCAACAGGTGTCAGAAGTGGTTGGGATGTTTCAAAAGGAAGTTGCAGAGCGCTGTGTAGCAAAACCAGGCAGTAAAGAGTATGGTATTTTAAGTGTTTTTTTACAGGCATATTATAAGTGCGAATATCTTTTTACGGTAAAAGCAGGTGTTTTTAATCCGCCACCTAAAGTGCTTTCGGCAGTCATCAGACTAAGCAGAAATGAAGTTGCTGATTTAGATTGTGATGAAAAACTGTTTTGGCAAGTGGTAAAGGCCGGTTTTAACCAAAGAAGAAAAACTTTAAGTAATGCTTTAGCAGGGATTATACCAAAAGATAAACAAGATGATACAGAAGTTTGGACATTAAGAGCAGAGCGTTTAAGTGTTGGTGATTTTGTAAAATTGACTAATTTGATCACTATAAGTATTAAAGAGAATTAGCTTATGCTCATATAAGATGCTTTTAGTTTAGTATGATTAACGCTTAAAAATATGGAACAAGATATCAGATGGGAGCAAAGGTTTTCAAATTATGTGAAAGCATTACAGAAGCTCACCCAATCAATAGAATACATCAAAAACAATCATGCTAATAGGAAAGAGTTGGTTGACAGGGATTTTGTTCTAAATGAAATGTTAAGAGAAGGGTTGATTCAAAGGTTTGAATATACTCATGAATTAGCCTGGAATGTAATGAAAGATTATGCTATTTACCAAGGCAACTCAAGCGTTGGAGGCAGCAGAGATGCATCTAGAGAAGCTTTTCAGCTTCAATTAATTGCTGACGGAAATGTGTGGATGGATATGATTAGCAGCAGGAATAAGACCTCACACACCTATAATGAAGAAACAGCAGAAGAAATTTTTTCTAAAATAATACAGCAATACTATCCAGCTTTTATAGCATTTAAAAATAAAATGGAAGAGAAAAAAAGTGAATGACATGGATAGTTTGAATGATAATATTGGTTTAGTGCCAGATGATATCATAAAAATTAAAACTGTTTTTATGGGATATCCGCAACTTGACAGCGTTTTAATTTATGGATCAAGGGCAAAAGGTAATTATCGCCCAGCCTCTGATATAGATTTGACGCTTATAGGTAAAGATTTAACATCATCATTATTAAATGAAATAGAGTTTAAACTTGATGATTTATTACTTCCTTATAAATTTGATATTTCTATTTATGATAAAATTACGGATGCTCAATTTCTCGATCATATCAATAGAATAGGAAAAGAATTTTACAGAAAACAAAATTAAAAAGTAATTCTTCCCTCTAAAGGGAGGATTTAGCATAAGCGAATGAAGAAAATATTAATTGTAGACGATTTACATCCTGCGTTTAAAATAGCAGCACAAGATTTAGGTTATGAGGTGGATGATTTACCACTGATTAAGAAAAGCGAAGTACTAGAAATTCTTCACCAATACGAAGGTTTAGCTATCCGTACAAAATTTAGGGTTGATAAAGAGGTGATAGATGCAGCGCCAAACCTGAAATTTGTTGCCAGAGCCGGAGCCGGAATGGACAATATAGAAGTTGCTTACGCCGATGAAAAAAATATTCAATTGATAAACGCACCCGAAGGAAATTCTGATGCTGTTGGGGAGCATGCAATAGGTATGCTTTTATCTTTAATGAATAACTTACGCAAAGCGGATATTGAAATAAGAAACGGAAAATGGGACCGTGAAGGCAACCGTGGGTACGAGCTAAAAGGCAAAACAGTTGGCATCATTGGCTATGGCCACATGGGGCAAAGTTTTGCTCGTAAGCTTAAAGGTTTTGAAATAAAAGTTTTGGCTTACGATAAATACAAAACCCGTTTTACTGATGATTTTGCTACCGAGGCTAGCATGGAAGAAATTGTGAAATATGCTGATGTTTTAAGTCTTCATATTCCTTTAACTAAAGAAACCCGCCAGATGGTTGATGAAGAATATCTAAGACATTTCCGCAGGCCTATTTTCTTTATTAACCTAGCTAGAGGCGAAATTGTAAATACCCAAGCCGTTTTACATGCCATAAAGGAAGGTAAAATTCTAGGTGCCGGATTAGATGTTTTAGAGACAGAAAAATTCCCCGCACTAGGAGAGCAAAATTGGTACACCGCTTTAAGCGAGAACCCTAAGGTATTATTAAGTCCACATGTTGGTGGGTGGACGTTTGATTCTTACCGAAAAATATCAGAAGTGTTAGCCGATAAATTAAAAAATTTGGAATTGTAAACCCAAAAATATTATCTTCGTGATCATTGATGCAAGACTATGTCGGTTAAGACCAGATATAGTCTTGTTTGTTTTTTAAGAGCTTGGTAACAGTCCGGGCTTTTTTTTCAATAACCAAATTAAAAGAGATTATGACAGAGGTTGCGTATTTTACCAAAGAAGGTTTAGAGAATTTAAAACAAGAGCTGCAGTACCTAAAAACAGAAGGAAGGGCAAAAATTGCTGCTGCTATTGCTGAAGCAAGAGATAAAGGAGACTTATCTGAAAACGCAGAATATGATGCAGCAAAAGAAGCACAAGGGCATCATGAATCAAAAATTGCGAAGCTTGAAAATACTTTAGCAAACGCAAGATTGATTGATGAATCTAAAATAGATACCTCAAAGGTTTTGGCTTTATCTATTGTTAAAATCAAAAACTTAAAAAATAATGCTACCATGACCTATCAATTGGTAGCAGAAAATGAAGCCGATTTAAAATCTGGTAAGATTTCTGTTAAATCACCCATAGCGCAGGGTTTATTAGGAAAATCTGTTGGAGATAAAACGGAGATTACAGTTCCGGCTGGTAAAATCGAGTTTGAGATTATGGAAATTAGTAGGTAATATCAATACATAAAAAACATGTCTAGCATATTTAAAAAAATTATAGATAAAGATATTCCAGCACATATTGTTGCAGAGTCTGTAGATTTTATTGCTTTTCTGGATATCAGTCCGTTAAGAGAAGGGCATGTTTTAGTAATACCTAAGCAAGAGGTAGATTATATTTTTGACGTAGAGGATACTTTATATGTAGAGATGATGCTATTTGCAAAAATTGTAGCCCGAGGCTTGAAAAAAGCAATTCCTTGTAAAAAAATTGGGGTAGCTGTTATTGGTTTAGAAGTACCACATGCTCATATCCATCTTATTCCCATGAATAGCGTTTCTGATATGGATTTTAGTAAACCAAAGTTATCGCCAACGCAAGAAGAATTAAGTAATACTGCTTTAAAAATATTAGAAGCTTTAAGAGAAGATTAATTTTCACCGCCAAGAAGTAAAAAGCCTCGAAATGCAATTTTGAGGCTTTTTTTATGATTTACGTTATACCTTCTCTCATGCTTATTCAGTATTATCTGAACGAAGCAAATACCCTTAGCTATTGTTCGGGCTTAGTAAGAAAATAACTTGTTTTATTTATATTGCAAAGATATAAGTTAGTGGGTTATAGTGTGATAAGCTTAGCCGTAAATTCACTTATGAAGTAGCGATTTTTTACCCTACAAACGGTATAGTTTTAATTGAATAACAATGTAATTGATCAGGTTTAATGAACATTAAAACACTAGTACTCATTATCATTAAATAGTTTGATCGTATTAGTGATTGGTTTATTATCATTTTCTTTTTATGAGCAGTTTTCAAGTGTTTTGAATGATCGTATTCTAATGCAATTGAATTCAATCGAAACTCTCGAAAGTATACAAATAGAAAATCTAATAAAGTCAGAATGGCAAAGCTTTGAATCATCTGAAAAGTATTACAAAAATGTTGATAGTAGTAGTTTAGTGCTTTCAGACAGCATCAAGAGGATAAATGGTATTCATGATTTTACGCCTTATCATAAAAATAAAAAGGCAACAATAGGTTTTGTTTTAAATTCTAACAAAGGCAGAAAAATCAAGGTCATAGATTATAGCAACATACAAAATATTCTTCTGGAAAGAACTGGTATGGGCGAGAGTGGGGAGACCTATTTGGTGGGCGAAGATTTTAGAATGCGTTCTGAATCTAGGTTTCTACCTGATAAAAAACCTTATGATATAGCTGTAAAAACCCCAGGTGTCATAAGCGCTTTAAAAGGGATTAACGGAAGAGGTATTTTTAAGGACTACAGAGGTGTGCCGGTTTATAGTGTTTATAGCCTTATTCAAATTTCAAATCTGAAATTGGTTATCCTTTCTGAAATTGATATAAGCGAGGTTACGAAGCCTTTAGAAAAATTAAAAATGAGGCTTATGACCTTAACGCTCATCATTTTTTTAGTAGCTGTTACCCTTTCTCTTTTCCTAACAAGAATTATTGTTAATCCAATAAAGAACATGCAAAATAGCCTAAGAGTTATGGCTAAGGGCGACTATAATCAAACCATCGAATATAAAAGAAGTTCGAATGAAATTAAAGAAATGTTTGAAGCGCTATTAAATCTGAAAGCTTCTTTACAAGGTGCTGTAAAATTTTCTGACGCAATAGGTAATATGAATTTGGAAACAAACTATGAACCCAGTAGCGCCAATGATGTCCTTGGAAAAAGTCTTTTAACGATGAGAAATAAACTCATTGATTATAAAAATAAAGAAGATAATAGCAGAATAATGGCTAAGCGCTTTTTGGTAAACGGATTGGAAAATGAAAGACGTAGACTTTCAAGAGAACTTCATGATGGCTTGGGGCCTTATTTAACTTCTTTGAAGTTTTATATAGAAAATAACGTTAAAGATGAGTTGAAGAAAACGGAGATGAAGAAAATAGTGGATGAGGCTATTTCCGAGATCAGATTGATGTCTAATGCACTAATGCCCGCTTCTATTGATGATTTTGGGATTGGAGTAACACTAACCAACTATATAGAAAACTTAAATAGATCAACTACGATAAACATTGAATACGAAGATTTAACCAAACAAGAAAATTCTAATATTTCTAATCATCAAGGCATTAATCTTTTTAGAATAAGCCAAGAGCTCATAAATAACTCTTTAAAACATTCTAAAGCAAAAAATATCCGAATTACGCTTTCAGAATTTGATGACTTTATTTCTCTTTTTTATTTTGATGATGGCCTTGGTTTTGAAATGAACTCGGTTAAACTAGGATCTGGAATTATTAATATCAAAGAGCGTGTAGAAATTTGTAATGGCAGTATTTTAATCAGTGCTTTACCCGGAAATACAACTTTCGAAATTGAATTACCTGTTGAATTATGAATGAAATTAAATTAATAATAGCTGATGATCATGAACTTTTCCGGATTGGGCTGGCAGAATTGCTTAAAAAGCATAACGACATTAAAATTGTTAAAAGTGTTGCTGATGGAGTAGAGTTGATGGATGCACTTAACAGCGAGCTTAATGCTGATATAGTTTTACTAGACCTTACCATGCCGAATATGGATGGTTTTCAAGTTTTAAAAGGAATAAAAAACTTAAATTCTAATATAAAACCTATTGTAATTTCTATGCATAGTGTGGGTAACTATATTGCTAAATGTGCCAAAATGGGCGCATATGGTTACTTATTAAAAAATACTGATGAATCTGAATTGGTATTTGCAATAAGAAATGTTTACAAAGGAAAGAAATATTTTAGCTCAGAAATTTCTGAAAAGATGATAAATTTTATGTCTACCCAAAGCGTTAGCGAAAATGTCTTATCAAATAAAGAAATTGAGGTTTTGGTATTAATTTCTAAAGGTTTAACCACAAAAGAAATTGCCGCTAAACTATTTGTAAGTACACGTACTATAGAAACACACCGCACTAGCATTCTTAAAAAATTTGAGGTAAAAAATACTGCCGAGCTTATTAAAAAAGCTACAGAAATAAATCTGATATAATTTAAGGCAGTAACTCTATCCGTATAAATACGGATATAAATAGCGTAAATTCTTACAATACTAAATTCTTACTACTGACTGTACATTTAATAAGAATAATAAAAAATGACGGTCATGAAAAAAGTAGCATTGGTTTTAGGGTTATTTACCTTATCGTTTGGGGCACTGGCACAAGATAAAAGTGAAGTGAAACAAAGTGATTTAAAAGGTCCAGCATATAAAAATTATAAGTTTTGGATGCATAAATCGGTTCCAACAAAAATACAGTCAGCTTCAACTGTTAATACACTACAGGGGCCAGCATATAAAAACCAAAATTTTAGTGCAAATACATCAAATACGGAAATGGTCTTGGTAAGCACTGTTGGCAATGAGCAGCAAAATTTGAAAGGGCCAGCTTACAAAAACTACAATCACTTTAGTAGAAAATCAAATTAATACAAGGTTTTAAACATAGTTTAAAGTTATACATACACCTTAAGTTTTAGTAAGTTGCTAAACCTGAAACAGAGGTAAATCTTAAACAAATGGGGAAGTCATAAGAAAGACTTCCCCATTTGTTTTGTTAAGCCCTTGTGCGTTTAGGATATATTAATTTTAGTTTGTTTGTAATCTGTTGAATATAAATCAATTGAAGTATTGTGAATATGGTTGTTTTCACTCGTACGACTTGCCTCAGTTACAGAACTACTCGTGGTTATTTCACTCTCTTAGCATTATCCTTAACAAAACTCTCCCAGCCGCTATAAGTTTTGCCTTTACCGCCAGTTGAAATTTTCTGAAAAGAATGACAAACTGCAACAGCCAAACCATCTGTAGCATCTAAAAACTCCGGAGTTTCTTTAAAGCCTAATAATTGTTGTAGCATAGCTGCTACTTGCTCTTTACCTGCATTTCCGTTTCCGGTGATAGATTGCTTGATTTTTTTTGGCGAATATTCAAATATGGGAAGTCCTTTTGCCAAGCCTGCAGCCATAGCAACACCTTGGGCCCTGCCTAATTTTAACATCACTTGTATGTTTTTACCGTAAAAGGGCGCCTCAAGTGCCATACAATCTGGCTGATATTGCTCTATTAAGCTGGTGGTGCGTTCAAAAATGCGTTGCAGCTTAAGCGGATGATCGTCTAAATGATCTAATTTAACAATGCCTAAATTAACTAAAGAAAGTTTACTACCAGTTTCTTTTACTAAACCATAACCCATAACGGCAGTACCGGGGTCTATCCCTAAGATGATTCTTTCTTTTGATTTTTCTCTTAGCATAAGGGCAATATTAAGCTAATTTCTTAACATTGTAAAAAATGGCGGTTTTGACAAAGCAGCACAAAAAAATTATCAGCTACCTTATAAAATTTAGTATCCTGCTTTTGGCGGCTATTTTTATTTATAAGCGATTGTCTGATAATACCAATCTACAAAATTTCAATCAGTTAATTTCTACACTAGATAAAAACCGGGTAACGCTTATTTTGTCTTTTATACTTTTGTTGATGCTTTTTAATTGGTTGTTAGAGAGCTTAAAATGGAAGTTTTTAATTGCTAAGGTAGAGACTATTAAACTTCAAAAAGCTATAGCATCTGTTTTTTGCGGTTTAACTTGGGCAGTTTTTACACCAAACAGAATTGGAGAATACGGCGGACGTATCTTTTTTTTATCGCCAAGGAAAAGAATACAAGGTGCCATAGCCATGAGTGTTGGGCACATAGCCCAAATGGTTATCACCAATGTTGCAGGCGCTATAGCTTTGTTATGGTTTTTGTTTCATTTTGTGATAACAAACCAAAGTTTATTTTTCGCTATCTCCTTTCTGGTAATTGTATTTTGCAGCTTTTTTATTCTTTTCTATTTCAATATTCATTGGCTTAATCATCTTCTTAATAGTATTAAACCTTTTAGGCGTTTTAATGCTTTTTTTGGAGTTTTAAACAGCTATAATATTAAAGAATTAAGCAAAGTATTGTTGTTTAGCATAGCTAGATTTGCAGTCTTTACCACACAATATATTTTAATTATTCATTTACTTGTACCCGAGATACCTTTTTATCAAATAAGTTTATTGGTATTTATTTTGTTCTTTGTTCAATCTGCATTACCATCATTAGATTTACTTGATATTGGCGTTAGAAGTATGACAGCTACTTATTTTTTCAGTTTCATCACTCATCAAGAAATTGCAATTATGGCTTCTGCGGCATTAATTTGGTTGGTTAATTTAATTATTCCTGCTATTTTGGGTTCTTTCTTTGTTTTTAAACTCAATTTCTTTGGTAACAATTCTTAGTATATTTTCTATCCTGCTTAGCATTATTTATGCATTATTATTGCTTTTTTTAAATAAGGGTTGGTTAAATCTGCCTAATTTTGCTTTTAAAAAGATACAGCCTCTAACAAAAGTTTCTATCATTATAGCCGCCAGAAATGAAGAAGATAAAATTGCTTTAACTATTGATGATATCCTAAAACAAGAGTATCCAAAATCGCTTTTTGAATTAATTGTAGTTGATGACCATTCTACAGATGCAACAGCAGAAATTATAAGCCGTTATGCCAACCAAGGCGTTAAGCTCATCAAATTAAATGAAAGCGAGCCTTTAAATTCATACAAGAAAAAGGCTATAGCAGAAGCTATAAAAATAGCTTCCGGAGAGCTTATCATCACTACAGATGCCGACTGCCGCATGGAGAATTTATGGTTACCAACCATTATCAATTATTATAACCAGCATGATTACAAATTAATAAGTTCGCCAGTAGCCTATTTTGAGGAACAAAGCTTTTTTGAAAAGCTGCAAACTTTAGAGTTCTCTTTTTTGATAGGTTTAGGAGCAGCAGGTATAGGTAATAAAATGGCTTCTACTTGCAATGGCGCTAATTTAGCTTATCGTAAAGATGTTTTTGTAGAGCTAGGTGGTTTTAAAGGGATAGATGATTTAGCCTCTGGAGATGATGAGCTTTTATTACATAAAGTAGCATTTGCATACCCCGGAAGTATTGGTTTTTGTAAATCTTATGATGCTATAGTTTTTACGCATGCTAAAGAAAACTTAAAAGCTTTTATTCAGCAGCGTAAACGTTGGGCTAGTAAAAGTGTAAAATATAAAGATAAACGTATTGTTGCTTTGGCAGTTTCTGTATGGTTATCAAACCTAAGTTTGATTGTAAATGGTTTGCTAGCCATGTTTTTACCTGTTTTATTATACGTCTTTATTATCCAATACTTACTTAAATTATGGGTAGAATTATGGTTTTTATATCCCGTTTTGACATTTAACCGGAGAAAAAACCTGCTATTTTTATTGCCTCTACTTACACTTATTCATCCTTTATATTTCATTTATATTGGTATTGCAGGAAATTCTGGAAAATATAATTGGAAAGGTAGAATGGTTAGATAGTTTTAAAATTGAGTTTTAATAGATAAATAATTAATTTAGAAACATAGAACAACATTTTGAAAAACGAACAGAACCATTCCAATGATGAAGAGCAAATAGACCTGATTGAGCTTTTGCTGAAAAGGCAAGCCGAGCTAAATGCGCTTCTGGAAATTACACAGGCTATTAATAGTAATGTGCCAGGTTCTGTCTTGATAGAAATGCTGGAACTTATTTTAAAAACCAATTTAAAAGTTGGTAGGTTTAGATTGCTCTTTGTTAATGAAGATGACTTTATCTGTGTTTCTCAGTTTGGTGGAGATTTAGATATTTACGAGGATTACAATGCCATAAGTAAAGAGTTGATTGAGCTTAAAAATCCTACGCAGCTTTCAGACCATCCCGACCCGATTTTTAAAGGATACGACTTTTTTATTCCTGTTTATCATAAAGACCAAGCTTTAGCATATGTTTTGGTCGGAGATTTTCCTCAAAAAGAAAAGCTTTTAGGCAATCAGATAGATTATATCCAAACCTTAATTAACGTTATTATTGTTGCTTTTGAAAATAAGAAACTTTTTAAAGAGCGTATTCAAAAAGAACGTTTGCAAAGAGATTTAGAATTGGCCAGTCAGGTGCAAAACATGTTAATTCCGCAGGTTTTACCTAAAAATGCAGAGTTAGATGTGGAAGCCATTTACCGTCAGCACCAAACCATAGGTGGCGATTTTTACGATTTCATAGAGCTTAACGAATCAGAAATTCTTTGGTGCGTTGCCGATGTTTCTGGAAAAGGTATTTCAGCCGCTTTAATTATGGCCAACTTTCAGGCTAGTTTAAGGGCGCTTGTTTCTGTTGATATTTCTTTATCAGAATTGATTACTCGCTTAAATAAAGTGGTGTATCAAAACACTAAAGGAGATAGGTTTATTACCTTGTTTTTAGGTAAATACAATAAGCAAACCAGGGTACTTAATTTTCTTAATGCAGGGCATAATGCTTCTTTATTGATACAAGGAAACGGCGTAGTGCCTCTTTTAAAAGGAACTACCATGATTGGCGTTTTTGATGAATTGCCTTTTGTAAATGAAGGCTTCATAGCGATAGAACCAGAAGCCCTCATTTTTAATTATACCGATGGTATTTTAGAATTTGATGGAGAAGAAGAAAGAAGCCTTTCTGAGGTAGATTTAATGGACTTCCTCATCGCTAACAAGCAGCTAGATTTAAATGTTATTCACCACTTACTCATCAAAAAGATAGAAGGTATTAGAAGAAGCCTCACAGCAACAGATGATATTACCATTTTATCTTTAAGGTTTCATTAGATTGGTTCATAGCGAATGGTTAAAAGTGTAAATTAAACACCTGTATTACAGAAAGACTAAACCACCTAACAAACTAACGACCTAAACCATATCACCCCTAATGAATAAAAATACCCGAGGTAGCACCCTGCCAACTAGCATCATAAGTTTTACCGTGATGAGTACCATTTGTCTTTTCGTAATTACTAGCTTCTAAAACATAAAAACCTTTCCATACTGGTTTAAAAGTAATATAACCATTTTCATCTGCAATGCATTCTTTGCTCCAACCCTCGGGTGAGAAAATCATTACTTTTCCTTTTGCAAATGCATTGTTGTTTAACAAAACTTGAAATTCTACTTCCTGATTTATTTGATGTACTTTATGCGATTTAAAAACTGTTTTTAGCAGGTTAGGCACATCAGCCTGAGCTTTAATGTTACCTACATTCACAATAGCGTAAGAAGAAAATTCATATTTGGTAGTACCACCTAATTCTTTGGCTTCATGCACTACGGATAAAGCATATTGCCCTTGTACAGTAGGTGTAAAAGATGTTGTAAAACCATTTTCAGTTTCTTTTACTTGTAATTTAATTTTCTCTTTTCCGGGTTTTATTAGCCATAAGCTAAACTGGTTAACATCAGAATACCATTTAGCTGGTGCTTCTTTTTCTTGCGTTGCATATTCACCATAAAAAATATTTACTTGCTGTACTTGGCCTATTTTACCGTTTAGCGGAGTTTCTATCCATAAAGCATGGGCTAATAAATTTTTAAATGGAAGCGCTAATAAGGCTAAAAAGAGTATTGATTTTAGAGTTTTCATAATTGTATTTTATTAAGCTGTAATTAATTTTTCTGAGTGTATGATTTTTGTTTTTTTATTTTTTCTTCCCCACCATATCATGAAACCGGTAATGGGTAAGCTAGACGATATAAGGCTAGCTATAAATGCCAATATTTTACCGGGTAAGCCTAAGAT
Organism: Pedobacter aquae; assembly: GCF_008195825.1. NCBI lineage: Bacteria > Pseudomonadati > Bacteroidota > Sphingobacteriia > Sphingobacteriales > Sphingobacteriaceae > Pedobacter > Pedobacter aquae. Next base: position 3,371,523 of record NZ_CP043329.1, read on the forward strand.
GGCCCCCACATGGATGTCATAATTCATGGCGATAATTTTTTCTCCGTTATTGGCATCAGTAAAATTTTTACGATGTAAGCGTTTACCGCTATACTGGTCAAACTGTAACTGGTCTTGGTTGTAGTAAACCTCTTTTCCACGATAGCCTGTAATTCTAATGGTAGCTTCTGCTGTTGCAGGTTTGAGTATAGCTAATCTATCTGCTTCTGCTAATTCTCTTTTAGCAGTTTGGTATGCTAAATCAATAGGGTTTTGAGTGGTTTTTAAAGTTGAATCTGCCAAGTTTGAGCTAAGTTTTATTTGTTCTGGTGCTGTAGTACTTTGTGCAGCTACAAGATAAACCGTAGCCTGAAACCATTTAAAGGCCCAAACCATCCCCGTAAGGGCTAAAAGTAATAACACAAATGAAGCATAAAAGCCAGCTACATTATGTAAGTCGTAATTGAGGCGCTTAAATTTTGCCGACCATTTAACTTTGAAACTCTTGTTAACATTAGATTTTTTAAGGTTTTTTGGCCACCATAAAATGATACCACTGATAAGCATCACTACAAAAATTAGCGTGGCATAGCCAACAATAGGCTGCCCATAGGTAGTGCTTAACAATAAACTCCAATGCATGTATTTAACCAGACTAAAGAAATTGTATTTGTAATCTATCTTACCAGTAACAGCTCCAGTGTAAGGGTTTAAGTAAATGGCATCGTAATATTCAATAGCCTCAAAATAGGTAATGGCATCTTCTGGGCCAGCTTTAAAAAACATAAATTCCCATGCTTTATCAGTCTGTTTAAAACTTGTTGCCGTACGTATGGGTATTTGTTTGCCATACTCCAGTTCTGCTTTTTTAATAAGCTCGGATATGGGTAAAGTTGATGCGTTTTTAGGTACATCAACATACAAGACATCATGATAATAAAGGCTTGATATTTCTTTTTGAAAAACATACAAGCAACCGGTGATGCTTACTATAAACACCACTAGCCCGGATGATAATCCGAGCCAGAGGTGAATTTTTCTGATACTTCTTTTAAAGCTCATCTTAAATTTTATACTTAAAACTTGTAACTAAAGCTAGCATTTACAGTTCTTGGTCTTTGGGCTTCTATGGTAGACCAACCTTTGTAATATTCTTTATTAGTTAGGTTATCTAACTTTAAGATTAGGCCTATTCGGTTAGTTTGGTAAGATGCTGAGGCATTTAATACAGTATAAGCTGGAAGTGCAAAAGCACCAGGCGTTAACCTGTTCATAATAAAATTTTCACTAGCATAATTACCACCAAAACCTAAACCAAAGCCATTTAAATAGCCCTCTAAGAATTTATAGCTTAGCCATAAGTTTATCATATCTTGTGGGCCAGCACTTTCTGGTCTTCTACCAACAAATTGTAAATCGCTGCTTTCAACAACTTTACTATCATTATGGCTATAGCCGGCAATAATATTTAAACCTTTAAAAGGGTTAGCTATAACTTCTGCTTCAAAACCTTTACTGTAGTTTTCACCATCTTGCGAGTATTGGAAAACGCCAGAACCTGGTGCAGTTTCGCCACCTTGTCTTACCACATCAGAAACTCTAATATCATAATAGCTTAATGTACCTGTTAGAAGATTATTGAATAAGCTTAATTTAACACCACCCTCTAATTGGTTGGCTTGCTCTGGTCTGAAGGTATTCACAACGCTTCCTTGGGTAATAGGAGCAATGTTTCTAAAACCATTCATGTAATTACCAAAAATGGAAATCTTGTCTTTTATAGGTTGGTACACGACACCCAATTTTGGTGAAAATGCAGTTTGGTCATAATCATCATTAGGATTGGTTTCTACACCTTTATTATTGAAAAAATCAAACCTACCGCTCAGCATGGCAGAAAGTTGTGGCGTAAAGTTGAATACGTTAGAAATATAAGCGCTATAAACTTCTTGCGATGCTTTAGTTTTTGGAGCAGCCAATGTCCTTAGTCTATCATCAACAGCAGGTCTGGTTAAAATACCCGTATCTTCACCATTCATTTTAACATCACCAACCACAGCATAACCGCTGCTGTTATTGATGTTAACTCTGTTATAATAATCTAAACCTGCAACTAAGCGGTTTCTAAATTTCCCAATTTTAAAATCACCTATAAAGTTTTGTTGAATATCTGAAGTATAAGTATTACCATTTTGCTTGCTTATGTATCTTCTAAATACGCCGTCAATATTTGGGTAATTAGGAATAAATCTCGATACTTCGTACAAATAAGAGTAGTAACCATCAGATTTAGCAGCACTTCTAGAATATACAGTTTGGGAGGTCCAACTATCAGAAAGTTTGTAGTTGATTTGACCTTGGAAACTACTAATCGGGTTTTTTAAAGTTAGCTCGTTATTGGTGAAAGAAAGTTTAGGATTATAACCTAACTCATCCATGTTTTTAGCTAGCAATGGGGCTCCACGGTCTAAAAATATCATCGCTGGGTTGGTTCTTTCATCGTTTAAAAACTCAGCATTTAAATCAATACTTAATCTATCGCTGGCTTTGTAGCTTAAAGAAGGCGCAAAAGACAAAGCTTTTCTGAAGCCAGCATCTTGGAAGCTACCCTCTGTATGGTAAGCGGTATTAATTCTTAAAAATAAGTTTTCTTTAACCGGAGTATTAATGTCTGCGCTAAATCTGTTTAAGCCATAAGTGCCTGATGTATAATTAATTTCTCCACCAAATTGCTCATATGGTTTTTTGGTAACCACGTTAATTAAACCACCATAAGAAACCAAACTACTTCCAAATAAGGTGCCTGAGGGGCCTTTAATAACCTCCAAACGCTCTACATTAGAAACATCTAAACCACCATTGGTTAAGCCTGGTAAGCCGTTTAATAAATTAGGTTGTACGGCAAAACCTCTTAAAGAGTAGTAGGCCGCTCCGTCTCCAGATCTTCCAGTAGAAGTCCAAAGTTTATCAATACCAGGGGCATTTTTAACAATATCATCAAAACTTGTAATGACTTGTTCTTTTATCAGCTCGCTAGAAATGGTGCTATAAACCTGAGGGTTTTCCATATTTAGTAGCGGTAACCTAGCTACATACGGAGATTCTTTTTTAGCAAACTTATTAGCTTTAATCTCCTTAATCGTAACTTCTTTTAATTGCTGTCCGCTCTCAGAAAGGATAAAATCTAGTTCTGCTATTTGGTTAGTTATAACCACAGCTTGTTTGCTTTGTGATGCTAAACCTACATAGCTGGCTGTAACTTCATAAACACCAGGTTTTAAGCCTTTGAGTAGATATTGGCCTTTATCGTCTACCAAGGTACTTTTAACGCCTTTAATGGTTATAGAAACTAAAGGGGCTGCTTGTCCGTCTGAACTTGTTACTTTTCCTTTTATAGCTCCGGATTGAGCATTAGCTAACTGATAGCTAAATATGATAGATAGGAATAAAATGAAAGATTTTAGATAATTATTATTCATTGTTTTTATTTAGATTAATTATAAACAGAGGCAAATATAAATCATGAATTCTTAAATCCAAAAGTTATTTATAATTAATCTAAATAAATTTAATGTTTTTATGCTGATGGTAAATAGCCCCCGTCATACCTAACAAGGCCCAAAATACAAGAGCGGCTTTATCTTGGTCTAGAAAATTATTAAGAAAGCCATGTATCAAATAGGTTGATAAACTTAATAAAACAGCTAAGGCGTATAGTTGAAGTTGCTTATCCGGAGATTGATAAATAACGTTTAAAAGTAATTTAATGACCGTAAAAACGAGCATTAAAAAAGTGAGTAAGCCTACAACACCACTTTCTATTAAAGGCCTCAAATATTCGCTATGTATACCGCCCATATCTCCGGTGGTAGTGCTAATAGAAGTCATTTCATGGGCTCTTTGATAGCCCGAGTATTGAAACTGATAGGTACCTGGTCCGTATCCCCAAAAGGGTTTTTCTTGAAACATCCTCCAGGCAGATTTCCATCTGTTTAGCCTTTCTACGTTAGAATCATCAGTGCTGATGTTAGAAATAGATTTTAAATCTCCCTCTAGGGTTTTGCCCGATGCTGATTTATTAAACCTGATGGTTTGGTAAATCTGATTTTGAAAAATTAACGCTATACATGCCGCTATCACCAAACCTATGATGATGGTTTTAAATCTTAGCCGCAGTTTAATTAGTAAAGCGAAGCCCAAGGTAATGATAATGCTTAACCAAGCCGCTCTGGAATAAGAAAGTAGTATCCCAACTGTGGTTGATGCGGCAATTATCAATAAAAAAATAAAATTTACGTTTGATAAATACGCCCTGCCTTTAATGATTAAAACCATAGCAAAAACAAATATCATGGCGCAAACAGCACTGTAAACGGTATGGTCATCAAAGAAAGGAGTCATAACAAAGGTTCCGCTTTTTTGTGAAAAACCACGTTGCCAATGTCTTATGCTGGTGTAATAAATAATCAGGCATAAGCCTAAACCGTAAGAAATGATAAAGTTTTTGATGTTATGCTTTTGTTGGAAAATGAAAAATCCCCATAAAAATCCCGTAGCAATAAACCAAAAATGAGTAAGTAAAAATTTTAAGGAAACTAAAGGAATACTACTGCTTAAACTGGTGATGATGAGCCAGCAATAAAACATTAGTACACAAATGGTTAAAGGGCTTTTAAATACAGTTTTAAAATCTGATGGTTCTTGCCAAAGCTTTAAAAAAAACACCAAGCTAAAGGCAAACATCATAGGTTCATCAGGCAGGTTTATACCTGCCGTTCCTAGCATAATCTTTACCGACAGCGGCGTACAAAAAGCTATCAATAACAAAATCTTATCTAAAGAAAATATAAAAAGAGCTGTGAAAATTAATGCAGCAGGAATAAGCAATCCATAATAAACAGGAAACTTAAATACCACAAAAGCTATCAGCATTAAGAAGCCAATACTTAAGGCGTAAATCTGTTTAATAGATGTTATCAATTTAATTAGAATTTTCCTTGGCCAAAAAGCCTAAACAAGCTAACAAAAATGCACTTAAACCAATGCTCAACATCACTAATAATTTATTGGGGTAAGTGCTTTTTTCTGGTACGCTTGCTTTATCAACAATAAATTTTTGGGCAGCAGATTTCTTTAAATCTACCTCGGCATTTTCATAACGTAGTTGTAAATTGGTTAAAGCTTCTTTTTCCTTTTCGTAAACAGCTTCATAATCTAAATATTTACCACTTAGCTTGCTAAAAGTACTTACCGTTGGTTGTAAAGATTTTAAAGTAGCCCTAGCAGCCTCCAAACGTCCTTTTGCTTTAATATAGGTGGTATCTGGTAAATCTTTTCGGTAGGCATCATAAACTTTTAAACGAGCTTCTTCTGCTTTTAATTGTGTTTCTGCTTTAATAATGGCTTCGCTTAAAACTTCAGATTGTGCTTCATAATCAAATACACCTTGTGCTCTTATGCTACTTAGTTGTGCTAAAATAGAATCAACCTGTTTTTGCTTTTTTTGGTATTGAAAATCTAAAATATCAAAAGCTTGTTTTGCTCTTGCTTGCTGCATCAATGTACGCATGCTATCTAGCGCAAAAGATATATAGTTGGCAATAGCTGCTGCCATTTTTGGGTCTTCATCTTTAACAGCAATTTTTATAGCTAAATAATCTGTACGGTTAATTTTAGTATTTGATGCTAGTTGCTCTCTTACTTTGGTTTGCGGGTATTTCTCATCAGCTTTTATATCGTAATGAGCTCTTAAATTAAATTTTTGAATCACCTTGTCTTTCAACTCATCAGCCTGAAGCATTTCTAAAACTTGGTCGGTTTGCTCTTCGCTTCCAAACTCCATAAAGTCTTCTAGATTACTTTCTCCTAGTACAGATTTTGATATAGAATTATTTGCTGGAGTATAAAAAACCGTGTATGCCTCGTATTTAGGTGTAATTAAAAAGCTGATGATTAAGCCTATAACCAAACCAATAAGGCTTATCATAGCAATATGCTTCCGGTTTTTGATAATGATATTGCTGATAGAGAGAAGGTTAAGCTGTGGTATTACTTTTTCCAATTTCTTGATTTTAAGCTGTTAAATTAAAAATAATATCTGTTTATACCATTTTTAACATATCCTTAATTTTTTCTAGGGATAAAAGTTTAATGATAAAGCTGGTGATGATACTGCCGCTTATAAAGATGAATAAGGAGAGTAACCAATGTATGTTACTATATTTTAGAAGGTAGCCACCTAAAACTAATATTGCTACAAAGCCAAATAATTTTAAAATGATGCGAAGCGGAAAATGAGCTTCAAAATAAATATGGTAAAAAACCTGATAAGATAAACCCGCAACCACTAAAGCTATTAAAGTGCTTAAAGCTGCGCCATAAGCTAAATATTGCGGTATGAGGTAGCAGTTTAACACGATATTGATGAGTAAACCCATTCCGGAAATTATATTTAATGCTTTTAATTTATTGGCGGCTGTTAAAATGCTGCTGAAAATATAATAAAGCACAATAAATGGGCTGTTAAACATTAGCAAACCAAAAACATCGGCCAAATGGTTACTACTTTTATCTCCATATAAAAGATGCATCATTTCTACTTTAAAAAACCAGCAACTTAAAGAAATGATGATGGCCAAAACCATCAACAATTCAAAACTCTCTTTTACTACACCTTGGATATTTTTCCCCTCGGCAATAAATCTACTTACGGTAGGAAAAAACAAAGATGCAAACAAGACATAAATGATATTTGAGGCATCTAACAAGCGGTAAGCCGCAGCATAAATACCGGCTTCTAATTGTCCGTTTGGGAGCATTTTTTCTAGCATGATGCTATCAATTTTATTGTAGGCTAGCACTAAAAAGGTAAAAAGTGTAAAAGGCATTAAGCTTTTTAGGATACTGAAATCTGGTTTTAATTTGCTTAAATGAATAACATGAATTCGGTTTTTATGTAAAACTAAAGCGCAACAAACAATACTCATGGCTACTGCAATTACTTGGCTCAGGGCAAAGAATAAGAGATTGCTACTTAAAGCTATTTCATAAACCAAAAGTGGGATAAATAATAAAATCAGCAAGAGCTTATCTAAAACAGAAAAAACGGTTTCTGCCTTGTACAGCTCGGCACCTTTTAAATAAGACCTTAAAAAGTTTAAGAAAGACCATAGTACATGGTACAAACTCAGCCAAAATAAAAGCACAAAATAACTGCTATCATAACCGCTAGATAGGGCACTTAAAAAGGTAATGATGATGTAAATGGCAGATAGTATCAGCTTTAAGCTAAAAAGTTTTACGTTTTCTTTTGCGGCAACTTTTTGTGCTACAGAGCGTAACAGGTAGTTATTAATGCCAGGATCTGTAACAATGCTTAAAACAAAACTGAAATTAAAAAGACTATAATACAAGCCATAAGCTTCAAAACCGGCAGCTAATTGTACACCACGTTCTACTCCAAAAATCCAGACTAATTTTATGGAAACATTTACAAGAATTAATATAATTACCCAGCCAGCTAACTTTTTATGCATAACAGTTGAAAGATGAAAATAAACTAATAAATGCAAAGCCGCAATTTTATTATGAAGCAGGTTTATTTATCTTAGCCCTTAACCTTAATTTATATTTTGCGAATAGCCGTTAACACCCGTTTTTTACAAAAAGATAATCTGGAAGGTATAGGAAGATTTTCTTTTGAAACTTTAAAAAGGATGGTCCTCAAGCATCCAGAGGTAGAGTTTATCTTTTTGTTTGATAGAAAATTTGATGCTTCATTTATTTTTGCGCCAAATGTAAAGGCATATGTAGTTTATCCACAAGCAAGGCATCCTTTTTTGTATTATATCTGGTTTCAGTACAGTTTAAAAAGAAAATTAAAAGCGCTTAAAGCGGATGTTTTCCTATCTCCTGATGGCTTTTTAACTTTAAATATTGATGTTAAAAAAATAGCGGTTATACATGATTTGGCTTTTGAGCATTATCCTGAAGCTATAGATTGGCTTTCTTCTGTTTATTACCGATACTTTTTTCCAAAATTTGCCCACCAGGCTGATGCCATTGTTACCGTATCGCATTTTAGCAAGGCAGATATCGTCCAAAAATATCAAATACCAGAAAGTAAAATAGCTGTTGTTTACAATGGTGTATCTGATGTTTTTAAACCTTTAGCTCAGCAAGAAAAGCAGCAGCAAAAATTTGATAAACCTTATTTTATTCATACCGGAGCCATACATCCACGTAAAAATATACTTTGCTTATTACAAGCTTTTGAAGCTTTTAAAACAAAAAATCAATTACCACATATATTGGTGCTTACCGGAAGGAAGGCTTGGAAAAATCAAGAGCTGGAAAATTATTACCAGCAAATGCAGCATAAAGCCGATGTTATTTTTACCGGTAAATTACCTGATGAAGAATTGGCAAGTTTAGTAGCACAGGCAACTGCTGCTGTCTACCCTTCTTATTTTGAGGGTTTTGGCTTGCCTGTAATAGAAGCTTTTGCATGCGGTACGTCAGTTATCACCAGTAAAGACACAGCTATGGAAGAAATTTCTGGCGGCTTGGCACATTTAATTAATCCGTTTAACGTTTTTGACTTAGAAAATGCTTTGCTTAAATTAGCAAATATGCAAGCAGATAAAGAGCAGCAACTTAAAAGAATAGCTTTTTCGCAAAGGTACACTTGGGACATTGCTGCTGATAAATTGTGGGATATTATACAAAAATAAGCTAATGCTACTACCATTTTACCAACAAGAGCTTTTAGAAGCCGGCTGTGATGAAGCTGGTAGAGGTTGTTTGGCAGGACCAGTTTTTGCAGCGGCTGTTATATTACCTCCCGATTTTCATCATCCTTTACTTAATGATTCTAAACAGCTTGCAGAGAAAGAGCGTAATAAACTGCGTAAAGAGATTGAAGAAATGGCCATTGCTTTTGCTGTGGCAGCCGTAGACCATCAAGAAATTGATAAAATAAATATCCTAAATGCTTCTTTTTTGGCTATGCACAGGGCTTTAGACCAGTTAAAGCAACAGCCAGATTTTATCATTATAGATGGTAATAGGTTTAAGCCTTATCAAAATACCAAACACCAATGCATCGTAAAAGGCGATGGTAAATATTTCTCTATAGCTGCGGCTTCTATTTTAGCTAAAACTTATAGAGATGAATATATGGAAAATCTGCACCAGCAGTTTCCACATTACGATTGGAAACAGAATAAAGGTTACCCAACAGTAAAACACCGCGAGGCTGTATTTAGTTATGGTTTAAGCCCCTATCATAGGAAGACTTTTAGAATAACCAATCCGCAACTTTCTATCTTCAATAGCCTACCTTATGAAAGTACTACTACTCACCAATAGAGTCCCATTTCCGCCTAATGGTGGTTATCCTATTGTGATTTACAATACGATTAGGGAGCTTACTGAGCTAGGTTGCGAGGTCACACTTTTCTCTTTAAATACTACCAAACATTTTGTAAAAACTAAGGAAATTAAAGACCCTGTTTTTAAGAAGATAAAATTTATACAGTATAAAATTGATAATAGGGTTAAGGTAAAAGATGCATTTCTAAACTTATTTACAGGACAGTCTTATAATCTCAGTAGGTTTTATGATAAAAACTGTGCTAGTAAACTTGCACATCTGCTAAGAACGCAAGAGTTTGACATTATACAATTTGAAGGCTTGCAAGTAGTACCTTATTTAGACATCATAAAAGAGGTAAGTAAAGGAAAGCTTATTTACAGGGCACATAATATCGAACATCAAATATGGAAGCGCTTAACCTTACAAGAAAATTTCTTCTTGCGTAAGATGTATTTTGGACTGTTAAGTAAGCGTTTACAAAAATTCGAGTTTAAGATTTTAAATAGTTTCGATACTATTTTAGCTATCAGTTCTGTTGATGAACATTTTTTCAAAAGTGTAGGCTGCCAAAGGCCGGTTTATACTTTCCCGGTAGCTCTAAATTTAGAAAATTATGAGGTTCAGCAGCAGCTGTCTCCACATAAAAGCATAGGCTATATTGGTTCTATGGATTGGAGACCAAATCTCGAAGGTATAGATTGGTTTTTAGAAAAAGTATGGCCTTCTATTAAACAGCTTGATGCGGGTATTACTTTCCATTTGGCAGGTAAAAATATGCCTAAATATTTAGAGGTTTTAAATAGCCAATCTTTCATTTTAGAAGGCGAGGTAGAAGATGCTACAGCTTTTATGGCAAGGCAGCATGTGCTTATTGTTCCCTTACTTTCTGGTAGTGGTATGCGGGTAAAAATTATAGAAGCCATGGCCTTAGGAAAATGTGTTATTGCTACTTCTATTGCCGCAGAAGGTATCAACTATCAGCATGATTTGAATATTTTAATCGCCGATAAGGCCGATGATTTTTACAAACAAATTCTTCGTTGTTTTACTGATAAAACTTTAATCAGCCGGATAGGAAAGGAAGCTAAAAAGCTGGTAGCCAAGCATCACGACAATAAAACGATGAGTAAAGATTTACTAAATGTTTATCAAACAATTTGTGACAAAAAGCCTTGATGTTTTTTGTTAATTTCGCATCAATATAACCCATAAAATTCATGAAAAATACAGCTTTAACCGATAAGCATATTGCTCTAGGCGCCAAAATGGTTCCTTTTGCAGGATATAACATGCCAGTACAATACGCTGGAATTAATGTAGAGCATGAAACGGTACGAAATGCTGTTGGTGTTTTTGATGTTAGCCATATGGGCGAGTTTATCCTAAAAGGCGATGGCGCTTTAGCTTTAATACAACAAGTGAGCGCTAACGATGCCACTAAACTTTTTGATGGCAAAGTACAATACTCGTACTTGCCTAATAAAGAAGGCGGTATCGTTGATGATTTACTGGTTTACCGTATAAATGAAAAAACATATATGTTGGTGGTAAATGCTTCTAACATAGAGAAAGATTGGGATTGGATACAAAGCTTCAATACCCAAGGTGTTGATATGAAAAACATATCAGACCGTACTTCATTACTAGCGGTACAGGGCCCTTTAGCTGCCCAAGCGCTACAAAGTTTAACTAGCGTAGATTTAGCAGCCATGGAGTACTACACTTTTACAAAAGGTGTTTTTGCTGGGGTAGAAAATGTTTTGATTTCTGCTACCGGATATACTGGTGCTGGTGGTTTTGAAATTTATTTTGATCATCAACATTCTGAAAAAATTTGGGATGCTGTTTTTGAAGCAGGTGCTGCTTATGGTATCAAACCTATTGGTTTAGGCGCTAGAGATACTTTAAGACTAGAAATGGGTTTCTGTTTATATGGTAATGATATCAACGACCAAACATCGCCATTAGAAGCTGGCTTAGGTTGGGTTACCAGTTTTAATAAATCTTTTACCAATTCAGAAGCCTTAGCTTTACAAAAACAAAATGGTGTGGCTAATAAATTAGTTAGCTTTGAAATGGTAGAGCGTGGTATTCCTCGTCATGATTATGAAATCTGCGATGCTAATGGAAACACCATAGGAAAAGTAACATCAGGTACACAATCTCCTTCTTTACAAAAAGCTATAGGTTTAGGCTATGTAGATAAAGCTTTTAGTAAAATAGATACCGATATTTTTATCAAAATAAGAGATAACAAGATTAAGGCTAAAGTTGTAAAACTTCCTTTCTTCAAGAAATAAACCATTCTAATAAAAGATTATACGCAACATATGCAGCAGCAAAGAAAGATAGAAGTTTGTCTTACTCCGGCCTTACTTCCACTTTATAATATTGAGAATTCTATCGTTATTGTTATTGATATTTTAGAGCAACATCTTCCATTTGTTATGGGATAGATAATGGTGCCGAAGCTATTATACCTGTAGCTACCGTAGAAGAATGTATTGCCTTAAAGGATGATATTTGCCTTCTGGCAGCAGAACGTGATGGCAAAGTGGTAGAAGGTTTTGATTTTGGTAATTCGCCTTTTGCTTACACCACAGAAAAAGTTAAAGGTAAAACCATTGTCTTAACCACCACCAATGGTACACATGCCATAGATGAGTCTAAAAGAACAGCTTATCAGGTTATTATAGGTTCTTTTTTAAATGTTGATGCTGTTTGCGATTATCTGAAAACACAAGATAAAGACGTTTTTTTACTTTGTGCCGGATGGAAAAATAAGTTCAACTTAGAAGATACGCTATTTGCTGGAGCAGTGGTGAGCAGATTAAAAGATGAAAATTATTTTCAGGATGATTCTAGTACTGCGGCAGAAGACTTGTACCAATTAGCCAAGCATGATTTAGGAGCTTATACCGCTAAAACTTCTCATAGCGAAAGATTGAAGCTTTTGGGTATAGAAGAAGATATTAAGTTTTGCCTTCAAGAAAATATTACCCAGACTATTCCGGTTTTAAAAGGTAATAAGTTAGTGAAGATGGTTTTTTAATTTAAAAGTAGAAAGTTAAAAGTATTAAAGTACAGAGTACAAAGTATAAAGATGCCTAAAAAGCGATGATTAGGAACTTCCAATAATATTAAATCAAACTTTTCCGAAGGACTAAAGACAATCTATGAAGATTTGGAGGTGAAGTCTAATAAATCTTTTGCAAAAAACTTTTCTTAAGCAGTATCGGGAAACAATCTTACGGGTATTGTAGAAACCTTCATAAGCCATAACCATAACCATTCACATCACTTAGGGTCGTGTATAAAGATTTATTTAGACGAAACGACAAATATTCATCAGCCTTGCCTGCCTGCCGGTAGGCAGGATTTATTCATTTTTTATTTATGGTTTTTCTTAGGCATTCATGAACTCGTTCCTCGTTTTTTGTTTACTTTTTTATCAAGAAAAAAGTAAATAGGGTTGGCCGCCTATGAGGCAGGAAAGACTTGTGTGATACGGTCAATTCGTCAAGCTATTTTTAAAAATAATATTCATCCGCCTCTATCGCCGGCGGGGCTCGTTCCTTTTGAGGGACCAAAAGGAACCAAAATGAAGCTTTAGCGAATTCATGAATACCTTTAAAAATCAATAAAAAATAATGAATAAAGTCCTGAACAATCCCCGCTGGAGCCTTTGCCGCACAAAGCTCTCCCACACTCAAAAACAGTGAGTGCTTATTTTTGCTCGGATGTGGTTTTTCAATGTTAGTATAAACTCGAACGCAAAACCGCATTCGCTATAGGCTTGGTTGTGCAAGATTTTTTAATTTCTGCTGCTGTTTTTTCGTCTTCCCAGCTCTGGGGGATTGCTCATGCACTTCGGTTTAGGCTGTTTTCTTATGAATGGTTGTTCCTTTCTATCGGTAGAAAGTACAGAGTATAAAGACTCCAAAGAGCAAATATTTAGGTGCTACCTCTAAAAACCAAACAATACTTTTCCGAAGAACGAAAGATGGCCTATGAATATTTGGAAGTGTAGGCAAATAAATCTTTTGCAAAAACTTTCATGAAGCAGTATCGGGAAACAATCCGACGGGTGTTGTAGAAGCTATCATTTAGCAAAACCATTCACACCACTCAGGATTGTGGATGAAGATTTATTTAGGCGAAACGACAAATATTCATGAGCCTTGCCTGCCTGCCGGTAGGTAGGAATTTTTGGGCACTTTTTTTTCAAGAAAAAAGTGCCTAGGGCAGGCCGCCTATGAGGCCGGAAAGCCTTGTGCTATACAACCAATTAGTTTATAATATCTTTAATCATAATAATCATTCTCCTCTATCGCTGGAAAGGTTCGTTCCTTTTGCGAAACCAAAAGGAACCAAAATGAAGCTTTAGCGAATTCTAGAAAGTAAAAAGACCTAAAAAAGAGGCTATTTAGGAAGTTCCTTTGAAAATTATATATGCCTTACCAAAGAACGGTCTATGAAGATTTGGAAGTGTAGATAAATAAATCTTTTGCAAAAACTTTCATAGAGCACTATCGGAAAACAATCCGATGGGTGTTGTAGAAACTTTCATAAAGCACAATCCTTCACACCACTCAGGATTGTGGCTAAAGATTTATTTAGACGGAACGACAAATATTCATCAGCCTTGCCTGCCTGCCGGTAGGCAGGATTTATTCATTTTTTGGTTATGGTTTTTCTTAGGCATTCATGAACTCGTTCCTCGTTTTTGGGGACTTTTTTTTCAAGAAAAATTGCCTAGGGCTGGCCGCCTATGAGGCCGGAAAGCCTTGTGTGTAAAGGCCAATACTGAAAAAAATCAATACCCAGCTAAGGTTTTAACCCCTTTTCCACAATGTCTATTTAATATTTCTTAGTCAGTAAGAAATATACTCAAAAACCTTTGAACAGCTTTACTTCAGCGTAATCTGCCTTTTAATACTTTCCTCTAAAGAGATAAAAGTCTCCGTACGTTGAATGCCTGGTACAGCCTGTACTTGGTCATTTAAAACATGGCGAAGATGCGTAGTATCTCTACAAATAATTTTGGCAAACATAGAATAAGCTCCAGTACAGTAGTGTAACTCTACAATTTCTTTTACTTGTTTTAGTTTTTCAACAGCATCGTGGTAAATAGAACCTTTCTCTAGGTAAATACCTAAGAAGGCACAAATATCATAACCAACTTTCTGTGCATCTACTATTAAGTTAGAACCTTTGATGATACCCATATCTTGCATCTTCTTCATTCTCACGTGGATAGTACCACCAGAAACGATTAATTCTTTGGCTATTTCAGTATATGCAGTAGTTGCATCATTCATCAGGATAGACAAAATTTCAATATCCAGATTATCAATTTCTAAATTTTGGCGGGATTTATCAATCATGTTTTTGCTATTTTTTAATCGTAAACAATATTAAATAAAAAATTGCTAAAAATTAAAATATATTGTTGAAATATTTGTAAAATATAAGTTTTGCTATTACATTTGTATTGTTCAATCAACAGAAAGAAGGCGATCTTCTTCAGAAATTGAAAAATAAATATACTGTAGGGTGGTGAAATTGGCAGACACACCTCCTTGTCTCGGTGGCGAAGGTTTGGGAAATAGCAGCAATGTGAAATAACTACTTCGTGTAGGTTCGACTCCTACCCCTACAGCCCTTTCGTTTAATTTAGGTTTATAATTGGTTAGTTTAAGCTCAGTTCTCCCCGTTCTGAGCTTAACTGTTTTATAGGGGTTTGGTTACGTATTAAAACAAGCTTTTTTTATATTCCTAAATACTTCTAAATTCATAAAGATAATAGGCTTTTAAAGCTGTTTTAAAGCACATCATACTCCTAATCATACTACCAAATTTTTAGTAATTCTACTGCAAAAACTTCATAAACCTTCTAAAAACAAACGAAAATGAATACACATATATATTCTTTAAACCCAACTTGTACCCAACCCAGAGGTGTAGGCAAATCTGTAAAAGATAAATGGTATGTCTATTTCTATTATACTAATAGCAATGGAATAAGAAAATCCTTTAAAAGTTATAAAGACCTAAACAATAAAAATCAAGATTTAAATCAGCGTAGAAAGTTATTAGCAGAAACCGTAGCAAAATTTGATGAATTGCTGAAAACCAAAAAATTTGATATTGAAACTGGAATATTTATAAAAACAGTATCAGAACAAGTATTAATAAATAATCTAATTGAAGATTACCTAAAATTCAAAAAAGCCATTATAAGCCACTACACCTATTTAAATTATAACTCCTTATTTGAAAGATTCAAACTATCTGCTAAAGGATTAACCCTCTCCCAGATAGACCAACAGTTTATTAAAGACTTTCTGAAGAAAACTCCTGCTAAACCACAATCAAAAAGAAGTTATAGAACCTATGTATCAGGTTTTTTTAATTGGTTAAAAGATGAAAAGGATATTAATATCATTAATCCTACACATGGTTTAAGGTTAGACAGGAATGAACCTGTAGAAAGGCATAAAATCTATTCTAAAGAAGAAATTAAAGCCATTATAGACTACTGTGATGCCAATGGTCATGTTATCCTCAAAACAATTATTTATTTAGTATACGGAGCTCAAATGAGGATTTCAGAGATACTAAGAATTCAGGTAGAAGATATAAATCTGGACTATAATAAAATTGTGCTTCCTAAAGGTAAAGGCAAGATTAAAAATAGGGAAAAGATTGTTCTGCTGGATGAGCCATTAAAAGTTTACCTCTTAAATATGGGACTTGATTTTAAGGATAAGGATAACCAGAAATTATATTTTATTGGTCAAAAGAGAGCTTATGATAAAGCCAAATTTTTTGGAAGATATCCTATTTCTAAAAACACCATTGATACCAGATTTAAACTGCTTAAAAAAGATCTTAATATTAGCCTGCATAAGACGCTTTACAGCTTTAAACATACTGGTAATGTTAATCTTTTGCTAAGTGGAGCAGACCTTATAGAATTGATGTATAAGAACGGACATAAGAAGATATCACAGACAGAAACTTATGCTAGACAGTTGATAGAACAAGTGCCAGAGACTAAATATATTAGGAAAAGTAGGGATGATCTAGATTTTAAGTAATTTAGGACCTAATTTCATTTATGATAAGTAAAATTAAACACCTACTTATATTTTTTTTAGCAGTATTTATTAGCTCTTGTAATCAAAAAAGTAAATCTGAAGAAATAGAGGAACTTGTAATTTTTGGAAATTCTGGCTTCTGTCTAAAAGATAATAACGGGAACTCTTATTCTTCTACTTACTGGATTGATTGTGATTCATGTGATACTAAAGACCTGAAATACGATTCAACTAAACTGGATATAAGGTTATATTTTGAATACAAAAAGGATGATCATACCAAAACTTCTATTAGAAAGCCTGAAAGTACAACTGAATATTACATATTATCAGAACAAGAGACTCAAGGGTTTAAGAGTTTAATTAATTCTACTCTTCTTAGTAATAACCTGAGTTCGATTAATCAAAAAGCTAAGATTTGATTAGAATTAGCATTTTGATATTTAATTGAAGGTTTTTTAGGAAAAAAAGAATAGGCAATTAATGCGGCAATCATGTTGGATATAAAATTTGTAAAAGACCTATGTCTTGAATGCTCAATTTGGCAAATGTTTTTTAGTTCATCGTTTACCGTTTCTATTACTGATCTTTTTCTAAGAGTAATCTTATCATTCATAGTCATTAAGCTGTTTTTCATATTGTTACGAATGCTCGTAATTAGATGTATATCATTGACAAACAATATATTGGCTAGTTTCTCAGAAATATATCCCTTATCTGCGAATAGTTTTCCAAATACTGATTTCAGGAAGTTTTCATTTTTGAGCGGATCTCTGTCATCAACATTTGCCTGTGTAATTGCAAAGTTTAAAATTTCTCCTTTATCGTTGATTACAATGTGGAGCTTAAATCCATAAAACCAGCCCATTGTAGATTTACCTACCTCTGCAATGCCCTTAAATACCTTATTCCGTTTTATTCGCTTATTGTTACATACCCTAACTGGGGTTGAATCTACAAATGAAATACCGCTACAAATACCTAAACAGCAGGTCTTCAAAAATATGGTCATCGGCATAAGTATGCTTTGGCTAAGCTCAACAAAGCGATTATAAGAAACCGTTTTTGGAAATTCGGACTGCATGTGTCGTTGAATATAAAACAGATAAAAGTGCTTAAAGCACCTGAAACCACTAAGATGAAAGAATAGGCAAATCGATATAACCTCACTCTTGGACATCACTGGTGGTCGCTTAGAAGCTTTTCCCAGTAGAAAGGAATGTGTATTGTTATCGAAATCTTTGCAAAATTCATCCACAAGACAAAAAATATCGCTAATTTTAGAGTAGTCAATCATATATAATTATAGTTAAGTATTTGATTTTAAGACACTTAAATATAACTATTTTTATTATGATTGACTAATTTATTTTAAAATATTAATCGAACTCAGGTTAATAAGTACAAAAATAAATATGCTCCCATAAAACCTATAGTTTATGATGGATGGACATATACTTTGTATTTTAAAACTTCTAAGGGAACGGAAAAGGTTATAAACTACATTCCTAACTATTTACCTGATTCCTTAAAAACTTTGCATGACACATTAAGAGAAATAACACTTAAGCAATCTAAGGTAACCTCTGATAGTTTTAAATATCATGAAATTGTTAATGATGAGTCTATAAAACAATATGTTAGTAATCCACCTCCTGTCTTACCTATAAAAGAACAAATTAAGTTCCCACTAGACAAATAGATAGATAAACGTTACAAATTTTAAATTACAATTAGAAATTACCTGGATTTTAAATAATTCAGGTATTTCTATTTACAGGTTATGCTGTATTATGCTTTACTACTTTGATTTGAGATGGTTTAACCTGTTTAAAAGAAAAACCCATGAAATGTAGAGTAGATTTTAATCTCTAATACTTATTATCATTATATATGTAACCATTATCAATACATATTTCCAGAGCTTTTTTGAATACGTGAAATGGATTCGGATTAATATAAACTTCTGATTCAGAAATCTTACCAATAATTATCCCAGTATTATTGACTGCCTTTTTGAAATAGAAAGATAAACTATCAGTTTCCCAATCCTCTTTAACATCATAAACCAGAAAAATCCTCTCTCCAAATTCATTATCCACGCCTATTATTAAATCCTCAGTTATCTTAATATTCTTTCTTATATCTCTTATTTCAATAAAAAAGGGGATAGAGTAGGAAATTAAAAAATAATCATGATTCCAAATTACTTCTCTACTAGTTCCATAGTTAGAACTATAGTTATCACTTAAATCACCAATGATTCTGACAAAATCTTCAATTCTAGGAAAAAACTGACACATTATATTGGTCATGATTAATAGAGGAAAATTGCTAACATGATAGCTTCTTCCCTTTACCTTTATTTCACAATCAGGAATAGAAAAATCAGTAAGCTTTTTCAAGTTCCTAATCCGAAGAATATCTTTATCTATGAATTTATAAGTTAATCTTAAAATATCACTAAAAAAATTGCTATCCTTATTTATCTTTCTATGCTTTGTGTTGCTATTTTCTATGAAAGAACTATCCAGATAATCGGAAATTTTTTCTTTTAAATACTGCTTGTGATTAAAAAAATATGGCTTATAAGAATAAAACTTATCTATATATCCTTCAAAATTTGATTTAGCTCCAAATTTATGATGGAACATATGTTCTATGTTTGGAATATCGCATACAAAAATAACTTTATCAAATCCAAACTTATTGGTATCACTTTTACTGTCATGATGAGCAGTAAAAATATTAAATAACCTAAAGGTGTGATCCGGATCTAACCTATCTAAATCGTCAATTACTAACACAAATTCTTTATTCTCTCTTTTAACCTTTATTCTTTTTAAAAAGTCTTGGATAAGGACAGTAAACTCATCTCGCTCTTTATATGAACCCTTTTTATATTCTATTGAGGTCATAAATTTTAATAACTGTTCTACCTCACCTTCTTCAACATCTTTTTTAAAGCGTTTGAAATCATTAATCAATTCCTTTGTGTCCTTAATAATATCTACTAAACCCTCTATTTTAGGAAAGAACTTACTAAGTGAACTTAGAAATGGAAACAAGTTTAGTTTACTACTCACAAAGCTTTGAGCCAGTAATAAGTTTGAAAAATCATCCTTTTTCAGATCTAGTTCTTCAAAATAATGGTCAATTAAGTAATCAAAAATATCGAACTTTATTAGTTCAAATATATCCTCGTTAGAGGCCACAGAATAATCCACTGGAAATAAAGTTATTTTAAGATATTCTTGACTATTCTCGAAAAATTCGTTTAGGAAATATGATTTTCCACTTCCAAATGGCGCAGTAAATAATACTCTTTTATTATCTTTTAGCTTCAAATGAATATTAAACAGCTCAAGTACTGAAGAATTGTCAACAATTATTTCTTCCATATTAACTTATATCTCTTAACTATTTACTAAAATAAACTTTATAACTTCTACTTCCCCCCTTAACTGAACATTTTACTATTTTACAGTCATTAATTACTAAAAACTAATATTAATGAATTTAGATATAAAAGAAGAAGCCAAACATTTACTAATAACAGAAGAAAAAAAGGGAGTTTTAGAATTAACAATAAAGGATAACTCTAAAAAATTAGGAGAAATACTAAATTTCCTACCTCATGGAATTATTGATAAAACAGTAACTGGAATTGGAGCCACAACTTTAGAAATCTATTCTAAAAGGAATTCCATAATCGTAGTCCCACTAAAAATAATAGCTGCTTCTAAAGTTGAACAACATCCAGAGAACTGTTATTATGTTGGTAGTGCTATAAATAATTTTCAAACATTTGGTGAAGAGGCTTTTGACCTCTTTCTAACAAATGATAAGATTCCCTATAAGAACGTCATAGTAGTTGCAGAAAGCTTACCTAAAGTTATTAAAACCATTGGAGAAGATGTTTACAAGAATTATTTTCTACTAATAGATGAAATTAATACTATTCAGGAAGATTCTAAATTCAGAGAGACTATTGAAAATTGCCTAGATATATATTTAAAATTTCCACCACAATCAAGAGCAATGGTTACTGCCACTATGATTAATTTTTCTCATCCAGAAATTGCTAAAGAACAAAAAACAACTATAAACTATGAGGAACAAAAGCCTAATCTTATAGATGAATTTATAATGTCTTACAACACCCTGGGTGTTTGTATAGATTTAATTGAAAAATTATTAAAAGAACATCAGGATGCTAAAATAGTAATAGCTTACAACTCTGTAATAGGTTCAAAAATACTTGCGGAGGAATTGGTTCTTTCAAATCCAGAAAATGCCAAAAATGTAAGCATTCTTTGTTCTAAATCAAATAAAAAAAAAGCAGGCGTATTTTATGCCGAGCTTACTGGATTAAAATATCCAAGTAAAATAAATTTTATTACCGCAGCTTATTTCTCTGGGTATGATATTGAAGAACAGTACTACTTAATTAACTTAATTGACGAGAATGAAATATTTAGTAAAATATCAATAAATGCAGTTAGACAAATTGCAGGTAGAGCAAGAGAAGGTCTTCATAAACATTATATTGTATATCCATATTCTGAAAATGAAGAAGAATTAATAGAATATGTGGATGAAAAACAACTTTTAGATTTAGCAAAAGTAGAACTTAAATCAATAGAGTGTATCGAGAATAATTTTAAAGAATATCCATTTTTTAAAACTACAATGTTGGACATTCATAGTGCTGTTATTGATAACGGAGGCTATAAAGGTTTTAAGCTTATCAGAAGGAACATTGAAAATGAAATAAACATATCATATTTTAATATTGATTCATATTTAGAACATCAAAAAACACAATATGAAGAACATGCTAGCTATAATTCATTTCTTAAATCGTTATCAAATAGCTTTTCAGTTCTACACGTACTTAATCTACAATCTCACCATGAATTCAGTAAAGTAAAAGAAAGTAATTTGGACGTTGATCAGAGTATTAAAACTGCAATTGAAAATTTACAAAATATTACAACCGATAATGAAGCATATTATTTGTCTGTAAAAGCTGAGGATAATATTCAAAAAAAGGTTTACTTCATTTATGATAAGCTGTCAAAGTTCTACTATGAAAAAGAGACATTATTAGATAAAATAGCGGAAGTAGCGAAGAAAAATTCTAAAGCCTTCAATATATTGAAATCAGAGGTTACACATAAAAGCTTACCCCCTTATCATCCACTTAAAAAATTTATTTTTGAATATTTTAAAGAAGGTGTAATATATAAATCCAGTGAAATTTTAGAGCTTTTAAATAAAGTACATGCTTTAGCCTCTACTAACCATAAGAAAATTGATAGTGAATTAAAGGCTGTAGAAATTTTTAACTGTTATTTTGAAACTGTTAGAAAGAAGTACAATAATGGGTATTTATTGAAAAATTATATTAAACAAGAAGATTATTTAGATACAGTAATAAATAGAGATGAGAATAACATCTTTAGTTACTAAAATATAATATAATAATAAATCTTATGGCATCTACTTTCTATTATAATTTAAAATATAGATGGTAGGTGTCATTTTTATTTTTAGTTTGTGTCTTTCTTTTTGAGCTTGCCTGTACAACTCTCCCCTCCATAACTTCACAGCTTGATATACCCGTCATCTTGCTACAAAAAACTCATTTTATTCACTTTAAAAATTAAATCCAAAAATTATGGTAACAGTAACTAATTATCTGCAAAAAGAAAATGCAGAGGGGAAAGCCTTTTTTATGCTAGAATTAACCGGAGAATTAGAAATTGTAGTTTCTCAAACAACAGGAAAGCCTTATGCTACAGTAAGGAAGGTAAGTATACCAACAACTCTTGATGAAAACATGTGCAAGTTGATGTTGGGAAAACAAATGCCTGGTCAAATAGCAAAAGTTGAAGTAGAAGAAGCATATGACTACACTAATAAAGAAACAGGGGAAGTACTCAGCCTAAATTATAGGTATGAATATTCTGCTACAGAAAAAGCACAGACTATGGAACAAGCTGTTTTTCAAGTATCTTGAAGGTTTAGTATAAGTCAGAACTTAAGATTATAAGGTGATATGTTATAAAAGCGTATCACCTTTTTTATTTAATAATTTTTAGAATTATGGAAATTAGAAAAGCAGAAAGAAAAAGAGCCAAAATTAAAATGGCTTTACAAGGGAGTGCTGGTTCTGGTAAAACATTTAGCGCTTTATTAATAGCTCATGGTATCTCTACTGATTGGTCTAAAATTGTTGTTATTGATTTAGAAAATAATAGTGCTGATCTGTATTCACACTTTGGACACTATAATGTATTACCATTAGAACAACCTTATTCGCCAGAGAAATGTATTCAAGCATTAGAACTATGTGAGCAGGCAGGTATGGAAGTAATCATCATTGATGGTTTAACACCATGTTGGGAATATCTTTTGGATTTACATGCCAATATGAGTGGTAATTCATTTACAAATTGGTCTAAAATTACTCCCAGACAAAATGCTTTGGTAAATAAGATATTATCTATTCAATCTCATGTGATTAGCACCATCAGGGTAAAACAAGACTACGTACTAAATAATAAGGATGGTAAAATAGTTCCTGAAAAAGTAGGGCTTAAAGCCATTCAAAGAGATGGATTAGATTATGAATTCACTATAGTGCTAGACATTGATAATAAACATCATGCAGTAGCTTCTAAAGACAGAACAACCCTATTTATGGGTAAACCTGAATTTACAATTAGCAGAAAAACTGGAGAAGATATTTTAAAATGGTGTAATGAAGGTATTGATGATACTAGCAATATTTTAGAACTCATTAAAAACGCCAATTCCATTGAAGTATTAAAGGATATATATTTCTCCTATCCTGATTATCAAAATAGCCTATCAAAAGCATTTGCTAGTAGAAAAGAAGCACTTAATAAACTTGAACCCTTTAACCAAAAAACTTAATTATGGAACTATTAACAATTAATCCTCCTCCAATATTAAAACAATCTTCACAGAAATCTTTCATTGTTGCAAATACCCTTGCATCTTCTTATCAGGAAATAAGAAATAATCATATTATCCCTGTATTCATTAAAGATAATGAGCCTGTTATATCACATGCAGATTTTATTGATGTTAGTAATGAGATTGTACATCATGTATTCCAAAATGAAACCATTTTAAGCCCTTCTATAAGGTTAAGTCATCCAATTAAAGGCAGAGTTCCAGAAGCTAAAAATAAGCCTGCTAATCAATTATTAGAAGAGGAAAAAACCATTTATTATGAAAGAATGGCTTTTGTTATTGAAGTACCTACCATAAGAGATACAGTTTCAGGAAATCAATTAAACCTGACTATAGGAGGTGTAAAATCTTATAATTTGGATAACCTCTACAGCAAAAAAGGGACAGATGAACATTTCAAAATCTTCATTGGGTTTGAAAATAAAGTATGTACCAATATGTGTGTATGGTCTGATGGCTTTATAGCAGATTTAAAGGTAAGGAGTATACATGAACTTACAGATGCTATTTTAAATCTGATTACCAACTATAATGCAAAACAGCATTTAGATAATCTGAATAAGTTTACCAATTACACTTTAACAGAAAATCAGTTTGCAGAACTAATTGGAAAATGTAGAATGTACAACTATCTACCACAAAATGCTAAACAGGAAATTCAACAGTTACTGTTTGGAGATACCCAAATTAATTCTGTAGCTAAAGACTATTATAATGATAAAAGTTTCTGCAGATCTGCTAATGGAGATATTGATTTATGGAGGTTTTATAACCTTTTAACAGGAGCTAATAAGAGCAGTTATATTGATACTTTTTTAGATAGAGGACTGAATGCTTATGAGTTTACCAATTCTATTGTAAACGCTTTAGAATCGCCCAAAAGTAACTGGTTTTTAAATTAACCCTGTTAAAATGTGAAAGACATTATTTATACCCACAGTCTTTTAGTAGTAGATTCTAAAGGTCAAATTTTCAGAATATTTACTCCATTTTTAGTAATTGAAAAATTAACACAGCAGAAATACTGGGTGTCTAAAATAGTTTGGGATGCTTTTGGACTTCCTTATTTTGAAATAGAGGGAAATCTGGCAATTTATAGCAAATTTAAAATCTAGTGAGCCTTAGTAAATCTACCAATAAACTTGATAAAGTATTTTCTTTATTTTATAACTTATTAGCATTAATATAGCCATTGTTAAAAATTCAGAGATAGAATACAAATGGATTTTATAAATTAGCTGAATAAATAAGGAAGATTATTAAGAGATATTAAATACATATTCGATTAAAATATAAGCGTTAACTAAAAGTTCTTGTAAGAAGAAACCTGAGAAATTTCAAAGTACAAACAAGAGCAGTTAGAATAACGTCTCATGCTAATAAGCGTGGGGCGTAATCTATCTGTTTGTACGGGCTTCTCAGGGCCTCTTCTACAGATCAGGTTATTGTCCTGCGCTTATTGTATTATAAACCGCCGTTGTTGGGACTTCTTTGGCAATAAAAAATCAATTTATTTTTATGAAAAAAGTTTTATTGTTAATGCTTACTGCATCAGCATTACTCGGTGCTTGTAAAAAAGACAAGGATGATTCAAATCCTGCAAATGGCTGTAAAATTGTAAAATTTACACCTTCTGGAGGGCATGATTATGTTAATTCAGAATATTTAATAACTTATAACTCAGATGGTAAAATATCCACGATTACAAATGCTGATGAAACTAGAAGATTTTCCTATGAGTCTAGTAAAATGCTGGTTAGTGTCGATAATCTATTGATTACCTACAATTATAATAGTCCAAACCAGATAAATAGTATTATAACCAATAGTCAGTGGCCAGAGAATGTATCTGTTACTTATGCAGATAACAAAGTTTCTAAAATACTTACATCTGTAGACGACATCTCTTCAACATTTACTTATTCAAGTAATGAAGTAGTTAAAATATTAGAAAAATGGGGAGATACAGATACAGAAGAGGCTTTAATAACCTACAAAGAGGAAAAATATTCAAACCCTTTAATCTTTGAATTGATATTTCCTTCAATGATTGACGGAGATATCAGGAATTTTATTAGATATAATTTATCCAATTCTTTTGGAGCTTCAGAGAAAAGACTAATTGATAAAATAGAATATATAGGCAAAGGAGACCGTAGTTATAATACTCGTACAGATACTTATTCTTATTTAAAAGATGATAAAGGGAATATAATCCAAATCATTATTACTAGCACAAGTTATACCACAAGATCTTTTACCCTTGAATATAGCTGTAATTAAAATCTAATAAATAATGAGAAAAGTAAAAACCCTAATTATAAGAGCGGCTATATTATATGGTATAGCCGCTCTATTTAGTTTGTCATTATCAGTATATAATTGGAATACATTTTCTATATACTTCTTTATTATCCTACTTGGTATGATAGCCACTGACATATTATTTAATTCAAAACATGATTAACAGTTTAGTTATTAACTTAATAATACTGGCTATATGTCTTATTATTAATATAGCCTATTTAAATAGTAAAGTTAACCGAATTCCTAACCACTATATTTTTAAATTAATTGGAAATATTAATACAATAGGAATTTTAATAATTATTATCCTAATTGGTATTAAAGTATCTGTATGGTACGCTATTTTAACATTTGTAATTGCTTTAATAATATCTAGAATAGCACATGTGATTTTTAATGATTCTTTAACTAATTTAAAGCGTCAAATCAATGCAGTTGATCCAAACAGTTCTGAAAAATATAGTTTTATGAGTATTGCTATAATACCAATAAATCTATTTGCTACTTATATTATAATACAAGCTCTTATAAATTTATTTAGAATGTAATGGGAATTATTTATTCATTTACTTGTGGTAAGTGTTCCTACCATAATGAAGAAGTCAAAATCGGAAATTCTAGATTAGGTTGCCATAATGGAGAAGATGATTATGAACTTGGAACATGTTCTGATTGCAAGATAATATTTGGTTATAATTGGCCATATTGTCCTCAATGTGGAGAATGGAAAACTTCTATGAAGTCAAATATTAAATTAGTTTTAAAACTGAAGAGGCCTAAGTATACAGTGAAATTTCATAAAAGCAATGACGTGAAAATAATTCCCTGTCCAAAATGTAACCACGAATATTTAACCCCACATTTAAAATTGTTTTATGATTAATATTAAACCCTATACCACCATAAAAACCATTTTAATAGCTTTATTACTCCTTTGTTTATTAAACCTCCCTTATGGTTTATATCAGCTTTTTAGAGTAATATTTACTATTGGCTTTGTATTATTAGCAATTAAAGCAAATGAGGATAAAAAGCAAACGGAGTTAACAATTTTTATAGTACTGGCAGTATTGTTTCAACCTTTATTAAAGATTCCTTTAGGTAGAGAGATATGGAATATTTTAGATGTTGTTGTTGCTTTAGGATTGATTGTAAACTTATTTAAAACTTCCAAGAATGAAACCAGTTCAAATATTTAAATATTGTGAGCAGGAAGATTATAAACTTCCAGATACAGCAGATATAGATGTAATACCTCTAGAGTGCATTAATTGTATTTTAGATGATATACTTTCTACTTCTGAGAATATTAGAAAAGATTGGATTAAGCTATATAAGGATGGAAATATGCAATTACAATGTAGGTTAACAGGTAAAAAGCACCTTATTACTAAAGAGTTTTTTGATAAAGTAAAATGGGATTAGTACTATGTCCAACTACCAACCATACTACCAAACCCCCTTTATTTTTATTGGTTTATTAGCATTAAATAGCTTAAAAATTTAAAAAATGATTTAGGTTTATAATTGGTTAGTTTAAGCTCAGTTCTCCCCGTTCTGAGCTTAACTGTTTTATAGGGGTTTCTATAACGCAAAAATCAACGCTATTGCCTTTATACTGGATCAAGCGTAAAAGTTGGGGAGGATTACAGATTTGATTATTTTTGTAGAAAATCAATGTTTTGGATTCTACCTTACTATCATTAATCTTACCCGAAGGTCTTAGCGAATACTTTGAACTGGACAAAGTAGAGACTGTATCGGATTCTTATTACATCTATCTTAAAGAAAGGAATATACAACCCAAAGAGTTCACCGCTCAAAAGTTAATTTCTAAGGGTTTTTTCGAAGAGATTTCTGTCAGAGACTTTCCCTTACGCGGAAAACCTTGTTTTTTAAAGCTTAAAAGGCGGAAATGGATGATCGTAGAGACAGGAGAAATCGTATTTAGAGATTGGAATTTGGTAGCAGAAGGGACAAAAATGACTCAGGAGTTTGCCTTTTTTTTTGAGAGACTATTTGGATTCAAGCCCAATAAGCTGTAAAACACTTGGAAGATTCTTTGGAGTTGAGGGTAAACGACTGCAAGAACAGTATGTAAGCCATTTGAGTGACTTTATGAGTTGGGATCAAGCTGAACATGCTCAGGACTGGTTGCTTTTTCCAGACAACCTTGGTGAATATCTATCTATTGATGAGACCAGCCTTTCACAAGGGGAACTATATACCATTGTTACCAATAAAGCAGCAAAAGGCAAAAAAGGTGCTTTGGTTGCTATTGTAAAAGGCACAGAAAGTGAAACGGTTATAAAAGTTCTGTGCCGTATAAAAGAATGGGCGAGAAAAAAGGTAAAAGAGGTCACTCTTGATCTAGCTCCCACCATGGCTAAGATCGTACGAAGGAGCTTTCCAAAAGCAAAGCTTGTCTCCGATAGATTCCATGTGCAACAGCTAGCCAGCGAAGCTGTTCAGGAAATCAGGATAAAACATAGATGGGATGCTATTGAACAGGAAAACAAGGAAATGGATCTTGCTAAAGAAATAAAGAAGCCTTGGATTCCAGAATTATTAGAAAATGGAGATACCTTAAAGCAATTATTGGCAAGGAGCAGGTATTTACTGTTTAAGAAAAGAGGTGAATTGGACATCGTCCCAAAATCATAGAGCAGAACTGTTGTTTAAACGATATCCAGATTTACAGAAAGCCTATGAAATCTCCCAGGAGTTGTCCTCTATATTTAGCCGTTCAAAAGACAGAAGAATAGCTTTCAAAAAGTTGGCAATATGGTATAATAAGATAGAAAAACTAGGTTATAAACCCTTCAATACCATAGCTAGAACCATTCAGAACAATTATGAAACCATATTGAACTATTTTGATAACAGAAGCACAAATGCATCCGCAGAATCTTTCAATGCCAAGATAAAAGCTTTCAGATCGCAGTTCAGAGGCGTAAGAAATGTGAAGTTCTTCCTCTTTAGACTAGCTAAAATATACGCTTAATGTCTCCTCCCCAACTTTTACGCTTGATCCTTTATACTGGTGTTTGTTGTTTTGGAAATATTAGGTTTAAATATCAGCATCATACCATTAATCATACCACCAACATTCCTTCAACATCATTAATTAACCTTCTAAAGAACAAACGAAATGAGTATACAAACATACTCACTCAATCCTTTTTGTACCCATCCAAAAGGAGTTGGTAAATCTGTAAAAGATAAATGGTATGTATATTTTTATTATTCCAAGATTCAAGGAGTAAGAAAACTTTACAGATCTTATACAGATTTAAATAACATGCATCAGCATGCTTACCCAAGTTTATAAAAGAAAAGCATTTCAATAGTAGAAACCGGGTTACATTTGATTTAAATATTAGGATGCTGGTTAATTATTTAATATCTTTAGAGGGTATAGCGATTGTAATGAAACAGCGATCAAAGCCTGTTTTAAATAGTGGTTTATAAAAGAGGCTGTCTCAAATTACCGTTTTGTGTCAGGCTGAGCGGAGTCGAAGCCTTTTCTAAGCATATCAGAGAACATTTCGACTCCGCTCAATGTGACAGATACTATTTTTGAGACAGCCTCTTTTTTGTTTTTACAGCTTTTTTAGCTCAGCTAGTATAATCTCCCGACATTCAGTCAGGAATATAATAAATGGTTTAAACTTTAATAATAAAATTAAAAATAAGTTAAAATAAATTAGATAAATGAAGAAACTTCTACTATTTGGGTTGCTCATAGCCTGCTCATTTAATTTAAAAGCTCAAACGCTTTATGACTTCAATACTACTGGAGATTTGGAAAAATATTTTCAAAAAAGTGGGACAACTACCGGGGTTACGCAAACAACAGGTACAGGTTTAAATGCATCAGGATCAATAAATGTAACTCAAGGAATTAACGAGATTTTTACCACCAAACAGGGTTATAGTAATGGTGGCATTGGTGCTATTTATACCTTCTCTACTTATTTTAAAAGTGAAGGTGTTAATGGATATGGTGGAGTTGGATTTACCAATGCCCCAGGTAGAACAAGAGGAATTTACGCAAACTTAGATATTGGACTTGGTATTTCAGTACATGGCGGTGGCTTTGTTTGGCATAATAATACCACTTCTATTGATGGAATTTGGACTGCAGGCGGTGTAGTAAACTCTACAATTGCAGATTTATTAGGTGCTGGTTCTCCTGATAAATGGTTTAAAGTAATATTGATGATTACCGCTAAAGCAAATAGTGTATTTGATTTAAGAGTAGAGGTTTATCCAGCTTATGCTACAGGAGCTCTTATTAGTAATAGCCCTGCTGCAGTGCAAACTACAACTTTTACCAATACCAATTTGGCAAATACCTCTATCTTACATTCTTATTTTGGATTTGCAGGAAATAGAATTACTAATTTTGATGACTATTCAATGAGTTTACAAGGTTCTTCAGTTATTGATGCTGGAACACCTGTTGTTTTAGGTACAGCCGCCTTAAGTGGAAGTACTATCAACTTAAGTGGTAACGTAACTGATGAAAGAAATTCTACCGTTTCACAGAAAGGCTTTGTTTGGAGCAAGACAGTAGCAGATCCTACTACCGCGGATACTAAAATCATAGCATCTACTGGTGGTTTAGGAACTTATTCTGCTCAAATAACTGATGTTACGGCTGGAACTTATTATGTAAAAGCTTATGCAATTAACGCTATAGGAACAAGTTATGGTGCCTTGCAAACCATTACGATTTCGGTATTACCCGTTTCATTAATCAGTTTTACAGCAAAAGCTCAAAATAATAGCGTTATTTTAGACTGGAGCACATCATCAGAACAATATAACAGTCATTTTAAATTAAGTTATGCTACAGATGGCGCAAACTTTACTTTATTAAAGCATGTGTCGGCTTCCATAAATGGAAACATCAAAAACGCTTATTCTTTTGCGCATTTAAGTCCTGCAAACGGCGCTAATTACTACCTTTTAGAACAAGTAGATTTAGATGGTACAGTTAAAGACTTAGGTATTAAAGCGGTGAATTTCTCTCTATCTAAAACTACGCAGGTAGTATTTTATCCTAACCCACCCAAAATGAGGTAAAGGTGAACTTTGAGAAAGACTTTTATACCACTGCAAAACTGATTGACTTACAAGGTAAAATCCTACAAAAGAGAAACATTTCAATAGCAGACACCCAATTAACATTTGATTTAAAATCTTTGGATGCTGGGAATTATTTGATTCAGTTAGAGGGCAAGGGAACGAATGTTCAAAAGGTAGTAAAGGAGTAAATTTAACCTTAAAATATTTACAACAACCAGTACCCGAAAAGTACTGGTTTTTTTATTTAAAAATTGTAGCAACAGAAAATTCAATAGTATCAAAAATACAGGAACTAGGGGTTAAGACTATAAATTAGCCGACTTAACCCAATAATAAAATCAATTTATGCTCTACCCCGGTAAGGAAGGCGTCACAGGAGCTTAATAGAAGCACTTTTTAGCGCTATAAAGACAACTCATAAACATAAAACATGGTAATTTAACTGTGTCTACTACTCTATATGACTTATGTTTATACAACTAAAATTGAAACAAAACTTTGATGAGTTGGTACTGAATATGTTCATTTTGCTGAAATTATTTTTGTAATTTTATATATAAAAATTCAGCAAATGGATCTACAGACACGAAAACTAAATATTATCCAATACCTGATAGAACTTAAGGATGAGAAGTTGTTCAACAAGATTGAAACAATTATTAAGGATAAGATTGGTAATGAAAAATTAAAACCGTTTACTCAAGAAGAATTATTAAGTAGAATTAAACATTCTAATGATGATTATCTTACAGGAAACTTTAAAACGCAAGAACAACTAGAGATTGAATCTGAGAACTGGTAATTCGATGAAAATAATCTGGACTAATTTTGCAATTGAAAACCTTAAAGCCATCACTAAATACTACACTAAAGTAGCAGGAAAAAGTATCGCATATAAAATAAAAACAGAGATATTTAAATCTACCAAACAACTAAAGCATTATCCTGATTCCGGTCAGGAGGAAATCTCTCTTAAGTAACTAAATGAAGGATACAGGTATATTGTCAACGGAAACTATAAGGTAATTTATAAAAGAGTTGCAGAAGGAGTTCTGATTACCGATATATTTGATACTCGCCAAGACCCGGTTAAGATAAACGATCCGAAGCGTAAATAAATAGTATTAAGCTAAGCTTTAATAAACCTTTTCAGCTAATTTAAATCAGTAACTACTACCAACGGAAATAATCATCAATCTTCTACTCAATTCCAACCTCATTTAAAAAAAATCCCAAATAAATTCCCCCTCCCCAAATCATACCTCCCCCTCAAAATTCCTAGCACAAAAAAATTACAATCACTAGCGGATGATTATAAGTAGATTAGGATACTAAATCATTTGTATGAAGAAAATATTACTATTAATAGGGGCATTATTTTGCGTTGCTATGGTGCAAGCTCAGGAGACATTTCCTGTCAATGGATCATACGATATACGTAGTGGCCAGTTTGCTTTTACCAATGCCAATATTGTGGTAAGTGCAGAGCAAACCCTTAAAAACGGCACTTTAATCATTAAAGACCGTAAAATTGAACAAGTAGGTACAGCGCTAAACATCCCGAAAGGTTATGTGATTATTGATTTGAAAGGGAAATACATTTACCCTTCGCTTATTGATGCTTATACTTCTTACGGTTTGCCAGAAATCCCTCGTCAGAGTTTTAGCGGCAGAGGTTCTGCACCGGTGTTTACCACAACCAAGCAAGGTGCTTATCATTGGAACGAAGCCATAAAGCCAGAAATGAATGCCCATAGTATTTTTAATTTGGAGGCTAAAAAGGCCGAAGAAATGAAGAAAAACGGTTTTGGTACTATAAATACCTTAATTAAAGACGGTATTGCCCGTGGCACTTCTGCGGCAGTTACCCTTGGCGATGAAAGTAATAACTTAGTGATGCTATCGGCTAAAACAGCTGCAAATTATTCTTTTAGCAAGGGTACCGCAAAAACAGATTATCCGAGTTCTTTAATGGGTTCTATTGCTTTGTTACGTCAAACTTATATAGATGCGGCTTGGTATAAAAGCCAAAGTAAAGAGTTTAATATCTCTTTAGACGAGTTTAACAAGCAACAAAGTTTACCTCAAGTTTTTGAAGTAGAAAACTGGGAAGATGTTTTAAGAGCCGATAAACTAGGCGATGAATTTGGTAAGCAATACGTTTTTAAGTCGGGCGGCGATGAATACCAACGCATAGCAGACATAAAAGCTACCACAGGTAAATTTATCATTCCTATTAATTTCCCTAAAGCTTATGATGTGGAAGACCCTGCCGATGCTCGCTCTGTAACCTTTGCACAAATGAAACATTGGGAATTGGCACCTACCAACCCAGCTGTGTTAGAGCAAAACGGAATCACTTTCGCTATTAGTCCTGCCGGCTTAGAAAGCCCTAAAGATTTTTGGACCAACCTACGCCTAGCCATTGATTTTGGTTTATCAGAAAAACAAGCTTTAAAATCTTTAACAGAAATACCCGCTAGCATTTTAGGGATAGATAAAAAGGTTGGTACCTTAAACGTAGGTAAAGAGGCTAATTTCTTAATTACATCATCGCCATTATTTGCTAAAGAGAACATCATTTTTGAAAACTGGGTGCAAGGCAAAAGGTTTATAGTTTCACAAATGGATGTGAAAGATTTACGTGGCGATTATGATTTAGTGATAGCCGGCTTAGGCAAGCTAGACATGAAAATTGGCGGAAGCATTGGTGCTTATGAAGTAAATATTGTAAGAACTGGAGCTGATAGCGTAAAAACAAAAGCAAATTTTGTGCGTAATGGAGATTTGGTTAATCTGGTTTTTGATTTAACCAAGAATCCTAAAGGTGATTTTAGATTATCAGGCTATTTAGATAAAGCATCACCTTTAACTTTTAAAGGTGAAGCGGTTGCGGCTAACGGAAATACCACCAATTGGTCGGCAACTTTTAAAGCTCCTTTTATAGAAAAAGAAAAGAAAGAAGAAGCCAAAGGTGTTAGCCAAGTAGGTAAAGTTGTTTATCCATTAGTGGCTTACGGTAACCCAGATTTGCCCAAGACAGAAGCCATTATTTTTAAAAATGCTACCGTTTGGACAAACGAAAAAGATGGTATTTTAAAAGATGCTGATGTTTGGGTAGAAAACGGTAAGATTAAAGCCGTTGGTAAAAATTTAAGCACCAACAATGCTAAAATTATTGATGCTAAGGGCAAACATATAACACCAGGTATTATTGATGAACACTCGCATATTGCCATTAGCAGAGGTGTGAACGAAGGTACCCAAGCTGTTACTTCTGAGGTGCGTATTGGTGATGTGCTAGATGCTGAGGATGTTAATATTTACAGACAATTGGCCGGTGGCGTAACAACATCGCATTTATTGCATGGCTCTGCAAATCCTGTTGGTGGACAAACACAATTGATAAAATTGAGATGGGGAAATACACCAGAGGGATTGAAATTTGGTAATAACCCGGGCTTCATCAAATTTGCTTTGGGCGAGAATGTGAAGCAAAGCAATTGGGGCGAGTTTAATACCATCCGTTTTCCGCAAACCCGTATGGGGGTAGAACAAGTTTTTATAGATGCTTTTACTAGAGCTAAAGAGTATAAAGCTGCTATGGCGGCTTATAACGGCGCTAAGAATAAATCGGGTTTAACCCAACCCCGTAAAGATTTAGAGTTGGAAGCTTTAGTTGAGATTTTAGACGGCAAAAGACATATTACTTGCCATTCTTATGTGCAATCAGAAATAAATATGTTGATGAAAGTTGCAGATAGCATGGACTTTAAAGTAAATACTTTCACCCACATTTTAGAAGGCTATAAAGTAGCTGATAAAATGGCCAAAAGAGGTATTGCTGGTTCTACTTTTTCAGATTGGTGGACGTATAAAATGGAAGTGTTAGACGCTATTCCGTACAACGGAAAGCTGATGCATGAAGCCGGAGTATTAACCGCTTTCAATTCTGATGATGCTGAAATGGCTCGTCGTTTAAACCAAGAAGCTGCCAAAGCAGTTAAATATGGTGGTGTTAGCGAGGAGGAAGCTTTAAAATTTGTAACCCTAAATCCGGCTATCATGATGCATATTGATGATAGGGTGGGTAGCCTTAAGCCCGGTAAAGATGCCGATTTGGTTTTATGGTCAGAACATCCTTTATCTGTTTATGCTAAGGCAGAAAAAACGCTTGTTGATGGTATTGTTTATTGGGATTATGAGAAAGATGAGCAGAAGCGAAAAGAAATTAAAGAAGAGCAGGCTCGTTTAATCCAGAAAATGATTAATGCTAAAACTAAAGGAGCAAAAACACAACGTCCGTCTTTAGAAAAACCAAGTCTGTATGATTGTGACACTTTAGAAGGTGAGCATGCTGAAACCGAAGAACATTAATAGCTAAACATCATGAAAAAAATCATATATCAATTCATCATATTAACGGTTGCGGCATGTACAGCTTATGCGCAACCCAATATAGCTCCGGCTAAAGCCCAAACTCAGGCAATTGCTTTGGTGGGTGCTACGCTGCATATTGGCAACGGTACCGTAATAGAAAATGGGATTATTGTTTTTGATAAAGGTAAAATTACCGCTGTTGGCGATGGTAAAACAGCATTACCGCAAAATGCAAACGTTATTCAGGTTTCAGGAAAACATATTTACCCAGGTTTTATTGCCCCGGCTAATGGTTTGGGTTTAACCGAGGTAGAATCTGTAAGAGCTACCAGAGATATACAAGAAGTAGGCTTTATCAATCCGCATGTAAGGTCTATTATTGCTTATAATACCGATTCTAGAATTATCCCTACGGTACGTTCTAATGGTGTTTTACTTTCTCAGCCAGCGCCAGAAGGTGGTTTGGTTTCAGGAACATCCTCTATAGTGCAGTTAGATGCTTGGAATTGGGAAGATGCAGCTTATAAAACCGATATGGCTATCCATTTTAATTGGCCAACATCAAGAATAAGAACCAGCAGAAGAGCAGGGGCGGCAGTTAGCGAAGAACAGCAAAAAGAGCGTTACCAAAGGCAAATGGCCGAGTTACAAAACTATTTTGAAGAAGCTAAGGCTTACGCCGAGCTTAGTAAACCTAAAGTTTTTAATGCTCGTTTTGATGCAATGAAAGGCTTATTTACAGGTACTAAAAAAGCTTTTGTAAATGTATCAGCACAAAAAGATATCATTATAGCCGTTAAATTTTTCGAAGGGTTTGGTATAAAACCTGTTTTGCTTGGCGCTGATGAGGCTATACAAGTTGCAGGATTTTTAAAGGAGCATCAAATTCCTGTTATTGTTAACGAGAGTCATGCTTTACCAGCAAATGATGATGACGATGTTTACCTTCCATACAAAAATGCAGCACTTTTACATAAAGCAGGGATATTAATAGCCATGAGTATTGAAGGTTATTGGCAGCAACGTAATTTACCTTTTATGGCAGGTACAGCAGCGGCTTATGGTTTAAGTAAAGAAGAAGCTTTGGCTTTAATTACATCCAATACAGCTAAAATTTTAGGTATAGATAAACAAACAGGTACTTTAGAGATAGGTAAAGATGCCAATATCATAATTTCTGAAGGCGATGCTTTAGACATGCGAACAAACAATATCAGCAAAGCTTATATCCAAGGTCGTGATATAAATTTAGACAAT
This sequence comes from Pedobacter aquae, assembly GCF_008195825.1. Classification (NCBI taxonomy): domain Bacteria; kingdom Pseudomonadati; phylum Bacteroidota; class Sphingobacteriia; order Sphingobacteriales; family Sphingobacteriaceae; genus Pedobacter; species Pedobacter aquae. Next base: position 3,408,027 of record NZ_CP043329.1, read on the forward strand.
GTTCAAAAGCAATTGTACAAACGCTATGCAGAAAAATTAGGTATCAAAGAGTAATTTGAGCTAAGTGTTTTAACGATATTAAAGGCAGCGTCTCCCTAGAAAGTGACGCTGTTTTTTTGTGGTATTTATCTTAATGCTATTGTTAAGTTAGAATCACTCTTTTATTAATTTTCATAAAAACCCTATTTCATTCATATAGATTTTTATATTTGGTTAATATCTGTTTAATGATTTTAAGGGGGCCTAAAATAAAACAACTATTAAGAAGTATAGCGCTTTTAGTGTTTTTACTGTTGCCTATTTTTGGCGCTGCTTTTCAAAAGGCGTATCGGCTAAATCCCCAACTTAAAGTTTATGATTCTCTGGTAAGCAGGTATAGGTATTTTAAACCAGACTCTGCCCTTTATTTCATGAACCAAGGCTTAGAACTAGCCACTAAGTTAAATGATGCTAACGGGAAGGCCGTGATGCTGAATCAATGGGGGATGATTTATGACAACAAAGGGAACTACCAAGAATCTAGAGAAAAGTACTTACAAGCCCTAAAAATTTACCAAAAAACAGGTTATGTAAAGGGTATTTCCGCTGTGAATATACGCCTAGGCGTAGTGGAAAATAGAAAAGGTAATCATGATAAAGCTATAGCTTATTTCCTAAAAGCATTGGCTATTAGCGAGAAAAATAATTATGCTTATGGCATTATGGAAGCTAACCTTACCGTAGCAGAGGGTTTTCTGGGGCAAAAGAACTACCCGATAGCTTTAAAATATTTAAAAAAAGCAGAATTTATTAGTGATACCATCCCTTTTTCAAATCTTAACCTTAACATTTACAATAATTTTGGGGTTATCTATAGAGATATTAAAAAATATGATTTAGCCGAGTATTACCTTAAAAAAGGCATCGCTTTAAGCAGTAATATTAAATACCAAGGCCTAAATATTACGCTAACCAATAATTTAGCTAGTGTTTATGCTCGTACAGGAAAAAAACAGCAAGCTATAGCGCTTCAAAAAGAAGCGCTTAAAAAGGCTAAAGAAATACAAAATTTCTTAAGAGAAATAGAGGTTTTATTAGGTTTAGCAGAGAATTATAAAGATACCGATAGTAAAAAGGCTCTGGCTTATTACAAAGATGCCTTAAACCTCACCAGAAAAAATAATGCCTATAAAAGACAGGTAGAAATTCTAAACCAAATGGTAATTCTTTACCGCAAAGAGGGCAATTACAAAGAAGCTTTAACCTTAAAAGAAGAAGAAAAAAACTTAGCAGATAGCTTTTTGTATAAAGATATCGATAGTCGCATTAGCGATTTACAAGCCCAGTATGAGCTGGCTAAATCTCAAGCCCGGGTGAAAGAACTGCAATACAGCAATACCCAACAAAATTTGCGTAGCACCATTATCTTAAGTGTTGCAGTATTTGTTATGATTATTCTTGTTTTTATGGTTTTTAACAACCGCAGAAACAGGAAATTTAATCAGCTTTTGTCTAAAGCCAATCAAGAATTAAAAGAATCTAACTCGGTAAAAGATAAATTATTCTCTGTTCTGGCCCATGATTTAAGAGGACCATTTGCAGCTATTATCAACCTTTTAAGCATGGTTAAAGATGGTTATTTAGACGAGCGAGAGAAAAATGAGTTGATTGATAAAATTACCCAAAATAGCACCACTTATTTAGACACCCTAAACGATTTAGTGAAATGGGGCGAAACACAAATTAAAGGTTTAAGAATAAATCCGCAACCCATAGCCCTAGCTCAGGAAGTTGAACTTAATAAGGAGTTTTTAAGCGTACTTATTGAGGATAAGAATATCAGTTTCAGTAATGAAATACTACCTCATGTAGCTGTTTTGGCAGATAAAGCCCACTTTGATTTAATCATCAGAAATTTATTAAGTAATGCCGTAAAATTTACCAATACGGGAGGCAGCATCAAGGTTTTTGCAGAAGATGAAAGCCAATATATCAGAATTACAGTTAAAGATACAGGCATTGGCATGTCTGCAGATAAGCAAAGTCGAATTTTTAATTTTGAAAACATCAGCTTAGCAGGCACAGGTAATGAAAAAGGAAATAGCTTAGGCCTCATCTTGTGTAAAGAGTACGTTTTAGCAAATAAAGGCACCATAAGTGTAAAGAGTAAAAAAGGCGAAGGTTCTGAGTTTAGTTTTACCTTACCTAAGGCTTAAATCACGTAATTTTAATAGAGAACATCATGCAATTTGGAAAAGTAGAAGATCCATCAATCATAAATTTCAGCCTTCCGGCTGATGCTCCTGAAACTAAAGACTTACTAAAAAACACTTCAAAAAGTACTTTTGAAGCCTATGTAGGATGCGCAAAATGGAATAAAGCCGATTTAAAAGGATTTTATCCAAGAGGTACAAAAGACGAGCTAACTTACTACGCCACGCAGTTTAATAGTATTGAGCTAAATGCTACTTTTTACAATTTGCCAAGTAGCGCACAAGTAAGCAGTTGGAGAGATAAAACACCCGATGATTTTAAGTTTTTCCCTAAAATAACCAACTCGGTGAGTCATTACCGCAGGTTAATAGATGTTAAAGAACCTGTTACTTTATTTTGCGATGCCATTAGCCATTTTGAAGAAAAATTAGGGATGGCTTTTTTGCAACTGCATGATAATTTTAAGCCTAAAGATTTTGACCGACTTAAAACTTTTGTTGAAGATTTTCCAAAGGTAATTCCACTGGCTATAGAGGTTAGAAATGAGGAATGGTTTACCAATAAGGCTATTGCCGATGAACTTTACCAATTGTTAAAAAAGCATCATATCACCAATGTTTTGGTAGATACAGCAGGCAGAAGAGACATGATGCACATGAAATTAAGCACACCTATTGCTTTTATTCGTTATGTAGGTGCTAATCATGAATCTGATTATAGCAGATTAGACGAATGGGTAAAACGCATTGTTGATTGGAAAGCGGCTGGTTTACAGAAACTGTATTTCTTTGTTCACCAAAATGTAGAGCTGGCATCGCCTTTATTGTCTGCTTATTTTATAGAAAAATTAAATAAAGCTATAGGTATAAAGCTTCATATTCCTGTAATGGCAACGGAAAATCCTACTTTATTTTAAACGTTTAACAGATGGAAAATTTCGAATCTGTTGAGGCATATATAGCCCATTTCCCTGAAGAAGTGCAAAATCTACTTAAGCAAATAAGGGTCATCATTAAAAGGATTGCGCCTGATTCGGTAGAAGGCATCAGCTATGGTATGCCAGCTTATAAGCTTCATAAAAAGCCATTGGTTTACTTTGCGGCTTTTAAAAAACATATCGGTTTTTATGCAACACCTAGTGGGCATACTGCTTTTTCTGTAGAGTTGGCTGCTTACAAACAAGGAAAAGGCTCAGTACAGTTTCCTTTAAACAAGCCTATTCCTTATGCTTTAATAGAAAAGATGGTAGCTTTTAGGGTAGAAGAAAATAGGGCAATCCGTTACCGTTAATCCACCTTGTTTTTTAGTTCTTCGCCATTGCAAAATGCATCAATATTAGCAAAAGAAACTCTTGCTATTTCGCCTATAGCTTCTTGCGTAAAAAATCCTTGATGTGAGGTGATTAAAACATTAGGAAAAGAAATTAAGCGGGTAATCAATTCATCTTGTATAATTCCTTCTGATAAATCATGGAAAAATAAATCTCCTTCTTGTTCATAAACATCTAAACCTAAAGCCCCTAATTGGCCGCTTTTTAAGGCTTTTATAGCATCTTTGGTATGTACCAAAGCGCCTCTACTGGTATTAATCAGCATGGCGCCATGCTTAAATAGTTTTAATGTTTTTTGGTTGATTAAGTATTGCGTTTCTGGCGTTAAAGGGCAATGTAGAGATACAATATCAGCATCGCATAAGGTTTCTTCTAAAGTGCCGTATTGTACGCCCATGGCTTTAACTTCGTCTTGCGGGTACAAATCATAAGCACTTATTTTACAGCCAAAACCACTTAATATTTTACAAAAAGCTTTACCAATATTACCTGTGCCAATAACTGCTACTTTACGGTTGTGTAGGTTAAAACCCATTAATCTTTCTAAAGAAAAATTACCCTCGCGTATGCGGTTATAAGCTTTATGTGTTTTGCGGTTTAAAGTTAAAATCAATGCCATAGCATGCTCTGCAACGGCTTCTGGTGAATATGCAGGCACTCTTACTACGGTTATGCCCATGGCTTTTGCATCGGCTACAGCCACATTATTAAAGCCAGCACATCTTAAAACAATTAATTTAATGCCTGCAGCTTTTAATATTTCTAATACCGCTTTATCTACTTTATCATTTACAAAAATACAAATGGCATCAAAACCATTAGCCAAAGGGGCGGTATCTGCATGAAGCGCTAGGGTGAAAAAAGTAAGCTCATGACCGGTATTGTATCTGTTTAAAAATTCTTCATCGTAATGGTAGGTGCTAAAAACGGCAATTTTCATATTGTTAAGCGTATTTTTATGAGTGTAAGCTAAATCTTATTTTTTTAAATGATGATGCAAGATACATATTTGTATACTGTAGGATAAATGATCTTGATTACAAAATGGAGGCTTTTCATTAGTAAGTTAGTTTTGTTGGATAAAAGATTTGTAAGCTAAGTGATGAATGGGCCCTGCCGGCTCTTGAGGCGGATATTTATTGTTTTATGGGGATTGTTAACTAATTGGCTATTGCGCACAAGGCTTTCCGGCCTCATAGGCGGCCTGCCCTATTTACTTTTTTCTTGATAAAAAAGTAAACAAAAATTCCTACCTACCGGCAGGCAGGCAAGGCTGATGAATATTTGTCGTTTCGCCTAAATAAATCTTCATCCACAATCCTGAGTGGTGTGAATGGTTTTGCTAAATGATAGCTTCTACAACACCCGTCGGATTGTTTCCCGATACTGCTTCATGAAAGTTTTTGCAAAAGATTTATTTGCCTACACTTCCAAATATTCATAGGCCATCTTTCGTTCTTCGGAAAAGTATTGTTTGGTTTTTAGAGGTAGCACCTAAATATTTGCTCTTTGGAGTCTTTATACTCTGTACTTTCTACCGATAGAAAGGAACAACCATTCATAAGAAAACAGCCTAAACCGAAGTGCATGAGCAATCCCCCAGAGCTGGGAAGACGAAAAAACAGCAGCAGAAATTAAAAAATCTTGCACAACCAAGCCTATAGCGAATGCGGTTTTGCGTTCGAGTTTATACTAACATTGAAAAACCACATCCGAGCAAAAATAAGCACTCACTGTTTTTGAGTGTGGGAGAGCTTTGTGCGGCAAAGGCTCCAGCGGGGATTGTTCAGGACTTTATTCATTATTTTTTATTGATTTTTAAAGGTATTCATGAATTCGCTAAAGCTTCATTTTGGTTCCTTTTGGTCCCTCAAAAGGAACGAGCCCCGCCGGCGATAGAGGCGGATGAATATTATTTTTAAAAATAGCTTGACTAATTGACCGTATCACACAAGTCTTTCCTGCCTCATAGGCGGCCAACCCTATTTACTTTTTTCTTGATAAAAAAGTAAACAAAAAACGAGGAACGAGTTCATGAATGCCTAAGAAAAACCATAAATAAAAAATGAATAAATCCTGCCTACCGGCAGGCAGGCAAGGCTGATGAATATTTGTCGTTTCGCCTAAATAAATCTTTATCCACAATCCTGAGTGGTGTGAATGGTTTTGCTTTGCGTAGGCATCTACAACACCCGTCGGATTGTTTCCCGATACTGCTTCATGAAAGTTTATACAAAAGATTTATTTACCTACACTTCCAAATCTTCATAGGCCATCTTCGTTCTTCGGAAAAATTTGATTTAATATTATTGGAAGTCCCTAAATATCGCTTTTTAGAGTCTTCATACTTTAGACTCTGTACTTTCTACTATTCAATATCCGCTCTTTAAGATCTTTTTACTTTCTACGCTGTACTTTCTACTTTAAAACCTTTCCCCATGCGTCTTACTTATCAAAAAAGAAAAAACTTTAGGAAAATGGTTAAGACCACCAATAGCCATTTCTGATAATACATTCTGACCAAATAGTTTTTGTATGGTTCTGCCTATAAATAATCTTTGTGCAAATTCTTGCTGCCATGTTTGGCTGTAAGCTTTTTCTAGTTGGGCTCTTTTAGTTGGGTTAATGCCATCAGGGCAAATATCAATAATGCAAGAGCTTAAAATTTTTGCCGAGTGTATGGCTATAGCCATGCCGTTTCCGCAAAGTGGAGCAATCATACCGGCAGTATCGCCACACATCAAGATATGGTTTTCTATCAATGTTTTGCGCTCAAAAGCAATTTCATTAATGGTTTCTGGCTTATCCCAAATAAACTCGGCATGGCGAAATACTTCTTTTAAAAAAGGGTTTTTGCTTAACACTTGCTCTTCTACAGCGGCTATAGAACCATATTTTTTTAAATGCTTATTTTCTGATAGGTAACACAAGCAATAGCTATCTGTACCGATGCTGTTTAGGCCACAATAACCACCTTCAAAATTATCTAAGCGGATGGTATCTTTAGGGAAATCTAACTTTACGTGATATTTAACACCCATATAAGGGCTGCGCTTATAAAAGGAGGAACGTTGGAGTTGCTTATCTAAGTTAGAGCGTTTGCCAAAAGCACCAATCACCAAATCTGCCTGATAGGTTTTACCAGCTAGCAAGATATTAAACTGTTCATCATGATATTGGATATCCGTAATTTTTTCGCCCAAAAGAAATTCCACACCTTGTTGTTTAGCGATGAGGTAAAGCTGCTCATCTAGCGTATATCGGCTGATGCCAAATCCGCCCAAGTCTAAAGGGGCAAGAATGGTTTTTCCTGAGGGCGCAGCAATAATTAACTTTTCTAGTTTACTCGCCTGCAAATCCTCGGGGTTTAACCCCAAACTTTTTAAAAAAGGTAAAGCTTCATTGCTTACATACTCGCCACATACCCTATGGAAAGGGTAAAATTTACGCTCGGCAAGGCAAACTTCAAAACCTGCTTTGCTTAATAAAATGGCGTTGGTAAGGCCTGCTAAACCCCCTCCGGCAATAAATATTTTTGGTTTTTTGCTCATTTATAAATGATGATTTGCCAGCGAAAGGCCCACATCCATTTAATACTATACTTCTTAATACCCATTTGCGCTAATAATGTTTGCAACTCTTTTCTGGTAAAACTTCTCAAGACTGATAGTTTGCTATCGTGTTTTACCATGGGCGATTTAGAAAATAGCTGGGTAAGCCAGCCAATGGAATAATAAGCAAACCAATGGCGGTGCAAATCATTAATAATCACAGCTTTTTTAGAGGTATACAACATTCTTGCTACCAGCTGTTTCCATTCATCATTGTTAAAATGATGGGTAAACAAGCTGCTGATGACATAATCAAACTCTTCGCTTAAAAAAGGCTCTTCCAAAACATCTGCCAACCTAAAGTGAATATCTGCTGTTTCATGATGTGCCTTGGCAAAACTAATGGCACTGGGGGTGGCATCAATCCCGATAAAGTGGGGGTATATTTTTCTTTTATGGAAGTACTTTTTTAAAACTTTTAGGCTATCGCCACCGCCACAACCCCAATCGCAAATGATATCTTTATTACGGATTGGTAATTTCTTAAAAGCATTGTAAAATACCTGAAAACCGCCTAGCAATTGGTTAATAACTTCCAACTCTTTCAATACAGGATGGATGGCTTGTTGGTCTAACGAGAAATCATCCATGATTTCTAACGCTGTACTTCTATGGTTAAAACTAGGCATATGTAAGTACCATGCTTTCAAAAGTTAAACCAGGACCAAAAGCAAAGCTCAATATTTTTTCTTCCTGTTGTTTGGTTTTGAGCTTTTTACTGAGTGCTGCTAATACAAAAAGTACCGTTGCAGACGACATGTTACCAAAATTACGTAATACCTCATAAGCATGCTCATTTTGGTGGGAATGGAGTTGAAAAGCATCATCGCAAACTTCTAAAATTCTTCTGCCACCGGGGTGGATGGCATATTGCCCAATATCATCAAAAGCTAATTGGGCTTTTTTCAATAATTTTTGGGCAATGTCTTTAATGCCACTTCTTATTTGTTTAGCAACTTGGCTGGTAAGCTGCATTTCGTAGCCAAAATCGCCAATTCGCCAGGCCATTTCATTTCTTGCCTTGCTAATCAGCTCGCTGTAAAAAGAATTGATATGGAAAAGTTTATCATCAGTTTGTGCTTCATGTTGTACCAAAACAGCCGCTGCTCCATCGGCAAATAAAGAATTTGCCAACCAGTTATCTAAAGTATTTTCCTTTTGGAAATGGAGGGTGCAAAGCTCTACATCAACAATTAAAACTTTAGCTGTAGGCTGCGCTCTGCAAATATAATCGGCCACTTTAAGCGCATTAAAAGCACCATAACAACCCATAAAATTTATACAAGTACGTTCGGTATCGGGCTTTAAGCCTAGTTTTTCTACCAATTCTATATCTAAACCTGGGGCATACATTCCTGTACAACTTACCGTAATTAAATGTGTGATATTTTGAGGATTAAAGTCGAGCTGTTTCAAACAATTTTCAACCGCTTTTAAAGCAATTTGTAAAGCATTTTGCTCGTATATAAAACCTCTGCTGGCGGTTGTAGGGAAAGGGTTAAGGCCATCATCATTACCAAAAAAGCTATAATTGCCTTTTTGCTTACCAAAATCTTGCAGTACCGAGTGCCTGTAATCTATTCCAGATACTTGATATAATTTTTCTAATCTACGAGCTTGATTGCTATCCAACTGATGCGCTTCTTTCATAAATTCCAGTATGCGACTTTGCGCAAACTGATTTGATGGATTACTGGTACCAATTGCCGATATAACACTGCTCATTCAAAAAAATTAAATATTTTTACCTTCATGCTAAACATAACAAAGAAATGAAGTCTACCTTATTACACCTACGCCTTCCCTTTTCTTTGTTGTTGCTTCCTGTTTATTTGTTTGCTTATAGCGAAGTACCTAATCCTAACATTTACAATGCCATAGTAGTTTTTATAGTTTGGCATTTATTTGTGTATCCGGCAAGTAACGCTTACAATAGCTATTTTGATAAGGATGAAGGCAGTATTGCGCTTATAAAAGAACCGCCAAAAGTGCAAAAATCTTTATTGGTAACGGCTTATGTATTAGAGTGGACAGGTTTATTGATGGCTTTTTTAGTGAGTTTTGAGTTTGCTTTGGCAGTTGCCATTTATAATTCTTTTTCTAAAGCTTACAGTCATCCTCGTATCCGCATCAAAAAATATCCTATTTTAAGTTTTTTGGTGGTTTTTATTTTTCAAGGATTTTTTATTTACTACAGTTGCTACCAAGCCATAGGCCAATATGATTTGGGGCTTAATGCCGATGTCATCCAAGCCGGATTGATTTCTTCCTGCTTAATTGGGGCTTCTTATCCGCTAACGCAAGTGTACCAACACGAAGAAGATAACAGGCGTGGTGATAAAACTTTAAGTCTTTTACTAGGTGTAAAAGGCTCTTTTTTATTTTCAGGCTTTGTATTTTTTTTGGGTTTTGCCCTGATGTTTGATTATTGGAACAGGCAAAATGAACTCCATAATTTTTGGGTTTTTGCCCTTTGCTGCTCCCCAATATTAGGCTATTTTTTATGGTGGTTTAAACAGTGTTTAAACCGAGTTGAAGCTGCATCTTTTAAAAACGCAATGGGTATGACGCTTATTAGCGGTTTAATGATGTTGCTGTATTTTGGCTGGCTATGGCTCTAAAAACCTAGTCTTCTGCCTTAAAATTAGCTTTGTGTTTGATGTAGGAAATATAATTTTCTGGCAATTGGTGTTGTGTAGCACCTTCTAATAAGGTATTTAGATATTCTTCTTCTGGTGATAGCTCTTCTGCTTCATCTACACAAATAAAAGCATAAGCTTGATGTATGCCTGTATCGCTTTCAAGCTCAAATTCTTGTAATTGGTATTGAGGTTCTGTTTGTTGTAATAATTCAAAATGTTTGGCATGTACTTGATACAAAACACCATGTACATTTTCACTTTCAGAAACTACCAAATTGGCTCTGGCACTACCATCGGCGTTAAGCTGATGAAAGCATAAACCATAACCATATAAAACGGCTGACCCAACAACTGTTACAGGGTCATTAACCCTAAATTCCATTAATGCTTTATTAAGATTACTACCGTAAGCGAAATATAAAAAAGTGTTTTCCATGGTTTATTTTTCTCCGTTCCATTCTGCATAGAACTGAGTCAAATATTGAACCATAAAATCATGTCTTTGGGCTGCCAATTTTTTGCCTGTTGCGGTGTTCATCTTATCTTTCAATAAGAGTAGTTTTTCATAAAAATGGTTGATGGTTGGAGCGGTAGATTTTTTATAAGCCTCTTTACTTTGGTTAGGCTCGGGTTTAATCTCAGGGTTGTAAAGTTCTCTGTTTTTATAACCGCCGTAAGTAAAAGCTCTGGCAATTCCAATAGCACCAATGGCATCTAGCCTATCAGCATCTTGTACCACCAACATTTCTGCTGAAGTAAAAGTAACATCGCCTAAGCTAGCTTTAAAAGACATGTTTTTGATAATTTGCTGTACGTGGATAATAGTTTCATCATCAACAGCTAAAGTTTTTAAAAAATCGCCCGCTTTTCTTGGTCCTATTTCTTCATCGCCATCATGAAATTTAGCATCAGCAATATCATGTAGCAAAGCGGCAAACTCTACCACCAGTAAATTCACTTTTTCCTCTGCTGCGATGTATTTAGCAGTTTTCCAAACACGTTCTATATGAAACCAATCATGCCCGGCCTCGGCATTTTGTAGTTCTTGCTTTACAAAAGCAATGGTTTTGTAAATGAGTTCTTGCATTATTTTAATTTCTCGTTGTTACGATGTCTGTCTGCATCTCTAATACTTTTCTTCTCCAAATTTTTCTCTAGTGCAGCAGTTAAATCAATACCAGTTTGGTTGGCTAGGCAAATCAAAACAAAAAGTACATCGGCCATTTCATCGCCTAAATCAACTTTTTTATCAGATTCTTTAAAAGACTGCTCGCCATATTTACGAGACATGATACGGGCAACCTCACCCACTTCTTCCATTAAAATAGCCGTATTGGTAAGCTCATTAAAATACCTTACACCAGTAGTTTTAATCCAATTGTCTACCAGTTGTTGTGCTTCTTTAATTTCCATGATGCTAAAATCAGGAATCTTTAGCAATAAATAAGGGCTATGCTGTTATTTCATATAAAAAATAGGGGCAATCATAACCATCGCGTAAAAGCAGAGGTTTGGCAACATTAAAAACCTCTATACCGTCTTGTGTTTTGCCTTTTAAAGTACCAATGTGGGCATGGCCATGAAAAGCAACATCAACATTTCTTCTGCTGAGGGGTTCTGCCAATCTGGATGAACCTAAAAACGGAAAAATAGCTTCAGCTTCGCCTTTTACGGTTTCAACGATGGGCGAATAATGTAACAAAGCCACTTTTTTAATATCTTGATGGTCTGATTCTAATCTTGCTAAGGCTCTTTCTAATTGTAAGGCTTCATTTACGGCTTCTTGTACAAAATCTTTCATGCCTTTTTCGCCAAACATAGATAGCATGTGCTTATCAAAACCGCCACCAAAGCCTTTGATGCCTGCAAAGCCAATGTTATGGATAACGATAGCTTCTCCATCTAAAACATGAACATGGTCTTTTAACAAAAGCTGACGAATCATTTTCTCTCTGCCTTTCTCGTAATCGTGATTGCCTAAAACCATCACTACGGGGATGCTGCATGCTTTTAATTCTTCGGCTAAAACGGCTGCTTCAGACTCGTCGCCAGTATCGGTTAAATCGCCACAGATAACCAAAACATCCGCTTTTTCTGATATTTCTTTAAAATAGGCAGTCCATTTTCCTTTGTCAGATTCTTTTACATGGATATCGGCAACGGCAGCTATTCTAGTATTTTTTGTTGTATCTGTCATGGTATGAGAAATTTAGGTAGTCATGATGGTAGATACTTTATAGTTCCAATCTTTAATATCTACGCTGTATTGGGTTTGGTCTATAACGGGGCCTCTACAAACTTTCACTACCGTAGCGGGCAATTGGTATTGGTTATTGGCTCTTTTTATCAATTCATCAAACAACCATTGGGGGATGATTTCATGAAAATCAGACGGGTAAACAAACTGAAACATAATGATTTGAGCCAATAATAAATGCCAGTGGTTATGTTGGTCTAATCGGGAAAGTAACCTTTCCCAGTCTAATTCTTTACCTTTTTTAAGAATAACATGGTTGATATCTGCCCCATCAAAACGTTCACGATTTTGGACATATATTTTACACCAAATAAGTTCCTCGGGAGATAAAAACTTCACTTCTTCACCAGCAAAAGTACCAGGGGTAGCGTGTTCAAACCAGCTATCATCAACCGTACAAATGTTATTTACAGTATCAAAAATAATATCGATGAAATAATCTCCTTTAAAAACTTTGGCCAACCAGCGGATGTCTGTTAATTGGGTTTTATAACCTTTATCGGCAAAAAATTGTAGTATTTTGCTATAGTCTGATGGTTTACAAAAGATATCTAAATCTTTAGTATCGCGGTAAATATCAGTATGTGCAAAGAGGGAAAAGGCACCTCCTAGCATAAAATCTACACCGCACTCTTTTAGTAATTGTAAGGCTTCTTTATAGAATTCTTGAGCTTCTTTTTTCTCTTCTTCGGTTGTAATCATAGGGTTTTTAATAAGGTAGAAAACTGCTACTAGGCAGTTATTCATTATCCTTATTCAAAAACCAAACCTAAAATTAATGCCTGTCTTTATCCTTGGTATCCATCATGATGGTAACGGGGCCATCATTTAAGAGTTCTATTTTCATATCGGCACCAAAAATGCCGGTTTCTATTTTGGTATTGCTTAATTGAGCTAGCTCTGCAATCATTTTTTCATAAAGCGGAATAGCCTGGGCAGGTTTGGCAGCTCTGATAAATGAGGGGCGATTTCCCTTTTTTGTTTGTGCGAAGAGTGTAAACTGAGATATCAATAAAATACGGCCATCAACATCAGCTAAAGATTTATTCATTAAGCCATTTTCATCATTAAAAATGCGCATGTTCACAATTTTTTGCGCCAGCCAAGTTAAATCTTCTAAAGTATCAGCCTCCTCAACACCCAATAAAACCAAAAATCCGGTGTTTATTTTACCTGTAATTTCTCCGTTTACGGTGCATGATGCTTGACTTACTCTTTGGATAACGGCTCTCATATTTTAGGTTAGGTGCTTAGTAATTAGTTGGTTAGTTTGTTAGGTTTCTAGTTTGTTAGACTTTTTAAACGGCTGATTATTAATGGAAGTCCTTCTCCTTCGGAGAAGGATTTAGGATGAGGCTCTATGCCCTCGTATCGTTTTTATGATAAATACTTAAATAGCTATCATATCTTGTGGGTTCAATATTTCCTTCGTCTAAGGCTTTTAAAATGGCGCAACCGGGTTCGTTAATGTGTACGCAGTTATGAAATTTGCAGCCATGCATACGGCTTCGCATCTCTGGAAAGAAATGAGCAAGTTCCTCTGGTTCTATATCGGCAATGCCTAATTCTCTAATGCCTGGGGTATCAATTAATTTTCCGCCGAAAGGCAATTCAAACATTTCTGCAAAGGTGGTGGTGTGTTTTCCCATATCGCTCCAATCAGAAATTTCGCCAGTTCTTAAAGCAATACCCGGTATGATCTGATTGATTAAGCTTGATTTTCCAACGCCAGAATGTCCAGAAAATAAACTAGTCTTATCTTTCAGCAATTCTTTAATGGTATTCACATGGGTGCCTTCTATGGCAGATACCGCATAACATTTATAGCCTATACCTTCATACAAATCCATATAATTGGCTAGGATTTCTAGGCCTTCATCGCTAAATAAATCTAGCTTATTAAAGATTAAAATAGCAGGAATTCCATAAGCTTCAGCAGTAACCAAAAAACGGTCTATAAAGCCTAAAGAAGTTCTTGGAGAAGCCAAAGTTACCACCAAACAAGCCTGGTCTAAATTAGCAGCAATAACTTGTACTTGTTTAGATAGGTTGATAGATTTTCTGATGATATAGTTCTTACGGTCATGAATTCTATTGATGACAGCAGTTTCTTGCTCGGGTTCTAGCTCAAAATCAACAAAATCTCCAACAGCAACAGGATTGGTGCTTACCAGACCTTTCATCCTGAGTTTGCCTTTTATCCTGCATTCATATTTGTGCTGATTTTCACCTAAAACAGTGTACCAGCTTCCTGTTGATTTAATAACTAATCCCTGCATACCGTTGTAAAGATAATTATAGGCTAAATGAATTTCCTATTTTCTGTGAAAAATGTTTGTATTTAAAAAATGAAAGCTTAGATTTGGCACATAATTTAAAAACGTGAATAATAACTATGCAACTACAATTACTTACACCATGACGCTCTGCGCATAGAGGAAGGTAATTATAGGCTTATATAAAACATACAAAGCGCCTTCCGACAAAACGGAAGGCGCTTTTTTTTAAATTTTAATATCAAATCCAAAGCTGCGTGTCAGTAAAAGATTTTTAGCTGTAGAAAGAAAATGAAAATTTTAAAATTCGGAGGAACTTCTGTTGGGTCTGTAGATGCTTTAAAAGCGTTAATAGACGTGGTTAAAACTAACCTTGATAAGCAAGAACAAATGGTCATTGTTGTTTCTGCTATGGGAGGTGTTACCAACCAATTAATCACGACGGCAGAGAACGCTATAAAAGGAATTGATTTTTCTGAAGCTTTGGCTGATATAGAAAAAAGACACTTTGAAGTGGTAAAAGCGTTAATTCCTGTGCAACAACAAAATCAGGTTTTAACCAAATTAAAATTATTTTTTCAAGAGCTGGAAGATTTAATGCAAGGTGTTACGGCCTTACAAGAGCTAAGTCCAAAAACTCGTGATGCTATTTTAAGCTATGGCGAGCAATGCTCGGCTTTTATGATTTCTAGAATCTTAAAAACCATACATGAAGGTGCTGATTACCTAAACACCACAGAAATTATTAAAACTGATAGTACTTTTGGTAATGCCCGTGTAGATTTTGAACAAAGTAATTTCTTGATCAAGAACTACTTTGAACATCATAAAGATAGTTTAATTGTGGCTACAGGTTTTATAGCTAGCGATGACCAAAACAGGGTAACAACTCTTGGTCGTGGTGGTAGTGATTATACTTCTGCCATCATTGGTGCGGCTTTAAATGTATCGCAAATAGAAATCTGGACAGATGTTAATGGCATGATGACTGCCGATCCAAGAAGGGTAAAAAAAGCATTTTCTTTAGAAGAACTTTCTTATACCGAGGCTATGGAGCTTTCTTTCTTTGGGGCAAAGGTGATTTATCCGCCAACCATGATTCCGGCTTTCTTAAAGAAAATTCCAATTGTTATTAAAAATACTTTTGATGCTAGTTTCCCAGGAACTTTTATCAAACATGATATCAAGCCATCATCAACCGTTATCAGAGGGATTTCTTCTGTAGACCATATCAGCATTATCAATTTGCAAGGTAGTGGCATGGTTGGTAAAGCGGGTTTTAGCGGCAGGTTATTCTCTTTACTGTCTAGAGAGCAGGTAAACGTAGTTTTAATTACACAATCATCATCAGAGCACTCTATCACTTTTGCGGTTAACCCTGAGGATGCTAAAAAAGCACAAGCTTTAATTCAGCAAGAGTTTGAGTTAGAATTACAAGCCGGAAAATTAGAGCCTATCACCATAGAACATGATCTTTCTATTTTAGCCATCGTAGGCGAAAATATGAAGAAAACACCGGGTATTGCCGGAAAACTTTTCCATGCTTTAGGTAGAAATGGTGTTAATGTGGTTGCTATAGCGCAAGGTTCATCAGAATACAATATCTCGGTAATTATTTATAATTCCGATTTGACAAAAGCTTTAAATACCGTACACGATGCGTTTTTTGCACAATTGCAAAAGAACTTAAACGTATTTATTGTTGGTGTGGGTAATATCAGTAAAGAATTGCTTTCGCAGATAAATGCTCATCATGCTTATTTAGTAGAAAATAATCTCATCAATATCAAAATCATCGGTTTAACCAACACTAAAAAAATGTTGATAGAGCCAGCTGGTATAGATTTAGCTAATTGGCAACAAAGCTTAGATGAATCAACCGAGCCTGCAGATTTAAATAAATTTGTGAGTGAGATGAAGAGCTTAAACCTACCAAACTGCGTATTTGTAGATAATACTGCAAGCCCAATTCCAAGTACTTTATATAAAGATATTTTCAAGTCGAATATTTCCGTGGTTACTTGCAATAAAATTGCTAACTCTGGCGATTATAAGCAGTTTGCAGATTTAAGAAGTACTGCTCAGAAATACGGAGTAGATTTCTTGTACGAAACCAACGTAGGTGCTGGTTTACCTATCATCACCACATTACATGATTTAATCATCAGTGGCGATAAAATCACCAAGATAGAAGCTATTCTTTCTGGTACCATCTCTTTCATTTTTAATAATTTTAAAGGTGATGTTACTTTCCACGATGTAGTTAAGCAAGCACAAGAAAAAGGTTATACAGAGCCAGATCCTCGTGATGATTTAGGTGGGATTGATTTTATGCGTAAAATATTAATCTTAGCCAGAAATAGTGGTTTAGCAATGGAAGCTGCTGATGTAGATTTAGGAGCTATTTTACCAGAAAATTGCGCTAAAGCACCAACTGTTGAAGCTTTTTATCAAGAGCTAAAAGTTTCTAACGATTATTTTGAACAGCTTAAAAAAGATGCTGAAAAACAAGGTAAAGTACTTCGTTACATTGGAAAATTAGAAAACGGTAAAGCAAGCATTAGCCTGCAAGCAGTAGGTATGGATCATCCTTTCTACGCTTTATCTGGTAGCGATAACATTATAGCTTTCACCACCGAGAGGTATTGTGAAACACAAATGGTAGTAAAAGGGCCTGGTGCTGGTGCTGCGGTTACCGCTGCTGGTGTATTTGCCGATTTAGTTAAAGTAGGAGCTAACCAGTAATGAGCAGTAAATCAATAAAAGTATATGCCCCAGCTACTGTTGCTAATGTGGTGTGTGGTTTTGATATTTTGGGCTTCGCTGTTAATGAACCGGGCGATGAACTCATCATGGATCTATGCGATAAACCTGGCGTAGTCATAAGCTCTATAGAAGGCGATGGTGGTAAATTACCTCTCGATGCCGACCGTAACACAGTAGCTGCAGGTGTTAAAAGCATATTAAAACAACTTGGTCGTGAAGACATCGGCGTTAAGCTAAAACTAAAGAAAAAAATGCCTTTAGGTAGTGGCTTAGGTTCTAGTGCAGCTAGTTCTGTAGCGGGTATATTTGCTATTAACGAATTATTAGACAGGCCTTTAAGCAAAGAAGAATTACTGCCTTTTGCTATGGAAGGCGAGGCTTTAGCTTGTGGCCATGGTCATGCCGATAATGTTGCACCTGCTTTATTTGGCGGTTTTACCCTCATTAAAAGTTATGAGCCTTTAGAGGTGATAGCTTTACCAGTGCCAAATTTATATTGCGCTTTATTGTATCCGCATGTTGATGTACCTACTAGAGATGCCAGACAAATTATACGTTCTAAAGTATTGTTAAAAGATGCAGTTACCCAATGGGGAAATATTGCTGGCCTAATAAGTGCTTTATATCTGGGAGATTACGATTTACTTGGACGTTGTATGAAAGATGTTATTGTAGAGCCCATACGCTCTATGTTGATACCAGAGTTTTATAAAATGAAGGAAATAGCCATGCACCACGGTGCTTTAGGTTTTGGTATCTCGGGTTCGGGACCAACTGTTTTTTCTTTATTCCGTTCGCCGGATGACGCACAAAGGGTATTATTAACCTTACAACAAGTGCTTTTAGACAAAGGTATCGCCAGTAACATATATTTATCAGAAATTAATAAAAACGGACCAGTTATACTATAGTAGTTTGTTAGGTATTAGTTTGTTAGGAATCAACTAATCATCCAATCAACTAACCATCCAACCATCTAAAGAAATGAAACTATACAGTACCAAAAACCATCATTTATCGGTTGATTTTAAGACAGCAGTTTTCAATAGCCTTCCGGCAGATAATGGTTTATATATGCCTACCACTATCCCAGTTTTAGATGAAAATATCATTGCTGGTTGGGATAAGAAATCTTTACCAGAAATTGCTTTCGATTTAGCCTATGCTTTATTAAAAGATGATATTTCTGCCGAAGCTTTAAAAGCTATTGTAGATGATGCTGCAAATTTTGAGGCTCCTTTACATCCTTTAGCTGATGATGTTTTTATTCTAGAGTTATTCCATGGTCCGTCTTTAGCCTTTAAAGATTTTGGAGGGCGTTTCATGAGCCGTATCATGGCGCATTTCTTAAAGGAAGAGGAAAAAGAAATCAGGATTTTAGTAGCTACCTCTGGCGATACAGGAGGTGCAGTAGCCTTAGGTTTTTTAAATGTACCGGGTATAAAAGTTACCATTCTTTACCCAAAAGGTAAGGTAAGTTTAATACAAGAATTGCAATTAACTACCAATGGTAATAATATAGAAGCCGTAGAAATTGATGGTACTTTTGATGATTGCCAAGCTATGGTAAAGCAAGCTTTTCATGATGAAGAGTTAAATGCTAAGTTTAATCTTACCTCTGCAAATTCTATCAATATCAGCAGGTTAATACCTCAAATGTTTTACTATGCCAATACTTATGCCCGCTTAAAGCAACAGTTTGAGCATATTACTTTTGTTACGCCAAGTGGTAACTTCGGTAATATAGCGGCTGGTATGTTAGCTTCTAAAATGGGTGTGCCTATAAAACAATTTATAGCAGCTACAAATAGTAATGATATTGTTCCTCAGTATTTAAAAACTGGCGTTTATACGGCAAAACCTTCCGTACAAACCTTAGCTAACGCTATGGATGTTGGTAATCCTAGTAATTTTGTAAGGATACTAGATATGTTTGATAAGGATAAAACTAAACTAGAAGCAGCATTTGATGCTGTAGCATTTGATGATGATGCTATCAAAGTGGCAATCAAAGAAGTTTATCAGGAAAAGCAATATATCATGTGCCCACATACGGCTACTGGTTATTTAGCAGTAAAAGAGGCCAAGGCAAAAAACCAATTAGATAAGCATGCTTATGTAGTTTTGGCTACGGCACATCCTTGCAAATTCCCTGATGTTTTTGAGGAATTGCACATTCCTTATGAAGTACCTGCACAAGTAGCAGAGCTATATCATAAAGCAAAACATCAAATTGTGATGGATAACAGCTATCAAAACTTTAAGGATTATTTGTTATCGCAATCATAACCCTGAAAGGGTTCAATACTGATAACCATAGGTATATCCTATGGAGATAACCAAGGCGCAGCCTACGGAGATAACCCCAACCCTGAAAGGGTTCAATACTCATAACCATAGGTGCATCCTATGGATTGACACATATACAAAGTCTGAGTGATGGGATAAATGCCCAACCCTGAAAGGGTTTAACACACCTAACCATAGGCGTCGAGCCTATGGATTGACACATATACAAAGTCTGAGTGATGGGATAAATGCCCCAACCCTGAAAGGGTTCAATACTCATAACCATAGGTGCATCCTATGGATTAAAACACACGTACAACCTAGTAAATGATAGATACGCAACCCTGAAAGGGTTTAACACACCTAACCATAGGTGTACACCCTATGGATTAACCCTCTTTTTAGGGATAACCGCTTTGGTGTTACCGCCATTTATTTTAGTAAAGCGATAGCTTAAGGCCGCCATAAAATTACGGGTTCTTTGAAGCGAAAAGCTTTCTTGGAAAAAAGTTTGCCCTTGGGTGATAGAACTAAAATTACGCTCGCTAAATGGGTCTACCATGGTTACGCGGGCACTCATTCTATTCTTTAAGAAATTACGTTTAAAACCAAACTGACTTTCTAAATAGCCATTTACTATGCCCTGTGCAGAAACATTTCTGATATAGTTAAGATTAGCTTCCATGGCTGTAGATTTATCAAAACTATAGCTCATGCCTGCATTAGCTCTTACCGCTATACCTGTATTATTTAAACGCGAATTAGCAGCCGATTCATAACTTACCCTACTCACCGTAAAGCCGGCATTCATATTCTTGGTTTTATCTATTTGGTAATTTGCGAAAGTGTTGAAATTTATAGAGCTGCTATTTCCTAAGTTTAAATAAGTAGTCTCTGTACCATTGGTACCTGCAATAGGGGTTTTAATACGCTCTATAATCCTGCTAGAAATGGCATAACTAATTCTTGGCGAAACCGACCAGCCTTTACCAAAAAAGGTAATATTAGCTTCGTATTGGTCTGTAAAAGAAGGTCTTAAATTGATATTTCCGAAACGGATATTTAAAGAGTCAGAATTATCTATCAAAGGGTTTAGGGCAAAAGCTCTGGGTCTGGTAATTCTTCTGCTGTAATTTAAACCACCACGCATGGTTTTAGAAAAACTCCGGGTAACGGCTAAACTTGGGAAAAAGCTCATGTAAGGTTTAAAATCAGCATTAGGCATATTTTCTTGTATAAAGTTGATATTGGTAAGCTCAGCTCTTGTTCCAGCTCTTATACTCCATTTTTTTATCCTAAATCTGGCTGTTAAATAGCTGGCGTAAACATTTTGCTTAAACAAAAAGGCATTGGTTAAAGCATCATTTACCACATATTCATTCACATCATAATCAAAGCGTTGCGCTAACTGATTTTCGTCTGAGTTGTTAAGGTTGATTTTAAAACCCGTTTCTAAACGCGTATTTAAAAATTTAAAAGTCTTATCGTAATCAAGGTTTAGTTCTAGGTTAGAGCCTACATTGTTGTTGCTATTTTGTTGTAGGGTAGGTTCTGGATTCCTTAAAGTTCCATCTGGTCGGTAAGAAAATCTAGAAAAGTCTCTTAAATCAGTATAGTTATTTCTATTGTAATTGATGCCTACGGTATAATTCTGTTTGTTTTTTCCTCTTAGCGTATAATCGGCATCCATCACAAAATCATAACTATTATTTCCATTAGTATTATTTTGCCTTAATAGATTTCTTTCTATTCTTTCTTCTGTAAGAGATAAGTTATCAGAAAAACTTTCGCTAAAACCATCATTATAACTACCTCTAAGGGTTGCCTTTAAAACTTGTGCAGAATCTGGTTGGTAAGTTATAGATACTCTACTGTCTACACCATCAGTAATACGCTCTGCATTATTTGTTTGGTCGTTAAAAAAAGTAGTATCAATAGCGCCATTAGTATCAAAAACATTATTGGTTCTGTTAGAATTGGCATCAGATAATCTTAAAGCATGTGAATAACCTGCATTGGCATTAAAAGATAATTTTTTGCCTTTTGAAGATAAAAAAGCACCTGCATTATGATTTCCTAAAGTGCCAAATCTGGAAGATAAAGTGCCTGTTAAGCCCACTTTACGACCTTTTTTCATCACAATATTGATGATACCATCGCCATCAGCATCAAATTTAGAAGAGGGGTCTGTAATAACTTCTATACTTTCTAAAGCGTCTGAAGGTAAAATACTCAATAACTCGCCTATACTATTTGCAGAATAATCTGAGGGTTTGCCATCAATAAAAATCCGGGTATTTCTTCTGCCGGCAATGGTAGCTTTTCCATCTATATCCACACTCACCATAGGTACGTTTTTCAAAACATCGGCGGCAACGCTACCCTCACCAGCTATGGTTTCAGAGATGTTATAAACCAATTTATCGTCATGCATTTCAACCACAGGTTTTTGATAGGTTACCACAACCTCATTCAATAGTTTATCATTAGCATTGAGGAGGATATCGCCTAAATCAATCTCGAAACGGGTATCAGTAATGGCTATTTGGGTAATGGCTTTATTCTGATAGCCCACATAAGATATTTTTAAAGTATAGCTACCAGGTTTTAAATTATTGATCGTGAAATTACCTTCCAAATCATTCTGTAATGATTTTGGCGTAGAAACGCTATCGGTTAAGCTTAATGCAGCAAAAGGAATAGGAAGATTGGTTTTAATATCTAAAACTCTTCCTTTAATAATACCTGGTGCATTTACTGGTAAATTTTGCGAAAATACCTGTAAACTAATCGTAATAATAGAAAGTATCAGCCAAAAACGTATAGGTTGAAGCAATTTCAATTTGGTTATTTATAGTGATTGAGTTTTTTAGACTCTTTTATCTGTTAAAGGTTTAAAAGCTTTCTTCGCCCATGCCACCTCCGGTATTTTCTGGTCTTTTGTTATTTCTTCTTTGGTTATTTTCCATTTTACCAAAACGATAGCTAAAGCTTAAATTATACATTTGGCCTTGTCTTCTACGCTCAAATTCTTGTATAAACTGGCCGTTATCTGTTAACATGCCAAATCTTCTGCTGTTAAAAACGTCTTGCAAGTTAAGGCCAATACTTCCTTTTTTATTCAACACATCGTATTTGATACCGGCATCCATGGCAATCATTTCCTTCATTCTGCCTTGCGACATTACCCTTGGAGCCATGTAAAATAAATTGGCTTGCGCCGATAGCTTTTTGGTAATGGTCATTTGCGATGTTAAATTACCATTCCAGTTAAAGCCATCGTTATCATTAATACCTAAACTAGCATCGCCCGTAAAATAGGTTTGGAAGAAGTTTAAGTTACCGGTAATATTAAAGCCTTTAGCAATATCAGCCCTGCTGATTAATTCTAAACCAAAAGATTGATTTCTGGCAATGTTAAACCATCTGGAAATAGTACCTCCATTTTGATCAGGGTTTTGTTGTCTGATACTTTGTACAACATCATTTACCTGTCTGTAATAAAGGGAAGATGTTAAGGTAACAGCTTTCCAAAATTTAGCATAACCAAACTCGAAAGAATGAATGTCTTCTGGTCTTAAATTAGGATTTCCGATTCTGATGTTATACCTGTCTGCAACATCTGGGAAAGGGTTAATTTGCCAGCCTCTTGGCCTGTTTACTCTTCTAGAATAACTTAGCTGTAATTGATTATTTCCTTTAAGTTTTTGAGTTAAAAATATACTAGGATACAGTCTGAAATAATCTAACCTGCCGGGTGCAGAATTTGGCGTTCCATTAATATCTGCTCTGCTAAAATTGGTGTTTAAATAAGCTTGTTCTGCCCTTAAACCAACTTGTGCTCCAAAATTTTCAGTAAATTGTTTTTGATAATTACTATAAACAGCATGTACAAATTCTTCCATCTCAAACAAACTAGTTAAATCAAAATCTCTGTTATAAGAATTGAAATTAGCCACTAAAGTGTCTGATACTTGGTCTTCATCACTATATCTTAAGGTGGTGCGGTAGCCCGCTTCTAGCTTACTGGTTTTAGAAAATGGTTTGATATAATCTAGCTGAATATTAAAATTTCTATTGTCTTGTGCAACATCGTTACGACGGTTAACGCCTAGCCTATCAGAAAGTCCGCCTTGACTATTGAAAAACTGTTGCACAATGTTTTCAAAATCATTTTCATTGCTTTTTCCGTAGGAGAAATTGGTACTTAGTTCCTCACCAGGGTTTTTAAACTTATGGAAAAAATCAACATTTAAATCATAACCATAACCATCTTCTGTATTGATGTTTTCACCTGGTCCGCGGTCTTGTAAATCTCCGTTGCTATTAAAGAAAAACTGGTTAAGCGTTTCCCTAGCATCTTCATTTCCTACGTTAAGATTCCCAGAAATAGCTAAGCTAGTTTTTGGGGTAAAGTATCTTTCTACACCTAGTTTTAGAGTGTTTGTTAAGTCTGATCTTAAAGTGTTTTGGCTAGCAGTAGTAAATGCGCTGGTATTATTGGTGCTCAAAAATCTGGTGTTATTAGAGCCAAAACCAATTCTATCTCCGCTTCTTAAAGAGTAATTACCAGAGAAGTTCCACTTTTCATTTCTAAAGTTTAAACCTGTATTAAAGTTGTAATTATTAAACCTACCTGCAGATGTATTAACATTACCATTAACACCCAAACGCTGGTTCTTTTTAAGTACGATATTGATAATTCCAGATTGCCCTTCTACGTCATATTTAGAAGAAGGATTGGTAATCAATTCAACTTTGTCTATCGCATTAGCGGGTAAAGATTGCAGGATAGCATTAACATCGCTACCGCCAAAAGTAGATGGTTTACCATCAATAAGAATACGCACATTACTTGTGCCTCTTAAACTTACATTACCATCTAAATCTACTTGTACAGAAGGTACAGTAGCCAATAAATCTGCGGCAGTACCACCTTGTGTAGCCAAACTTTGGTCGGCATTAAATACTTTCCTATCTATACCTAATTGTATAACATCTTTTTTACCCGTTACAACAACTTCATTAAGCACAGCATCAGCATTTTTATTAAGTTTTAAAATACCTAAGTCAATTACTTTTTGATTGGTGATGGTAATAGTTCTACTAAGCGTATTATAACCTACAAAGCTAATGCTGATTTTAAAATTGCCTGCCTCATTAATATCGTTAAAAGTAAAATTACCTTCTAAGTTGCTTTGTGTAGCTTTGAAAGGGTTATTATCTGCTTTTAAAAGTTTAATAGTGGCAAAATCTAATATGGCAGAAGATTTAGCATCTACAACTTTACCTTTTATCTGAACAGAAATGGGTGTTTGAGCAAAAATTTGTGTAGTAAGCGCAATAAATACTAAGATTAGAACAAATAATGGAGAGTAAAAACGCATGTTAAGTTTAAGTTTTCTGTTTAGAACTCGAAAGTTAAGCCAGTGTTTAACCAAACCTGCTAAGGTAACCGCATTATTACATAAAGTGCTGCTTTTCAGCAACACATAAAAAAGGTTTTAGGTAAGATTTGTTTAATCAACAGAAACGGTTAAACCTTCCTGTTTTAAGATTTTACGGTAAACTTCCATCTCTGTTAAAGAACCTTCCAAAATAGCACATTTACCTTCGTTGTGTACCGTCCATGCAATTTTATCGGCTTGGTTTTCAGAATAATCCAGATATTTCATCAAGCAATAGATAACGTGGTCAAAAGTATTCACCTCGTCATTCCATAATATTAATCGGTGTACCGTTTTTAAAGAGCTTAAAATCTCGTCAAGGGTAAAGGTCTCTTCTTGTGTTTGTGTACCTGCCATACAAATCATCCTGCAAAAATAATTATTCGTAGTTAAAAGCTTTCAAAAAAAATGATAAGAAATTGTTAGCCAAATATTTTTAGAGTTTTTCAATCTCTATGCGCTTATTCCCTTTTAGGTTTTTAAAGAAACTTGGTGTTAGACCAGTTACTTTTTTAAACTGGCTACTTAAGTGCGCCACGCTGCTATAATTTAGTTGGTAAGCTATTTCAGAAAGCGATAATTCATCGTAAATCAATAGCTCTTTAACTTTTTCTATCTTTTGGGTGATGAAGTATTTTTCTATTGTAATGCCTTCTTTCTCAGAAAATAAATTACTCAGGTAACTGTAATCGTGTTTCAATTGTCTACTTAAAAAATCGCTTAAGTTTATGTGTAAGGCTTCCTTTTGGTGATGTATCAATTCAATAATTTGTGTTTTAATAGCATCAATCAATTTGCTTTTTTTATCATCAATAATTTCGAAACCTAAATTTTCTAACAATAGCGTCCTAAACGAATAAAAAAGGAGAAAGGAAAGTTTTAACTCATCGTTACCTTTGAGGTTGCACAAAAACAAACCCTTTCTCAATGGTAAATGTAACACTATTCTCCCAAATCATATCAAAACTTGAGCGTTCAAAGTTCAACAAACTGGTATCTACATCTCAGAGCGACAAACATAATAAAGGTTATACAAGCTGGACACATCTAGTATCGATGTTGTTCTGCCAGTTTGCCAAAAGCCAATCGGTACGTGATATTAGTAACGGTCTTCGTTCAGCTACTGGCAACCTCAATCATTTAGGTATTCAAAAAGCTCCATCTAAATCTAGTGTAAGCTATCAGAACAAGCACAGGGACTATAACATCTTCAAGTCCTATTATTTCATACTGTTAGAAAGTTTGGGACAGCAGGCAGGCTTTAAACAAATAAAGTTCAGGATTAAGTCCAAAATCTTCCTGTTAGACTCCACTACTATCAGTCTGTGTCTTTCTCTATTTGATTGGGCCAGGTACAAAACAGCTAAAGGAGCGGTTAAACTGCATACTCTGCTTGATTATGATGGCAATCTACCAGCATATGTCAATATTACCAACGGCAAAACTGCGGATAACAAAGGAGCTTATGATGTGCCTTTACACAAAGGAAGTGTTATTGTTGCAGACCGATTCTATAATGACTTTGCCCTGCTGAATGTTTGGGACAGCAACGGCGTATTTTTTGTGATCAGACATAAAGAAAACCTCCAATATACTACAGTTAAGGAAAATATATTGCCGGAGAACAGGCATAAGAATATCCTGATTGACGAGATTATTGAGCTTAAAACCACAAAATCAAAGGACAGCTATCCCAAAAACTTAAGAAGAGTGGCTGTTTGGGATGATAAAAATGAACAAACTATAGAAATTATTACCAATCAAATGTATTGGACAGCAAACACCATCAGTGAGCTTTATAAAAGCAGATGGCAGATTGAAATCTTTTTTAGAGAGATCAAACAGAACCTGCATATCAAATCATTTATCGGAACCACAGAAAATGCCGTGATGATACAGATATGGACAGCGCTAATTACCATCCTCATCCTTAAAGCACTTAAAGCAATGGCTAAATATGGATGGCAGCTCTCCAACCTTATCGCATTTATCAGACTTAACATATTTGTGAAAATAAATCTACAGAATTGGCTCGATAGGCCTTTTGAAGAACCCGATGAGCTAAAAGATAAACAAGTTATTCAAGGGGTTCTTTTCTGAAATCTATTTTTATCTCATAAATTTTAAGCTATTGCGTTACTTTTGATGTTTTCATAAACGTTTAGGACAGTATTGATTTTCTAACTCTAATTTTAGGGTATTTACTTGTTTTTCTGTTGGTGCTTCTTTCAAATGTACTTCGCCAAGCAGTACTTGTTCGGGCTGTAAATTTAGTTCCTGAAACACCTGCTCAACCACCATTTTACAGCGGCTGCAAACCATATTTTTGATGTAGATGACCATAGTTGATGCTCTTATTACAAATATGCTATTTTATAATGGCTAAAATGATAATTAAATAGGGCTATGTTAAAGGGATATATTATTTTTGGGCCATGAATATCCTAATCCTTGGTTCTGGCGGAAGAGAGAGCACCTTCGCCTGGAAAATTTCTCAAAGTCCTTTATGTGAAAAATTATTTATTGCACCCGGAAACGCCGGTACACAGCAATATGGCAAAAATGTAAACATAAAAGCTACAGATTTTGACGCTATCAAAGCTTTTGTACTTCAAAATGAGGTAAACTTAGTATTGGTTGGACCAGAAGAACCCTTAGTAAAAGGTATTCACGATTATTTTTTAGCCGATGAGGATTTAAAAAACATCCCTGTTATAGGGCCTAAAAAAGATGGTGCACAGCTAGAAGGCAGTAAAGATTTCTCTAAAAACTTTATGGAGAAATATAAAATCCCAACTGCCGCTTCTCATACTTTTACAGTTGATACTTTAAAGGAAGGTTTAACTTATCTAAAGCACCATCCACTACCAGTAGTTTTAAAAGCCGATGGCTTAGCGGCTGGTAAAGGCGTTTTAATTTGCAGCACTTTAGAAGAAGCACAAACAGAATTAAAACTGATGCTGGAAGATGCTAAGTTTGGCGAAGCCAGCTCTAAGGTAGTGATAGAAGAATTTTTAACAGGTATAGAGCTTTCTGTCTTTGTTTTAAGTGATGGTAAAGATTATATCGTTTTACCAGAAGCTAAAGATTATAAGAGAATAGGCGAAGGAGATACAGGTTTAAATACAGGCGGAATGGGTTCTGTATCGCCAGTACCTTTTGCTGATGCAACTTTTATGAAAAAGGTAGAGGATAGCATTGTTATCCCTACGGTAGACGGATTAAAAGCAGAAAATATTGACTACAAAGGCTTTATATTTATTGGCTTAATGAATGTAAACGGAGAGCCTTATGTGATAGAATATAATTGCCGTATGGGCGACCCAGAAACAGAAAGTGTTTTCTTAAGAATAGAAAGCGATGTAGTAGAGATGCTAAAGGCTGTTGCCGAGGAAAGAATTGCCGGATATGAGTTAAAAATCTCTCCGAAAACAGCTGCTACTATCGTGGTTGTTGCGGGTGGTTATCCCGGCGAATACCTTAAAGGAAAAGCTATTACAGGGATAGAAAACGTAGAGGAGTCTATGGTGTTTCATGCTGGTACCGAATTAGAAAACGGAATCATTAAAACCAATGGAGGTAGAGTATTAACCGTTAGTACTTTACAGGATGATATTTTTACCGCTTTACAACAAGCTACCGCAGATGCTGGAAGAATTTACTTTGACGCTGCTAATTTTAGAAAAGATATAGGTTTTGATTTGATATAGAGGTATAAAATCAACAATTTTACCCATATTTACTCAACATTACACAGTGTTGGGATTGTTAATAAAATCCACTGTTAATTTTACAGTGGATTTTGTTGTATAAGGGGGTATTTTTCTTTGAAAATTATCCACAATAGCTCAATCTGGCACAATATTCCCTCCTGTGGGGATGATATACATACTAAATGATTAAAGGGTTTAAAATAGTTTTTACATTTCTACTGATACTAAGTATAGCTGGCTGTACTAGTAAAAGGTATGAATGGGTAAAAGTTAATCCCGAAAAGCTTCATTTAGCCAAAACAGCTAAACCTTATAGCGAAAGTGTAAGAAGAGTTAATATTTATATCAATGCCAAGCACAAGGCAGAGTTGCTGGTTTATGAGGACGCTGATACTTTCTTACAAAAGAATATAGTTCCTTCTGCTCAGCCTATTTCAAAGGTTAATCGACCAATAAAACAAAATAAAATCGCTAAGCTTAGTACTACAAAGAAGATTGTGGCTAAGAAATCTCCAGCTATAGCGCTAGTAAAACCAGCTCCAGCTGTTAAAGCAAATAAACAGGTTAAGCTCACTAAGCCAGCAGTTAAAGAAAAAACTGATGAAGAGGAAGCATTATCTAAATTAAATAGTGCCTTAATCTTACCAAAAAAGAAGCCTAAGCAAACAATTCAGCCAAAAGAAACAGCAGTTGAAAGTGTAACTCAAAAAGAGCAAGCAAGGCAGCAAGCTGGTGTTTCTCCAATGTTTTCAGATCAAGCTGATAGCAAAACACAAGAGGCAACACAAAAAAGTCCTAAAGCGGTAGAGGATCAAGAAGTAACAAGTTCTCCCGCAGAAGAAAAGTTAGAAGAAACTCAGGCAGACAATTTAAATAATCCGGAAGAAGAAGTTAAAAACAGTGAAGAAGGAGCCTTCAAGCGTAATAATTACATGTGGGTAGGCTTAGTTCTGATTATTATAGGTTTGATTATTGGGCTTGTATTTGGCGGCATGGCTTATTTCATCTCAGTGGTAGGTGTTATTTTTCTTTTGATAGGCTACTTCTACAAGGTATAAACAAAAATGTCTGAAGATTTTCATCCCCAGACATCTTCAACTTATTTCTTATCAAAAATCTCTTTGAGTTTATCTTCTAAAGCTCCGCCTCTTAAATTTTTAGCTACTATTTTACCGCTAGGGTCTATCAAAAAGTTCTTAGGAATAGCATCAATACCATAAATTTTAGAAATCTCTGTAGTAGAATCTATCAGTTGAGCCCACATCAAATTATCTGTTTTAATAGCTTTTTGCCATGCATTTCTATCTGTATCTATAGAAACACCTAAAATAGTAAAGCCTTTATCTTTATACTTTTCGTAAGCGCTCACTACAAAAGGATTTTCTTTGCGACAAGGGCCACACCATGATGCCCAAAAATCTAATAATACATATTGACCTTTGTAGGATGATAATTTAAGCGGGATACCTTCAGGTGTTTTTTCCTCAAAATCTGTTGCCATAGCGCCAATGCCAGTTACCTTCGCAATGTCTAATTTCTGCTTGATAACAGCAGCTAAAGCATATTTCTTAACCTTATCTTGTAAACCACTAAATAAGCTTTCTGCTTGGCTATACTCCATATCATCAATACCCAAATCCTGATTAAAAGCATACAAACTGATGTAAGATTGAGGATTTGCTTTTATGAAGTTGATGATTTGCGCTTTTCTCTCTTCCAGCAGATTTAAATAGCGCCCTTGGAAACTTTCAATGGTTTCTTGTTTGGCTTTTTTCTCTGGTGCTAAAGCTGCAAACTCTTTATTTAAAGCAATTAATTTGCTTTCTGATGCCTGTGTAGCAGTTTTGTAAGCCACATCTTCCTTAAAAATGGTTAAGCCATTTACCTTAGCTTGTGCAATAGAATCTTTTGCGGTAAGGGTGGCATTTCCTGGCTCAATAAAAAAGCGGTAAACGTCTTTTGGTCCTTTATCTTTTAAAGCATTTCCTTCATGCTGTAATAGTAAAACGGCAACACTAGGTTCTTTTAAATCAAGATTGAAACTAAATTTCCCGTTATTAACCACGGCCGAATCTATCACCTCTGCATTATTTTGGATATGGATAAAGTATAGCTTCTTATTTTGACTCGCAGCAGAAAACTCGCCTTTAAGGCTAAACTGTGCAAAAGCTAAAACCGGAACCTGCAATAGCAAGCCTAAGAGTATTTTTTTCATGCTTTTTAATTTAATTTTTGATATGTGCGCCACCATAAATCGGGCATTTCTCCGCTAACGGCCAATTGATAATCTTCATATAAGCAAGGCACAAAATGAAACCTTTCATTTTTAGAACCTGCCGATGGATAAGGAACTTGCATCCACCAACGGTCTGTTTTTTTACTTTTAACAAATATCAACTCATGTCCGTCTTCTTGTAAACTGGTCTTATATACGATATAGTCTGATTTAGGGTTCATCGGGAAATCTTTCTTGCGGTTATAAAAACCATCTAAGAAACACCAAATCATTTGCGCCATCAACATCGCCGATTGCCCGTTTTGGTCATAAGCCGGGTTAAATTCGTAAAAACCTATAGAACTTAATTTATCGCTATAACCTGCGTATCTGCAAAGCTGACAAGCTTCTTCGCCGTAAAAACCATTAGGTGCAGCATTTCCATTAGCTACCGCATCAGAAGAACGTATGCTACTGATATCAAAACTGATCATATTAGCATTTCTGATAGCAGGTTCTGCCAAGTGTACTGCTCCGCTAATTTCTCCTAAGCGTTGTGCATCAAAAAACAGCTTATCCATCACCCTTAAACTATCCTGACTAACAAAATAAGTTTGGTAGCCTAGGTTGCTAAAGTTGAATAGGTAATTAGGCTGGTGCAAGAAAATCTTGTTCAGGTAGGAAATAGCATCCGTAGCTACAGCCTCATCTTCCTCAGCCTCATTCATATCAAAATGAGAATCTATCACCAATAAATCTACCTTTTGCTCTAAATCTTCATAACCTAGGTATTGGGCATAGGTTAAATCTTGGCTTCCGCCGATGATAAGGGGTAAAATATTTAGCTTTATAAGCTCGGTAGTAACAGTTTTTAAGGCAATATAAGTGTCTGATAACTGATGGCCGGGTAAGATATTCCCTAAATCAACAATTTTAGATTTATATGCACCTTCATTGAGGCTGTATAATTTCTCGCGAATATAATCTGGCCCCAAGGCACAACCTTGGTTGTTGATAGCGCCTCTATCATCGCAAACACCAATAATGGCTACATCAAAACTAGCATCTTCTAAAACAGGAAAATCTGTTTCATAAGCAGTAATTTTCATACCTAAATGGCTGGTATAAAAACCAGTTTTAGGCTTAAGTTTTTCAATATTGATGGGAGAGAAAAAATCTGCTAAAGACATATTGTTGGTATAAATCAAATCAAATATCTAATTTTTATGTTAATAGATATTAAAAATTACGATTAAACATTTAATATCATCTTTAGCTGTTATTAATCAGTTAAGAATATTTAATTTGCCTTTTTAAATTAGCGGCATGATTTTAATTACAGGAGCAACAGGATTTTTGGGCGCACAATTAACCAAGCAACTTTTAGCAAAAAGTATTAAAGTTAGGTGTATCAAAAGAGCGTCTTCTGTAATACCTGAAGTTTTAAAACCTTATGAAAGCCAAATAGAGTGGTTTGATGCCGATATTTTAGATGTTTCTGATTTAATAGATGCCTTTGAGGGCATTACCCATGTTTACCATTGTGCGGCTTATGTTTCTTTAAATAATTACAATGAAAAGGAAATGATGGCCATCAATGTTGATGGAACAGCTAATGTGGTAAACCTATGTTTAAGCTTTGGCATAACAAAGTTGGTTTATGTAAGTTCTATTGCGGCATTGGGGCAAGTTAAACCCGGCGAAACCATCACAGAAAATAATTATTGGGATGCTTATGATAAAAATGGCGCTTATGCTATCTCTAAATACAGGGCAGAAATGGAGGTTTGGCGTGGTGTAGAGGAAGGCTTAAAAGCAGTTATTGTAAATCCTTCTGTTATTATTGGTGCAGGTATTGGCAAACAAGGCAGTGGTAAAATATTTGAAACCGTAAAAAAAGGTTTAAACTACTACACATCAGGTGGTACAGGCTTAGTAGATGTAGAAGATGTGGCCTGTTTAATGATTAAGCTGATGGAGCATGAAGTGATAAATGAGCGTTTTATCATCAATGCAGAAAATTACAGTTTTAAACGTTTATTTACAGAAATTGCTGTGGCCTTAAACTTAAAAGCCCCAGAAAAAGAACTAAAAGAATGGCAAGCAAGATTGTTTTGGCGCTTAGCTTCTTTTTTACGTTTGCTTAAAATTAAAATACCTGTGGTGTCAAAAGATTTGCTAAAAGCAGCATTTCAAACCCAAGAGTATAGTAATCATAAGGTTTCTTCCTTGCTCTCTTATCACTTTACCCCGGTAAACATGAGCATTACCAAAAGTGTAAATGGTATAAAATCATTTTAATTTCTCTAATTTTCCATTTTTTTAAAATCATTTATGCATTTTTGGGCTTAAAATTTTTTAAGCTTTGAATCAGTATTTTATCATAGATTTCGATAGTACTTTCACACAGGTGGAAGCATTAGATGAACTGGCAAGAATATCTCTAAAAAATCATCCAGATAGAGAAGCCATCTACAAAAAAATAGAAGACCTTACCAATTTAGCTATGGAAGGTAAACTTTCTTTCTCCGAAAGTTTAGAAGGCAGGGTTAAATTATTAGAGGCTAATAAAGACGATTTAAAAAAGCTGATCAAACATCTAAAAACCAAAGTATCTTCTTCTTTCTCTAGAAATAAGGTGTTTTTTAAGAAGCATGCTAAAGAAGTATTAATCGTTTCTGGTGGTTTTAAAGAGTTTATTACACCTGTAGTAACGCCTTACCATATCAAAAAGGAGAATATTTATGCCAATACCTTCATCTTTGACGAGCAAGGTAAAATCATCGGTTACGATAAAGCTAACCCACTATCAGAAGAAGGGGGTAAAGTAAAACTTTTACAAAGGATGTCTTTGAAAGGTGATATTTATGGTATTGGCGATGGTCATTCTGATTTCCAATTGAAAGAATCGGGCTTAATTAAAAAGTTCTTTGCTTATACCGAAAATATTGAGCGTAAAGCAGTTGCCGAAAAGGCAGACCATGTAACCCCAAGTTTTGATGAGTTTCTTTATGTAAGCGATTTACCAAGAGCTATCTCTTACCCTAAAAACAGAATTTTATGTTTAGTGGTAGGTAATGTGCCAGAAGAAAGTATTCAATTACTTAAAAAGGATGGTTTTTCTATCAGACACAAAGAAACCTTTGAAGATAAATACGTACAAGATGTAGGGATGCTGCTTTTGGCAGATGGTGAGAAGGTAGATAAAGCTACACTTAAAAAAGCTGTAAAACTTAAAACCATAGGCTATTTTGGTAATGCAAAAGGCAATATAGATTTTGATGTATGTACCGAAATGGGTATTGTAGTTTTTGATAGTGTAAAGAGCAATCTTACCCACAAAACGCTTATAGCTCGCCGTATGGCCGATTTTATCAATACCGGAACCACCTACATGAGTAGTAATTTTCCTAATCTGCAATTGCCAAAAATTGCAGGTTCGCACAGGCTTATCCATATTCATGAAAACGTACCGGGTGTAATGGCTAAAATCACCAAAGTATTGGCTAAACACCAAATCAATATTGTGGGGCAGTTCTTAATGACCAACCCTTTAATTGGATATGTAATTACCGATACCGATACAGAATACGATAAAGCCTTACTTAAAGAAATGCGTAAGGTAGAAAATACCATTAAGTTTAGGGTCTTGTATTAGGCCCTAAGCTGCTTTTTTAGTTTCAAGTAGTTCATCACAAAGTAAATAAACAAGGCAACTATACTTAAAAGCATTAATATGTAGGCGAAAGCACCAATATGAACCCACAATTTAGCTCCCGGAATATGGTTGAATTTATAGAAGAAACCAATCAAGAAAAAAGTTAATCCTACTAAAAAGCCAGTTAAAGCAGTATATTTAAGAGTTTTCATAGCTAAAAATTTATTCTAATTTAATAAACATTCTTTTTATGAGCAATAGCCAAACATTACCCATTCTAAATGCTGAAGAGATAAGAGTTTTAGGTGCTTTGATGGAAAAGAGTAAAACTACTCCAGATTATTACCCTATGACGCTGAATGCTTTAACAGCAGCTTGTAATCAGAAGACATCGCGTAAACCTGTTGTTGCTTATGATGAAGAAACGGTAGTGATGACTTTAGACTCATTAAAGAAAAAGGGCTTAATTTCTACTGCAACAGGTGGTGGTAGCAGAACGGTAAAGTACAAACATAATTTTGCTATTGTTTTTCCGGTTGTGCCACAAGAAGTGGCTTTAATTTGCTTGTTGTTTCTACGCGGTCCGCAAACACCTGGCGAACTAAATACCAATTCTGGTAGATTATATGAGTTTGAATCTATAGA
This sequence comes from Pedobacter aquae, assembly GCF_008195825.1. Lineage (NCBI taxonomy): Bacteria > Pseudomonadati > Bacteroidota > Sphingobacteriia > Sphingobacteriales > Sphingobacteriaceae > Pedobacter > Pedobacter aquae. The sequence goes on from NZ_CP043329.1 coordinate 3,443,069, forward strand.
AGATGTACAGCAAACTTTAGAAAAACTAGCTACAGAAGAACCTGCTTATGTAGTACAATTACCCAAAAGAGCCGGACAAAAAGAAGCCAGATATGCCCATCTATTTGCTGATGTTGTATTAGATGAAGATGATGATTTACCTGAGGAACCTGCTCGCAAATCAGTTGGTGAGTTGGAAGCTCGTTTAGCTAAAGTTGAGGATGAACTAGCCGAGTTAAAAGCTGCTTTTGATAAGCTGATGAAAGAATTGATGGATAGTTATAGCGTAGTAAGTAGTTATAAGTAGAAAATACAGAGTATAAAGATGCCTAAATAGCCGATATTGATGTACAAGAGAGTATAGCGTAGAAATGGCCTCCCCCTACGCCCCTCGAGAAGCTACCGTGTACCCACAAAAAAGGTAGATATTTGGATAATGGAAAGATCAACCTATTCGGGATATTTTGGTGATAAGCGCTTAGAACACCGGGGTTACATGCTTCGTCAGCGTTTGTTCAGTAGTTGTACCCAGAGTATTCAGGCCCTATCACTTAATAGAGCAGAACAAAAAGCATATTACCGTTTTCTACATAATTCCCGTACAGCTGAATCAAAATTAATAGCAGAACTGATGAAGCGTTGTTCTATACAGAGCAAAGGAAGAGTGGTTTTGTCTATCCAAGATACCACAGAAGTAAACCTAAGTAGGCATAAAGGGCGCTTACAAGCATGTAGCGGTCTAGGAGGGATCGATGACAGTAAGGGAATCGGCTTTAAGCTTCATCCTTCATTAGTAGTAGATGCAGAAACTTGTTTTCCATTAGGTTTTTCCTCTATCAGGATGTGGGGGCGTGAGCAGGATAAGGGAAATAAAACCGAGCGCAGATACATGAATTTACCGATAGAAGAGAAAGAATCCTATAAATGGATAGAAGCCAGTAAGCAGAGTCAGGAAACACTTCATCAGGCAAAAGCTGTTGTTATCGTTCAGGATCGTGAAGGTGATATTTTTGAACAGTTTCTTCGGATACCTGATGAAAACACCCACTTACTTATTCGTTCCTGTTTCAACCGCCAAACCAATGATGAGGAAGGGAAACTCTGGGATCAGCTTTCTGCTTCAGAAAAACTGGGTGAATATCAGATTAAAGTGGATAGCGACAGTCATGGAGGTACTCCAGCCCGGCAAGCAAGCCTGGAGGTTAGAAGTATAAAAACAAATATCCGTCCCCCAAAAGAAGGTAAAGGTAAATGTGTTCAAGTCTATGCTGTTGAAGCTATGGAGGCATCTACAGAGAATTATCAGGGAATACACTGGCGCTTACTAACCACCTGGCCAGTAGAAGATTTTGACCAAGCCCGTTTAATTATTGAATGGTATAGCTGGCGCTGGGTGATAGAAGAGCTTTTTCGCATGCTCAAAAAAGAAGGTTTCAATATAGAAGGAAGTGAACTTGAAACAGGGTGGTCCATCAGAAAACTTACAGTGATGCTACTGGATACCATTATGAAACTGATGCAGATGCATATAGCATATAGTGAACCCGAAGAAGCCAATATACCAGATACAGATTTAGTGTTCTCAGAAGATGAACAGGAATGTCTGTTGGCACTGAACAAGGCTAATGAAGGAAAAACACAGGCTTTGAAAAATCCTTTTCAAGCAGGAAAACTCAACCACGCAGTATGGATTATATCCAGAATAGGTGGCTGGAAAGGATATAGGTCTCAAAGAAAACCAGGTATGACTACTATGTTCAAAGGATTAAACAAATTCTATAATATTTATGATGGTTGGATACTCCAAAAAGATGTGGGTACACGGTAGCCTCGAGAAGGGGATACTTTGCATTTCGGTTAGGATTTATCTTTTAATATCAGATTTCTCTTTATAATCCACTTGATAGGTATGCCGCCAGTATCTCCCTCTGGAGGGAGAATTAAAGAGGGAGGACGTTTTTGAGTAAAAAGTGTTTCTTCTTGCGCTCGTTTGCAACGAGTGTTTAACATGGCTTTTCGATTGTATCGATTATTATTAAATCCCTAAACCATATGAGGCCGGAAAGCCTTGAGCGAAAATGCTATTTCCAAAAGCTTCACTTAGCTCAGTAATCTTTAATGATAATAATTATCCGCCTCAAGAGCCGGCGGGGCCCATTACTTTTTAGAGGAAAAAAGTAATCAAAATCCTTGAACAATCCCGCTGGAGCCTTTGCCGCACAAAGCTCTCCCACACTCAAAAACAGTGAGCGCTTATTTTTGCTAGCAAGCGGTTTATGAACGTTAGTGTAAGCTCGAACACAAAACCGCATTCGCTATAGGCTTAGTAGTGCAAGATTTTTTAATTTCTGCTACTGTTTTTTTCGTTTTTCTGGCTCTGGGGGATTGCTCATGCGCTTCGGGATAGGCTGTTTTTTTATCAAAGTTTGTTCCTGTCTAGCAGTAGAAAAATACAGAGTATAAAGTATGAAGAACCTAAAAAGCGGATATTTAGTATCTGCCTTTTAAGTATAAAGATGCCTAAAAGCGATATTTAGAGACTTCCAATAATATTAAACAAAACTTTCCTAAGAACGAGGGATGGCCTATGAAGATTTGGAAGTGTAGTCAAATAAATCTTTTATAAAAACTCTCATAAAGCAGTATCAGGAAACAATCCAACGGGTGTTGTAAATACTTTCATCAAGCAATAGCATTCACACCACTCAGGATTGTGGATAAAGATTTATTTAGACGCAACGACAAATATTCATCAGCCTTGCCTGCCTGCCGGTAGGCAGGATTTATTCATTTTTTGTTTATGGTTTTTCTTAGGTATTCATGAACTCGTTCCTCGTTTTTTGGGGACTTTTTTTTCAAGAAAAAAGTGCCTAGGGTTGGCCGCCTATGAGGCCGAAAAGCCTTGAGCGTAATAGCCAATAAAAGAAAAAAGCCGCTACCTAGCTAGAGCGTAAAAGCCCATTTACACAAACACTAGTTAAGTTAAGGATGCCCTTCACAAACACCCCAAACTTAAACTCTTTTAAAAGCAATGAAAAGTAAATAAACTATTTACACTCACTCTCTTCAAAAACAAAACCTTTATCAAAACTGATGGCAGCATGATCTTTAAAATAGGTTTTTCCTAAATAAGATTCTATCTCGCCATAACCTTGATATAATTTTCCGTCTTTTTTCAAGAAAGCTAATGGATTTTTAGAAACCGTACCTTCTGCCTTAAAAGTATAATCAACAAAAAGTGTATCGCCTTTAAACTCTCCTTTTATTTCTCCCTGACTATCATCTTTCTCAAAGAAATTAAAAGCCAACTCGCCTGTTATTTTACCATCAAGGTTGTTTATTTTAAGACTGGCCGAGTCTTTTCCTACAAGCGCTGTGAAACATTGCGAGGCTAAAGCATCTTCGCTTTCTGCTACTACGGCAGAATCTGTTTGCGTTGTTTGAGGTTGATTTTGATTACAAGCCATCCATACAGAGGCCGAAATAAATAAAGCTGCAAATACTGATTTTTTCATGGTTTTGATAATTTTAATTAAATGTACTTAAATTTTTTCCGCTTTGTCTTATCCAGAAGGGATGTTTTGCGCTTCCTATTTTTTGTGAGCCATAAATACCGTTATGACCAGAAAACAAGTAAGCCACCACACAACTGATAGCTATATAAACGGCAGAAGATGCTCCAAAAAGCTCAATCCCCATTAAAATACAAGCTAAAGGGGTATTGGCAGCAGCAGTAAATACGGCTACAAATCCCATTCCGCTTAATAAATCTATAGGTAAAGGTAATATGCCTGATAAGGCACTTCCTAAAGTAGCTCCAATAAAAAACAAGGGTGTAACTTCCCCACCTTTAAAACCTGCGCCTAAGGTTATAGCTGTTAACAAAATCTTGATGATGAAGCCATAATAAGGCTGCTGTATATGAAAGGCATTTTCTATCGTATCTAAACCTAAACCAATGTATTGTGTATCGCCCCAAATTAATAAAAAGCAAATTACCATACAGGCACCTATTACAGGTTGGGCGTACATATTGGGTATATATTGTTTAAAACAGCTACTTATATAATGAGTGGTATTGGCAAATAATCTTCCGGTTAAGCCGAATAAAATACCGGCTAATACAGCTATCAAAATATTTAGTACATTTAAATCTGGGATATTCTGAATGATGTAATGACTATGCCCAGGGTCCCACAGATTACAAACCCAATAGGCAATAACAGCAGCAAGAAGGCAAGGTAAAATAGCTTCGTAAATAATTGTACCAATCAAGAATACTTCTAGGGCGAATAATGTTGCTGCCAGTGGTGTACCAAATAAAGAGGCAAAACCGGCACTTACACCACACATCAATAAAATTCTGCGGTCTCTTTTTTTAAGTTTTAGCCAGCTATTGGTTTCATCTGCCAAGGCTGCACCCATTTGTACGGCAGAGCCTTCTCTGCCTGCCGAACCTCCGAATAAATGCGTTGCCACTGTGCCGATAAAAATAAGAGGCGCCATCCAGAAAGAGATTTTCTTTTTGGGTTGATGTATTTCCTCGATGATGAGGTTATTTCCTCTCGATGCTTCCTTATTTAGCTTCTCATATAAAAAGATGATGAGCATCCCCGCTAAGGGTAAAAAAGCAATTATCCATACATGTTGTTCCCGAAAGTTAGTGGCCCAATTTAAAGCCATCAAAAACCAGGCTGATGCTGTTCCGCTTAAAGCGCCAACAATACTACAAATGAACAACCATTTCAATAAAAACCTAAAGCCAAGGAAATTATCCAAAAAAGTAAGTTGCTTTAACTTTTCTATCTGATTAAGCTTGGGTTTGGTATCGTTCATCATTAAAATGAAAGTTTATTTTAAGCTTCTGACCTTTTAAATTTCAAAAAGCAATAAAACTTACCTGTTACTGCTCAAAAATAAAACAAATTCGTTCAAAACCTAATGTACGCTTAAGGCCTAACATCAGTATTAACAAATTTAAATTTTATGACGTTTAAGAAATTCTTAATCAAACAAATATTGTAATTTTGCGAGCTATATATTTAGAAAGGAAGATTATGTTGGAAACACTCGATATTAAGATAACTAAGGTTAAAGCGTCTAGATTGCCACAGGTTGATTTTGATAATTTACCTTTTGGTAGGGTATTTACAGACCATATGTTGGTTGCTGATTATGTAGATGGGCAGTGGCAAAATTTTGAGATTGTACCTTACGGTGATATAAGTGTGAGTCCGGCTATTTCTTCTTTACATTACGGACAGTCTTTTTTTGAAGGCTTAAAAGCCTATAAACATGCTGATGGAAAGGTTTCTGTTTTCCGTCCGGATAAAAATGCAGTACGTTTCAATAAATCTGCAGAGCGTATGTGTATGCCTACTTTACCAGAAGAGGTTTTTGTAAAAAGCATTGCAGCTTTGGTAGATGTAGAAAGAGATTGGATTCCTACTAGAGAAGGATATTCTTTATACATCAGACCTTATATGTTTGCTACCGATAGGTTTTTAGGTGTAACGCCATCAGAAACGTATAAGTTTATGATATTAACCTGCCCTGTTGGTGCATATTTTTCTAAAAACTTAAATGTTAAAGTAGAAACCGAGTTTTCTAGAGCTTGCGAAGGTGGTTACGGCTATGCTAAAGCAGCCGGAAATTACGGCGGCTCTATGTATCCGGCTAAAAAAGCTTTGGAGCAAGGTTATGACCAATTGATTTGGACAGACGCCAAAAACCACGAGTTTATTGAAGAAATGGGTGCAGCAAACATCGCTTTTGTGATTAACAATAAAGTGGTAACGCCTTCAACCCGCGACTCTATTTTAAATGGTGTTACCAGAGATAGCGTTTTAACTTTAGCTAAAGATTTTGGTTATGAGGTAGAAGAAAGAAGAGTTTCTGTTACTGAGGTTTTAGAAGCTATCCAAAACGGAACTTGTAGCGATGCTTTTGGTGCTGGTACTGCCGCTACCATTGCACAAATAGCTAGCATTACCCATGAAGGTAAGGTTTACGAATTGCCAAACCCATCAGCAAGTGTTTTTGCAAATAAGATGAGAAGCACTTTAGATGATCTTAAATGCGGTAGAATTGAAGATGCCAGAGGCTGGAATTATATAGTTTAAGCTCTGATTATTATAAAACGAATAAAGAAAGAAGCTGTCTCAAAAATAGTATCTGTCACATTGAGCGGAGTCGAAATGTTCTCTGATATGCTTAGAAAAGGCTTCGACTCCGCTCAGCCTGACACAAAATGGTAATTTGAGACAGCCTCTTTTTGGTTTTTATGGATGGGTTTAAAAACCTTAATGATACACTAAGCTACCTGCTTCGGAGCTATTTCGGGCTTTGTTCAGAACCTAAGGAACATTTCTCGAAGAAGTCTCGAAGCTGTCTCGAAGAAGGTCCCTACCTATTTTAGTGAAATTTAGTCTCGTAAAATCACCAGCTTCTTTGTGTTTTAGAAACACCTATTAAAATTTTCATATCCCAATGTGGGTGTTTTAATGGCTTTAAAAGCTTTTTATCTATATGGGCTTTGTAACTGTACTCTGGAAACTTAAAATATAACTGGTTTTTTAAAAACACAATAAATCAGCAATTACAAGAATTTAAGGTGAAATGAAAGAAATTTGAGGTGGTTTTTTGGGGAGAGGATACACGAAGTAACTCATGTATTCCTTATCAATAAATTGTAGTCAATCCAACATCCTTTTTACCCTCAATCTTTCTCCTTCAAACCTCTATCTAACGCATCATTTACCAAAGTTTCAAACTTGTTATAAAATTCTCTTTTATGGATGGCAGGGTAAACCTGAGTCATTAAAACGGCTATAGCATTTCTTTGGGGGTCTATCCAAAACATCGTATTAAAAGCTCCGCTCCAGCTTAATTTACCCACTTTAGCGCCGTTTGCCAAGCCTTGTTCGGTAGCAATCTCGAAACCTAAACCAAACTTATTTTTACCTACTTGTAAATCTCCAATATGGTTTTGGGACATCAGCTCTATGGTTTCTGCTTTTAAAATTCTTTTACCTCCATAAGTGCCTTTATTTAAAATCATTTGTAAAAACAAGGCATAATCTTCTACGGTAGAGCATAAGCCAGAACCTCCCGAAAGGTAAGTTTTAGCACCTCTAATAGGGTAATTGATGTTGAATTTACCACTGATAGGGTAAGTTTTTATTAATCTGCCTTCTGGCGTTTCGCTGTACATAGCTGCTAAACGGTAAGTGCTTTCCGGAGGCAAGAAAAAGTAAGTACTATTCATCCCTATCGGGCTAAAAATATATTCTTTCAAGAAGAAATCTAGCTTTTTACCAGAGGCAACTTCTATCACATATCCTAAAACATCGGTACTTAAACCATAATAAAACTTAGCATCCGGCTGTACGCCTAAAGGCAAAGTACCTAGCTTTTTCATGCTTTGTTCTATCGTGATATTTTTTACCGTGGCTAAATCTGGGATATCATGTTTATCATATATTTTTTTTAGGGTAGAATCTGCAAAGCCATAACCAATACCCGATGTATGGGTAAGCAAATGCTTAATGGTAATTTCTTTATTTGCAGGTACGGTGGTATAAGTGGTATCGGTAGCGTTAAAACTGGCTAAAACTTGTGGGTTTTTAAACTCGGGGATGTATTTAGAAACAGGGTCATCTAATTTCAATTTTCCTTGTTCAACCAAAATCATGGTGGCTACAGAAATAATTGGCTTACTCATAGAAGCGATTCTGAAAATATCTGTTGGGCGCATTAAGGATTTAGTTTCGCGGTCTTTAAATCCAAAGCCTTTATCATAAATAACCTCACCATTTTTTGCCACCAAAGCGGTTGCACCGGCCGTCCAGTTATTGATAAGGGCCGAGCCTATTAGGCTATCAATCCTCTCAAGATTCGTTCCCTCAATCTGTAATTTTTTAAGATTTTGGCTAGCTACCAGTTTATCTGTAATCTGTTCTGAGCAGGCACTTGTTAACCATAATGCTGCTATAAAACTGAAGTATTTAATGCTCTTAAACATATTAATCTTGTTTATCTCTTCTTCTTTGTTGTCTTTCTGCTTTTCTTTTTTCTCTACGTATTTTAGCTTCTTTTAGTTTAGAAGCCTTTTCTGTAATTTTTTCTTCTTGCTCTTTACTAATGCCTACACTCTCTTTTAGGCCCATAAAGATAACTTTCCACATCAAATTAAAGAAAGAGCCATCGGCTGGTCTGCTATAAGTTGGGTAAGAAACCCTCAAGGCTTCATTCTTAGACGGATTACTTTGTTTCAACAATAAAGCATTGGCTACCAAAGAAATTAAACCCATTTTTTTAAGGTTATTATCCTCATCTTTTTTCATGAGGGTAACGCTTAAATCATGATAATTAATTTTAACAAAACCACTAGCACTACGGATATTTCCTTTTGCAGAAAAATCTAAACTGTTAATCGTTCCAGACCTAATCATCACCATAGCCAAAGGCCTAGTAATGGGGTTTATAGTTTCAATAGGCATTTTTCCTAAAGAACCTTTATAGCTAAAAGCGCCTAATTTATCTGTCAAATCAAACTTAATATGGATGTTTAAATCGCCACGCCCCAATAATTTAGTTTGTAAATGGGCATCTGCAAAATGGTTTTTGGCAAGAAAGGCCTCGGTATTGGTTACATTAAGTAAATAACCTCTTAGTTGATGGAAAGTAATGGTTCCTTTAGCACCAGTTTTAGGGTTATACTCGGCATAAGCAATTTTAGTATTGTTTAGCTCTACACTATCTGTATGGATAGACCAATTTACCCTTTGCAAAGCTAAATGAGGGAAGTTTTTACCCTTATCAATACCTTTTGGTGCTTTCCCACGGTTTAAGAAAACAGAAACATCGCCGTTTTTAAGCAGTACCTTTTGTGCCGATACTAATCTTTCATCAATAAGCGAAGGGTAATTGATGTTTTTAAGACTGATGGTATCAAAGCTAATTTTATAACGTTCATGCTGTTTCACAAATAAATTAGAAAAATCCATTTCGCTGTAGCGTGGAATTAACCTGAATTGAGTAACTAAAAACTCCTTTTTCAAGGTAGAAAACTGCATTTTAGCTAGCCTGATATAGTATAAAGAGTCGGCCGTTGAGTAGCTGTAATCTTTCAGTTCTGCAATAATATCTTTGCTTGTAAAAATTCTGGTACTATCGTATTGTGCGGCAGAATCAATCAAAATATCATTCAATCTAATATTGAGATTATCCAGATTGGTGATATCTGGCTTATTTAAAGACAAAGATTTATCAATGTATTTAAACTTTATATTATTCAAGAAAATAGACCCTACCCTTGCCGATTTTAACAAGTGTTTTATCTTTTGGTAAGTGGTTCTATTATCCTCAAGCCTCTTTTTAGGATATTTTAAACGAGTATAGATGATGTTTAATTCGGGCCGGGTGATGGTTATGGCATCCATATCCAATTTTCTATCAAAATATATTTTAGATGGATGGACATTTTTAAGCCTAAATTACTGATTTTAAGCTCAAAAAGGTTCTCCGGAGCTTTTTTCTGGGCAATAAGTTTATTGTAAACACTCGTATCTGGGTAGATATGAATACTGTCTAAATAAGCGCTTCCGGTTAATACATTGATACGGATATCACTAAACTTTACCTTGTATAAGCTATCAGAAACATCGGTAACGGCTTTCTGTAAAGCATCAGTAAGTAAAGGTTTCCATTGTTTATTTAGGTAATAAGCACCTACACCTAATAAAAGTATCACTACTAAAAATACGCCTAGCAGCCACTTTAAAATCAGAAATTTTTGAGGTTTTGGGCCTGTATCCATGTTGCATAAATATAAACATTATAAAGGTACCCAATTATACAGCCAGAAATATTGTTTACGAAAGGGTTAAATAAATTTAAAGGCTGACAAACTGTCATTTTACTAAAAAAATCTTAATTTTGTAATCCTAAAAATGTTTAGATGTTAGAATTGAATATACCTTCTAAAGAGCATGATGAAGCCAGGCAGGGTGAAGCTCTTGTAATAGAGGCAACAAAAAATAACAACGGCCGCAAATTATATATAGAAAGTTACGGTTGTGCCATGAACTTTTCTGATAGCGAAATAGTAGCTTCTATTCTTGCTGATGATGGTTTTGTAACCACAGCAGATTTTACAGAAGCAGATATTGTATTTATCAATACCTGCTCTATACGTGAAAATGCTGAAGTAAGAGTAAGAAACAGACTGAAACAGTTTAGCGCTTCTAAAGCTAAAAATCCAGGGATGATTGTGGGCGTTTTAGGCTGTATGGCAGAGCGCTTAAAAGCAAAATTCTTAGAAGAAGAAAAACTGGTTGATGTGGTGGTTGGCCCAGATGCTTACCGCGATTTACCTAATCTCATTAATAAAGTTGATGATGGTAACAAAGCCGTAAACGTATTATTAAGTAGAGAAGAAACCTATGCAGATATCAATCCGGTGAGGTTAAACTCCAACGGAATTTCTGCTTTTATCTCTATCATGAGAGGTTGCGATAATATGTGTTCTTTCTGTGTGGTGCCTTTTACCAGAGGTAGAGAGCGCAGCAGAGACGCACATTCTGTAGTAAAAGAAGCACAAGATTTATATGCTGCCGGCTACCGCGAGGTTACTTTATTAGGACAAAATGTTGATTCTTATAAGTGGAAGAAGCCTCACCCTCAATCCCTCTCCGAAGGAGAGGTAAGCGCAGGAGATAGCTTAGAAGCCTTAGATAATAAAGTTATAATACAAGAAGAGCCACTAGATAGGAGCTCCCTCTCCTTTGGAGAGGGCGGGGGTGAGGTCGTAAACTTTGCACAATTGCTAGAAATGGTAGCTTTGGTAAGTCCGGATTTAAGAGTGAGATTCTCTACATCGCATCCAAAAGATATTACCGATGAGGTTTTACACACCATAGCTAAATACGATAATATTTGTAATTATATTCACCTTCCAGTACAATCTGGTAATTCTAGGGTGTTAGAAATAATGAACCGTACTTACGACCGCCAGTGGTATATGGAAAGGGTAGAAGCTATCAGACGCATTATTCCGGAGTGTTCAATTTCTACAGATATCATTACAGGTTTTTGCTCAGAAACAGAAGAAGAGCATCAAGATACTTTAAGCATGATGGATTTTGTGAAGTATGAGTTTGCTTATATGTTCTCTTATTCTGAAAGACCAGGTACGCCAGCGGCTAAGAAATTTAAAGATGATATTCCAGAAGAGGTTAAGCAAAGAAGACTAGAAGAGGTTATCGCTAAACAACAAATAAACAGTCATTACAGGGCGCAAAGAAGAATAGGTAAGGTAGAGAAAGTTTTGATTGAGGGTTTCTCTAAAAAATCTAAAAATGACTATTGCGGTCGTAGCGATCAAAACTTCATGGTTATTTTCCCTGTTGGGGATGCTTATAAACCAGGAGATTATGTGAACGTTTTAGTAGAAAAAACAACAACAGCAACATTAATTGGTAAAGTGGTTGAATAGATTTTAGATGCGAGATTTGAGACGCCGGACAAGAACTCATATCTCAATCTTCATACTCAAATCTTAAGATAAGGTAGCAAGCATATACTCAGTACTTTCTACTTTGTACTTTTTACTTAAAAAAAATGGATATACAAGAAATTAAACAACGGTTTGGTATTATAGGAGCTTCGCCCCTGTTGCACCGAGCTATTGATATAGCCAGACAAGTTGCGCCTACAGATATTACGGTATTAATTACTGGCGAAAGCGGTTCTGGTAAAGAAGTTTTTTCGCATATTATACATCAACTAAGCGCTCGTAAACACGGACCTTTTATTGCCGTAAACTGTGGCGCTATACCAGAAGGAACCATAGATTCTGAACTTTTTGGTCACGAAAAAGGCTCTTTTACAGGTGCCCATGAAGCCAGAAAAGGCTATTTTGAAGTGGTTAACGGTGGTACTATATTTTTAGATGAAGTTGGCGAGTTACCTTTAGGCACACAAGCTAGGTTGTTGCGTGTGTTAGAGTCTGGCGAGTATATCCGCGTGGGTTCTTCCAAAGTGCAAAAAACCGATGTTAGGGTTGTTGCAGCTACCAACGTAGAAATGTATGAAGCTGTAAAGGCGGGTAAGTTTAGGGAAGATTTATACTACCGTTTAAATACCGTACCACTTAAAATACCTCCTTTAAGAGATAGAAGAGAAGATATTCATTTATTATTTAGAAAATTTGTCGCCGATTTTTCTGATAAATACCGCTCGCCAAATGTTACTTTAGATGAAGGTGCGGTACAAGTTTTAACCAATTTCAACTGGCCAGGAAACGTAAGGCAGCTTAAAAACATTGCCGAACAAATAGCGGTTTTAGAGAAAAACCGACATATTACCGCTCAAACCTTGCTTTCTTATATTCCGCAAGACCAGCAATCTTCTTTACCTATGCGTTTAGATAATGGTAAAAAAGAAGATTTCTCTGAGCGTGATATCCTCTACAAAGTTCTTTTTGATATGAAAAAGGATATGGTAGAGCTTAAAAAATTAGTGGCCGATATTATTCAGAGTGGCGATAACGTTTCTAGTTATGCCGCTTCACATCCGCAAATATTAAATTCTTTATATCAGGATTTAGATGTACAGCATGTAGAGCCACAATTAACCATACAACAACCTGTCGTAAACCGTCAGGATGATTTTCATATCACTCAAGATGCAGAGGAAATAGAAGAATCTTTATCTTTGATAGACAAAGAAGCTGATATGATTAAGAAAGCGCTAAAAAAGCATAAAGGTAAACGTAAATCGGCAGCAGAAGAGTTAGGAATATCAGAACGTACTTTGTACAGAAAAATTAAAGAATTAAATCTCAATTAAAGACATGAGAAAAAGAGCTTATATCTTATTATGCGCCATGCTGATGCTGTTAAATGCTTGCGGTATTTATTCCTTTACAGGAGGGTCTATATCTGCCGGGATGAAAACCGTATCTGTAGCTTTATTTGAGAATAATGCTCCCTTGGTGGTTCCAATTCTTAGTCAGAGTTTTACCGAGGCTTTAAAAGACCGTATCAGAACGCAAACATCCTTAAGTTTTTTAAGAACCAATGGCGATGCAGATTTTCAAGGTCGTATTACAGATTACAATATACAACCCGTTGCTATACAGGGCGACCAGCAGGTATCAGCTGGTTTAAATAGATTAACCATTACCGTACAGGTAAAATATACCAACACCATAGAGCCAGATAAAAGTTTCGAACAATCTTTTACCCGTTTTAGAGATTTTTCTACGCAAGGAAGTGCATTTGCCAGTCAAGAGCAGGCTTTAATAAAAGATATTAATGCACAACTAACAGAAGATATTTACAATAGGGCTTTTGCCAATTGGTAAGGTTTTTTAAATTCACAGGTTATAATAGAAAGAAATTTTGGAGCAATTAGAATATAAGCATATTAAAGAATTAAAATTTTCTGATTATCTGTTTGATTTAAATCAGCTTGATGAAGGTAAGCTTGCAGATTTAGAAATCTTAATCAATAAATATCCTTATTGCCAAACCTTATACCTACTTGCGGCTAAGACTGCACAAAATACTCCTAATTTTACTCAAAAGTTAGCTCAGGCAGCGGCTATGCTGCCAGATAGAACTGTATTATATCATGTTATTCATCATCCTGATAAGCTCAACAAAGACTATACTGTTGCTGCAAGCCAGGAAAAAGAAATACAGCCAGAAGCATTGGTCTCTATCATAGAAGAAGATGTAACGCTTCCTCATGCTCTTGTAGACGTTCCTTCTGAAACTGAAAGTGAAACAGCGCTAGAAGCAGATAGCTTTAATCATGATGATGAAGTGTATGAAGAGATTGCGGATGTAGTGGTTGAGCATATTTCACCTGCTGATGAAGAAGTAAAAGATGAACATGATTTGAATTTTGATACTTCAACACCATCAGAATTTATTATTGAAGAAGAAACAGAAGAAGTTGTTGAAAGTGCGCAAGAAGAAGCACCTAATGCTATAGCGGAAGATGTTATAGAAAGTAAGGAAGAAACAGCAACAACTGAGGAAGTGAATTTAGAACCTGTATTTGTAGAAATAGAAACACCAGATCAAAATACATTACCTTTTGAAAGTATCATAAGGACAGGGGAAGTAACAGTAACTACAGAACAAGTTCCGGAAAATGATATAACAGAAGAAGAACAGCCTATTGTAGAAACTGTAGCAGCACAAGAGCCTTATATAGAGAACATAGCGCAGGAAATAGAAGAGCCAGAACATAGCACTAAAAGCGAGCAAATAAAGGCTCTACAAATCTCTCAGCAAAAGAATTATATTTCTAAATATGATGATGAGCGTTTGCCTTATACCTTTTTATGGTGGTTAGCTAAAACCCGTAAAGAGTATGAGAATATACAGCCATACGCTAGTTTTAAACTAGATACTAGCAAAGAAATAGCTGTAAAAGAGGATGTATTAAGTCATCAAATAGCAGAGAATATTTTCCACTTACGTACTGTTGATGATCTTACTCATCAGCAAACTCAAACTGTTCCGTTTGATTTTAGAAGAAAAGAATATCAGATTATTGAGCGTTTCATTAAAGAGGAGCCTCAGATAAAGCCACCTCCGGCAAATAAGATAGATACCGAGAATAAAGCAAAAAGAAGTTCAGAAGATAGTCATGAATTAGTTTCAGAAACTTTAGCTAAAGTTTATGTAGAACAAATGCTATATCATAAGGCATTAGAGGTTTACAAGAAATTAAGTTTGAAATATCCGGAAAAAAGCACTTACTTTGCGAGCCAAATTAAATACTTAGAATTAAAAGTTAATTAAGATATATATGACAACGTTTTTAATCATACTAGCAATTGTTATTTGTGTACTGCTGGTTTTAATTATTTTAGTACAAAACCCTAAAGGTGGAGGTTTATCTTCAGGTTTTTCTTCATCAAACAATATCATGGGCGTACAACGTACCGGAGATTTCTTAGAAAAAGGAAGCTGGGGTTTAGCTATTGCTTTAATGGTAATTGCTTTATTAATAAATGTAAGTTCTCCTAGCGCTACTACGGGTAGTGGGCCGGCAAGAGATTCTAAAATTCAAGAACAAATTGATAAAACAGCTGCACCATCTGCATTGCCATCATTACCACAAGGTAAACCAGCAGATACAGCTAAGTAATTAAATAAGAATTTTATTTGAAGCCACTCTTTCTTAAGGGTGGCTTTTTTTATAGATTTTATTTTTGGGTGGAGAGAGAAAAAAATTGCAGCACTTCTGACAAGCTGACATTTAAAAATTATCAGAAATACGCTCTTAGAGCGGTTAAAAATGAAAAAATGACAATTATTGCCTTTGGCATACTCTATGAGTAGTGTAGAACAAACGATAAAAAATTAAAATCATAAAATAGAACTATGGCATTGAATATTAAACCTATCGCAGACAGAGTAGTGGTAGAAGCTGCTCCTGCAGAAGAAAAAACTGCATCAGGTATTTACATTCCTGACACTGCTAAAGAAAAACCCCAAAGTGGAACTGTTGTAGCCGTTGGTAACGGTAAAGTTGATGAGCCAATGACTGTAAAAGTTGGTGATCAGGTTTTATATGGAAAATATTCTGGTACTGAAATCACTTACGAAGGTAAAGAGTATTTAATCATGCGTGAGTCTGATATTTACGCTGTTCTTTAGTACCAAGTATTTAGACTATAGTATCAAGATGATGGCAGCAGTGTAACTTATATCTGCTATGCCCGAATCTAAAAATTTGAAAAATAAATTAATCAGTTTCAAAAGTATTCCGTACGCAAGTCAGTCTAAATACTTGCTACTCAATACTTAATACTAAAAATAAAATGGCAAAACAAGTTAAATACAATGTAGAAGCCCGTGATGCTTTAAAACGCGGTGTAGATATTTTAGCTAATGCAGTTAAAGTAACTTTAGGTCCTAAAGGAAGAAATGTAATTATCGATAAGAAATTTGGTTCTCCTGCTATCACTAAAGATGGTGTTACTGTAGCTAAAGAAATCGAATTGAAAGATGCTTTAGAGAACATGGGTGCTCAAATGGTTAAAGAAGTAGCTTCTAAAACTGCTGATATTGCAGGTGATGGTACTACTACGGCTACTGTTTTAGCGCAAGCTATTGTAACTGCGGGTATTAAAAATGTGGCTGCTGGTGCAAATCCAATGGATTTAAAACGCGGTATTGATAAAGCCGTTACTGCAGTTGTTGCAAACTTAAAATCTCAGTCTCAAACTGTAGGCGAAGACAATAACAAAATTAAGCAAGTAGCTTCTATTTCAGCTAATAACGATGATGTGATTGGGTCTTTAATTGCTGAGGCTATGGCTAAAGTAGGTAAAGATGGTGTTATCACTGTTGAAGAAGCAAAAGGTACAGAAACTGAAGTTAAAACTGTAGAAGGTATGCAGTTTGATAGAGGTTACTTATCTCCTTACTTTGTTACCAATGCTGATAAAATGGAAGTAGAATTAGATAATCCTTATATCTTAATCTACGATAAAAAAATCAGTAACATGAAAGAGTTATTACCTGTTTTAGAAAAACAAGTACAAACTGGCAAACCTCTTTTAATTATTGCTGAGGATTTAGACGGAGAAGCATTAGCTACTTTAGTGGTTAATAAAATCCGTGGTTCATTAAAAGTTGCTGCTGTTAAAGCTCCAGGTTTTGGTGATAGAAGAAAAGCTATGTTAGAAGACATCGCTATCTTAACTGGCGGTACTGTAATTTCTGAAGAAAGAGGTTATAAATTAGAAAACGCAGATCTTTCTTACTTAGGTCAGGCAGAAAAAATCACTGTTGATAAAGATAATACAACAATCATTAATGGTGTTGGTAACAGTGAAGATATCAAAGCTCGCGTTAATCAAATTAAAGCTCAGATAGAAACTACTACATCAGACTACGATAAAGAAAAATTACAAGAGCGCTTAGCTAAATTAGCTGGTGGTGTTGCTGTTCTTTATGTTGGTGCTGCTACAGAAGTAGAAATGAAAGAGAAAAAAGACCGTGTTGACGATGCTTTACATGCTACAAGAGCAGCTGTAGAAGAAGGGATTGTTGCAGGTGGTGGTGTTGCTTTCATCAGAGCGGTTGAGTCTTTAGAAGGCTTAAAAGGCGCTAATGAGGATGAAACTACAGGTATCAAAATCATTAAAAGAGCTATAGAAGAGCCTTTACGTCAAATTTGTGCTAACGCAGGAATTGAAGGTTCTATTGTAGTACATAACGTTAAACAAGGTAAAGCAGATTACGGTTACAATGCTCGTACTGATGTTTACGAGAACTTAATTGGTGCTGGTGTTATAGACCCTACTAAAGTTTCTCGTGTTGCATTAGAAAATGCTGCTTCTATTGCTGCTATGTTGTTAACAACAGAGTGTGTTTTAGCTGACGAAGCTGAAGAAGGTTCTTCTTCTCCTGCTATGCCTCCTATGGGTGGCGGTATGGGCGGTATGATGTAATCAAAAACATCAGGCGCTTGCCTTCCTTATATAAAAATCCCTGCTCAAATTTTACTGAGCAGGGATTTCTTGTTTTATGGGCTTGTTTTAGAGTATAAAGTATAGAGTACAAAGTAGAAAGAGCCTAAATGTTGGCTAAGAACTTTTAAAAGTAAAAAGTCAAAAGAACTTAAATAGCGGAAATTTAGATATACTAGAGGGTATAGTGTAGAAAGAGCCTCCCCCTATACCACCTCGAGAGGGGGATACTTTGCAAATGGGTGAGGAATTGTCTTTTACAATGAGAATTTATTTGATACGCTTGGTAAGTATGCCGTTAGTGTCTCCCTTTGGAGGGAGAATCAAAGAGGGAGGGATATTGAGTACCAAGTATATAGTAGAAAGTAAAGAGTATAAAGTAAAAAGATGCCTAAAAAGCGATGTTTAGGGACTGCCTTTTAAGTAGAAAGTACAGAGTACAAAGTATAAAGATGCCTAAAAAGCGATATTTAGGAACTTCCTTTAAACATAAAACCCATCTTTCCTAAGAACGAGTACGGCCTATGAAGATTTGGAAGCGAAGTCAAATAAATCTTTTGCATAAACTTTCATGAAGCAGTATCGGAAAACAATCCGACGGGTGATGTAGAAACCTTCATAAAGCTATAACCATTCACACCACTCAGGATTGTAGATAAAGATTTATTTAGACGGAGCGACAAATATTCATCAGCCTTGAATTATTCATTTTCTGGTTATGGTTTTTCTTAGGCATTCATGAACTCGTTCCTCGTTTTTTGTTTACTTTTTTTTCAAGAAAAAAGTGCCTAGGGTTGGCCGCCTATGAGGCCGGAAAGCCCTGAGCGAAATAGCCAATTAATTCACAATCTCTATAAAACAATAAACATCCGCCTCTATCGCCGGCGAGGCTCGTTCCTTTTGCGGGACCAAAAGGAACCAAAATGAAGCTTTAGCGAATTCATGAATACCTTTTAAAATCAATAAAAACTAACGAATAAATCCTTGAGCAATCCCGCTGGAGCCTTTGCCGCACATCCCCTACCCACGCTCAAAAACAGTCAGCGCTTATTTTTGCTCGCTTGTAGTTTAAAAATCTTTTTAAAAAAGCAAAAAAACCTGTTTAAACAAGCTTTTCAAATATGTACTTTATAGCATATACCTTCATGGAGTATATAACATACAGCTAATTTTTAAAGATTTACTTATGATTTCATACCTTTTTTATCAGGTTAATTTTTAATGATGGATATATAATTTGCCTCTTTACTGGAAGGGAAAGTAATAAATGAGGCTGGCACTGGCTTTGTAAATACCTTATCGGAATTTACATCTACCTATGTTAAATTTCTACCTATGCGAAACAAAAGGATGTTAAGACATTCGGTTTGGGTAGTCAAGAAAGCACCTCAAAAATTATGGGTTTTGAGGTGCCTTCCACTGGCTACATTTCTTTTCTTAATAGGCTAAACTTACCGCTGAACTTATGAAGGATGATTTGCTAAAGCAGCATGCTCTTTATACAAAGGACCTAAAGTTTCACGTAGCTTTTTGAAAAATTGATAACGTTGATGATGAACTTCTACAGCAGCAGCATCGGGATAGATGGTCATATTATTTCCAAGACCATGTGAACCTATGGTATTGATGTTTTTATCCTTATCCTCGGCTGCAAAAGCAAGCATAGCACTACCAACTATACCCAATTCATCCCCGGAAGGGATATGAATAGGTAAACCCATGATATTGGCAAAAATTTGTACCCATGGTTTTATATTGGTTCCGCCGCCACCCATACGCAACTCGGTAATAAGAAGCTGATTTTCTTTTAAGGCATCAAAAATATAACGCATAGAATAAGCTACCCCTTCTAATACAGAGCGAGCCATGTCTGTTTTGCTGTGGTATTGGCGTAAGCCGAAAAATACTCCAGAAGCATAAGGACCTGTTTTAGAGTCCCTTTCACTGGTTAAATAAGGCAAGCAAATTAAAGGCGCTGTTGTGCCTAAGTTAAGCATGGCTTCATCATGTAAATCAACATCAAACAAGCTATTGCGCAACCAATTAATAGGTAAGGCGGCATTATTAAGAGCCCCACCATTTAAAAATAGCTGCTTGTTTAGTGCATAAGGTTGTATACGCTTATTATCGTCTTGGTCAAAAGCAGGTATTTGACCAGCTACGCGAAGCATCGCGGATGTACCCACATTCATGATACCAACACCTTTTTGTAAAGCTCCAGAGCCTATAGCTAAAGCTGCGCCATCATAAACACCTAGTAAAACTTTAACACCTTGTTTTAGTCCTAATTCGGTCCTGATGTCTTCCTGTAAAGAGGAAAGATAAGAGGTGCCATCTTTAATTTCTGGAAATTGTTTTCCTTCTAAACCTATATGGCCTAATAAAGTATCATCCCAAGTTCCGTTTGTGATATTATAGGCCTGGCTTGCTGCTGCGGTACTCATATCAGTAGTGAATTCGCCTGTTAACCAGTTGAATAAAAACGATTTACTGTCTGAGAAATATTGAGCCTTCTTAAATAAGTCTTTTTCTTGGGTAGAGAAATAAAATAACCTAGCCAATACATAAGGACTTATAAGCGGGCAGCCAGTTTGCGCATAAATATCAAAGGCAGAATAACTTTCTAAAAAAGCATCAAAAGTTTTTTGAGACCTGATATCTGAAAGTAAAGTAATACCTGTAAGCGGCTTTTTATGCGCATCTAATAGCATTAAGCCAAACTGATAAGTAGAACTTACGATATATGCTACTTGGTTTTTAGTATCACCAACCAGCAACTCTTTACATAAACCCAGGATAAGTTTTTTAAGCTCCTCTGGGTCGTGTTCTGCTTCTCCTTTTTGATTACTTTTTACGGGTACCGCTACGGAGCGTATACTGATGATTTCTCCGCTCTCATTTACCAGCCCTACTTTAAGATTTGTTGTACCTAAATCAATGGCTAGTGAGAGGACCATACTCTGCGTTTTGTTTGTAAAACTTCAGGATTAGCCAACTCGCCTGCAACTCCATTATTTTGGAAAACCGAAACAGCATCATCAACACAAGTTTGACCCATACCATGCAAAGATTCCCAGCTATAACCACCTAGGTGAGGTGTAATAATGGTGTTTTCTAATTTTGCTAATCTGTGGTTTCCATCTATAGGCTCGCCTTCTACCACATCTGTTGCGTAAACGCCCAGTGGTCCGTTTTGTAAAGCCGCATATAAAGCGTCTTCATCAACCAATTCTCCACGACAAGTATTTACCAAAACGGCATCTTTTTGCATGCTATCAAACTGCGCCTTACCTAACATTCTTTTAGTTTCATCTGTTAGTGGGCAGTGGAACAAAATAGCACTAGAAGTTTTAATCAACTCGTCTAAAGAAACTTCTTTAGCACCAAATTGGGCAAATCTTTCTTTAGCGATATATGGGTCTGATGCAACTACATTTGCTCCAAAACCTTTAGCCAATATTTCTGAGCTACGAGAGCCAATATTTCCTAAACCAATAATACCAATGGTTTTGCCTTTTATCTCCATACCAATCATTCCGGCTCTTTTACTCCAATCGCTATTTCTTACCGCTCTTGAACCCGAAACTAATTTTCTAGACCCAGCCATCAATAAAGAAACAGCGTATTCTGCAACAGCTTCTTTCTCAATAATACCTTTAACTCTGGACACCATGATGCCTAATTCTGTAGCGGCTTCTAAATCTACATTATCACAACCAATACCATGACGTACTAAAAGGACTAAGTTTTTACACTTTTCTAAAGTTGCTCTAGGAATTTTTGGCGTAACGCTGGCAATAATACCATCAGCGTCTTTTAAATATTCTGCAAGGGCATCGCCATCAATATCTGCTGGTACGGTAATATGTTTAATATCGGCAAAGGCTTCTAAGGTGCTCATGTGGTCAGCAAAGTGTTTACCGAAGGTGCTAGAGTTAAGAATTGAAATTAATGGTCTTCTCATTTTTAAATGTGTTGGGTTTAAGAATTTTACGCGACTAAAATATGCATTAATACACGTATATGGAAAGAAAATAAATAATTGTTTAAGTGTAAATTATACATCTAAAACCAGAGAAATACAGAACTTTAGGCTGTAAAATAAAAGGGCTTAGTGTATGACTAATAGAATTATGTATTGGATAAGTCCATTTCAAATAAGTTTGCTATATGCTGTTTAAGTTTGGCTTTAACTTCATCCATGTCTATGGCTTTACCTAATTCTCTTTGCATAGAGGTAACGTCTTTGTCATCTATCCCGCAAGGGACAATATTTTTAAAGTAATCTAAGTTGGCATTAACATTAAAAGCAAAGCCATGCATGGTTACCCAGCGACTGCATCTTACGCCCATAGCACAAATTTTACGAGCTTTTTCATTATCGGCATCTAGCCAAACGCCGGTATAACCTTCGTATCGGCCGGCTGTAATGCCATAATCTTTTAAAGTTAAAATAACGGCTTCTTCTAAAGTGCGAAGGTAGAGGTGTATATCGGTAAAGAAATTATCTAAATCTAAAATAGGGTAACCAACCAATTGACCAGGGCCATGGTAGGTGATATCTCCGCCCCTGTTTATCTTATGGAAGCTAGCTTCTTTCTCTATAAGCGCCTGTTCGTTTAGCAAAAGATTTTCTGCCTTACCGCTTTTTCCTAACGTATAAACGTGAGGGTGTTCTACAAAAATAAGGTAGTTAGGCGTTTGTTGCGCTGTTTCTGGATGGTTCCTGTTGACCGTTTTTATAGCAACGGTTTCTGCAAAAACAGCCTCTTGTTTATCCCAAGCTTGTTGGTAAGGTACTAAGCCCCAATCCTGAAAAAATACTTTATTATTCTTCATCTTCTTCGTAAACGTAACCTAACATGTAATCCTCAAACTTGCGATATGCTATTTTATAATTTTTAACTAAAGGCTCTTTATGGATACTACCTTTTAACACCCCTTTTGTTTGGTATGGAAACTCTTCTAAATGAATATCGTCTTTAAAAGATGTTTCTTTTTTACCGTTAAGTTTATAAAGTGCTTCTTTAGCACACCAGCAAACGTATAAATGTTCTATGGCGTATTGTTCATCCATAAAACTAAGCTCTTGTGGGCTCATAAATTTTTGCTGAACTCTGGTGATTTTATCTTTAATGATTTCAATATCAATACCTACTCTTTTGTCTTTACTAATTATAACTGCCGCATAATCATAAGAATGGCTTAAAGAAATATGATGCGGCATATTTAATAAAACAGGTTTGCCGTTTTCATCGGGTTGGCAATCTATATACTCCTCGGTGTTCAGCATTTTTCTTAAGAGCACTCGGGTAGCCAGCCAATGCAGATTTCTTTTTTGGGTATTTAAGCCTTTTAAAACCTCTTTTTCATGATCTTTTAGTTGTAACTGTTTTTCTAAAACAGCAGGTTCTTCTTCTATTTTCCAAAGTCCTATATAAGTATTTGGATGTATTTCTTCCAAAAAAGTAAGAGGCATCTATTTAATTTCTAATACGGTACAAAATTATTTTAAATAAATCATATTTTAGGCAAAGTAAAACCATATTAAATCATGATTCTTTCAGACCAACGTATCTTAGAAGAAATTGAGAAGGGCACCATCATTATAGAGCCTTTTAAAAAAGAATGTTTAGGTACTAATTCTTATGATGTTCATTTAGGAAAATATCTGGCTTGTTATACCGATAGGATACTAGATGCTAAAAAACATAACCAAATAGAACACTTTGAAATTCCTAAAGAAGGCTTTGTCTTGCAACCCAATACCTTATATTTAGGAGTAACTTTAGAATATACAGAAACACATCAGCATGTACCTTTCTTAGAGGGAAAATCAAGTACAGGTAGATTGGGTATTGATATACATGCAACAGCAGGTAAAGGTGATGTTGGTTTTTGTAATACCTGGACACTTGAAATATCTGTAGCACAGCCAGTTCGTATTTATGCTGGAATGCCTATTGGACAGTTGATTTATTTTGTAGTAGAGGGCGATATCCAAACCCTATATAATACTAAAGGAAACGCTAAATACAATAATAAAACCACCAGACCTGTAGAAAGTATGATGTGGAAAAATAACTTTTAAAATCTTACAGCGTTAAGGAACTAAACTTTCTTAACGCTCTTTTGTCTTACCTATAAAACAATCCGAAATAACCTAATGAGAAAGTTTCATTTCCTTTTCCTCCTCTTTATTGCATCAATTTTTGTGGCTTTTGTGGCCCAAGATGATAAACTAAAGCAAGTGATGGCTAATTTTAACAAGTTTCATACATCACACACACAGGAAAAAATTTATTTACATACCGATAAACCTTATTACGCTACTGGCGACCAAATTTGGTTTAAAGCCTATGTGGTTGATGCGCAAACCATGCGACCATCAGCGCTGAGCAAAATCATGTATGTAGATTTAATCAATCAGAAAAATCAAGTTAAAAAAACCCTTCGTTTACCTTTAACAGCTGGTTTTGGCTGGGGAAATATAGAGCTGGCAGATTCTTTAAAAGAGGGGAATTACAGGCTAAGAGCCTATACCAATTGGATGCGTAATTTTGATGAAGCTTTTTTTTACAACCAAACTTTTAAAGTTGGCGATATTCGTTCTAGCCAGGTAATCACCCAAACCAATTATGAGTTTAGCAAAGCCGATGGTAAAGAGTTGGTGGTAGCAAAAATCAATTTTAAAAATGTTGATGGTTTTCCTTATGCCAACAGAGAGGTAGAGTATACCGTAGAGCTTGATGGCCGGCAAACAGAAAGAGGAAAAGCAAATACTGACGATAAAGGCAATGTTATCATCAACATCACCAATAATAAGCCAGAAATTATCAAATCGGGTATGTTAAGTACAGCCTTAAAAATTTCTGAAGGCACATTAGTGAATAAGTTTATCCCAATTATCAGCACCAGCAACCAAATAGATGTTCAGTTTTTCCCTGAAGGCGGAGACATGATTACCCAAGTAAGATCAAGGGTTGCCTTTAAAGCTGTAGGTAGTGATGGCTTAGGAAAGGCTATCAAAGGTTATGTACAAGATAACAATGGAAAAAGAATTGCCAACATCACTTCCAGATATGCGGGTATGGGCTATTTTTCTATCTATCCGGAAGCTAATTTAACTTATGAAGCAGTTGTTACTTTTGATGATGGCTCTGAGAAGAAATTTCCACTTCCGGCGGTTAAGCCAGAAGGGATTGTACTTAGCGCTATAGATAGAGGGCAGGATTCTTTATTGTTAAGGGTACAAACCAATGATGCTTATAGCAGCACTCATTTAGGTAAAAATTTTACCGTTGTGGCGCAATCTTCTGGTAATATCATTTACTCGGCAGTAGCCAAACTTTCAAAAAATGGTTTTGCTGCTTACATACCTAAAGTGCAATTTCCAACAGGCATCATTCAGTTAACACTTTTTAATGATCAAATGCAGCCTTTATCAGAACGTTTGATATTTCATGCTCATACCAAAGATTTTTTAAACATCGAGGTTAAACCTGATAAAGAAGTTTATACCAAAAGAGGGAAAGTGAATATAGCTGTTACAGCTAAAACCAATGAGAATAACCCAATGGTAAGTTCTTTATCTATGTCTGTTATTGATGAAGGTAAAGTGCCTGTTAAGCCAGAAGAAGAGCATACCATTTTATCAGAACTGTTATTAAAATCAGACCTTAAAGGCCATATAGAAAATCCAAATTATTATTTTCATGAGGTAGATGATAAGAAAAAAGGAGATTTAGATGTGCTACTGATGACCCAAGGTTGGAGAAGATTTAACTGGCAAAACCTCATCACCAACACCTTACCAAGTTTAGCTTTTAAACCAGAAAAAACTTTAAGCATAGCAGGTACAGTTACCAATAATAAAAAGCCTGTAGTTAATGGTAACATTACTGTTTTTAGTTCTTCTGGCGGTACCTTTATTATTCAAGCTAAAACAGATGAAGCAGGAAAATTTGAGATAGACAGTTTACTATTTCCTGATAGCACCAAGTTTGTAGTACAAGCTAGGACTATAAAAGATAGAAAATTTGTGGAGATTGTGATGGATGAATTTGGTAAACACCCCGTACAAACGCCTTTTGCAAAATCAGAACTTTCGGCCAATATCAATTCTTCTATGGCAGCCTACATCAAAAACAGCAAAAGTCAATATGAAGAATTATTAAAAAATGGATTAATCACCCGCTCTATCATGTTAGACGAGATAAGTGTAATAGAAAAAAGAGAAAAACTACAAAACTCTAGCAATTTAAATGGCGGTGGCAATGCAGACAGGGTTATTACAGCAGAAGAGCTACAAAATGCACCCAATTTAGAGTTTGCCTTACAAGGAAAAGTAGCTGGGATGATGATACAAAACGGAGAAATATTTTTCATGAGAAATATGGGTGGTCCGCCGGCTCAAATTATTTTAGACGGTATTTTTGTAGAAGCAGATTTCTTAAACACCATAGCCCCGCAAGATGTAGAAAGTATAGAGATTATGAAACCAGGAGCCTTAACCTCTATTTATGGCTCAAGAGGAGGGTCTGGTGTAATTGTCATCAATACCAAAAGAGGTGGCGGTAATTATACGTCTACCAATACTTATACGCCAGGTTTAATTGCTTATCAACCGATAGGCTTTACTGCCATGAAACAATTTTATGTGCCTGCTTACGATAAGGCAGAAACAAAAAAAGATATGGCCGATTTTAGAAGCACCATTTACTGGAACCCTACCGTGATAACAGATACCACCGGAAATGCAAAAGTTAATTATTTTAATGCCGATGGTACAGGAACCTACCGCGTAGTTGTTGAAGGTTTAGATATTTATGGGCGTTTAGGCAGAAAAGTTATCAGATATAAAGTAAATTAGGATATGAATACATTAAGCGTAACCATAAGAGAGAAAGTGGCTATTATAGCATTAAACAGAGGAAAGTCTAACGCTATGAACGCCGAGTTGGTAAAAGAATTAAAAAGCCTCATCAAAAATATAGAACAAGACGACCAAATTTTAGGTGCTATATTAACAGGTAAAGAGGGCTTTTTTACAGCAGGTTTAGACTTAATAGAGCTTTATGCTTATGATGAAAATCAAATCAAAAGCTTTTGGGTTGATTTTCTAGACTTAGTTAAAACCTTAACCCTATTTAAAAAACCTTTGGTAGCAGCTATCAGTGGGCATAGTCCAGCAGGTGGCTGTGTAATGGCGCTCTGCTGTGATTATAGAGTCATGGCAGAAGGGAAATACATCATCGGTTTAAATGAAGTGCCCGTAGGTATCATCGTACCCGATAGTATTTTCCATTTGTATGCTTTTTGGCTGGGGCAAGCAAAGGCCTATCAAAGCCTATTAGAAGGCAAACTTTTCTCGGTTGATGAAGCTAAGCAAATAGGCTTGCTAGATGCCACTTCAGACATCAGCAGCTTAATGAGCCATGCACAAAAGAAAATACAAAGCTACTTACAGTATGATGCTACCACATGGCAGCAATCAAAACTAAATTTGCGTAAAGAATTGATAGCAAAAGTATCGGCTGACCAAACTTCTACGCTAGATATTATGTTAAAACAATGGTGGGCGCCATCAACAAGATCCATCTTAAAAACAATTATAGAAAACCTTAAAGGGGGAAGTGAAAAGTAGAAAGTATGGAGTATAAAGTAGAAAGATTTTACGAGAGTTTTCATACTAAACACACCAATGAACTAATACACTAATGAACAAATGGCTAACCACCTAACAAACTAACAACCCAACCAACTAACCACCTAACAAACTAACAACCCAACCAACTAACAAACTAACCAACTAACAACCCAACCAACTAACAAACTAACCAACTAACAACCCAACCAACTAACAAACTAACCACCTAACAACCCAACCACCTAACAAACTAACCACCTAACAAACTAATATTATGTACAACCAACCCATGTTAAGAGACAATGCCTTAGAAGGAAAAACTTTCGTTGTAACAGGCGGCGGAACCGGTTTAGGCAAAGCCATGAGCACTTATTTATTAGAGTTAGGTGCGCAAGTAGTTATTACCTCCCGTAAGTTAGAAGTACTGCAAAAAACAGCTCAGGAGTTAGAAGCTAAAACAGGTGGTAAAGTTTTACCGCTAGCTTGCGATGTTAGAAATGCCGAGCAAGTAGATGAAGTTTTAGCAGCCAGTTTAGCAGCCTTTGGTAAAGTAGATGGTTTATTAAATAATGCAGCTGGTAATTTTATATCGCCAACAGAGCGCTTATCTGCCAACGCATTCTCAACCATTATAGATATCGTTTTAAAAGGTACTGTAAACTGCACTTTGGCCTTTGGCAAGCATTGGATAAAAGAAAAACAAGCAGCAAGTATCCTCAATATCGTTACCACATACGCTTTTACAGGCTCTGGTTATGTAGTGCCATCGGCATGCGCTAAAGGCGGTGTTTTGGCCATGACAAAATCTTTGGCCGCAGAATGGGGTCGTTACCAAATCAGATGTAATGCCATAGCACCTGGTCCGTTCCCCACAAAAGGCGCATGGGAAAGATTATTACCTGGAGACATGGCCAAAAAGTTCGATTTTAAAAATCGAGTGCCCTTAAAAAGAGTTGGCGAACACCAGGAATTAGCAAATTTAGCAGCCTATTTACTATCAGATTTTTCTAATTACATCAACGGAGAAATCATCACCATAGATGGCGGCGAGTGGTTACAAGGTGCTGGCCAGTTCAATGGCCTAGAAATGATAAGCCCAGAAATGTGGGACGCCCTAGAAGCTATGATTAGAAATACCAAAGGCAGCTAATTTAGCCCCCATACTAAAATAAAATAAATTTTGTAAAGCCAGGTTCTTCGCCTTTATTTGCGGATAGTCTGGCTTTACGCTTATACTGCTTCAGGCCTTAGCCACAAAGCCGGTATCCGCTGCAATCCAGTTTATTTTTCAAATACATTGCTAAAAACTTAAACACATAAAATGACAAACAGACAAAATTTTACTACAGGTTCTCCTTGGGAAGATATTATTGGTTATTGCAGAGCAGTAAAAGTGGGTAACACCATAGAAATTGCAGGTACAACCATGGCTAAAGATGCAGACGGAAACGCTATCACTACTTTATACGGACAAACAAAAGCCATTTTAGAAAAACTAAAAAGCGTTTTAGAAGATGCCGATGCCTCTTTAGAAAATGTAGTGCGTACCCGTATGTTTTTAACAGATATTTCGCAGTGGGAAGAAGCTGCAAAAGCACATGGCGAGTATTTTAAAGATATCAAACCTGTAACCACTATGGTAGAAGTATCAAAATTGATAGATCCAGAAATTCTTATCGAAATAGAAGTTACGGCTATTTTAGGATAATTTTAATAAAGTATAAAGTAAAAAGTATAAAGTAAAAAGAACCTGAAAGGTGGTTATTTTTAGAACTGCCTTTTGGGTTAAATAGTATAAAGTACATAGTACAAAGAACCTAAAAAGCGGATATTTAGGAACTTCCAATAATATAAATCAAACTTTTCCTAAGAACGGGGGCCGGCCTATGAAGATTTGGAAGCGAAGTCAAATAAATCTTTTGCAGAATCATTAATAAAACACTGTGAGAAAACAATCCGACGGGTGTTGTAGAAGCTATCATTAAGCAAAAACATTCACACCACTCAGGATTGTGGCTAAAGATTTATTTAGACGTAACGACAAATATTCATCAGCCTTGATTTTTTGTTTACTTTTTTATCAAGAAAAAAGTAAATAGGGCTGGCCGCCTATGAGGCCGGAAAGCCTTGTGCGAAATAGCCAATTAGTTAACAATCCCCATAAAACAATAAATATCCGCCTCAAGAGCCGGCGGGGCTCATTACTTTTTAGAGGAAAAAAGTAATCAAAATCCTTGAACAATCCCACAGGAGCCTTTGCCGCACAAATCTTACCCACACTCAAAAACAGGGAGCGCTTATTTTTGCTCGGATGTGATTTTTCAATGTTAGTATAAACTCGAACGCAAAACCGCATGCGCTATAGGCTTGGTTGTGCTAGCTTTTTTGTTTCTGCTCCTGTTTTTGAATTTTTACCGGCTCTTGGGGATTGCTCATGCGCTTCGGTTTAGCCTGTTTTTATGAATGGTTGTTCCTTTCTTGAAGTAGAAAAGTATGGATTATAAAGTAGAAGTAAAAAGAACCTAAAAAGCGGATATCTATGGAGACTACCTTAAATATAAAAACTCATCTTTCCGAAGAACGAGGATGGCCTATGAAGATTTGGAAGCGAAGTCAAATAAATCTTTTGCAGAATCATTAATAAAACACTGTCAGGAAACAATCCGACGGGTGATGTAGATACTTTCATTAAGTAAAACCATTCACACCACTCAGGATTGTGGATGAAGATTTATTTAGGCGAAACGACAAATATTCATCAGCCTTGCCTGCCTGCCGGTAGGCAGGATTTATTCATTTTTTGTTTATGGTTTTTCTTAGGTATTCATGAACTCGTTCCTCGTTTTTGTTTACTTTTTTTTCAAGAAAAAAGTGCCTAGGGTTGGCCGCCTATGAGGCCGGAAAGCCTTGTGCACAACAGCCCATCATAATATCTTTAAATAATAATCATCCGCCTCTATCACCTGCAAGGCTAGTTCCTTTTGAGGGTACAAATAAGAACCAAAGTTTCATCATCCCAAGCTAGCAGCTCATCAATAATCATTATCTTCGTTTCAATGAAAATCAAAGTAGATAAGTTTGTTATAGCTGTATTCATAGCCATTATCATTGCTTATTTTATACCACAATGGGGCGTTAAAGAAAGTAAAATACCTTTAGCCGCTATTTCATCTATAGGTGTATCCTTAATTTTCTTTTTTATGGCTTAAAATTAAGTGCCGATAAATTAATAGCAGGGCTAAAAAACTGGAAACTTCATGTTCTTGTTCAGCTATCTACCTTTTTGTTATTCCCATTATTGGTTTTGCCCTTTTATCCATTAGCGCTTGCAACCAAGCAGGAACTATTATGGCTATCTATGCTTTTTCTTGCAGCCTTACCTTCTACAGTTTCCTCATCAGTAGTGATGGTAAGTATGGCGAAAGGCAATTTGCCAGCAGCCATCTTCAACGCCAGTATTTCCGGAATTATAGGTATAGCTATTACGCCATTATGGATGGGGATGTTTTTACAACAAACATCAGGAGATTTCAATTTAGGAGCTGTTTACTTACAGCTGATAGTAGAAATTATTTTACCCGTATTAGTAGGCATTCTTTTACAACGCTATTGGGGTAAATTTGCTATCCAGTACAGCAAGCAGCTAACACTTTTTGATAAAACAGTCATCCTCATCATCATTTACAAAAGTTTTGCGCAGTCTTTTGCCGATGGCTTATTCGCAGAAATATCTCTAAGAGATTTAATACAACTATCCGGTTTAACCGTTTTACTATTTTACAGTATGTATTATTTGGTTGGGTATTTAGCCAAATACCTGAAATTTAATACAGAAGACAGCATCACAGCACAATTTTGTGGAACAAAAAAATCATTGGTACACGGTACCGTTTTTTCTAAAATATTATTTAGTGGAATGCCTACTATTGGTGTTTTGCTACTTCCATTAATGATTTTTCATGCTTTTCAGCTCGTTGTTATCAGTTATGTGGCTGGTAAATCAGCTAAGAGGTCAACCTGATATTTATTCGTGATAATTTTACGTTTTACACAGCACATTATATTCCAAACTCTTAAATAAAATCTTAATTTTACCGTTCATCAAATGTCAAATTGGCTTATATTGGCCAATGGCTCAATTGTTGATTTTATTGAGTTTTCAAACACAAACGCAGAATGTTAAATTTTATAAGTAAGCTATTCGGTAGTAAATCAGAACGCGATGTTAAAAGCCTGAGACCTATCGTAGATAAGATAAACGAAGAATTTCAAAAACTTGCACATATTTCTCATGATGAATTAAGAGCAAAAACCTCAGAATTTAAACAAAGAATTCAGGAAAGCCTTTCAGAAATCAACGGGAAAATTACAGATATTAAAAATACAGTTGAGCAAAACCCTGAGCTTTCTTTACACGAAAAAACAGCTTATTACGATGAAGTTGACCGTTTGGAGAAAGAACGTAACAAGAAGTTAGAAGCAACTTTATTAGAGATTTTACCAGAAGCTTTTGCAGTTGTAAAAGAAACCGCCAAACGTTTTACAGAGCATGAAACTATAGAAGTTTCTGCAACACCTTTTGATAGAGAATTGGCTGCAAAAAAAGCTAATGTTGTGATTAATGGCGAGAAAGCCATCCATCATAACAGCTGGATAGCAGCTGGTACAGAGGTGAAATGGAACATGATTCATTATGATGTTCAGCTGATAGGTGGTATGGTATTGCATCAAGGTAAAATTGCCGAAATGGCAACGGGTGAAGGTAAAACTTTAGTAGGTACTTTACCTATTTATCTTAACGCTTTATCAGGTATGGGTATCCATGTGGTAACGGTGAATGATTATTTAGCTCGTCGTGACTCTGAGTGGAACGGACCGCTTTTCGAGTTCCACGGTTTATCTGTTGATTGTATCGATAAACATTATCCAAACTCTGCTGATAGAAGAAAAGCTTACCAAGCTGATGTGGTGTACGGAACCAATAATGAGTTTGGTTTTGATTACCTGCGTGACAATATGACACGTACACCAGAAGAATTGGTACAAGGTAAATTACACTTTGCTATTGTGGATGAGGTTGACTCGGTTTTAATTGATGATGCCCGTACACCCTTAATCATTTCTGGTCCTATCCCACGTGGAGACCAACATGAATTTTACGATTTAAAACCACGTATAGAGCGCTTGGTAAATACCCAAAGAAACTTTATCACCAACGTTTTAAACGAAGCAAAAAAGCAAATTAATGAAGGCAAAACAGGTGTAGAAGAAGGCGGTTTAGCATTATTAAGAGCTTACAGAGGCTTACCAAAAAATAAAGCCTTAATCAAATTCTTGAGCGAGCCTGGCATGCGTCAGGTATTAACTAAAGCAGAGAATTATTACATGCAAGATCAAAATAAAGAGATGCATAAAGCAGATGCTGAACTTTATTTTATCATTGATGAAAAAAATAATCAGGTAGAGCTTACAGAAAAAGGTATCGAGTTAATTACAGCATCGGGCGAAGACCCTCATTTCTTTGTCTTGCCAGATGTAGGTACAGAAATAGCTGATATTGAAAAATCTACCATCAGTAATGAACAAAAAGCGAATCAAAAAGATGAGTTGATTAGAGATTACTCCATCAAATCAGAACGTATACACTCGGTAAATCAATTATTAAAAGCTTATACCTTATTTGAAAAAGATACTGAGTATATCATTGATGAAGGAAAAGTTAAAATCGTTGATGAGCAAACCGGTCGTATTATGGATGGCCGTCGTTACTCAGATGGTTTACACCAAGCTATAGAAGCGAAAGAAAATGTGAAAATTGAGGATGCAACGCAAACTTATGCAACCATTACGCTTCAAAATTACTTTAGAATGTACCATAAACTTGCCGGTATGACGGGTACTGCCGTTACAGAAGCAGGTGAGTTATGGCAAATTTATAAATTAGATGTGGTGGAGATTCCAACACACAGACCAACTTCTCGTACCGATATGCAAGATAAAGTATATCGTACCATGCGTGAGAAATACAATGCCGTTGCAGAAGAAATTGTAGAATTAACAAAAGCAGGTCGCCCGGTTCTGGTAGGTACTACTTCCGTAGAGATATCAGAATTATTAAGCCGTATGTTGAAGTTAAGAGGTATTAAGCACAACGTGTTAAATGCCAAGCTACACCAGAAAGAAGCTGATATTGTTGCAGAAGCAGGTAAATCAGGTACAGTAACTATTGCAACCAACATGGCTGGTCGTGGTACCGATATTAAATTAGGCCCAGGCGTTAAAGAAGCTGGTGGTTTAGCCATTGTAGGTACAGAAAGACACGAATCTAGAAGGGTTGATAGACAGTTAAGAGGCCGTTCTGGTCGTCAGGGAGATCCAGGTTCTTCGCAGTTCTTTGTGTCTTTAGAAGATAATTTAATGCGCTTATTTGGCTCAGAACGTATTGCCAATTTAATGGTGAAAATGGGTATAGAGGATGGCGAAGTTATCCAGCATTCTATGATTACCAGTTCTATAGAAAGAGCGCAGAAAAAAGTAGAAGAAAATAACTTTGGTATCCGTAAAAGATTATTAGAGTATGATGATGTGATGAACTCGCAACGTACCGTAATTTATACCAAACGTAAAAATGCTTTATTTGGTGAGCGTTTAGACCTAGACATCGAAAACATGGTTGTTGATGTGATAGACGATATCGTTACCGAGTATAAAGACG
The DNA here is from genome assembly GCF_008195825.1 of Pedobacter aquae. Taxonomy (NCBI): domain Bacteria; kingdom Pseudomonadati; phylum Bacteroidota; class Sphingobacteriia; order Sphingobacteriales; family Sphingobacteriaceae; genus Pedobacter; species Pedobacter aquae. The sequence goes on from NZ_CP043329.1 coordinate 3,476,915, forward strand.
CTAATAACTACGAAGGCTTTAAGCTAGAACTGATTAGAATTTTTGCTATTGATACTGCAATTACACATGAAGAGTTTACTGGCTCTAATATCAACAAGCTTTCTGATATTATTTTTGAAGAAGCAACAGAAGCTTACAAGCGCAAATCAGATGCTATTGCACAGCAAGCTTACCCAGTTTTAAAAGAGGTATTAGATACCAGAGGTCAAGCTATTGAAAGTATTATTGTGCCTTTTACTGATGGTACACATGGTATACAGGTTGCCGCTCCATTAAAAAAATCTGTAGAAACACAAGGTAAAGAAGTTGTAAAAGCATTTGAGAAAAATGTTGTTTTAGCTTTAATTGATGATACTTGGAAAGAGCACCTTCGTGAAATGGACGACTTAAAACAGTCTGTACAAAATGCTGTTTATGAGCAAAAAGACCCCTTAGTGGTTTACAAAATGGAAGCCTTCAATTTATTTAAAGGAATGCTTGCAGGTGTAAATAAAGAAGTGGTAAGCTTCTTGTTTAAAGGTATTATTCCAACTAACGATGGTCATGCAGCACCAGTTCAAGAAGCAAGACAAGCGCCTCAAACAGATATGAGGCAGATGAAAGTTTCTAAGCCAGAGTTAGCAAGAGAAAGCAATGGCGTACCCGTAGATGATACCCGCGAATTGCAAAGAACACAACCCGTAGTTCGTCATGAAGACAAGATTGGTAGAAACGACCCTTGCCCATGCGGAAGCGGAAAAAAATATAAAAATTGCCACGGTTTATCAGCATCATGAAAATCATTAGATACATATTAGTTTTAGGATTTTGCTTCACAGGAACTTTAGCTTTTGCACAAAAAGGTACGGTTAAAGAAGTTAAAGACCCTTTAATTGATAGTTTGATAGCCAGAAGAATAGCATTAAACAAAGGAGTTACCAAAGATGGTACTCCTATTGTTGTTTATGGCTACCGCGTACAAATTTTCTTTGGCACCAACCGTAACGATGCTTACAATGAGCAAGCTCGTTTTAAAAGTTTATATCCAGAATACAACACCTATATTTCATACACTCAACCAAACTACCGGGTAAAAATCGGCGATTTTAGAACCAGAATGGAAGCACAAAAAATGCTAACAGAGCTAAGACCCGTATTTCCTACCCTTTTTATTTTTAACGAACGTATAAATCCATCTAATTAAAAATGCTGATTGAGAAAATTAAGTTAGCCGCAAAGGAAATTCATGAGGATGTAATTGCTAACAGAAGACATCTGCATGCTCATCCAGAACTCTCTTTTGAAGAGTATGAAACTTCTGCTTTTGTACAAGAGCAGCTAAAAGCCATGCAAATACCATTTGAAAAAATGGCAAATACAGGTGTTGTAGGTATTATTAAAGGCGAAAAGCCATCAGATAAAGTTATCGCCTTAAGAGCAGATATGGATGCCCTTCCTATTGAAGAGGCTAATGATGTGCCTTATAAATCTACCAAGCCAGGTATCATGCATGCTTGTGGGCATGATGTACACACTTCTTCTTTATTAGGGACAGCAAAAATCCTGAACGATTTAAAAAGCGAGTTTGGTGGAACTATCAAATTGATATTTCAACCGGCAGAAGAAAGATTACCAGGAGGTGCAAACCTCATGATTAAAGAAGGTGTTTTAGAAAATCCTAAACCATCGGCTGTATTGGGGCAGCATGTCATGCCTTTGATAGAAGCGGGTAAAATTGGTATTCGCCCGGGTAAATATATGGCCTCTACGGATGAACTATATGTAACCGTAAAAGGTAAAGGCGGCCATGGTGCACAACCACAGCAAAATATAGACCCTGTGGTGATTATGGCACATATGATTACAGCCTTGCAACAAATTGTAAGTAGAAATGCTGATCCTCGCTTACCATCTGTATTATCTTTTGGGAAGGTAATTGCTAATGGGGCAACCAATGTTATCCCCAATGAAGTTTATTTAGAAGGAACTTTTAGAACCCTAAATGAAGACTGGAGAGCAGAAGCTCATCAAAAAATGAAAAAAATGGCTGAGTCTATTGCCGATGGTATGGGCGGAAGTTGTGATTTTAGAATAGAAAGAGGTTATCCATTTTTAATCAATGAAGAAGCTTTAACAGCTAATGTAAAGAGTTTCGCTGTTGATTATATGGGGAAAGAAAATGTGATAGATTTAGATATCTGGATGGCGGCAGAAGATTTTGCTTATTTCTCTCAGGTAACTGATGCTTGCTTTTACAGATTAGGAACAGGTAATAAAGAGCGTAATATCACCTCATCTGTGCACACCCCAACTTTTGATATTGATGAAAAATCGCTAGAGTTAAGCACAGGCTTAATGGCTTACTTAACCCTAAAACAATTAGGAAATTAGTGAAAATGTCATTTAAGGTATTTTTAGACTTTCCTTAAGATGACAACTCTTACAGCTTAACATGAAAGGCATTTTAGGTTCTTCGATACTCTAGCCCCGGCACTAGCAACCGTTTACGCTTAATTCCGCCTTGGCGGTTGCGGTATCTACAGAATTAGCCTTAGCAGAAACTTTAGAAGCAAGCGGCGCAGCGGAGAGTTTTTGGGTACTTTTTGCGGAAAAAAGTACCTTGACATGGCCGGTCAAGAGGCCGGAAAGCCAGTGTATAAATGCCTAATTTTGAACATTTAACAATAATGATTGTTTAACTATAATTTTGCAACTCTTTATTTAATACAAAAGAGTAGTTCTTATAATTACTTAGCCCAATAATTGATAAAATCATGAAAAGATTTAATCTCCTTATCCTTTGCTTGTTCTTTGCGAATGCGGTATTTGCTCAGGCAATTCCTCGTTTTAATCCGGATACTGTATTAACCGTAGTGGTAGACAACGATGTTGTGATTAAAACAGCCAAGGCTGGTTTAAGTGAAGATGATTTTATACAAGCCATTGTTACAGATACCAGCTTTTATGAGGCTTTTAGAAATATGAAAAAGTATGCTTTTATTGCCGAAAATAGGGTTTATACTTATGATAAGCAGGATAAAGTAGAAGGCAGCATTTACAGAAAAATTAAACATTCTAACGACCAAAAAGGGCATAACATGCAGTATCTGGAAAAGAAAGATACTGGCAAACTGTTCAAGAAAAACGGAAAGTATCAGCTTTATACGGTTGAGATGTTTGATTATATTTTCATGAACGCTTACAATACAGATTTTGTGCCCAACAGCGCTGGCGGCCCTGGTGGTAAAGGCGGAAGCAATGAATCTTATAAAGACAAATTAAAAACTTTGATTTTTACGCCAGGAAGGCCTGTAAGAGGTGTGCCTTTAATATCTGGTAAAACAGAAATATTTACAGCCAATATGCGCCAGTATTATGATTATCGTTTTTCATCAGGAACGTATTTAGATTCTATTCCGGTATACCGCTTTAAAGTAACCATGAAACCAGATTTATCTAACTGGACCAAAGATGGTATCATGATTAAAGAGCTAACTACCATTTTTGATAAGCGTAACTTCCAAATTTTAGGTAGATATATTGATATGAAACTAGATAATTTAGCTTTTGAGTTTGATGTACAAATGAATATCGAGCTGGGTTATTTCAACGAAGAATTATTACCAACCAAAATTAGCTATCAAGGTAACTGGGATATTCCTTTTAAAAAGCAAGAAAGAGCCAGCTTTTTAGTTTTGCATAAAGATTATAAACCAGAGTAGTTATCATGCTATCTTATCTTGATACAAGGTATGCAGATAAGATTTCATACCTGCTATGTGAAGTGAAGCCTTTGATATAAATCGATATTAGTAGTTCGATAATCTAGCCAGAGTAATAACAGCCGTTTACGCTTAATTCCGCCTTGGCGGTTGCGGTATCTACAGCATTAGCCTCAGCAGAACCTTTAGAAGCAAGCGGCGCAGCGGAGAGTTTTTGGGTACTTTTTGCGGAAAAAAGTACCTTGACATGGCCTGTCAAGAGGCCGGAAAGCCTGTGCGTGAATGCTTGATTTCGAAAATATTTACAAAATAATTTTAATAATTGCGGAGTAGAATACTTTTCTACTCCGCTTAGTATGACAACAAAAGTGCGCTCAATGTGAAAATACAATCTTTGAGATAGACCTCTTTGCTTTTGTTAAACTTTATTATTTAGAAGCGGCATAAAGCTCATGCCAATCTTGACTATCTAAATCAATACTAAAAGCATTTACAATATTTCTTATTCTTTGCTCATTTCTAGTTCCTATTAATGGTAAAGCGCCTAGTTTAATTAACCAAGCTACCGCCATAGATTCTATATCAACCTCATATTTATTCGCAATTTCCTGTAATTTCTCTCTTACATTTACCGCTAAAATATCCGTTCCGGTTGCAATTCTGCCATCTGCCAAAGGTGCCGATGCTAGAGGACGCATATAACGTTGTTTAATATAATCTATCTGTCCGCTATCTAAAGCCGCTGTGTTTAGTAAATTAAGCTCTATGTGGTTGGTAACAATAGGCGTATTTAAATAAGACGCTAAAAGCTGATGTTGAAATACCGAGAAATTGGTGATACCAATATTTTTAACCTTTCCAGATAATTTCAATTTTAGCAAAGTACTTGCCGTTTCTTCTAAATTACTGATAGGGTCTAAATGGTCTAAAAGAAAAATATCAATATAATCTGTATTCAACTTTTTTAAAGAATTTTCTACAGATTGGATAATATGTTTGCCAGAAGTATCAAAATGTTTGATTCTAACATCTGGTTGACTAGCATGAGGTAACCTGATGCCACATTTAGTAAACAATACAATGTCTTCTCTTTTGAAAGACTTTTTGCGCATTACTTCACCAAATAATTCTTCGCATTGGTAATTTCCGTACACATCTGCATGGTCAAAAGAGTTAATCCCGAGTTCTAAACACAGATTTACTATTTTTTCCATATTAGCAGCAGTGTTTTCTGCATCGTTATTCCATCTGTAAAAACCGTAGATAGCAGGTGAAACTTTTGGTCCTGCATCGCTTAAATATACTTTTTCCATGTTCGAGAATTATAATACAATTATCGGATTTAAAAACCTGAAATGAAACAAATCTGGCTTTATTTTAGCACTAGAAGAAGATGTTTGATAAAATTGCGCATAGCTTTTAAGAGTATGATAGAAAAAGAACAGAAAACATCATTCCTTCCACTTATTTTTTCTGGTTTTGTAATAGCTCTAGTGGTCATGAGTTACTTCTTCATCCCTGAAGTAAAAAGCTTCATGAAACAGGCTTATACGGTGCTTACCAGCGATGATACAGAGCGAATCCGTAATTGGGTATCAACCTTTGGTTTATGGGGACCAATAGTTTTAATTGTAGCGATGATTTTACAGCTTTTTTTAATGGTTATCCCTAGTGTTATTATCATGGTGATAGCTGTTTTAGCCTATGGTCCTTGGTTGGGTTCATTCATTACTATCGTAGGAATATTTTGCTCTGCATCGGTTGGTTATTTGGTTGGCGATTATTTAGGCGATGTTGGCGTAGAAAAACTGATAGGCGAAAAAGCATTACATAAAATAGCGTCTTTTTTTAAAGCCTATGGTTTGTGGACGGTTATCGTTTTCAGAGCTTCGCCTTTCTTATCTAATGATGCTATTAGCTTTGTAGGTGGTTTTGTTGAGATGACGTATAAACGTTTTATCATCGCCACGCTTTTAGGAAGTTCTCCTTTATTAATATTGGTTGCAGTGTTTGGGCAGTCTATAGATCAATTAAAACCAGGTTTAATTATAGCATCTATCGTTAGTCTTCTAGGTTTAGGTATTTATATTTACATGGATAAAAGGAAAACAAAGAGGCTGTCTCAAAAATAGTATCTGTCACATTGAGCGGAGTCGAAATGTTCTCTGATATGCTTAGAAAAGGCTTCGACTCCGCTCAGCCTGACACAAAATGGTAATTTGAGACAGCCTCCTCGCTATCCAACCAGCTATATTGCTTAGAAGTGGAACTGAATTCCAATTCTAGGTGCAAAGAAGTTTGTGCCAATTGCAAAAGAATCGCTGCCAGCACCTTTTAATTCATTACCATTAGCATCCTCTACACGGTAATTATTGTAAGATATCCCGTTAAGGGCAAACTCAATACCGATTTTCTTAGTTGGGAAATAAGCAAAACCTGGAGATAATGCTACACCAATAGAAGTTGAAGTACCAGTTTTTGAGCCTGCATCTCCACTAGCGTCAGTAGCTTTTACATTACCAAAAGCCAAGGGCACTTGTAACTGACCAAAGAATTTGAATTTTTCGCCTAAAGCAGTGTAATATCTACCAAAAGGACTAACTAAAAACTCTTCTCTTTGTCCGGTTGTGCTTGCAGCACCTACATTGCTGTAGTTATAACCTATACCTGTACCAATAGCAATGTTGTCTGCTACAAAATAGCCAACACTAGGAAGAATGTTAAAACTTTCAGCAGCATTAGCACCGTTTGCATCAGATTTTTCTGATTGGTAAGCTACTGAACCACCAAGAATAATTTTTCCTTTTTCTGTTTGTGCTTGTGCAGAAACACCTAGTCCTGCTAATACTGCAATTGATAAAATTAATTTTTTCATGTCTTTATATTTAAATTTTACTTTTTGTCTTTCGACTGTTGGTCAAAATTAGTCTAAAAATCTATTTTGCAAAAATATTATTCACACTTGTTCGTTAGCCTTATGGTAACTTGCTGATTCATGGGCTATATGAATCTAATCTGACTTTAGTTTTACGTAGGCCTGACTTTGTGCCTTCCCTTTAGCTAGAAGATTTAAGCCTATAGCTTGCTTGTTGCAAAAGAAAATTGTTGTATATTTAGAATAATTAATCATAGAAGTCTAAACAATGGTAGCTGCTCCTGTAAATGATGATGGTCTTAATAAAGAAATCCTAGATGCTGCAAAGCAACTATTTTCTAAATATGGTTTAAAAAAAACCACGATGGAAGATGTTGCCAAAGCTGTAGGAAAGGGAAAAAGTACGCTTTATTACTATTATCCGGGCAAATCAGAATTGTTTGAAGCCGTTGTTAATCATGAAATGCAAAATGCTGTAAAGCATATCAGGTTAGCGGTTAATGCAGAAAGTACGGCTTTAGCTAAATTTCAGGCTTATTTAATGTCTAGGCTAAAGCTTAAAGAAGAATATGATAATTTAAGTAAAGTGGTTTTTGAAGATGTTTTCGACCATTTCAGAGAAATATTCGGTTTAAAACAAGAGTTTGAGCAAACGCATATCGACTTTATCAAAGAAATTATCAAAAGTGGTGTACAGTGTGGCGAGTTTAAAAGTATGAACGATGAAGAAATCACTTTCTTTGCCAGCTGGACAAATGCCGCTTTCAATGGTTTAGAACTTCCCAATCAATCCTCCGCTTGTTTAACTGGCTCTTCAGAATCTTGTTGTAGGCTTATCAACATGATTTTAGGCGGTATCACAAAATAAGCTTTTCCTAATCTTTAAGATTATGATACGCTGCTTCGCAAATTCTCTTAAATTTGTTTTTATCGCATGATAAAAAAGAATCCATTGACCGTGTTTTAGAAACAGCCCGTGTAGAGGAAGTTGTAGGAGATTTTGTGTACCTCAAAAAAAGAGGTACAAGTATGATAGGGCTTTGTCCGTTCCATGGCGAAAAGACACCTTCTTTTCACGTTTCCCCGGCAAAAGGTATTTATAAGTGCTTTGGCTGTGGCGAGGGTGGAGACTCCCTCCAATTTATCATGAGCCATGAAAAATACTCGTACCCCGAGGCTATAAAATACCTCGCCCGTAAGTATAACATAGAAATTGAAGAAACCGAGGTAACACCAGAATACCAAGCAGAAGTTGATAGAAAAGAAAGCCTTTACGTTATATCAACTTTTGCAGCTCAGTTTTTTGCAGACAACCTTTGGAATACAGATGAAGGTAAATCCATCGGCTTAAGCTATTTTAAAGAACGTGGTTTTAGAGAAGAAACACTTAAAAAATTCGAGATAGGTTATTCTCCCGAGGAATGGTCGGCTTTAAATGATAAAGCCCTTTCTGAAGGCTATAAACAAGAGTTTTTAGAAGAAACCGGCTTAGTTATTAAAAATGATAAAGGCCGTATTTACGATAGATTTAGAACTCGTGTTATTTTTCCTATCCACAACTTTACGGGGCGTATTATAGGTTTCGGCGGCAGAACCTTAAAAACAGATAAGAGTGTTCCTAAATATGTAAACTCGCCAGAGAGCGATATTTACCATAAATCTAATGTGCTTTATGGGCTTTTTCAAGCTAAAAAAGCTATCCGAGATATGGACAACTGTTTCTTGGTAGAAGGTTATGCCGATGTGATGGCTGTTCATCAAGCTGGAGTAGAAAACGTAGTTGCTTCATCAGGAACTTCCCTAACTACCGAGCAGATTAAGCTCATCAGCAGGTTTACCAATAGCGTTTGTATTCTTTACGATGGAGATGCGGCAGGTATCAAAGCTTCTTTAAGAGGTTTAGATATGATTTTGGAAGAAGGCCTAGATGTAAAAGTTGTACTTTTCCCTGATGGCCACGATCCAGATTCTTACATTCAGGCTTATGGTGCTTCGGCTTTTAAAACGCATGTAGAGAAAAATAAGAAAGACTTTATTTTCTACAAAACCGAGATTCTTTTACAGGATGCTGCAAATGACCCCATCAAAAAGGCGGGTGTTATTAGAGATGTGGTAGAAAGTATTGCTAAAATTCCTGATGCTATAAAGGCTTCCGTTTTTTTAAGAGAGTGTAGCAGCCTCTTAAATATGGAAGAGCGTATTTTAATTGCCGAGCTTAATAAAATACGTTTAACAAAAGCTAAGAAAGATAAAAATAATCCGCAAAACCAGCCTTCACCAGAGTTTTTTGAGCCAGAGGATGGTCCGCCGCCAGATTTATTTGAAGATAAACCAAGCCAAACAGATGAACACCAGGAAAAGGAAATCCTAAGGGTGTTGCTTACCTATGGTCATCAATTGGTAAATTGGGATGATATGACAGATACTTATATTGGGCCATACATCATCACCAATTTAAGCGATGTTAGTTTCCTAAATCCGGTTTACACCCGCATCATTTCTTATTATCATGATGAATTGGAGAAAGGTAAACTCCCAACAGAGAAAGATTTTATCCAACATCCTGATAAAGAAATATCTAAAACAGCTATTTCTATCATTTCTTCTCCTTATCATTTAAGCGAGAATTGGTACACCATGCATAACATCAATGTAAATGATGAAACACAAAACTTAAAATCGACTGTTATGGGAGCTATTTTTCATCTGAAAAAGAAAAAAGTTTCTGCTATGCTTATCGCCAAGCAAAAAGAATTGCAACAAGAGAAAAACGAAGCTAATGAGATGATTTTGATGAAGGAGTACCTAGATTTAAAAGAAGTAGAAAAGTATATCTCTCATTATCTGGGTTCTGTAATTATAAAATAAGTGGCGCAACACAATACCTTAGGAAAAAATGGCGAACAAATAGCCAAAGATTTTCTAGAACAGCAGGGCTTTGAAATATTAGACGAGAATTGGTGTTTTGGCAAAGCCGAGGTTGATTTGATAGCTTTTAAGCATAAAACCATCATTTTTATAGAAGTTAAAACACGCACAGGAAGTGCTTTTGGCCAGCCAGAAGATTTTGTGGATGTAAAAAAGCAGCGACTTTTAACAGATGCTGCAGAAGAATACGTTTATTTGATGAATCATCAAGGAGAAATAAGGTTTGATATTATCTCCATTTTATTTGATAAAAACTTAGAAAAATACACTTTAAAACATATTGAAGATGCTTTTTGGAATTATGAATAAATATTTGGTTACTGTTTTTAGTTTCCTGATGTTGATTTTATCTTGTAATCAAGGCAAAAAAACTGGTCAGGAAGAAATAGCTTTACTATTTCCAGAAAGCGGCAGCTTAATTAAAGCTGGCGAACCTCTTAAATTAAGTTTGATGTTAAGCAGCAAGCTTCCAGATTCTATACAATATTTTATTGATGATAAACTGGTAGCATCAGCGAAAGATACCGCTACCCAAATGATAAACACCAAAGAAATGCCTTTGGGTATCAGGCTTATCCAAGCTAAATTATATACTGGTACCGATGTGCAGGAGCTGAGTACCAATGTAGTTTTGGTATCGTCGAAAACTCCGGAACAATATGGCTTTAAAATCATCAACACCTATAAACACGATGTTTCTTCTTACACCCAAGGCTTAGAATATCATGATGGGTTTTTTTATGAAAGTGATGGCGAGTATGGCGCTTCTAGCCTTAGAAAAACCACTGTTGAAGGTAAAGTGCTACAACAAAAAGATATAGCTCAGCAATATTTTGCCGAAGGGATGACGGTTATTGGTGATAAAATTATTCAGCTTACGTATAAAGAGCGAGTTATTTTAGAATATGATAAAAATACTTTCAACTTATTAAGAACTTTACCTTACAACCACGCTGCTGAAGGTTGGGGCTTAGCTTATGATGGCGCAACCATTTACAATACCGATGGAAGTAATAAAATTTATAAGCTCAACAAAGAAAGCTACCAACCAGAAGGTTATATAGAAGTTTATGATGATAAAGGCCCAGTTAGCCAACTGAACGAGTTAGAATGGATAGATGGTAAACTGTTTGCCAATATTTATACATCAGATTTAATTGCCATCATCAACCCACAAACCGGAGAGGTAGAAGCTTATATCAATTTGATAGGTTTAAATAAAGAGCAAGTAGAAGATCAAGACCAAGATGTTTTAAACGGTATTGCTTGGGACGCTAAAGGCAAAAGGTTATTTGTAACCGGTAAAAAATGGCCTAAATTGTATCAGATAGAAATGGTAAAGAGATAATTACAAAACCGCTTTACCCAACATATTGTTGAACCATAAAATTTTAAATTATGTATGAAACTTTAAAACCTGTTTTAACGCAAGAATTACAGGATGTAAAAGACGCTGGTTTATATAAAAACGAACGTGTTATTGTTACCCCTCAATCGGCAGATATTGCTGTAACAGGCGGCCAAGAAGTAATTAATTTTTGTGCTAATAACTATTTAGGCTTATCTAATCATCCGGTGATTTTAGAAGCAGCAAAAAAAGCTATTGATACCCATGGTTTTGGTTTATCATCGGTACGTTTTATTTGCGGTACCCAAGACATCCATAAAGAATTGGAGCAAAAAATATCTGAGTTTTTAGGTACAGAAGATACTATTTTGTATGCTGCCGCTTTTGATGCTAATGGAGGTGTTTTTGAACCTTTATTTGATGAAAGAGATGCTATCATTTCTGATGAGTTAAACCATGCTTCTATTATTGATGGTATCAGGTTATGTAAAGCACAACGTCATCGTTACAAGCATGATGACATGGCCGATTTGGAAGCTCAATTACAAGCTACGCAACATTTAAGACATCGTATTATTGTTACTGATGGTGTTTTCTCTATGGATGGAACCATTGCTCAGTTAGATAAAATTTGTGATTTGGCTGATCAATACAAAGCTTTAGTTATGATGGATGAATGCCATAGCTCTGGTTTTATGGGTAAAACCGGAAGAGGTACTCATGAACATCATGGTGTAATGGGCAGGGTTGATATCATAACAGGAACTTTAGGAAAAGCTTTAGGTGGCGCTTCAGGTGGTTTTACCTCTGGCCCTAAAGAAGTTATTGCATTGTTAAGACAAAGATCAAGACCATATTTATTCTCTAATACCTTAGCACCGGCAATTGTGGGCGCTTCTATAGCTGTGCTGGATATGCTTAAAGAAAGCACTGCGTTAAAAGACAAATTAGAAGAAAATACCGCTTATTTTAGAGCAGAAATGACCAAAGCAGGCTTTGATATTAAGCAAGGCACACACCCTATTGTTCCGGTGATGTTGTATGATGCACCTTTGGCACAACAATTTGCTTCCAGAATGTTAGAAGAAGGTATTTATGTTATTGGTTTCTACTATCCAGTAGTAGCCAAAGGTAAAGCAAGAATAAGAGTGCAAATGTCTGCCGCACATGACCGCTCTCACTTAGATAAATGTATTGCAGCCTTTAAAAAAGTAGGAAAAGAATTGGGTGTGATTAAGTAGGTAGTATAAATTATTAAACCTATGGAAAATTTCAAGAGAGGGCTTTATAGAGTTTTAGCTTACTACTTCAGTGGGTTTATAATAGCATGGTTAGCCTCTGTAACCTTCGATTGGGAATATATGCATGCGCCAGGTATTCATCATTTAATTGGTTTTCTTTTTTTACTAGGGGGAATTATTTCTATTCTATACTATATTGGACTATTTTTATTTAGAAAGAAAGAAAAGATAAACCTAGGTGCTTTATTAGTTCATCTAATAGTAATTATTTTTGTTTTGATGTTTATAATATTTTAAAATCACAAATACTATTTTGTATAAAATGAATTACTATATTTAAGTATTAACTTTTGGTACATGTAAATGAAAATAATGTAAGCATCCTGCTACCAAAATGCTATAATCCTATAAATTATTATTTCTTGTATTAATGAGATAGACAAATCATTCTAAATATCTAAACAACTAGAAAATATATTGTTTCTTTGGAAATTGGTTATATATTTGAATATTTATGGAAATACGGAAAGTCGAAAATTATTATTTAAATGATGCTTAAATGGGAAAGGAAGAACAAAAAAATATCCAATTTCATAATAAATTAAGTTCTAATTTTAGGGAGATTCATGTGGATGGAGCTTATGGGGGTATTACTCCACGAGGTTATATAAATTTAAACTTCTATGCTGAACGTTTTCCAATACCCAAATCAACAATTTATAATATCCAAGAAAATAAATTGGCTGAAAAAATCGGTGAAGAAAGTAAAGAGGGTGTAATGCGAGAGTATGAGTTTGGTATTTATTTAGATTTTGATACAGCAACTGATATATATAATTTTTTAGGTCAGAAAATCAAGGAACTAGAAAGTAAAAGGAAAGAAAATGATACTAATATTAGACAGTCCGAACTGTAGTACACAACCGATTTATGATTGCGTTAGTAACTTAATAGAATCGAAACCCTCTTATTCCTATGAGGCTAAGACTATTGATTATGATTTTCCTACTTCAGAGGAAGCTGATAAGATGTTATTGTCATATGCTCAAATGGCATTTGCTTCAGATTGGGATTTGACGAATGATGAAGAGAATGATTACTGGGATACTTTTTGATTAGTTATGTCATATAAACAAGGAGATATTGTTCTTTTACCATTCCCATTTACTAATCAAAGCAATTCAAAAAAAAGACCTGCTATGGTTATTTCTGGAAATACTATGAATAATACTTCCGATATAATGGTAGTACAAATAACTAAGGAAATTAGAAACGACGAATATTCGGTTAAATTACCAATCTCTGAATTAACGAAACCTTTAAAATTTGTTTCTGAGATAAGATGTCATAAAATCCTAGTCGCAGATAAGTCATTGATAGATAAAAGTCCTATTTCAACTGTTAGTGACGAAATTATAAATCAAGTTAAGGATAAGATTAAGGATATTCTGGATAATTAAGTCTATTATCTATTAAATTTATTAAGTATTCACGCTTAAAATTCTACCCGATTTATAAATACTAGACAGTAGGATAAATTTAATCCCCCACTTTAAACTTATAAATCTTCACATAAGTAGTTGGCGACATCCCCGTAACTTTTTTAAAAACCCTATTAAAAGTAATGGTACTATTAAAACCTGTGGCATAAGCTATGGCTGATATAGATTCAGAATCGCCATGTAAAATTCTTCTACAAGCCTCATTAATTCTTATTTCGTTTAAAAAATTGAGGTATGTTTTCCGGGTATGTTTCTTAAAATATTTACAGAAGGCATAAGTACTTAAATGTACCACGGCAGCAATTTTTTTGAGGGTGATATCTTCAGCATAATTCTCTAAAGTATATTGATAAATATCATTCATACGCATCCCCTCAGATTCTGAGAAAGATTTCTTAGAAAATCCGGTAGATAAAGAACGCCAATCTTTAACCTCTTTAGAAAAATAATCAAGCAATTGCAAGAAGCTGATGAGCCTATTAAAACCGCTAGCTTTGCTAATTTTGATAATCTCCTTTGCCGTTTTTTGATAATGATTTGAAGGCAACTGCAAGCTACTATCTGTAAGTTTTAAAAATTGATGAATGGCTACAAACTCAGGCATAGCATTTAAGGGTGCTAATAGCTGTTGCGCATCAAAAAAAATATGGATAGCATGGATATTATTCTTATTGGGCAGTTTTAGATACTTAGCGTCTCCTTTTAATAAATGCGGTTCGTTGGCGCCTAAAATATAAATATCACCAGCTTTAAAAGGTTGAGTAAAATTACCCGCAATCAATGTCCCTTCACCTTTTAAAATTAAGCTTATTTGCACTTCTTTATGTCTGTGCAAATAATGATAAAAATTAGGGAGTATATCTTCTTGAATAACAACAGAATCACTCTTGTCTACAGGTACGGTAAATTGTATAACTTTCATCTAAAATTGCTAAATGCAATTTAAAATTAGCTAAAAAAAGAGCAATATCTGATAGTTAAGCTTTTCTTCTTTTAATTTCTTGTTCTATAAGTTGTAGTTCTCTACTGGTTTGCCCTGCTACAGAGGTGTTTTCTTCTGCCCTTCTCATCAAATAAGGCACCACATCATCAATAGGGCCATAAGGTAAATATTTGCTGGTTGCGTATCCGGCTTTAGCCAAATTAAAAGTAATATGGTCGCTCATGCCATAAAGCTGCGAGAAATGAATATGCGGATGTTGCTGAGGGAAACCGTATTGAGCTAAAAGTTCGGTAGCATAACTGTTGCTTTCTTCGTTATGGCTAGCAATAATTAGGTGTACTTTCTCCAAATTAGCAATCGCATAAGCTAAACCTTTATTAAAAGCATCATCTGTGGCTTGTTTTGTTGGGTGAATAGGAGAAGCATAATCATATTCCTGAGCTCTTAAACGTTCTTTTTCCATATAAGCACCACGCACCATTTTTATACCTACTGTAAAAGAGTGTTCTTGTGCTAAACGGATACTTTCTTCTAATAAAGCAAATGCTGCTGTACGGTAAAACTGTATCGTATTAAAAATAACAGCTTGCTCTTGGTTATAAAGTTTTACAAAATGGAAAGTTAAGGCATCAATGGTATCTTGAATCCAAGTTTCTTCGGCATCTACCAAAACTCCAATATGTTGTTGTTTAGCGGCTTCTACAATAGCGGTAATTTTAGCTAAAAGTAGTTGAAGTTCTTTTTGTTCTTCTTTAGATAATTTTTCAGGATTGGGCAATACAAAAGGATGTGGTTGAATGAGGTTATTTAACTTCTCTAAAAAGCTAAAACGAGCCAAGCCCGTAACTTTAATGCTGATAAAAGGAGCAGATGATTGTGCGCCAGCATAATGAATAAGAGAGATAAACTCCTCACAAGTTTTGGTGAAGCTTTCTTCATTTTCTTTCCCTTCGGCACCATAATCTAAAATGGCTTTTACCTGATATTGGTTTAGCGTTTTTAATACCGTTTTGGTTTCTTCTAAGCTCTCGCCGCCAATAAATACTTTAAAAATGCTATTGCGTAAAATGCCTTTTATAGGAAGCTTCCACCTAAGTGCTAAGGGTGTTAATTTGGTTCCAATTTTTACCAGCCATTGGAATTTCATTAAAGAGAAAATAAAATGCGCTTGGGCCAATTCTTTGTCTGTTTTATGCGAAAAGGCAATGGCTGTATCGTTAAAAGAAACCTTCTTATTCATTATCTATTTTATAATATATCAAAAATAATAAGCAAACATTTATTTGCCTTCTTTTGGCAATTTTAGACTATTAATGGACAATTTTTGTTATATCTAAATCCTGTATTAGCGCTTACTTTGTTAAACAAAAACTAGGCTATTTGTTTTGAAAAGCTTGTTTTAAGTTTAGAGATAGAAACATCAGGTACACATTTTGTGTGTTACCAATAAATATCAAGAAATGTTGAAAGGATTTTTTAATGTACCAGTTCCGGTTAACGAGCCTGTTTTGCAATATGCAAAGGGAAGTAAAGAGCGTGATTTGTTAAAAATTGCTTTGGATAAGGTATATGCTACAACACTTGATATCCCGATGTTTATTGGTGCCCAGGAAGTTAAAACTGGCGAAACAGGAAGCATTCGTCCGCCACATGCGCACCAAAAAGTAATTGCAAATTTTCATAAGGGAGATAAAAGTCATGTAGCCATGGCAATTTCCGAAGCTTTAAAAGCTAAAGAAAATTGGGAAAATACATCCTGGGAACATCGGGCAGCTATATTTTTAAGAGCTGCGGATTTAATTGCCGGAAAATATAGATATGATTTAAATGCAGCCACTATGGCGGGGCAATCTAAAAATGCTTATCAAGCAGAAATAGATTCGGCTTGCGAGTTGATAGATTTTTTACGTTTTAACGTAAAATACATGACCGAGATTTATCAGCAACAGCCACCAGTATCTCCGGCAGGCAGCTGGAATAGGGTAGAGCAACGCCCTTTAGAAGGCTTTGTATTTGCCTTAACGCCTTTTAATTTTACCGCTATTGCCGGAAATTTACCTGCATCAGTTGCGTTAATGGGTAATGTAGTGGTTTGGAAACCAGCCGATACACAAATTTATGCAGCACAATTAATCATGCGTATTTTCTTAGAAGCAGGTTTACCCGCTGGCGTTATCAATTTAATTTATGGCGATGGCCCAAGTATAGGAGAGGTTATTTTTAAACATCCAGATTTTGCTGGGATACATTTTACAGGCTCAACCAAAGTTTTTCAAGAAATATGGAAAACTATAGGAGAAAACATCCATCTCTATAAAACCTACCCACGTATCGTTGGCGAAACAGGAGGTAAAGATTTTATTCTGGTACATGCTAGCGCAGATGTTAAAGCAGCATCAACAGCTATTGCCAGAGGAGCGTTTGAATATCAAGGGCAAAAATGTTCAGCAGCATCAAGGGTTTATGTTTCAAATGCTGTTTGGCCAACTTTAAAAGAGCTATTATTAAAAGATGTAGCTAGTTTTAAGATGGGCCCAGTAGAAGATTTTAGCAATTTCATAAATGCGGTTATTGATGAAAAATCTTTTGATAAACTAGCCAAAGCCATAGGCGATGCTAAGCAAGCCGATGGTGTAGAAATTATTGCTGGCGGTCATTACGATAAATCCGTCGGGTATTTTATTGAGCCTACCATTTTAGTAACACAAGACCCTCATTATAGCAGCATGAGCGATGAATTATTTGGACCTGTTTTAAGCATTTATGTTTATGATGATGAGCAATTTGATGAAACTTTAGATTTGATAGATCAAACATCTGCTTACGCTTTAACTGGTGCAATTTTAGCTAATGATAGATACGTGATAGAAAAGGCAGCTTATAAATTGAGAAATGCAGCGGGTAATTTTTATATCAACGATAAGTGTACCGGTGCGGTAGTAGGTCAACAACCCTTTGGCGGAGCCAGAGCTTCTGGTACCAATGATAAAGCCGGCTCTATGATTAATTTATTAAGATGGGTTTCCCCGAGAACAATAAAAGAGACTTTTAATCCGCCTACGGATTATAGATATCCATTTATGGAGTAAAGAAATTCATTGTTTAAGTGAATATGTTTAGGTTTAAGTTTAGCTGTCTCCATAATGGAGGCAGCTTTTTTTATGAAGTATTTTAATATAAAATTTGAATCTATAGGTTAATCATGGCGGTATCTATCATAAAAAACCTTGCGTTAAATTAATTTTGACTAATGGTAGAATGATTCTATTTTTGATACTATCAAATGATACTATCAATGACGCCTCCTTACGATATAACTCCAAAAATTTTAAAGCAAATAACCGTTATTTCTGAGAAGATAGGTGAAATTAATGCTAATTATCTTCATAAACCATCGCCCCAGCTTCGTAAGCAAAATAGAATAAAAACTATTCATTCTTCATTACAGATAGAGGGAAATACCTTAACCGAAGAACAAATAACCGCATTGATAGAGCATAAAAGAATTATAGGTCCGGAAAAGGATGTTTTAGAAGTCTTAAATGCAATTAAAGTTTATGATGATTTAAAAAAATACAAATTTAGTGTAGAAAAAAGCTTTTTAAAAGCTCATCAGGAACTAATGGGTGGTTTAATAAAATCTCCGGGAGATTATAGAAAGCAAGGTGTTGGAATAGTTAAAGGAACACAGGTGACGCATGTAGCACCTCCATTTGAGCAAGTACCACACCTCATGAAGGACTTATTTGAGTATCTAAAAAAAGATGATGAGTTACCTTTAATCAAAAGTTGCGTATTTCATTATGAAGTAGAGTTTATTCATCCTTTTCTTGATGGAAACGGTAGAATGGGAAGATTATGGCAAACATTAATCTTAATGAGTGAATATCCGGTTTTTGAGTTTTTACCATTTGAAACATTAATTAGCCAAACTCAAGATGCATATTATCAATCATTAGCTTTAAGTGATAAGTCTGGCAAATCAACTCCTTTTATAGAGTATATGCTAGGCGTTATTCAGCAATCTCTGGAAAACTTATTAAATTATAATAACCTCATTTTAAAAGATATAGATCGTTTAGAATACTTCTTGAGCTTAGGAATAAAAGAGTTTAGTAGGAAAGATTACATGAATGTTTTTAAAGATTTATCATCAGCAACCGCAAGTAGAGATTTAAAAAAGGGAGTTGAATTAAATATGTTTAAGAATATAGGTAATCTAAATAAAACTATATATAGATTAAAATAGAATTTAATTTATCACAAGTTTTTACCACTCTTCTTATAATTGTCAGCTTTTTATACCCTTTAGTCAAGAAAAATAAAATTTATTTGATACATTCTTTATTAATCGTAATATTGCAATATATAGATATGGGAATTACAAGAACAGAAATATTTACAGATGAGCAAAACCAATTGGCTACACTTCTGAAAGCCTTGGCGCATCCGGCTCGTATTGCCATTTTACAGCGTATTATGGTGGCTAATACTTGTATTTGTGGAGATTTGGTGGGCGAATTAGGCTTGGCACAAGCTACCATATCGCAGCATTTAAAAGAATTAAAAAATGCGGGTTTAATACAAGGAACCATCGATGGTGTAAGCGTTTGTTATTGTATTCATCCAGAAAACTGGAAAAAATTAGAACAGCATTTAAATGGCTTTTTAAAAGAATTTAAAGGCCCTGTAAGCTGTTGCTAAAATGGATTAATCATTAAATCATAATATTATGAATATTTCAGAAATGATGACTTGGAACGAGTTTAGGACTGCTCTAGTAGCGCATCCTTTATTAGATTTACAATTTCAATATGCTGAGGATAAATGGGTTTCGCCTTCTTATCATATCACAGAATTGAAGCATGCACCTATCACTTCTGTAGATTGTGGTGGTGTGGTTAACAAATGGACAGAAATTATCCTCCAGCTTTGGGTGCCAGAGAATCAGCAACAGCTTAAATCTATGAAGGTTAGAAAAGCTATTTCGATTATAGAATTGGTAGAAAAAGCTTTAAGTATTGAACCCAATGCGGTTGTAAAAGTAGAATTTGGTAACCAAGAATATGATACCAGACAGCTATTACCAAAAGCTTTTATCAAAGATGAGGAGAATTTCATCATCGATTTAAGACCCGATGTTACCCAATGTAAAGCTATAGAAAGAGGTGGAAGTTGTGGTACTACAGCAACCGGTGAAGAGTGCTGTACACCATCGGCTGAAAAGCCAAAAATTCAATTAAAAAACTTAGTTACACAAGAAGGTAGCAGCTGCGAACCTGGTTCTGGATGTTGTTAATTATCATTAATTTAAATAGTATAAATGAATATTTTAATTTTATGTACGGGCAATAGTTGCAGAAGCCAAATTGCTGAAGGTTATTTAAAGCATTTTGCAAAAGAGCATGCAAACGTTTATAGTGCTGGGATAGAAACCCATGGCGTTAACCCAAGGGCTATTGCTACCATGCAAGAAGATGGTATAGATATTTCTAAGCATACTTCTAACCATGTGGATGAATACACTAGCATAGATTTTGATTATATGATAACTGTGTGTGACCATGCAAAAGAAAATTGTCCGTATTTTCCTACACAGGCTCAGAAATTTCATTACAACTTTCCAGACCCAGCCAAAGCACAAGGTACAGAAGAAGAAATTATGGCTCAGTTTAGAGAAGTAAGAGAAATGATTAAAAATTACGCACAAAATTTTGTAGCTACCTACGTTAAAAAAGATTAAGATATGTCGGCAAATAACTGCGCTCCGGCGGTAGAGCGAATAAAATTAGGTTTTTTAGATCGTAACTTAACCTTATGGATTTTTATGGCCATGATACTGGGCGTAGCCTTGGGTTATTTTCTCCCTTCGTCTTCTACTTTTATCAATTCTTTTTCTAGCGGAACAACCAACATACCTTTAGCCATAGGTTTAATTTTAATGATGTACCCGCCATTGGCAAAAGTAAAATATGAAAACATGGGCGAGGTATTTAAAAACACGAAAGTGTTAAGCGCTTCGCTTATTCTAAATTGGGTTATTGGCCCTATTTTGATGTTTGTTTTGGCAATTACTTTTTTGGCTAACTACCCAGAATATATGATTGGCTTAATTTTAATTGGCTTAGCCCGATGTATTGCCATGGTAGTAGTTTGGAATGAGCTGGCCGAAGGAAACCGGGAATACGCAGCAGGTTTAATTGCCTTAAACAGTATTTTTCAAGTGCTTTTATATAGCGTTTATGCTTATATTTTCATTACCGTTTTACCTCCCTATTTTGGCTTAAGCAGTTTAGCTGTTGATATTAGCATGAGCCAAATTGCCGAGAGTGTTTTGATCTATTTAGGGATTCCCTTTTTAATGGGCATAATAAGCAGGTACAGCCTGATAAAATTAAAAGGCGAAACGTGGTTTCAAGAAAAATTTGTGCCTTTTATATCGCCCATTACCTTAATTGCCTTACTTTTTACCATTGTAGTGATGTTTAGCCTAAAAGGTAAATTGATGATGCAAATCCCTTTAGATGTGGTTAGAATTGCCATTCCCTTACTCATTTACTTTGTGCTGATGTTTATCCTGAGTTTTTATGTAGGTAAATATTTTGGCGCCGATTATTCAAAATCAACATCTATAGCCTTTACAGCTACCGGAAATAATTTTGAATTGGCTATAGCCGTAGCTATAGGTGTTTTTGGTATTAACTCTGGACAGGCTTTCGCCGGAGTTATTGGTCCTTTAGTAGAAGTACCCGCTTTAATAGCTTTGGTAAATTTAGCCTTTTGGTTTAGAAAGAAGTATTATCCTGTGGGTACTTGAATAGTCTTTGCAAAACACTGTTATAGGGATTGCAATAAAGAAATTAATAAAGAGTGCTTATCCCTAACTTGCCAAGCACTCTTTCATTAAAAGAATTTTAAGGTTTCTGCGGTTTTAAAGCCGATTCTTTGATATAAATTTTATTTCCTTTACTATCAACATAGTAAATGCGGTCTTTACCATCGCGGTAAACGCTTTGTCCGGCTGGCCCAACTTTATCTTTTATTTGTTGGTCTAGAATTTTTGCGCCGCCTTTTACACCCAGTTCTGCGGTTTTGTTACCAACTTTCTTTGCGCCTTTTTTAATATCGTTTACAACAGTATCTGTTTTGGTTTCTTTTTCTTGGGCAAATGCGGCAATACTTACCATGCCAGCAAAAGCGGTTGTTAAAATTAACTTTTTCATAGTATTTTATTTTAGAGAGCTATCTTCCAAAAGAGATGCCAATTATAAAGGCTGGTTGTGGTTTATGAAGCTTTCTGGCTGTTGTATATCCAATTTATAGGTTTTGCCTTGGTTTAACAAGGCTTGAAAGCTATGTTTAGATGATGCTTGGTATGGATAGTTTTTTAATGCTTTAGCGGTGTAAATGGCGCATAAAGGTTCCCAAAATTGTTGGTTATGGTAGGCGTAATAATCATAATCAGGAAACTGTTGATAGCTTTCTATCAGTTTAGTTAGGGTAGCGGTTTGTAGATTTATCAAATCGCAAGCTAAAACTATAAAGTCTGTTTCAGGGTGTAGTTGATGTGCAGATAACAAGCCGTTTAATGGTCCTTCAACCTCATGCTGGTCTATAATGAAGCTAGCTGGGTTAAAGTATTTCTGATATGGCTCTAACTGTGTTTTATTAATAGAAATAAAGGTTTTAAGGGCAAAAGGTTTAAGTTTATCAGCCATAAAGGTAAACCAAGGCTGTTTATCTTTTAAACTATCATTTAAAATTAAGCCTTTATCGGTCCCCATTCTTTTACTTTGGCCTCCGCATAAAATTAATCCGCTTAAAGATGTCATCAGCTTATTTTTTATCAGAATGACCTAAGCTTTTATCAGGATTTACCTGGTCTCTTATCAGTTGTTTCAGTTCTTTTACTTCTGGAAATCTACCTTCTTTTTTCCTATCAAACAGCTCAAGCTCATTTATGCTGATGGTATATTTACCACTTGTTTCGCTAGGTTTTAGGCTTACGGCACTTACATCATCTGTAAAAGTTGATAAAATTTCTTGTGCCATATAAGCTGCTCTTAACATCCAATTACATTTTGGGCAATATTCTATGGTGATGGTTGGTTTCATTTAAAAAACTATTTAAATTTAAATAATCAAATTGCTGAAATATTATTTGTTAAATTACACAAGATATGCTTACAAAAGATAAAATTTTTTCTGTTCTAAAGGGTAATAAAGCCCAATTGCAAGAATTTGGTGTTTGTAGCATAGGCTTATTTGGTTCGTATTTAAGAAATGAACAGTCTTTAAAAAGTGATATTGATTTATTAATTGATTTTGCTCCTGAAAAAGAGAATTTTGATAATTATATGGCGGCATATGATTTTTTTGAAAGACTTTTTACAGGGGAAAAGGTTGAGATTGTTACTAAAAAAGGATTGAGTAGGCATATTGGTCCAAAAATTTTGAACGAAGTACAATATGTCTAAAGATGTAAATGAATATTTAAGGCATATTCAAGATGAATGTGACTATTTAATATCTGTAATTGTAAATATTTCACTAGATGATTTTTTAGAGGATGAGACTTTAAAAAGAGCTACCGTAAGAAGTCTAGAAATTATTGGCGAAGCATCAAAGAAAATTCCTTCAACATATAAAGATACTTGGTCTTTTATTGAGTGGCGAAGTATGGCTGGAATGAGAGATCGACTTATACATGATTATATAGGCGTAAACTATATCATAGTTTGGGATGTACTTCAAACAAAAATTCCAGTTCTTAAAAAAGACATCTCTAAGATATTAGAAAGAAAAAACTAACCCTCAAATTCATAAACGTGTTTATTGGCATCGCCAGTAATTTTTTGGCAAGAACAATTTCCGCCCCATTCTTTGGTTCCATTGGTAAAATATTCGCATTTCCAAATGGGCGCTTCGTGTTTTATCCTATCAATAATATATCTGTTTGCAGCGTAAGCTTCTTTTCTGTGTGGCGAGCAGGTAATAACCACCACGGCAGATTCGCCAGCCATTACTTTTCCAGTTCTATGCTGCGCTAGGGCTTTAGTTAAATGCCAACGTTTTGCGGCGTCTTCTACAATGCTACATATCATTTTACTAGCCATGCTTTCATGTGCTTCATAGTCTAAATAGTCAACCGTTTTGCCAGTACTATGATCTCTTACTTCACCACTAAATAAGACCACAGCACCCGCTTTAGGGTCGTGGGCTAAACTTAGCAACTGAACCAAATCTAAATCTGTAGCACTCAGAGGAGTTATATCAACCTCCGCTACTTGGGGGAATAACGCTGATTTCATCATTTTTATGGATTAAATGGCTTAAGTCTACAAATTCATCATGTACAGCAAAGCGGCAAAGATTTAATAATGCAGAGGCTTTAGGTTGTTGTTGAGCTAGGTGGGCCTTTACATCTGCAATAGTTTTAAGGTCTTCTTCTAAGAGGAAATCTTTATCGAAATAATCTTTAAGGGCTGCAAAAACTTTTATTTTCATGATGATGTCTATCCTCCAATTTCTAACATACTAAGGCTGCTTCCTGTAAATTTAAGGCTTTGTTTTTGTTTCATGGCATACTGCAACTTTTGTTTTAGAAGCTCTTCTGGCTCCTCATCAGTCATGTAAACAGATTTATTACTGCTTAAACACCCAAATAAATTCCCTTGCGCATCCATACGTAAGCGGTTACAATCATGGCAAAATGGGGTGCTTTCGTTAGCAATTATTCCGAAGAAAAAGCCTTCTTTAGTTTGCCAGTAATTGGCTGTGGCCGATGCTTTTCTAATTACCCTTGTAAATTGATAGTGCTGAGCTATGCTAGCCAAAATTTCATCTTTAGTAAAAATTTGAAATGCTGCTTGCTCATGCAAATGTCCCATGGCCATCAATTCTAAAAACCTGATAGGGATATTTAAATTAAAAGCATATTTTAATAAAGGTAAAATCTCTTGCTCGTTTACCCCCTTCATGATAACGGCATTTAATTTAACGTTTAAACCCTCTTTAATAGCTGTTTCAATACCGTTTAATACTTCTTCTACCTTTTTTCTTTTGCTTATTTTTGGAAAGTAAGTTCATCTATGGCATCTAAAGAAATATTGATACTATCTAAACCCGCATTTTTTAGTTTAGATGCTTGTTTGGCTAATAGAAAACCATTGGTGGTTAAGGTAATTTCTGGTAGGTCTAGCTTTTTAAGTTCATGAATAAGAACATCAAGCTCATGATAAAGTAAAGGTTCGCCTCCGGTAAGTCTTATACTGTCTAATTGTAAGTGTTGATGTAGTTTTGCAACTCTTTTTACAAAAAATCTACCTTTTGTTGAGGTTTGCTAGCTACATTATCGCTGCCCATAGTACAGTAAGAGCAATTAAAATTGCAATGGTCTAGCAGGCTAAGCCTTAGCTTTTTAAACTTTCTGTTGTAGATATCTTCAATCCCCTCCATCACATCAAAAATAAAAGTTTAAAAGAAGCAATCGCTAATACCACGGTTAATAAATATCTGATGGTAGAAATTTTAAAATAGCGACTACCAAAATATGCGCCTGCAAATCCTCCGGCTAAAGCCGAAAAAAACCAAAACCATACCGATGAATCTTGTATTTCTAAAGCTTGTGTATAGCCCAAAAGCCCCGCCATAGAGTTGCAAACAATAAATAAGGTTGAAACCGATGCCGATTCTTTGGTATTAGCCCAGCCCATTAAAATAAGCAACGGACTTAAAAATATGCCACCGCCTATATTCAAAATGCCCGATAATAAACCTAAAAGTGCTCCCCAAATTAAAGCTTTTACCAAAGGAATATCTTTTTTTATTTGAGTTTCTTGGCCGCCAAACCCTAACAGTCTGATGACAGGAAATACCAAAGCTGCGCCTAAAAGGATATGATAAATTTTTGTTTCTAAAACGAATTTTGAGCCTAAAAATGCAAAAGGAATAGAGCTTAGCAAGAAAGGCCAGCATAAATGCCATTTGAAAAATCCGGCTTTGTAAAATTGAATAAAACCTACGCCAGCAACTAAAATATTAAGTAAAAGCACCATGGTTTTATACTGAGCAAGTGGGATAGAAAAAATAGAAAGTACTGCTAAATAACCACTAGCACCACCATGCCCTACAGATGCGTATAAAAATCCAACTGAAAATAAAGCTAATAACAATAAGATTTCTACACTCATACAAATTGCTGTTTTGTTAGTTGAATTTCAACAAAATCTTGTTTTGGAGCATCACAAACAGGGCAAAAATAGGAATCTAAACTGTTAAAACTTGTTTTTGGAGCTATTTCTTGTGCAGGGTCTCCATAGCGTTCATCGTAAATGGTTAAGCAGTTTTTGCATTGATACACGCTGTGTTGTTCTGTTTGTTTAGGCTGCTCTTTTGTTGTCTCTGAATTTTCTATGCCATTTTCTTTGGATTGATAAAATAGGTTACAAATTTCTATCAGCTTAGATGAAAGCTGTTTTAAAACTACGCCATCATGAAAAGTGATATATTCTTTAGCATTTGGATTGAAGTTTTTGGTGTACAAAAGCTCGTATAATTCTTCTCCTTTGTTGTTTTTGCTATTCCTTTTGCGGATAACGATAGCGCTAAATAAGCCTGTTTTGGGCTTAGTTTTGATAGCAAAACATAAACGATAGGTTCTTAAATCGGCTTCTTCAAATTGCTTAACCAGTTCTATTTTTAGCTTTAAAGCTTCCTCGCACAAGTCTTCTACTTGCCAATTTAACTCGTTAGCAGCATGTCTAATATTTATCCTAAATTTATCTAATAGCTTGCTCCAGTAATATCTGTCTTTAATATTGATATTCTTGATAACTATAGATTTCCAACTTGTGGTATAAAGTTGCCCAATTCTTGTTGATTGACAAATCTCGCAAACAGCTTTTAAAAAAGCGATGCTGTATTCTTCATGTCTTCTGTAAATACCTAGCCAAAGCTTATTCTCGTTATATTTATTTAAGCCTTCATAATAAGGTAATTGAAAATCTGTATGAATTAAAGGTTTTTGTATCTCTTGTTGATGAAAATTATGGCTTTTAAGAACTTGGGCGTAAATATCTTCTTCGTTAATTTTTATTTCATCATTACTAAAATCTTGATGGATATAATCTTCTAAAACCAAGCTTAAAGCAGCAATATCTTCAGAGTAAATAAGCGAAGGCCAGCAAAACATATGGTTGGTTTTAGGAAACCTGATGTATAAATACCAGAAATTATTAGTCTCTGAAGCTATAAAATTAAGGTTGCCCGTAAAAAAGGGAATTAAATTTTGGTAATAATCTACAATGTTAATTTTTAGCTTAGGCTGATGATTGAAACCGTCTAATATATCTTTATAAACGCCTTCTGTTAACCATAAAGATGTTTGAAAAATTTCTTCTGTAACGTAAGAGCTTACAATATTTGGAAACTCATCTTGGTCTATTTCATAGGAGATATCATGAACCATAAACCTGTCTTTTAAGTCCTCCAATTCAGTTGCTGTTACCTTAAAAAGAATTTGTTGGCGGTTACCAAATCTAACATTTGCTACATTACACTGTTCTGCAATGGTTAAGATTTCATGTAAATCTCCGGTAGAGACAATGCCGCCTGGTAAGTTTATTTTGATGATATGCGCTTCCATAGCCATTAGATTAGATTTAAAACTTCTTCCTCTTTTTGGGATGCTTCATCGAGGATTTTTTTAACTTCTGCTTTGCAAGAGCCACAACCTTGGCCTGCACCAGTAGCACTACATAAGGCGTTTAAATTTGTACAACCCAAGGCTATTTTTTCTTCTAAATTGCCTTTGCCAACATTGTTACAGCTACAAACCAGTTTACCTTTAACCACTTCTGCTTTTTTACCACTTCTAAGTAATTGCATTCTTTTTTCGCTTAGTTCTATTTTATTAGCAATAAGCTCTTTAAACTCTAGAAACTCTGTTTTATCGCCAATAAGGATAGCACCAACTAGTTTATCTTGTTTGATAATACATTTCTTATAATAGCGCTTAGCTTTATCGATAAAAACTATTTCTTCGTAAGTTTCATCTGGGCATTCTGGTAAACCAATACTACATAAATCAAAACCATGAATTTTTATCAAGTTCATGCTGGTGCTTCCGCTGTAATAGCTGGCAATATCTCCGTTTAAATAATTGGCAACAATAGTAGCTTGTTGTTCTGCGGCAGCGGTAATGCCATATAGGCTTCCGTTAAACTCGGCAATTTCGCCAATCGCATAAATGGCAGGGTCATTGGTTTGCAAATAATCATTAACCACAACGCCTTTTTTGCAATTTAAATCACTTGCTTTAGCTAGCTCTATATTAGGGGATGTACCAATTGCTAAAATGATAGCATCACAATTTATTTTTCTACCACTTTTTAAACCAATGGCGGTAAGTTTAGATCTTCCGTAATACAATTGTACTTCATCATCATAATAAATATCGCAACCTAAGTCTACCATTTCCTCGTGTAAAAGCTGACTGCCCAATGCATCTAACTGTCTACCCATGAACCTAGAACTTCTTTGGATGATGGTAATTTTAACGCCTATCTCTCTCAAAGAAGCAGCCATTTCTAAACCTAGCAATCCGCCGCCATAGATAGCCACATGGGCATTTTTAGGGATATGATTTTTAAAATTATCAGCATCTGTACGGCTTCTCATGGTAAAAATACCCTTTAAATTAGGTAAGTTTTTAGGAACCGATGCCCGGCTACCTGTTGCCATGATGAGGATATCATAAGGGGTTTTTCTGCCCAAACTATCTAGCACTAATTTCTGCTCTCGGTCTATTTTTTCTACACTTACACCACGGTGAAGCCTAATTTTATAATCAGGTTCTTCTTCATCTGTCATCTTAACCAATTGCTCCCAGCCTTGCTCACCACTGATATAGTCTGGCAGCATCACTCTGTTGTAAAAAGGGAAATTTTCTTTGCTAAAAATGGTTATGGCATCTTCTTGGTTTATTTCTCTATAAGCCTTTACAAAGCCAAAAGCACCTGCTCCGGCACCAATAATAACTATCTTTTGTTCTGGTTTTTGATATTTGGTAACCTTAACAGCACAATACTTAAAATCTGGCTCTTTAGAAATAGGGTCTAGCAAATCATTGGTGATATTATTTGCTCGGTTTAAATCATTTCCAAGGATTTTGCCCCAATGCATAGGCAAGAAAACAACACCAGGTTTTATGGTATTACCAATTTTAACTTTTGCTCTTACTTCTCCTCTGTTAGAAGTAATTACGGCGATATCATCTTCTTTCAGTTGTAATTGCTCTGCATCCTGAACATGAATTTCTAAATAAGCTTGTTTAATATGCTGATTTAGCTTATTTACTTTACCTGTTTTACTTCTGGTATGCCATTGGTCTCTAATACGGCCAGTGGTTAAGATAAAAGGAAAATCGGGATTTGGTTTTTCGCTAGTTAAAGTATCTGGTACTGCATGAATAATAGCTTTTTGTGATGGTGTATAAAACTTTTTATCCTCAAAAAGTCGCTTAGTGTCGTTTTGTTTGTTCTTTTTATAGGGCCATTGAATACTTCTATGCGCTTTTAAAATAGTGTAGTTTAAGCCAAAAATATCTATGTTGGTGCCTTTGGTGAGTTGAGTATGTTCTATAAATATTTCTTCTACAGTATTGTAGTTAAAACTATCATAGCCCATTTTTTGAGCAAATTTGCAGATGATTTCAGCATCAGGCAAAGCTTCTCCGGGTACATCCACAGCTTTATGTAGGTAGGTAATTCTGCGCTCAGAATTTGTCATGGTACCTTCTTTCTCTGCCCAGGCTGCTGCGGGTAAAACAACATCAGCGTAAGCTAAAGTTTCTGGTTTATTGCTTATTTCTTGTACCACTACAAATTTAGCTTTCTTTAAAGCGGCTTCGGCTTGTCTGGTATTGGGTAGGCTGGTTAAGGGGTTGGTACACAGTATCCAAATGGCTTTCAATTGTCCTGTTTCTAAGGCTTCAAACATCTCTGTTGCCGTTAAACCTGGCTTTTCTTGTATTTCTTTTCCTCCCCAAAAGGATTGTACTTCTTGGCGGTGTAATGGGTTGTTTAGGTTGCGGTGGGCAGGTAGAAGGTTTGATAAGCCTCCAACTTCTCTGCCGCCCATAGCATTGGGTTGTCCGGTTAATGAAAACGGACCAGCGCCAGGTTTGCCAATTTGCCCAGTAATTAAGTTGAGGTTAATCAAACTTAAGTTCTTGTTGGTGCCTATAGCACTTTGGTTAAGCCCCATGGTCCACATACTGATAAAGCCTTTTGCTTCACCAATATATTGTGCGGCAAGTCTAATATCATGGGGGTTTAAGCCACAAATATGAGCCGCTTCTTCTAAACTTTTTTCAAAAACTACAGCTTTGTAAGCTTCGTAACCTTCTGCATGTTGTTGAATAAAATTGATATCAATATAACCTTGTTCTATAAGTAGCCTGCCTATGGCATGGTTAAGGGTAATATCTGTGCCGGGGTTTAACTGCAAATGTAAATCTGCTATGGCACAAGTATCGGTTACACGTGGGTCAACAATAATGATTTTAACATCCGGGTTGGCAGCTTTATGGGCTTCAACCCTTCTCCAAATGATAGGATGACACCATGCTGGGTTAGCACCTGTAACATAAAAGCAATCTGCCAGTTCTATATCATCATAGCAAATGGGTACGCTATCTTCGCCGATAGACATTTTATAACCTACAACAGCGCTGCTCATGCATAATCTAGAGTTGGTATCTATATTATTGCTGCCAATAAATCCTTTTATCAGCTTATTAATGACATAATATTCTTCTGTTAAACACTGCCCCGATGCATAAAAAGCAACCGAATTTGGGCCGTATTTTTCTATAAAAGTTTTAAAAACAGCAGCGCTACGTTCTAAAGCATCATCCCAACTTACTCTTTGTAAGGGCATGCTTTTGTTGTAGCGCATTTGTGGATACAGCAACCTGTCGCTTTTATCATTAACAGTATGGTGCAGGTTTAGGCCTTTGCTGCATAGCATACCTTTATTAGAAGGATGATTTTTATCTCCCTCAACAAAAATATTTCCGTTTTTTTCTTTTTGGATAAGCACACCGCAACCAACCCCACAATAGCTGCAGGTAGAAGTAAGTTGTTCTGCTATTTTTTTTGTTTGCGGCATAGGTTAAATTATTTTGATGGTTTTAAGGATAAGTCTTTAGCATCAACAGCTTGTGTTTTCTCTGTAGAGAATTTGGTAATGAGGATAATGATGGAAACGAGAATGATGATGTAGCCTATGTACTGAAATGCTTGAACATAGCTGATAGATTCTACTTTAAATAAAAAGCCGAAAGCCATACCACCTAAATTTCCGCCGGCACCAACAATACCGCTTACCATCCCTACATTTTTTTCATTAACAAAAGGCACAATGCCATAAGTAGCACCATTAGCCATTTTTAAAAATAATGCGAAGGTTAACATAGAAACAATGGCTAATACAAACGAGCCTGATAAAGCAAATAACACCAAGCCAAAACCTTCTAACAGCAGCATGATAGCTAGTAAGATACCTTTACCTTTTAAGCCGTATTTTAATCCGGTTTTGTCTGATACGATGCCACCCATCGCCCTAGCGAAAATATTCATGAAAC
Source organism: Pedobacter aquae (assembly GCF_008195825.1). Lineage (NCBI taxonomy): Bacteria > Pseudomonadati > Bacteroidota > Sphingobacteriia > Sphingobacteriales > Sphingobacteriaceae > Pedobacter > Pedobacter aquae. The sequence continues at coordinate 3,508,101 of NZ_CP043329.1, forward strand.
CAAATACACCAGCCCAAAAGCCAGCGCTACTTTGCGATAGGCCGAAAGAGTCTACAAAATGAAGAGCGGCTATGTTGTCAAAGGTTATTTCCATACCAAAGCACATGGCGTAAGCTAAAGTTAGAGCCCAAACTCGCCAATCGGCCAAAATAGACCAATCTGTTTTGGCTGCGGCTGATTTTTCTTTGTTTATCTCATCAAAATTGCCTGCCGGAGTATCTTTGGTATATTTCCAGTATAAGAAAGCGGCTACAAGCATCATCAAACCGGGTACAATCATGGCGTATCTCCAGGCTTGGGCATCGGTATAACCGAAGCCCACAATGGCTGCAAAAATTAAGGGCATCACCATATTGGTTACGCCACCACCTAAATTCCCCCATCCTCCGGTTATCGCATTGGCGGTTCCTTTGATTTTTGGAGCAAACATCATAGAGGTATGGTATTGGGTAATTACAAAAGACGCACCTATAACGCCTATAGCTAGCCTGAACAGTAAGAAAGTCTCGTAAGAATCGGCTAAACCAACTAAAAACACGGGTAAAGAACCCAAGCTTAATAACCAAATTGCCGCTTTACGTGGGCCAATAACATCGCATAGCCTACCTATTACTAACCTGGCTATGATGGTAGAGGCTACCGAGGCTATGATAAGGTTACCAACTTGGGCTTTACTTAAACCAAGCTCTGTTCTGATGGTTGGCATTAAAGGAGCTAAACCAAACCATCCGAAGAAACAAACAAAAAACATGAGCCATGTAACATGAAAAGTTCTCATTTGTATACCTTTTATACTAAATAAGTTGAGTTTTTCTAATGGTTTTTCGCTTGATTTTGTCATGATTCTAGTATTTGATAGATTTTAATTCTGTTTTATCTAATAATTTTTAAGTGATTTTAAAAATTATATCAAAAATTTGATATTAAATGTTCTTTTTGTTGATATAAATTTATAATAAGTAATATTTTAAGACAAATTTTTAAACCAAATACTTGAATTTATATGATATTAGTAATATTTAGGTGTTATTTATGTTGGTTTTTGATGATTTTTTAGGACTTGTATTTAATTATTGATGATTTTTTAATCGAAAAACCACCAAACAGGTGTTTTTTATGTAAATAATTACCGGGATGAGTGTTTTATTTGAGTAATTATTCTTAAAAAGCTTTTTTATCTGCCTGAATGGTTTTTTTATTGGCAAAAAAATCAATTTTTTACTATGATGATTGCTTAATAATCAGAAATAGAGAATTTATCTATCAATAAACTCAATAGTCTATCATGTATTTCTTTATATTTTGGATGATGAACGATTTCTTTCTTATTTCTTGGTCTTTCTAAGGGTATGTCCACAATTTCTTTGATGGTTGATGCTGGGCCATTGTTTAAAACCACAACTCTGTCTGATAAAAATATGGCTTCTTCAATATCATGGGTAACCATTACAATAGTTTTATCTCTATTGTCTAAATTCCAAAGTTTTAGAAGTTCTATATGCATAGCGCTTTTGGTTAAGGCATCCAAAGCACCAAAAGGTTCATCAAGCAATAAAATTTTAGGGTTTATAGCAAAAGCTCTGGCTATAGCAACACGCTGTTTCATCCCACCGGATAAATGACCAGGTAATTTATGTTGGTGCTCCCAAAGGTTTACCATTTTTAAGTTCTTTTCAACAATAGCTTTTTTCTCTTCTTTAGAGATGTTTTTAAAAGAAGAATCTACCGCTTCATAGATGTTTTGAAACACCGTAAGCCACGGTAAAAGCGAGTAATTTTGGAAAACAATCCCTCTGTCTGGTCCGGGACCTTTTACCAATTGTTCATTGGCAATTACCTCTCCACTTGTTGGGCTTACCATCCCAGAAATGGTGTTCATTAAAGTTGATTTTCCGCAACCAGAATGCCCAATTAAAGAAATGATTTCTCCTTTTTTAATATCTAAGCTGATATCTTCTAAAGCAGTATATAAACCTTTTTTGCTTTTAAAAGAAACGGTTACATTTTTAATTTTGATAGCTGGTGGTGCTAATAATTTAGCTATTTCTTCTTTGGTTTCGGCCTCTTCAGCTTGTAAAAGATCTAGTTCTTCTTGAGTTAAATTTTTCATCGTTATAAGATTTTAATAGGTTATTTATTTTCCCAGGCAAAAGCCAATTTTAAAGTGTTAAAGAATTTATCTAGTAATAAGCCTACGCTACCGATAATGAGTATGGCAACTAAGATTTTCTCTAAGGATAGGCCGTTCCAGCTATCCCACACAAAAAAGCCAATACCAGAGCCTCCAGAAAGCATTTCGCCGGCAACAATCACCATCCAAGCTATCCCAATAGATAGTCTTAGCCCTGTTATCATGTGGGGTAGGGTATAAGGGATTAAAATTTTAGTAAGGTATTTAAACTTAGAAAATCCAAAAGCTTTGCTTACATTTTTATGGTCTTGCGGTATGTGGGCTACACCAAAAGAGGTATTGATTAAAGTTGGCCATAAGGAGGTAATGGTAATGATAAATATGGTAGCTCCGGCAGCAGCCTTAAAAGCTAATAAGCCCAAAGGGAACCATGCTAAAGGTGAAACCGGACGAAGTATTTGCACAATAGGATCAAAAAGGCGCATCATAAATCTGGATGAACCCATTAATATCCCTAAAGGAATAGCAATTAAACTTCCAATACCGAAACCTAAAAACACTCGCCATAAAGAAGCGGTAAGTTGCAGTCCAATACCTTTATCATTTGGGCCGTAATCATAAAAGGGTTCGGCAAACATTTCTTTGGCAACCTGCCAAGTAGCAATAGGACCGGGTATTTCACTTTCAGTAAGGATGGTTATGCCTTGCCATATCAAACATAATAAGAGCATGCTTGCAGCAAATGAGGCAATCTGGCTGATGGTGTTTTTAACGAATGTATTTTTCATGATGTTGTTTTTTTAAAGAAACCCCTGTACTACACTAATGGGTTTAGGTAGTACAAAAGGGTTTCGGACCTAAACTAAATTTTCTTTATTTTTTGGTAGTTTTTAGATAAGCGCCAATGTTTGCAGGGTCAAAACTTACATCGTAAGTAGTTTTAAAAGGAACCATATCTGGCTGGATAGGCACTTTCATTTCTTTAGCTACTTCAGCAAATAAATCATCAAGCACTAATTTTTCTGCAACGGCTTTGTAATTAGGTTCTGCTTTTAGCATTCCAAATCTTACATATTGTGCCATAAACCACATCCCATGTGATTTTCTAGGAGTGTTTACCAAACCTCCTTTGTAAAAAGTCATAAAGTCGCCTTTATATCTTTGAACACCTAAATCGCAACCCAAATCGCTAGAACCCATTAATCTGGCTTCTATTACAGCCAATGGGGCATTAACATAATAAGGTTTGGTTAGCCAAGTAGCCGCTTTTTTTCTATTGCTCAATACATCAAGCCACTTGCAAGCCTCTATAATGGCTTTCATCATTTGTTTAAGCTCTTGTTTGTTGGTGTTGGCAAAAGCAGCATTTACTACTAAAGCTTTCTCTGGGTGGTCTTTCCAAATATCTTGTGAAGCGATGTGTGTAAAACCAATACCTTGTGATGCTGCAACGCCATTCCAAGGTTCGCCTACAGAGAAACCTTCCATATTATCAACCTTCATGTTGGCAACCATTTGTGGCGGTGGAATAGTAATAATACCAACCGATTTTTGATTAACACCAGCAGCTGCAAGCCAGTTACGTAGCCATATGTCGTGGGTTCCGCCGGGGAAAGTCATGGCAAATGTTACTTCTTTTCTAGCTTGTATTTTCTTAATGGCAGCACCAACTTTAGCTATTTCTTTATATCCCAATAGGTTACAAAAATCTTTAGATAGGGTTATGGCTTGTCCGTTATTGTTAAGCACCATAGCAATTTTCATTTCTGAACCTGCTTTGCCTCCAATACCTGTGTAAACAGAAAAAGGCATAGAAAACAAGCAATGTGCGCCGTCTAGCTCCCCGTTAAGGATTTTATCTCTGATATTTGCCCAAGATGCTTCTTTAGATAGTTCCACATCAAGACCATATTTAGCAAAAAGACCAAGTTCTTTTGCGGCTACTAATGGAGCGCAATCTGTTAAAGGGATAAAGCCTAGTTTTATTTTTTTTGCGCTAACTGTTAAAGAGTTAAGTACTAATATGAGGGCAAAAAATACTCCTAAAAGGTTGTTTATAATACGTTTCATGATATTAAAAGATTTAATGTTATTGTTTAATAGCTGATGGTTTGGTGTACAAGAAATCTGGTTTGATATTAATCATCAAATAGCCAAAATGCCCTGTTTTATTATAATCTGCCGGAGAACCAGGTTGAGCTTTTGCGATAACCATATTGTCTTTGGCTTTCATGATAGAGTAGCCTAGTTCTACCGTGGTAAATTTGTTGAGGGTATAATTGATGCCTAGATCTATTTCTTGTCCAAGTTTTTGAGAGTTGCTATTGGCTAAAGCTTGGGCAGTTTCAAACAAATGATAGTCTGCTATAACATAAAATTGATTGGCTGTAAATTTGGTTTTAAAGTAATAATCTTTTAAACCAGCAGCAGGCGAGCCTGTTGGGGCATAAAAATAATCCATAGTGCCCCAAAACTTATGCGGGGTGCCATATAGTGGGTCAAACCTATTGCTTTCAGTTGTAGGAGTCGTTGTTTTATTGCCCGATAAATAGTCAAAACCAGGACCTAAAGTAAATTTGCCTTTACTGTAATTAGCGCTAATGGTATAATGGTAAGCGTCTAGCTTTTTGCCATCTCTATCATGCCCGTTTTGGTGATAATAAGCCGCTTGTACAGCTACTTTGCCGAAACCTGAAGCATTACCAAAAACAGGTGTAATCATAGCACCAAAGGTGTTTCTGTTATGGGTTCCGTTAACATCAAAAAATCTTCCGTAAACTTTTCCTCCGCCACTATTTACACTATCTAGTCGGTATTTTCCAAACTCATCATGGAAATAAAGTGCTGATATTTTAGTCTGGCCAAATTTTCTGGCTACATAAACACTAGTAAAGTTTTTATAGTCTTGGTTTCCGCCATTGGTATTAGGTGGGTTTGTAAATGTAGGGTTACCTGTTTTAGTACTGTTGCCTGCGGCATTTACTAAAGGTATCATATTGGCAGGTGTAGGCACCAAAATACCATTATTGTTTTTTACATTGGTAGGGATATTAGCAGGCACATAATTGGTTCTGGTAAAGTTTTCATTGTTTTGGTTAAAAGCATAACCAATATCTACCTGCCAGCCTTGGTGCACTACTTTTAGCAAGGCCATGTCAAACCTACGCCCTTGTTGAAGCCAATCTAAATTGCCTAATAAACGGGCATCATCATAAATTAATTCTTGGCGGCCAATTTTTAAAGAAAGGTTGTCAAATAGCTTAAACTTAATGGTCGTATCGGCCTTATTTGCTAAAGTTAAATCAGCCCAGCTTTCATGAAGCATAAAACGACTGCCGTCTGCCTGAGATATGGTAGAGGCGTCTTGCCCCCATACTCTTACATCTTGTGCACTTACGCCAAAAGTTAGTCTTTCCCACTTATAACCAAAATTTAATCTTGTTCTTTGCGAAATAAATGCAGCTGTTTTTGCGCCATTAGGGACCAAATTTGCAAAGCCTTTTCTTACTTCGCCACGAGGTCTTATTTGGCCAGTTAAAGAAAATTGAGCATGCGCTTGCGCCGATGATAATGTTATAAGGAAGATGTAAAGTAGTTTTTGAAAGATTACTTTCTTCCTTTGGAGGATGTTTTTTTGGGGTGTAAAATCTCTGCGACCAGACCTTACACGGTTTGATAAAAATTTATACATTTGTTTAAGTTTAATTTGTGTGAGCAAGTTGACTATTTAGCCCATTAGGAATTGCGACTTCCTGGTGGGCTTTTTGTTTTCTGTTAGTTTGATTTATTCATATTATATATTTTAGATTTTTTTCTACGTTTTAATGTTATAAATATAATATATATAATAAAAATGTGCTAAAAATTTTACATAAAACAGTAAATTTTATATTTTTTGTAATAATTTATACTTAAAATCTTCTCAATTTTACTTTTTTACAATAAAAACATAATAAATATCTAAAAATTTTAATAAAATGTTAGTGATTTTATGTTTTTTATATCAAAAATCCTTATGTTTTTAATATTAAATATTGTAAAATTCACTTAATTAAAAAATTAATTCGATTTTTATGTAAAATTTATAGTCTTTTTTAAGGTTAATTAAAATACTAAAGGTTATTACTTGTATTTTTAGGTTTATTTTGGTGATTTCATAAAATCACGATTAAAAAAGGTATAATGAGCTCTATTTTTTATTTATAAACTGAATTTAATGAAAAAAAGTAAAGTAGAATGTGATTTACAAACTTGTTTTATGTGTAAAATGTGTTTAAAAGAGTGGCATCCGGCTATTCATGCACACAGGAAAACATTTCAAGTAAAAAGGGTGAAAAAATCATTGAAGAAGGAGAACGTGTAACAGGTATTTATTTTGTTTTTGATGGAATTGTTAAAGTACATAAAAAATGGGGCGATAAGGAGTTAATTGTAAGGTTCGCTAATAAAGGAGCTATCATAGGGCATAGAGGTTTAGGTAGTAAAAGTTTAGTTTATCCCATATCGGCAACAGCTTTAGAGGCTTCAACAGTATGTTTTATTGGATTAGAGTTTTTCAACGCTACCTTAAAAGTAAATAACGAGTTTACTTACCAATTGATGTTGTTTTTTGCTGATGAACTGCAAGAATCTGAACGTAAAATGAGAAATCTGGCACACATGTCTGTAAAAGGTAGGGTAGCACAAGCCTTATTTAATTTAGAAGAGCAATTTGGAAGTGCGCCAAACGGAGGCTTAAATATTAGTTTAACCAGACAAGATTTAGCTTCTTACGCTGGGGCTACTTATGAAACTGTTTTTAGAACTATAAATGAACTGGTAGAGCATAAAATATTACGTTTAGAGGGAAAGGATATCATGATTCATGATAGACCTAAACTAGCGGCTTTAACTAATACTATTATTTAAGAATTATTGGAGTGACTTGAAAAAAACGGAGGCTCCTTTTTCTAAATCTGTAATTTCAGCTGGATGCCATGCAACAGCATTTGCTTGTAATCCTAATCTAATATCTCCGGAGCCATTTATAGGCAAATATTGTAGTTCTTTTTGGGTGTTGAAAACAGGAAAAAACTCATCTAATGATGTTTTTCCTTTCCTTGTAAAACTTAAAGGTAACTGTTCATCATGATTATGTATCCCTAAACAAGAAAAAATAAAAGGTTCAACAAAAATCTTAAAAGTAACTAAACAAGAGAAAGGATTTCCCGGTAAGGCAAAAATCATTTTATCATTCAAATATCCGCACCAAATTGGTTTCCCCGGTCTTATAGCTACTTTATGAAAAAGCTTTTTTACACCTAATTCTTCTAAAATTTCTGGTATAAAATCTGCATCTCCGGCAGAAACACCGCCATTTAAAATGATAATATCGGCGCTAAGCGCATCTTTAAGAGCTGTTCTGATGATATCTTTTTCATCAGCAAGATGCTCTGCTTTTATAGGATTTATTCCTAGTTTTCTAAGTAAAGCTTTTAATAAATGTAAGTTGCTATTGTTTATCTGCGTTGCTGATGCTGTTTGATGAACCGGTACAACCTCGTTCCCTGTAGTTAGCACAGCAACTTGAGGCAGTTTTTGTACTTTTAATGTATGTTTCCCTAAGGCGGCTAATAAGCCAATTTTTGCTGTATTAATTTGGCTTTCTTGGGGTAAAACCAATTCGCTTTTTTTTAAATCTTGCCCCTTTTTGGCAATATTTTGATAGATTTTAGAACTGTCAATGTTTAATTTTGCTGTTCCATTTTCAAACAAAATATCCTCGTTACGGATGACGATATTGGCACTTTCAGGAACAGCAGCACCTGTCATGATTTTATAGCATTCGCCACTTTCTAGTTTTTTAAAGCTATCGTCTCCGGCATAAATGGTTTCTGCAATATGGTATGATGAAATACCTTTTTCTAAATCTTGGATGTGGATGGCGATACCGTCCATAGCGGCTCTGTTAAAAGGAGGGAAATCTCTATTGGCAAAAATATCTTCAGCTAAAATACGGTCTAAAGCATCGTCTAAATGCACCTCTTCAGTACCAAAAGATTTTGCTTTTGATTGGATAATTTCCAGCGCCTTTTGGTAAGAAATCATGATTAATGACCTCCGCCTTTCATCATTTTTCTGGCATGGAAAACTGCTGGTAATATAGCCTCCAGAGATTCTCTAGCGCCATCTGTACTGCCGGGTAAAGTTATAATTAAGCTATGAGAGATAGAACCCGCTACGCCTCTACTCATCATAGCTAGTGGAGTGCGTTGCTGACCAAAACTACGCATGGCTTCGGTTATACCATCGGCATCTCTTTCTAAAATTTCTTTAACAGCTTCAACGGTATTGTCGCGTGGGCCTAAGCCTGTTCCGCCAGTGGTAAATATAAATTGGATGTCTTGTTTTACCCAGGCTAAAATAGTTTCTTGAATTTCAGCTTTATCATCAGCAACTATTTGATAATCTGTTATATTGGCGTTTACCTTGCTAAGCATTTCTTTGATAAGTAGGCCGCTTTTATCTTCTCTTTTACCTGCTGCTGTACTGTCTGAGCATACTAAAATAGCACAAGTAGGAGAGGTAGCGAAGAACTTTTTCTTATCGCTTTTTCCGCCTTTTTTATCTAGTAGTTTAATTCCTGATATTTCCAATGCTTTATCAACAGGCTTTAGCATATCGTAAATTTCTAATGCTGCCACAGAAACGGCTGTTAAGGTTTCCATTTCTATACCTGTTCTGCCAATAGATTTTGCTTCGCCATAAATGATGATGCCACTTTTGCCCGATAAAGACTGGTTAAACCAATGTTGATGAAGTTCTGGGTTTAAAAATTCAAATTTTAAATCCATGCCATCAATAGCAACGGGGTGGCAATGTGGTAACAATTGTGGTGTAAGTTTGGCGCCAATAAACCCAGCTGCTTTAGCAACATCAAATAGGTTTCCTTTCGGAAGTTGTTCGTCTTTAATAAGAGCAATAGTGGCTTCGGAACAAAAAATAGCTCCAACTGCGGTTGCACTTCTTAAGGTTATTTGTTTGCTGCTGATATCTCTCATGCTGCTATGGCTTTGCTTCAAAGGTAAGCATAGCTTTAAATTATTTATGCTTTAATCTATACGGATATAAACTTTACCTTCTTCAATTAAAACGGGATAAATTTTAATAGAATAGTCATCGCCGCTAAGGCAATCGCCACTTTTTAAAGAGAAAGTTTTTTTATGGAAAGGGCAAGCAACCTTAGGTTCACAATCATGTCCGGTGCTGCCTATCATCCCTCTAGATAATGCCATTTGCTGCTTATGCGGACAAAGGTTTTGTGTGGCATACCACTCTCCTCGGCGGGTAAAATTGAAGATAGCTATTTGCGTGTCTTTATATTTTACACAAGCTCCGCCATTTTGTGGAACATCATCTGTATAACAAGCAAAAAATAAATTTTCAGAAACTGCTGTGGTTTCTATTTGATGATTTAATTCTAATATCTCGCTCATAATTTTGGTGTTTAAATCTTTGTTTTTTAATCTGTTATTGAAAATTACCAAGCCTCTGCTTTTACTTGCTCTCGCATTGGGGCAAATTTTACGGTTGGGTCTTTTTCCTCTGGAGCATTAACAAAGTGTGCAAATCTTTTTTTCATTTCTGGGTTTTCTATAGCAGCTTTCCATTCGCATTTATAGGTATCTACATGGTAATGCATAGCGCTTTCTAGTTCTTCGGCAATGCCTAAACTATCATTCACGATTACATTTTTGAGATAGGTAATGCCGCCTTCCATTTTATTTAACCAAGTTGCTGTTCTGGTTAACGGATCGGCAGTTCTTACATAAAACATTAAAAATCTATCTAGGTATTTGATACAGGTTTCTTTATCAATATCTGCGGCAAGCAATAAAGCATGCTGAGGTTTAGAGCCTCCGTTGCCACATACATATAAGTTATAGCCTTTTTCTGTAGCGATGATACCAAAGTCTTTAGATTGCGCTTCGGCACATTCTCTGATACAGCCAGAAACACCACCTTTAAGTTTATGTGGCGAGCGTAAGCCTTTGTATCTATCTTCTACTTCTATAGCAAAACTTACACTGTCTTGTAAACCAAAGCGGCACCAAGTGCTTCCTACACAACTTTTTACGGTTCTTAAAGATTTTCCATAAGCATGCCCGCTTTCAAAGCCGGCATCAATAAGTTCTTCCCAAATGGCTGGTAAATCAGTTAAATGAGCGCCAAATAAATCAATCCTTTGGCCGCCAGTTATTTTGGTATAGAGGTTATATTTTTGAGCTACTTGCCCAATTACGATAAGTTTTTCTGGTGTGATTTCTCCGCCTGCAATTCTAGGAACAACAGAATACGTTCCTCCTTTTTGGATATTAGCCAAAAATCTATCGTTACTGTCTTGAATGGTGTCTTGTTTTAGGATTAAATCATTCCAAACGCCAGCTAAAATATTAGCGATAGCTGGTTTGCAAACCTCGCATCCATCGCCTTTACCAAAATGATCTAAAGCGGTATCATAATCTTTAATTTTATTGAGCTTGATAAGATCTAGCAGTTCTTGTCTAGAATAATCAAAATGTTCGCAAATAACGTTTTTGATGTATACGCCATTTTCTTGCATGGTTCCGGTAATTAAATCTTTAACTAAAGGAACGCAACCACCACATCCGGTACCTGCTTTAGTACATTTTTTTATGTCGTCTATAGAACTTGCTGTTCCATCGCTTACGGCACCGCAAATCATGCCTTTGGTTACAGCCTCGCAAGAGCAAATTAAAGCATCGTCTGGTAAACTCATCACGCCAGCACCACCATCAGTTTCTCCACCGCGGCTACCCAGTATTAAATCTTCTGGGTTTGGTGGTAGTATAATTTTGTTGTTAACCGTTTGTAATAAGATATTGTAAGCATCAGCATCGCCAATAAGAATACCACCAAGAAGGTGTTTTCCATCATTGGTGATATTTATTCGCTTGTAAATACCTTTATGAGTATCCTCAAAAACAATGGTTCTACCTTCGGGCTCGGTAACAAAGGCATCGCCAAAGCTAGCTACATCAACACCTATTAGTTTAAGTTTGGTGCTCATATCAAAGCCATAGAAATACTTTTCTTGCTGACAGATATTTGCAGCAACAACTTCGGCCATTTCATAACCTGGGGCTACTAAACCATAAATCATGTCTTTATATAAAGCGCATTCGCCAATGGCGAAAATATTAGGGTCGCTGGTTTGTAGTTTTTCGTTAACTAAAATTCCACCTCTGGCACCAACATCTAAGCCGGATAGTTTTGCAAGTTCATCTCTAGGTCTTATGCCGGCAGAAATAACTAGCATGTCTAACTCTAGTTGCGTGTCATCATTAAAAGCAAGAGCTTCTATTTTACCATCGCCAACAATTTGGCTAGTACTTTTATTAAGATGTATTTGAAGATCTAATTCTTGAAGTTTATTTTGAAGAAGTTTGCTTCCTGCGCTATCAACTTGTCTAGGCATTAATCTGGGGGCAAATTCTATCACGTGGGTTTCTGCTATACCTAAATCTAGCAGTGCTTTTGCTGCTTCTAAGCCAAGTAAACCACCACCCATAACAGCACCTTTTTTTGCTTTTAGTGCGTAGTTTTTCATCAGCTCTAGGTCTTCTATAGTGCGGTATACAAAAACACCTTCTTTTTCTACACCAGGTATGTTTGGTACAAAAGCAGAAGAGCCTGTTGCTAGAACGAGGTAATCATAAGGTTGTAAAATGCCTTTTTGAGAATGAACGGTTTTATTTTGTCTGTTGATTTCTAATATAGGATCTGATAAATGTAATGTTATGTGGTTCTCTTGATACCAGTTTGCTGGCGACATGCTGAGGTCTTCAGCGGTTTTTCCGTTAAAATATTCGCTTAAATGTACTCTATCATAGGCTCTTCTTGGCTCTTCGCCAAAAACTATAAGATTAAACTCATCTGATTTGGCAATAATTTTCTCGCAAAACTTATATCCAACCATTCCATTGCCAATAATTATGATGTTTTTTTTGTGTTTTGCGTCCATATTGATATAAATTAAATTTTATTAATGTAAAAGATGATATAAATCATGCTTTTTGCTTAAACAATTATAAAAAATTAATATAAATGTTTTATAAATCATATAAAATTTAATAAAAGACTAAAAAAAGTATTAAAATTGTGTCATAAATTTTATGTTTTTTAAAATAACACATTATTTACTATCAAAATATTAAGTTAAACAGCTTTAAGGTGTTGTGTTTAACTGCTTTTTGGTATTTAATTTTGATTTTTAATCTTTTTTTATTGAAAATTTGATTTGTGAGAGATAATTTTTTTGATTTTTTAAAGTATTGATAATAATTTCTAGCAATACAATTTTATTTATAGTTTTAAACGTTTTTATTTTAGTAGATGAGTGCGTTACTTCCCCAATTATATGTAGTAGGAGCTGGTCCGGGCGACCCCGAATTGCTTACCGTGAAAGCTTATAAGTTATTACAAACCGCTAGTGTAATATTGTATGATAATTTGGCAAATAAGGCGTTATTAGAACTTGCTCCTCAAGATTGCGAATGTATTTATGTTGGTAAACAGCCTTATGGCGAGTATACTCCGCAAGAGCGTATTCTAGAATTGATAAAAGAAAAAGCTTTTGAAAAGGGAATGGTTATTAGGTTAAAAGGCGGAGACCCTTATATATTTGGTAGAGGATTTGAAGAAATTTTATTTGCCAGAACACATGGAATAGAGACTTTTTATATCCCTGGAATAAGCAGTATGCAGGCACTTGGTTTTGAGGATATTCCTTTAACACACCGCTCGGTAAGTGAAAGTATTTGGGTAGTAACCGGAACTAAAAAGGACGGAAGCTTATCAGCAGATTTAAAACTAGCTATGCAAAGTAACGCCACAGTAGTAATTTATATGGGGATGAAAAAAACTACTGATATAGCACTTGCTTATGTAGAGGTAAATAGAGGTGATACCCCAGCGGCTATTGTGCAACATGCCTCTTTACCTCATAAGAAGACCGTTAAAGGCAAAGTGAAAGATTTATCTGCTATGGCAGAAGATGCGAAAATTACCCACCCGGCATTAATAATTATTGGCCAAGTAGTGGCTTTAAATCCTATTTAAGTTCTGTAGGGTTTGATATAAAATGGAAGAAGTTTTCGAACTTGCTTTTGTAAGTAGCTTTATCTAGTTTATAATAAAAAGCGCCTTTTTTAGAATTTAGCTTGTCTTTTTCTTGTTGTTTGATGATTAAACCCGTTGAGAATAATTTCCTACTGAAGTTTCTTTTATCTAATGCGGTATCAAATACCTGTTCGTACAATGCAAGAATTTGTGGAATGGTAAATTTTTCTGGTAATAACTCAAATAATATAGGGTGTAAAGCAGCTTTATACCTGATCTTTTCTTTTGCTTTTTTAACCATCTGGTTATGGTCAAAAATTAAATCTGGCAATTGGTTAATCTCAAACCACTCGGCATGGTAATCATTACTCAATTGCGTTTCATATTGATGAATATCTACCAATGCATGGTAAGCAATACTTAGGGTGCGTTCTATAGGGTCGCGGTGAATATCACCAAAAACCTCAGTTTGTTCTAAATAAACATTTTCTAATCCTGTAAGCTGCTTTAGAACTCTATTTGCGGCATTTTCTGGGGTTTCATCGGGCTTTAAAAAGCCACCCATTAAGCTCCATTTACTCTTTTCGGGTTCAAAATCACGCTGTATGAGTAAAAGTTTAAGCTTTTCTCCATCAAAACCAAAAATAATACAGTCTACAGCAACCAGTAGACGGGTTTGTTTAGAATATTTTTGCATGCAAAGTACTTGAAGCCATAAATCTACTAAGAGAAAATGATTTGTTCTATAATTAATTATAATTGTGAAAATTACATTTAATATTTTTAATATCTTAGATTTAAATTATAACCCTAAAATCAATGAAAAGAATATTCTATTTAAGTATGATTATTGGTCTAGCATTTGGTAGCTGTACTAACAATCAACAAAAAGGTAATCAGCAAGATACTATGCAAAATATAGTGAAAATTCCAGATTCGGTAAACTTTCAGAAAGATATTGCAGGTAAGCGAAGTAACTTGTATGTGCTTAAGAATAAGAACAATATGCAAGTTGCTATCACCAATTATGGCGGTCGTATTGTAAGTATAATTGTACCAGATAAAGAGGGGAAATTTGTTGATGTTTCTTTAGGTTATGATGAAGTAGAAACATTTCAAAAAGAAGGAGAGCCATTTTTTGGGGCTTTAATAGGGCGTTATGGTAACAGAATTGGTAAAGCTAAATTTACCTTAGATGGTCAAGAGTATAAGTTAGATGCTAATGATGGTGTAAATACTTTGCATGGCGGTAAGATGGGCTTTCATGCTCAGGTTTGGGATGTTAAAGCTTTAACCGAAAATACTTTACAACTTCATTATACTTCTAAAGATGGTGAAGGTGGTTACCCAGGAACATTGGAAGTTGATGTAACATATACTTTGACAGACGACAACAGTATCGATATCAGCTACCAGGCCACAACAAATAAAGCAACCCCGGTTAATTTAACCAATCATGCTTATTTTAATTTAAATGGTGAAGGAGATTCTACCATTTTAGATCATTTATTAACCATTAAAGCTGATGCTATAACTCCGGTTGATGAAGGCTTAATTCCTACAGGAACTTTAATGGATGTAACAAATACCCCATTTGATTTTAGAAAAGCTACTTTAATAGGTGCTCGTATTGATGAAGACCATGAACAACTAAAAAAGGGTAAAGGTTATGATCATAATTTTGTGCTAAACAAAACCGCAGGTTTACAGCTTGTAGCAAATTTATATAGCCCTAAAACTGGAATTTTGATGGAAGTTTTAACAGAAGAACCTGGTTTACAGTTTTATAGTGGTAACTTTTTAACCGGAGAGACTAAAGATGGTAAGGGCGGTAAAGCTTATCAATTTAGATCTGCATTATGTTTAGAAACCCAGCATTTCCCCGATTCTCCAAACCAGAAAAGTTTCCCTTCAACCATTCTAAAACCGGGCGAGACTTATAAAACTAAAACAGTTTATAAATTTTCTACTCAGTAATTTTATATTAAGGATATAAAAAAGGTAGCCCAACAGCTACCTTTTTGTATTTTTAGACTTTATTTATTGTAATGACAAATCTAGAGACTTTAAAACAAGCATTTATTACCCAAGTTGAAGGTGTAGCTACTGCTTTAGTGGTTCTAAAAAATAGGAAGGGCACACAGGTAGGAATTTGTAATTATGGCGCCAGAATAACCCATTTTATTGTTCAAGACCATAAACAAAATTGGGTTGATACAGTGCTTGGTTTCAATAGCATAAAAGAATATTTAAACGCAACAGAGCTTTATCATGGCGTTACCGCTGGCCCTTTTGCAAACCGTATTGCAAAAGGTAAGTTTACTTTGGATGATATTACTTATCAGTTAGAACAAAATAATGGTTTAAATAATCTACATAGCGGTACAAAGGGTTTTCATGCTCAAGTATGGGATGTGGTACAGCGAGATAATACTTTTGTTCAGCTGAGCATCTCTTATGCTGATGGCGAAGGCGGTTTTCCTGGACCTATAGCAGCAAGTATTACTTTTACTTTAACAGATGATGATGAACTTGTTATGGATTATAAAGCTAGTTCTAAAAAGGATACCATTATTAATTTAACCAACCATGCTTATTTCAATTTAAACGGAGAAGGCAGTGGAACAATCCTCAATCACGCTGTAAAAATAAATGCTAGCAGTTTTGTAGAAATAAACGAAGCATGTATACCAACGGGGAAATTTATAGAGGTAGAAAATACAGCTTTTGATTTTAGCGTGTTAAAACCGATAGCTCAAGATATAGCACAAGAAGATGCGCAACTTTTAAATGGTAGCGGTTACGACCATTCTTTTGTTTTAAATAAAAGTGTGGATGGTTTAACCCATGCCGCTATAGCTATTGGCGATATTTCTAATTTGAAATTAGAAGTATTTACAGAAGAGCCCGGGATGCAATTTTATACAGGTAATTTCTTAAATGCTCAAGATAAAGGGAAGGCGGGGAATTATTATGAGCGCAGAAGTGGCTTTTGTTTTGAAACACAACATCATCCGGATTCCCCAAATCATCCTCATTTCCCCTCTGTGAGGCTAAGAGCGGGAGAATTATTTAAGTCTAAAACTGTTTATAAAATTTCCTCGTAGGTAAGGATTAGAAATTGATTTTTAATTAATTTTTTATTAAGTTAGGCATAGGTTTATTAAAAATAATATTGATAGATTTGCAATCTAATTACTGACTCTCAACTTCTTAAATTATGATAAATAGCATAAGTCTACTTATCTGGCCGCACTTATTAGATAAGGTGTTTTATTGTTCATTTAAATTAAATTATGAAGGATAATTACACAAGAGTACTTTTAGTACTTACATTTTTATTGGTGCTGCTGTGTAATACTTCCAAAGGCGCAACTATAACATCTATAACTCTACTCGGAGACTGGGATGACCCTGCCACTTGGTCGGGGGGTGTAGTTCCTACTAATGGTGATGATGTCATTATTGATGCTCCTATTACGCTAACCGGGCCTACGGATAACTTAGCTTCTTTAACACTATTATCGGGAACGCAATTAATTGCCTCTAACTCTGCAGCTGTTTTAAATTTATCGGGTAACTTAACCGTGAATGGAACTGCCAGATTAAGATTAGGGTCAGCAGAACTAAATTTATTTGGTAATTGTACTGTTAGTGGTACAGGCGCTATAGAGATAGATGAAATTAATTTAGGAGCATTCAATCTTAATTTAAATTTCACGAGTACAAATTCCTTACCAAGAACTATATCTGTTTTTGGGGGTATTTCAAGAACAAGCGGAAGTATTATCAATTTAAGTTCAGAGACTTTAAATGTTATATTTTTATTTAGAGGGGCCTCTCCTTCAACCGTAGCAAGTGGTCTTTCTTTGCCTAATGTGACCATCAGTAAGACTAGTACTTTAAGTTTAACAGGAGGTAGTACACTTACTATAAATGGTAATCTTATTTTAACCAACTCTTCAGATATTTTAGCAATAGGAGCTTCAACAAGTTTAACATTAAGAGGGACAATAACAGGTTCTGGTTTTTTATCTTCAGTAAGTACAAGTACTATTAGTTTTGAAGGATCAGGAGGTAATACAAATCTAAGACTTCTGAATAGTAATGCTGTTGGCTCGCTACTCATAAACAGAGCAAGTACTATAACTTTGGTATATAGCGTAAATCCTGGTTTTTTTCAGATAAACAACAATTTAACTTTAGTTGATGGAGCAAATTTAGTTATGGGTAACGCTACCTTAACCGTAGGTAATGGTGCTGGCAATTCTTTTACTGCTAATTTAAATTCTACAGGAAGTTTAAGTGGTTCGAATTCTTCAAATTTAACTTTAGACGGAAATCCTACAGGGGCTACAACTATCAGATTTAATCAAACAGGGAGTAATTCTATTTTACGTAATTTAATTTTACGTACTTATAATTCTGGAACTATAAGTTTAGAAAATGGATTATCTATAGTTGACATATTAACCGTTGGCGGCACTAATACAGTTTTTGCAACAGGGAGTAATAATTTAACTCTACTGTCTAGCTCAGGTTCAACAGCACAGGTTACAACAATTCCGTCTGGATGCTCAATTACAGGTAATGTAACAGTTCAAAGATTTATTAATGGAGGAGACAGAGGCTTTAGATCTTTTTCATTTCCTGTACATAATGGTTCAAATGCTTTGTCTTTCTCTCAATTATCTGATGATGTTTATGTTACCGGAAGTGCAGGGGCTGCAGGTGGATTTAATACCGATGCAGGAACAAGAAATATAGACCTCATAAAAACTTATAATGAAGCAGGTACTAATGCAGGTAATTTATATGTTTCCTTATCAAATTTGAGTAATACCATACAAACAGGTAGAGGATTCTTATATTTTTATATTGGTAATAAGACGAATGCTACATCCAAATATAATTTACCCTACTCAATTCCCGAAAGTACAGTTATAGATTATTTAGGAGTTCTTAATCAGCAAAATATAGCAGTAAATCTAGACTTCTCATCTCATGCTAATACATCTTTAGATGGATTAAACTTATTAGGAAATCCTTATGCTTCGGCAATAGATTTAAGATTATTAACTTTATCAAACATCAGCAATACGGCTTATGTTTATGATAGAACATTTACGAATTCTTTTTTATCTGTAAATCTTACAACAGGATTAGACGATAATGGTAATTCTGCAAATGTTATTATTCCAAGTGGTGGCGCTTTTTTCTTAAGGGCTAATAGTGCCTCTTCTCCACAAGTTACTTTTACAGAGTCTAGTAAATCGAGTCAGCAAGGAGCTAATACCGTATTAAATAGGCCTATAGGGTTAAGCCGTAATTTAAAAGCAGATTTAATACCTCAAATAGGATTGCATTTAAAAAATAGTAATACAGATTTGGATAGAACAAGAATTTATTTTGATGAAAGCGGTAACGAGGCCTCTGATGTGTATGATAATACGAAAGTCTTATCAGGAAATTTTCTGTTAGGTTCTTATAGTGCTGATAATAAGGTACTTAGCTTAAATTTTACCAAACAAAATACCAAGACTTCAATTGTACCTTTGTTCTTAAGAACTACTAATGGACAATATAATTTAGAAGTTAAAGATTTGAAAAATATTCCTAAAGGTTACAAGCTTATTTTAAGAGACAAATACTTGAACAGTTTTGTAGATATAGATGAAAACTTCTCTTATCAGTTTGCCGTAAATACTACCAATAGCTCTTCATCATCAAGTAGATTCGAAGTTATCATGAGTACTTTAGATAAACTAGATTCATTAAAAAATGACGATACTGGTACTTTAAAGGTGTTTCCAAATCCTTTTGATAGTGGTTTGTCTGTATCTTTACAAACAAGCGGTAACACCATATATGATGTAAATATTTATTCTTTAGAAGGCAAAAAATGTTTAACTATAAGGAATACCTATATAAAAGAATTATTAGCGTTTAATACTTCGGAATTAAAAAGTGGCATTTATATTTTAGAAATAAAAGAGTCTATCAGCGGTGAAGTAGTTGTAAAAGAAAAGATAGTAAAAAGGTAATTATGTTAAAGAAGATTTGTGTAGCGATATTTTTTATTTGTTTGTTAATAGTTGTTCCAGTTGCTCCTACTTGGGCCCAAGTTGATGCTTGTGATCCTTTTGATGAAGTTTTTAATGAGGCTACAGGTGAATGCGACCCTGTGGATGTACCTTTAGATGCTGGCGTTGGGTTCTTATTAGCGATTGGTGCTGCAATAGGTATGAGAAGAACAAAGGAGCGTTAAAACCCCTCTTTAGTTTTTACAAACTCAAACAGCTCATGTATAGGGTTTTCTAAAATTTTACCAACATGAATCTCATATTTTTGACATAGTGGGATTAGAAAATCTTGGAAATGATAAGCTATATCGCCAACAAAATGGCAATAAAGCTCTTTGTAATTTGGATAGGTGCAAATACTTATTTGAATAAACTCTTCTAAGCCAATAGTGATAATTTTCTGAATGTAAGAATGATTAATGTTTTCTTTTAAAAAACTGGCAAAAGAGGCTAAATAATGGTTAGGTAAAGGTCTTTGATAAATGTTTTTGATAACATCTTCCTTATTAGGCTTGTATTTAGCATTAAATTTTTCTGCTAAATCATCAGGCATCTTTTTATAAAGAAAATCTGTTATTAAATTTTTCCCAAAGTAAGTTTCAGAGCCTTCATCTCCTAAAATATAACCTAAACCATGTAAGCCATCATGTAAATTGCTGCCATCAAAAAAGAAATATTAGAGCCTGTACCTAGAATACAATTTAAACCTGGTGTAGTTCCGCAAGTGGCATATGCAGAGCCTAATAGATCACTTTCTACATTAACAAAAGCATTTTTAAATTTAACAGATAAGGCATTGGAAATAATTTCGCGTTTATCGGGGCTATTACAGCCAGCGCCAAAGAAATGTACTTCTTTAACGTTTGGTGCGATGTCTTGAAATAAATTTACACTATTAATGACCTTAATAATCTCTTTTTCTGAAACAAAGAAAGGATTAAGTCCTTTAGTTTCTATAAACTGTTTTTCTTGATTTGGCAACAGGCAGATCCAGTCTGTTACAGAAGACCCGCTATCAGCAACAATTAACATGTTAAATATCTTTTAATAAATCACTCGTTAGTGGTTTTCCAAAGAAGTCTGTTACGTTATTAAATTCTGTTACTTTTTTATGGTCGCTAGGGTCTAAAGATGATGAAAGCATTACAATTTTAACATGGTCTTTCGCAGGAGATTGTAGTTGTTGAAATTCTACTAAGAAATCAAAGCCTGTTTTAATAGGCATTCTAATATCTAAAAAGATAATTTCAGGTAGTTCTTCTTGACGGTTTATAAGTTCTTGTAGGTATTGTATTGCCGATTCACAAGATTGTTTCACAACAATATGCTCCGAAAAATCAGAGTTATTGAGGATCTTTTGGTTAATCATATTATCGATGAAATTATCATCAACCAAAAGGGCAGTTTTGTATTTGTAATTAGGCATCTAAATTAAATTGTGATAACAAATATATGAAAAGAAAATATTTTAATTGAATTATTTAAGTCTTATACGCTAGGTTACAACTGTATGTTACCGGCCAGTTCTTTAATGGCAACTTCTGCTAATTTTGCCTGGAATTGTGAATTGGCATATCTTACCGTAGCATCAACAAAATTTCTTTGTGCTTCTCTTAGCTCCAAAGGTACAATGCTTCCTAGTCTGTATTTTTCTAAGGTAATATTTAAGTTTTCTTGAGCTACTTCAACATTGTTTTCTTCTAAAGTTACCAATTGTAAATTGGTTTGATAGTTTTGATAAGCAATAAGCAATTGTGATGCTATAGCTTGTTGTGTACGCTCTAAATTAAATTGAGCGTTTTCTATCTCTAGCTTTGCGTTAGTTTCTGCTCTGTTTTGCTGAAATCCGTTAAAAATATTGATAGAAGCGGTAAAACCATAATTTAAACCACGTGTATTGTTTCTAATGGCGAAGCCAGTTGGTGGCGATGTTGAATTAGAAAAATTATAGCCAGATGTTAAAGCAATAACAGGATACCTATCACCTTTTATTTCTTTTAAGCTAAGTTCTGCTATTTTTTGATTTACAACCGCTGTTTGCAATTCTGGGTTCTGCGCTAAAACTAATGATTTAGTATTTTCATAGTTCAACTGCTTATCTAAGATGATGGTATCTTCAACTGCAAATTCAATTTCTGCTGGTCTCCCTAAAATTTGATTGAGGTTAATTTTTGATGCTTTAATTAAATCTTTTTGTACCAATAAAGAACTCGTATCTGTACTTAAATCTACTTTGGCTGCCAAAAGTTCTAATTTTGAACCTTTACCTATTTTAAAACGGCTATTAGCATTTTTTAAGCGCACTCTAGATACTTCTAAGGCGGTTTTAGTGGCTTCTAATTGCTTGTTTAAGGCAATTAAATTGTAATAAGAGGTTAATACATTGGCAATGGTGTTTTGTACGTTAAGTTTGAAATTTAGCTCACCAAGTTTTTGTAATTCTTGTAACCTATCGTAAGTCGCAAACATCCTAAAACCATCAAAAATGCGCCAATTTAAGCTTGCACCATAGTTGATATTGGTGTTTTTTGCATTTCTGGCATTTCTACTTCCACCAGAAGCTAAATCAACCTCACTAGTTTCTACCCTATTTAAATCATTTAAATTTCCTGTTACAACTGGTAACATACCAGCATTACCCGGAGTAACGTTGTTCTTGCTTATTTCTGTTACGTTTCTACTGATTTTTATATCGAAGTTGTTCTCTAATGCAATTTTTATAGCATCTTCTAAACTTAGCTTCTCTTGTGTAAATGCTTTATTTACAGATAATAAAAACGCAATTATGATTAATAACCTATTAATTTTCATGCTTAAATAGATTTTTCTAGTTCAATTTCTTTAGCAGCTTTTTCTGCTTTACTTTCTTTATGTTCTTTAGACCAGTACGAGTAAATAGCAGGAATTACAAACAGTGTTAGCATTAATGAAAACAATGTGCCTCCTATAATTACAGTACCCATGCCCATTCTACTTTTTGCCGCTGCACCCAAAGCCATAGCAATAGGTAAAGCGCCTAATGCAATAGCTAGGCTGGTCATTAAAATAGGTCTCAACCTAGAAACTGATGCTTCTCTAATGGCATCAGCCACGCTCATGCCTTGCTCTTTCAATTGGTTCGCAAATTCTACTATAAGAATGCCGTTTTTGGTTACCAAGCCAATGAGCATAATGGTTCCTATTTGGCTAAAGATGTTCCAACTTTGGCCTAGTAACCATAAGGAGAAGAAAGCTCCGGCCACAGCCATAGGTACAGTTAGGATGATGATAACTGGGTCTATAAAGCTTTCAAACTGTGCCGATAAAATAAGGTAAACCAAAAGTAATGCTAAGCCAAAAGCAAATAAGGTATTAGAATTACTCTCGCTAAAATCTCTTGATTCTCCGGCTAAATCTGTACTAAAGCTATCGTCTAAGATTTTTTCTTTTGCTCTTTCCATAGCCTCAATACCATCGCCAATAGTTTTACCAGGTGCTAAACCACCAGAAACAGTTGCTGATGCAAACCTATTGTTACGATACCTTTGTGGAGGGCTGCTTCTTTCTTCAATTTTTACGAGGTTATCTAACTGAATAAGCTCACCTCTAGTATTTCTTACAAATATGGATGTTAAATCATAAGGGTCGTTTCTTTTTTGCCTATCAAACTGGCCGATAACTTGATATTGCTTACCATTCATAGTGAAATAAGCAAACCTTTGTGCACTTAAAGATAATTGTAGGGTTTGGGCAACATCAATTACGGATACACCTAAATTTTGTGCTTTATTTCTATCAATACTTACATTAAGCTCGGGCTTGTTAAATTTCAAGTTAACATCAGTATTGGTAAAAGTTGGGTCTTGACCAATTTCATTCATAAAAGCAGGTATCTTTTCTTGCAACTGCTCAAAATTATTAGCTTGTATGATGTATTGAACTGGTAAACCACGAACCCTACCTACAGAAATTGTAGGCTGCTGCACTACAAAGGCTCGGGCTTCTGGCAGCTTTCTTACCACTCTGGTAAGCTGGTCTGCAATTTCCATTTGAGAGCGCTCTCTATCTTCTGCTTCACCTAATCTTATTCTAAAGAAACCTGTGTTTGCAGCTCCAGAGCCACTAAAGCCTGGTGATGTTACTGATATATTATTGATTTGTTCTGGTACAGAATCATTAAGTTTTTCTTCAAGATTAAGAATAAAAGCATCAGTGTAATCAAATGAAGCACCTTCTGGAGCTGTAATTTGAATATTTACACCACTTCTATCATCTAAAGGGGCAGTTTCTTTTGGTAAAGTGTTCCAAAACAAGAAAATAATTCCAAAACAGATAAGAACGATAGGAAATGCGAGCCATCTTTTATTTAAGAATTGTGCTAAAGATGTCTTGTAGCTTTCGTTCATCTTCTCGAAATAAGGCTCTGTTTTGAGATAAAAATTGGATTTTTTATGTCCGCTTTTCATCAAATAAGCATTTAACATGGGTGTTAAGGTTAAAGAAACAAAAGCCGATATCAATACCGCAGCACCAATAACAACGCCAAATTCTCTAAACAATCGGCCAACAAAACCCTCTAAGAAAATAACAGGCAAGAATACTGCAGCAAGCGTAATAGAAATTGAAATTACGGCAAAGAAAATCTCATTAGCTCCTTTTATTGCAGCTTCAAAAGGCGACATACCCTCTTCTACTTTTTTAAAGATATTTTCTGTTACTACAATACCATCATCAACAACTAAACCTGTTGCCAAAACTATAGCCAATAAGGTTAATACATTGATAGAGAAACCTAATAAGTACATCACAAAAAATGTAGCTATAAGCGATACCGGAATATCTATTAAAGGCCTAAAGGCGATGCTCCAATCTCTAAAGAATAGGTAAATGATGAAAATTACCAATACTAAAGCAATAATTAACGTTTCTGCAACTTCTAATACCGATTTCTTGATGAAAATTGTATTATCTAAAGCAATGTCTAGCTTATAATCTTCAGGAAGTTCTTTTTTTAATTGCTCGTAACGTTTATAAAACTCATTAGCAATATCTAAATAGTTAGCACCAGGTTGCGGTATAATAGCGGTGGCAACCATGGGTCTTCCTTTTGATCTTAGAACGGTTTCCTCGTTTTCAGGGCCTAATACAGCAGAACCAACATCTTTAAAACGGATGATATTGGTGCCATCATTTTTAATGATTAAATCGTTAAAAGCTTCTTCAGTACTTAAATTACCTACGGTATTTACGGTAAGTTCTGTATTATCTCCGGATATTTTTCCAGATGGAAGCTCAACATTTTGTTGGTCTAGCGCATTTCTAACATCTAAAGGAGTTAAGGCATAAGCTGCAAGTTTATCAGGGTCTAGCCATAAACGCATGGCATATTTTTTTTGCCCCCAAATTTGTACACTAGAAACACCGGGTATGGTTTGAATTCTTTGAGCGATAACGTTTTCTGCAAAATCACTTATCTCTAAAATGCTTCTTTTATCACTTTGGATGGTCATAGAGATAATAGCGTCAGAGTTCGCATCAGCTTTTGAAACTACTGGGTTACCGTCTATATCTTTTGGAAGGTAACGGCCAGCTTGTGATACTTTATCTCGAACATCATTAGCTGCTTCTTCTAAATTTTTATCCAAATTAAACTCGATAGTAATAGAGCTTGACCCCTGGTTGCTAGAGGAAGAAATATTCTTGATACCATCAATACTATTGATAGATTTTTCAAGAGGTTCTGTAATTTGAGATTCAACAATATCAGCATTAGCACCCGGATAATTGGTTCTTACAGAAACTACCGGAGGGTCTATAGAAGGAAACTCTCTTACCCCAAGAAATGTAAATCCAATGATACCAAATAAGACAAGTATCAGATTCATTACGATGGCCAAAACTGGCCTTTTTATACTGGTGGTTGATATACTCATGATAATAAATCTGTATTATTTGTTTTTCACACTTACTTTAACAGGAGCATCGGGTTTTAAAGCCATAACTCCGCTTGTTAATACGGTATCACCGGCTTTTAAACCAGCTGATACTAATACTTCTTTATCTGTTCTAACATCAGATTCTATTTTTATAGCTTTGGCTTTTCCGTTTTCAGCTATAAAAACTTGTTTACCATTTAAAATAGGAACCACTGCTTCTGTAGGCACTAAAATAGCATCTTTGATGTTTTCTAAAGGCAAATTAACATTGGCAAAAGTACCCGGCAGAAGCGTTCCATTAGGGTTGTCTGCTCTAGCTCTTAAAATCAAAGTTCTGGTAGCGATATCAACAGCGGGCTCTATAGCATATACTTTTGCCGAGTAAGTTTCTCTGCTTCCGGCAACGGTAAAAGATATGCTTGAACCTTCATTTACCCTTTTAGCATATTTCTCTGGAACAGAGAACGTAATTTTAACTGGGTTTGTATTAACGAGGTTTACAATAGCTGTTGTTGGGGTAATGTAAGCACCATTAGAAATACTTCTTAAACCTATTTTACCAGAAAAAGGTGCTCTAATTTCTGTTTTAGAAAGTTGGGCTCTTACCAATTGACTTTGTGCTTGCAAAGAACGAAGCTCGGCAAGGGCATTATCATATTCTTCTTGGCTTATGGCTTCTGATTGAAGAAGTTTTTTAGACCGAGACTCTGTCTCTGAGGCTAATTTTTCTCTTGTTAAAGCTTGTGCTAATTGTGCCTGTAGCTCTCTATCATCTATCTTAATTAATAAAGCGCCTTTATTAACGGTAGAACCTTCTGTAAAATTGATAGACCTAATTAAGCCAGAAATCTCGCTTCTTATTTGTACTTGTTCATTAGCCTCAATAGTTCCAGAAACAGAAACTATATTAGAAAACTGGGTTGGTTTAACAATAATACCGCTTACACCTATTGGAGCACCACCACCTGCTGGTGTGCCGGTTGCGCCACCTTTTGGCCCTTTTGTTTCTGATGATTTACTTAATCGGTTATAAATCATATAACCTAGTAAGCCAATAATTAAAACATAAATAATGTACTTGGTTTTCATGTTGTATGTTTAAGTTTTTTAAAGTCGAGGATAAGCTCGTGAGTATTTTCTGTAGTTAAGTTTTGTTGCATTTGTGCTAACACGTCAAAAAAGCGCCCAATATTTTCTTTTGATACATTTTTAAAAGCTTTTTCATTAAGATTTTTAAAAATATGATGTATTTCAGGTACTAGTTTTTTAGCTTTATCCGTAAGCTTTATCAAATGCTTACGTCTATCGTGTTGGTCTGCTTCGCGTGTAACAAAATCGTTATCAGATAAATAATCTATCATGGTAACCATAAAAGATTTATCAACCTGTAAAATTTCTGCCAATTCTTTTTGCGTGTAAAGCTCTTCTGTTTCACTTAAAATAAGTAATACATAATGATAGCGCTCCATAGGGATATACCCAGCTATTTTGCTAAATTCACTTAAATACTTCTTGGTAACTTGTATAAGTTGATGTGCTATTGGTTCTTCAAATTTCATTGTAAGAGATAAGTTCAAATTTATAATTTAAGTTTACACAATAGTTGAAGGTATCAACTATATTACAAATCAATCATACAGCTTAAATTTTTGAATATTGAATAATATTTTAGTTTTGTATAAAAACTTAAAATGCACTCATTTAAAATTTTTCTAAACACTTTAATCATCATTTTTATGGTTCAATTAACTGCTGCGGCAGATGATGGTTCTAAAATAGAGTTCACAGTATCTTTTTCTGAACCTCAGGCACATTATGCCGATGTAGAAATGCGTATTAGTAATATCCGTAAAAAGGAAATTGAAGTAAGCATGCCAGTATGGGCACCAGGTTCTTATTTGGTAAGAGAGTTTTCTAAAAATGTAGAAGGTTTTACTGCTAGTACAAATGCTGGGGCAGCTTTATCATCAGAAAAAGTAAAGAAGAACACTTGGAAGATTAAAACCAATGGCAATAAAACAGTAGTGGTAAACTATAAAGTTTATGCTTATGAGATTTCTGTAAGAACTAGTTTTATAGATGCTAGCCATGCTTTTTTATCGCCAACAGGCATATTTATGTTTGTTAAAGATAGGTTAAACGAGCCTGTACGAGTTAATATTACACCTTTTAGCAATTGGAGCAAAGTTTCTACTGGTTTAGAGAAAATTGAAGGAACTAAGTTTTCTTACCATGCTCCGGATTTTGATTGGTTGTATGATTCGCCTATAGAAGTTGGTAATCAAGATATTTTTGAGTTTGATGCTGCCGGAGTTAAACATGAAGTTGCTATGGTAGGTGGTGGAAACTACGATAAAGAGAAGTTGAAACTAGATATGGCAAAAATTGTAGAGGAGGAGACTTTAATTTTTAGAGAAAACCCTAACAAGCGCTATGTTTTTATCGTTCATCATTACCAAAATGGAGGTGGTGGTTTAGAGCATTTAAACTCTACCGTTTTAGGCGCTAAAAGAACAGGATATACAGACGCCGCAACTTATACCAATTTTTTAAGTTTGGTAGCTCATGAGTATTTCCATTTATGGAATGTGAAAAGGTTAAGACCTATTGCGCTTGGTCCGTTTGATTATGAAAACGAGAATTATACAACTGATTTATGGATTGCAGAAGGTTTTACTGCTTATTACGATAACCTGATTATACAAAGAACAGGGGCTATTTCTGAAATTGATTATCTGAAAATCTTACAAGCAGAGATTAACTTGATTGCAAACCAAAGAGGTGATAAAGTACAAGCTGTAACAGAGGCTAGCTTTGATGCTTGGATTAAATATTACCGACCAAATGAAAACAGTAGCAATGCTACCATATCTTACTACAACAAAGGTGCTTTGCTTGCCGCGATGCTAGATTTAGCAATTATTCATAAAACCAATGCTAACAAAAGCTTAGATGATGTTTTAAGAAATACTTACCAAGAGTATTACAAGAAAAAGGGTA
This sequence comes from Pedobacter aquae, assembly GCF_008195825.1. Lineage (NCBI taxonomy): Bacteria > Pseudomonadati > Bacteroidota > Sphingobacteriia > Sphingobacteriales > Sphingobacteriaceae > Pedobacter > Pedobacter aquae. Next base: position 3,536,351 of record NZ_CP043329.1, read on the forward strand.
GAGGTTTTACCAGTAAAGAATTTAAAGAGGCTTTAGAAAAAGAGTATGGGGAAAATTTAGATGAGTTTTACAACAAATATGTAAACGGTACTGCGGAAGTAGATTGTGCTAAGTTTCTAGCTTATGCAGGCTTAGAATTGGTAAACAGGGCGAACCCTAAAATGCCTTCTTTAGGTGTTAGAACAAGAAAGAATATCATCAGTACCGTTATAAGAGGTGGTGCAGCATGGAATGGCGGCTTAAATGTTAACGATGAAATTATTGCCGTTAACGGAGAAAGAGTAGAAGATATTAACGATTATATCAAAACTAAAGCAGTTGGCGAGAACTTAATGATTGTTTTAAATAGAGATGGCATTATCCAGACGTTAAATATCAAATTGGCTGCTAGTACAGATAAGAGCTTGCAAATAGATATAATGAAAAAACAAACAGAACAACAAAAAGCTGTTTTTAAGAAGTGGATGAAAATGTAAACAAAAGAGGAGGCTTAAAAGCCTCCTCTTTTGTTTCTAAAATATTTAATATTTAGAAAACAAATCTTAGCGTAAAGCCAGGCTCAATATCTAAGAAAGGGCCTCTAGCAAGTTCTAATCTTGGGTGTAAATCAACACCTAAAGTGAAAGGTATTTCAGGCATTTGCCATTCTAAACCTAAAATAGCATCAGCACCTAAAAGTAAGCCATTATCATAAATTTCGTCATCATCACCAAAGTATCTTCTGTATCTTCTGCCGTCATCAATACCACCAATGTGGGCACCAACGCCGTAATACCATTTTAAAGAAGGCTCGCTAAAAGCTGTAGCATGTTTTTCATATAAACCAGTAACCACAAAAACACCAGGTCTAAAACCTAAAATACCTTCAATAGCAGTATCAGATTTTACAAAGTGTTTAATGGTTAAACCATTTTCAAAGCCTCCGGCTCTAAAACCAATTCCAGTATTATAACCTTGTGCATTTACTTTTGAAAAGGTTAAAAGCAATAGCGATAAGCTTAATAACAATAATTTTTGTTTCATTTTTTTATTTTATTTATCCAAGCCTCATTCTCAAATCAAATGCCAGAGATTAATTTTTCCCTTTAAAACTTTAATTCATTCTCATAATGTTGTTCTAATAAATGTAATAATCGTAAAACCTTCTTTGAGGTTCAATCAGGATTATCTATATTGATAAACCAATTATAAATTAATGTATTATGGAAGCCATTAGCAGAGTGTTTGATTTGCTTAAATACAATAAGCAAAACTTTAATTGTCAAGATATATTGGCCACTAAGGTAAATGGTCAATGGAAAAAATATAGCAGTAGCGATTTTATCAATATTTCTGAAGAAGTAAGTCGGGGACTTATTAAAAAAGGTATAGGTAAGGATGATAAAGTGGCTATCATGTCTGAAAATAGGCCCGAGTGGAATTTTTGCGATTTTGGTATCATGCAAATAGGGGCAACACAAGTTCCTATGTATCCAACTTTAGCCGAAGCAGATATCAAATTTATTCTGATAGATGCAGAAGTAAAAATTGTGTTTGTATCTTCAGAAGAGCTTTATCAAAAGGTACAGAAGGTAAAAAATGAAGCAGGTTTACAAACCGATATTTACACTTTTAATACCGTAAGTGGAGCGCCAAACTGGTTAGAAATTGTATCGCTAGGTAAAGAAAATCAGGATATTGATTTAGAACCTTATAAGCAACAAATTACAGAAGATGATTTGCTTACGCTGATATATACTTCTGGTACAACAGGTACACCAAAGGGCGTGATGTTGAGCCACAAAAACTTAATCAGTAATATTTTATATTCATCTCAACTCTATCCAGACCAAGTAAAAAGGGCATTAAGCTTTTTGCCACTTTCGCACATATTTGAGCGTATGGTGGTTTACATGTACTTTTATTTAGGTGTATCTGTTTATTATGCAGAAAGTTTAGAGACTATAGTAGCCAATTTGGCCGAAGTAAAACCACATTGCTTTACCACAGTACCAAGGTTGTTAGAAAAAGTATACGATAGAATTGTTGCCAAAGGACAAGCTTTAACAGGAGTTAAAAAGGCTTTATTCTTTTGGGCTTTAAAACTAGGGCACCAATTTGAAATGGATGGTAAAAATGGCTTTTTATATGAGTTACAATTAAAAATAGCTCGTAAACTTATCTTTAGTAAATGGAGAGACGCATTGGGCGGAGAAATTATTGTTATAGTTTCTGGTGGTGCTGCTTTACAAGAGCGTTTAGCAAGAGTTTTCTGGGGTGCAGATATTAAAGTACTAGAAGGTTATGGCTTAACAGAAACATCGCCAGTGATAGCTGTTAATGGCCCTAGAAAAGGCGAAACCATGTTTGGTACTGTAGGTAGACCATTGGGTAACGTAGAAGTGAAAATTGCTGAAGACGGAGAGATTTTATGTAAAGGCCCTAGTGTAATGACAGGCTATTACAAACGCCCTGATGCTACAGCAGAAGCTATTACAGATGGTTGGTTCCATACCGGAGATATTGGAATGCTTAAAGATGGCTTTTTGGCTATTACAGATAGAAAGAAAGAAGTTTTTAAAACCGCAGGCGGTAAATACGTTGCACCACAGGTTCTAGAAAATAAGTTTAAAGAATCTGTTTATATAGAGCAAATTATGGTGGTAGGCGAGAATAAAAGATTCCCTTCTGCTTTAGTAGTACCAAATTTTGAAAAGCTTTTAGATTGGAGCGCCAGGAATGGTATAAACGAACAAAAGCCCGCCGAATTGATAAAAAACAAACAGGTTATAGCTAAAGTTTGGTCTGAGGTAGAACTATTAAATGCAGGTTTTGGTAAGTGGGAGCAAGTTAAAAAGATAGCTTTATTACCTAAGGAGTTTACCATAGATGGTGGCGAACTTACCCCAAAGCTAAGTTTAAAACGTAAAGTGATTTTGAAAAACAATGAAGCTTTGGTAGAAAAGCTTTATGAAGAAACAGATAAATTAGAATAACAAGAGAGGCCTTTAAAACAGGCCTTTCTTATTGTTGATGCTTGCGTTCTAAAACATCATTAACAATATTTTCAAGCTCTACTAAATCAAAGGGTTTGGGTAAATAAGCATCAGCGCCAGCGGTTTCTGCAAGTAAATGAATATCATTATTAGCAGAAAAATAAATCACGGGTATATGCTTAAAATCTGGATGTTGTTTTAATAGTTGCGTGGCTTTTATACCGCCAATATCTGGTATCCAATTGTCCATCAAAATAACATCTGGGTTTATGCTGGTTACTTTTTCTATAATATCATGTGAAGTTTCAGAAATTTCTACTTGATAGCCAGACTCCATCAGGATGATAGAGCATAATTCTAAAATATTTACATCATCATCAAAGATTAGTATCGTTTTATTCGTATTCATTTATGTTAAAGAAAGTAGTTTAAATCATACACCAGATAAATTTTAACGTAGCATTTATGGTACATCTAACTTGTTTATAAATGCAGCAATCTCATCCGGATTTAAGACAAAATCAATTTTTGATTGTGCGATAGCTTGTAAAGGCATATAATTTACCTCTGCGCTTACCGGATTTTGTACAAGTGTTGTTCCATTATTGGCTTTTACATAATTTAAACCTGCAGCCCCATCGGCATTTGCGCCAGATAATAGCAAAGCAAATGTATTTTCTTTAAAAACTTTTGCTGCAGAACTAAACGTTACATCAATAGAGGGTCTAGAGAAATTTAACTTTTCAGAGAAATCAAGAGAAATGGTTTTATCACTTTCTATAAGCAAATGATAATCTGCAGGGGCAATATAAATATAGCCAGCTTCTAAAACATCTTTATCATCAGGCTCAATCACCTTTAAATTGGTTCTAGTATTTAATAAATATCCTAATTGCGAATCGGTATAACCTTTCCGGTGTAGTACAATGATGATGGGAAACTTTAAATCATGATGAAGCTTTGGTAATACTTCAAGTAATACTTTCAAGCTCCCGGCAGAACCTCCTATTAAAAAGATGGTATCCATGCTAAATGTTAAAGTTTATAAGCCTTCTTTGATCTTCTTGTTGCTTGCGCCATATTTTTTCTGTAGATATTTGATGGTAATGCCTATCTAATTTAGAAAACCTGATGGTTTCTTTAGAGCCTAAACCTAAAAAGCCTAAATGTTCTAAGCTTTCATCAAAAAGTTTAAAAACTTTTGCTTGTAAGTCTTTATCAAAATAAATCAAAACATTTCTGCAAATGATAAGCTGAAACTCGTTAAAAGAGCGGTCTGATACGAGGTTGTGCGTTGCAAAAATCATCTTCTCTTTAAGATCATCGTTAAAACGAGCAAAGTCATAATTTGCCGTATAGTACTCAGAAAAATTTTGCGTCCCGCCAGAGAGGATATAATTTTCAGAGTATAGTTTCATTTGGCTGATAGGGAAAATACCGTTTCTAGCTCTTTCTAATACGCTAGGGTTAATATCTGTAGCATATAATAAAGTTTTATGCATTAAACCGGCTTCCTTAGCTAAAATGGCAAGAGAATAAACTTCCTCACCGGTAGAGCAGCCTGCTAGCCAAATTCTTATCAACGGGTATGTGCCTAACCGTGGGAGTACATGTTCTCTTAAAGCTTTATAAAAAGAGGGGTCTCTAAACATCTCGGTTACGTTCACCGTAATCTCTTCTACAAATCTTTGTAAATAAGAAGGCTGTTTAATAAGTTGATACCTTAGCTCTGCAAAGCTGGTAAACTTATCTATCAGGCAAATGCGGTTTACCCTTCTTTTAATAGAAGCTTTGCTGTATTGAGTAAAATCATAACCGTAAAGTTCTGCAATTTCTGTAAGCAGACTTTCCAGTTCTTCATCTTTTATCAAATCAGGTTCTATCATTTAAAATTTTAGCTATGCTATATAAAAGCTTATCAATATCAATAGGTTTGGAGATGTAATCTGTTGCACCGGCGGCTAAACATTTCTCTTTATCTCCTAGCATAGCTTGTGCCGTAACCGCTATAACGGGTAATTTTTTTATTTTTTCATGATGTGTGATTACATTAATCCCTTCATAACCATCCATCTCTGGCATCATCATATCCATCAATATTAAGGCAGTTTCCGGATGTTGTTCTAAAAGTGTAATCCCTTCCGTTACGCTGTTGGCCGCTATACAATCAAAACCTTTTGATTTAAGAACCATCTTTAAAGCGAAGATATTTCTGTTATCATCGTCTATAATCAGTATAAGGGTGTTTTTTGTCATAAACTTTCTCCATGTTTTATTTTTTAATATTGGTATAACCAAACCCTTAACAGCGATAATAGCTGATCTATATCGACAGGTTTTGATATATAATCAGATGCGCCGGCTATCATGCATTTTTCACGGTCGCCCATCATTGCTTTGGCGGTTACAGCCATAATAGGTAAGTTCTTAAATTTTGGATGTTTCCTAATTCTGGAGGTGGTTTCATAACCATCCATTTCAGGCATCATCATATCCATTAATACGATAGAAATCTCTGGATGTTGTTCTAGTTGTTCTAAAGCATCTTTACCATCGGTAGCAGAAATAACTTTCATCTGGTGTTTTTCTAATGCTTTAGTAAGTGAGAATATGTTGCGTACATCATCATCAGCAATAAGAACAGTTTTGCCTTTTAAGACCTCATTTAAAGTGCCTAAAACGTTTACTTTCTTTTTAACAACATCAGTTTTCTTTTCTTCTACCAAGTGTAAAAACAGCCCTACTTCGTCTAAAATTCTTTGATAAGAGTGTACCGTTTTAATCACAATAGAATCTGCATATTGCTTTATCCTAATTTCTTCTGCTTTAGATAAATTCTTACCTGTGAAAATAATGATAGGTAAGTTTTCTAAACCTTCATTTTTCTTGATGGCTTCTAGGGCTTCATAGCCTGTTTGGTCTGGCACACCCATATCTAAAATAATACAATCTACCTTGTCTGATGTTAAGGCTTCTACACTATCTGCTACATTATTTTTTATTTCTGTTGAGATATCAAAACTGCTTAAGAAATAAGACAATGCAGTTGCATGCTTAGGGTTTTCTTCTATAATGAGTACTTTTTTAGGATGTCTGTTTAGCGCATCTTCAATTTTCTTAAACATGATATCCATTTGCTCTAAAGCAACCGGTTTGTTGATGAAATCTATAGCGCCTTTTAATAAGCTTTCTCTTTTAACTTCTAAAGAAGACATAATATGTACTGGTATAGGCTTGGTTTTGGAGTTAGATTTTAACTCTTCCATTACCGTCCATCCATCCTTTACGGGTAGCTGTATATCTAATAAAATAGCTAAAGGCTGATATTTCTCTGCAAACGCTACAGCTAAATCTCCTCTAACAATTACAATACCTTTATATTTCTGTTTTCTGGTATATTTTAGGAGTAAATTGGCAAAAGCAGTATCATCCTCAACTATTAAAATTACCTTATCACCGGGGTTAATATGGTTTCTGTCATCATCAATATCCTCAGGTATTTTAGAGGTAACAAACATGCTTTCTGTTGAGGTAAATAAAACCTCATCTATAGGTTTTTGCAGGTTTATTTTATTTAAAGCTACTATTTCTGGTTCATGGGGTTTAACCAAACTACTATCTATCGGAACTTCTAAAGTAAATGTACTGCCCACACCTTCTTGGCTGTATAAAGTAATTTGCCCGCCTAATAATTTGGCAAGTTCTCTACTTATAGATAAGCCCAATCCTGTACCGCCAAATTTTCTTTTGGTAGAGCCATCTGCTTGCTGAAAAGCCTCAAATACCAGTTTTTGTTTATCTTCTGATATACCTATACCTGTATCCTCAACTAAAAATTGTATAAAATCTTTCTTTTTTGGATGATTTTGAATGCTGAGTTTTACATGACCCTGTTTAGTGAATTTGATAGCGTTAGAGATTAGATTTTTTAAAATTTGGTCTAAACGCATTTTATCTGTTACAATAGCGCTAGGGCTATTATCATCAAGATGAATGTGGAAGTCTATATTTTTTTCTTTTACTAAAGGGTTGAAAAGTGCTTGCAAATCGTCAACCATTTCTGGGAGCTCTGCTTTCTGGAAATCAAGGTCCATTTTACCAGCTTCAATTTTAGAAAGGTCAAGAATTTCATCAATAAGGGTTAACAAGCCAGAGCCCGAGCTTAGGATAACCCTTGCAGATTCTATCTGTTCTTCATTTAGGTTTTCCTCATTGTTTTCTGCCAATAACCTAGAAAGTAGCAAGATAGAATTTAAAGGTGTACGCAGCTCATGAGACATATTAGCCAAAAACTCAGATTTGTATTTGGTGCTTAATGCAAGCTCTTCTGCTTTTTGTTGTATCTCTATATTTCTTTCTACAATAAGCTGGTTTTTTTCTTCTAATAATTTAGAGCGCTCTTCTAGCTCTTGGTTAGATTGCATCAACTCTTCTTGCTGCACTTTTAACTCTTCTTCTGATGCTTGTAATTTCTGTGTTTGCGCTTCCAGTTCTGCATTCAGGTTTTCTAGTTCTGTATGCTGTGCTTGCATTTCTTCTGATTGCGCTTGGGTTTCTTCTAAAAGTCTTTGTACATGTTTACGTGTTGCAGCTGCGGCAATGGCTACGCCTAAATTTTTGGTAGCATCTTTAAAAAATGCTATCTCAACTTCATTAAAGCTGTGGCAGCAGCCCAGTTCTATTACCCCTATAGCTTTATAATCATATAAAATAGGTACTATTAAAATATGGCTAACTTTAACTTTGCCATTAGCAAAAGAAACGGTGTAGTTTTCATCATTGATAGATGAAAATAGCTTCTCTTTACCATTAGCGTAAACTTGGCCCAGCATACCTTCTCCAGATTTTACAGGCTTCAACATTCTTTCTTCTAGACCATAAGCGCTTTGTAAGGTTAGTAAACCATTTTCCATCAGGTATAAAGCACCAGAATTACACTCGCCATAGCTAACCAAATGGCCTAAAGTATCTTGTGTAATAACATCAAGTGTTTTGTTGCCAACCAGTTTCTCATTTAAAGTTGCAATACCTTTTTGCAACCATTCATTATCGTTTAATATAGCAAAAGACTTTTGTAAGGCATCAGCCATGGTGTTTAATGATGTAGCTAAGCTTCCCAAGCCATCTTTTTCATCATCATTTAACCTAATATCATATTGGCCATTAGAAATTTGCAAAGCAACATCCTGTATCAAATGTATTCTTTTGCTAATCTCTTCATCTTTCTTTTTTAAGGCTAATCTTAAATTATCTCTGTCTATAAAATCATTCCTCACCCTGAGGTAAAAAAAGAAAGTTATGAGCATGGCTATAATAGCAGCGGCAACAATTAATATGGTGGTATAATTACTAAAATGGGTTACAGATGCTGTTCTTTCTATCAATAATTGGTTTTCGGTATCTTTTATCTGGGCGATAATTTTTCTGGAGCTTTCCATAGCTTGTCTGCCTATTTCTAGATCTGTTTCGGCATAGGTTTGGCTATTTCTTCTGGCCTCAATCAATCTATTTAGCATCACCATCCTAGTATCTATAACGCCAGATAGCTCTTCAAACCTTTGAACTTGGATAGGATTGTCCTGAGTTAAATCTATCGCAACTTTTAAAGAGCCAGGCAGAGATTTTAAGCCCGCATAATAGGGCTCTAAAAAGCCCTCTTTACCAGTTAATAAATAACCTCTTTGGCCGGTTTCAGCATCCTTTAAGTCTGATAAGATTTTATCTGAAGCATCAATAACATTTTTGGTATGTTCTACCATAGCATTACTATGCTGCAATTGCCTGATACTGATAAATGATGCTACCGAGCTGATGAGTAATACAATCAGCGATAAGCTAAAACCAATTTGTAGGTTGCGTAAAAATGTCTTTTGCATATACTAAATAGGTATTGTAAAATAAAATGAAGAGCCCTGGCCCACTTTACTATTTACACCATAAGAACCTTGGTGCTGCCTTATAATTTCTGAACATATATATAAACCTATCCCAAGTCCTTGAAACCTGAGTGATGATTCTTCTACCCTAAAAAATTTCCCGAAAATGTTCTTTTGCTTTTCTAGCGGGATACCAATGCCATTATCAGTAACCATAACCTTTAGGTGGCCATTGTGTAATTCTGTTTCTATGGTAACTTGTTTATTATCTGGCGAGTATTTAAGAGCATTGGTTAAATAATTTATTAAAACCTGTTCTATCCTTACTTCATCAGCAAAAATGAGATGATTTACGGAAGCTCCTTTCCTTATAATTTCTGCGTTTTCATGTGTTTGGTGAATAATATCAGTTACACTAGAAAGCAGATTTTCAAAGTTAAACGACTTCTTATTGAGCTTTAATTTCCCGCTTTCTATTTTAGATATATCTAGTAAATCTGCAATTAAATTATTCAGTTTTGAAAGCTGCAATTGTGCCCTTTCTAGGTAGGTACTGGCGGTATTATCGGGGTTATTTTTTAAGCTCCTTTGTAGCAATTGTACATAAGCTTTAATACTGGTTAAAGGTGTTTTTAACTCATGACTAGCAATACTTAAAAACTCATCTTTCTTTTTTTCTACTTGCTTTTGGTCTTCAATATCGGTAAAAGTACCTACCCATTTTACCACTTTATCTTTCTCCTTTATAGGGATAATTCTTAGTAAATGGAAATGATAAGCATCAGAATTAAGCTCTTTTATGCGCACTTCTAGCTCTAAAGGGCTCTCTGTAAACATACAAATGGTCCATTCTTCTTCAATATTTTTATCATCAGGATGGGTATAAGGGAATGCTTTCGCTGATAAGGAATACCTGAACCATTGTTTATTAACAAATTCAATATTCCCCTCTGGGTCTGATGTGAAAGCCACCTGAGGTAAAGATTCTAGCGTAGAATATAATTGTTCTACCCTTTCTTTAAGTTCTGCCTGTACTTTTTTCCTAATTTCTATTTCGGCCCTTAAAGCGCTTTGTATTTCATTTAGGGCAGTGGTTTGTTCGTATAAACGATAAAAGGTTTTAACCTTTAACATTAAAATATCTGGGTCTACAGGTTTGGTAACATAATCTATAGCACCAGAAGCATAACCTTGGGCAATAAATGTTTTATCTGTATTAACAGCAGAAAGAAATATAATAGGTATATCTTTTGATTTACTAAAACCAGCTAAGGTCTCGGCCACTTCAAAGCCATCCATATCTGGCATTTGAACATCTAAAATAATAAGGGCATAGCTGTTTTTAAGAACTTTTTTTAAGGCTTCTTCGCCAGACAAGGCGGTGTCTACCCCAAATTTTTTAGACTCTAAAAGCCTTTTTAATGAATAAATATTTTCTGGTTTATCGTCAACAATTAAAATCATATTGCTGTGATTGGTATTTACTACCAAAGGCTTTTTTATTTAAGATGAAAAAGATATTGCGATTTCTTTTTTAAGTAAATCTTTCGAAAATCATTCTATAGAAGCAAAAACCAATCCAAAAGAAAAAAGAGGAAAAAAATTTATTATGCTTGCATAATAAATTTTGACTTGTTATATTTGGTATTAAATCACCCTAATCTCATTATGAAACCACAAGAAACTATAGACTATCATCTTAAAGTAACCTGGCAGGTAATTGCAAACAAATATAACCAAATTGCCGCTGGATTTGGTATTACCCAGTCTGTTGGATACCTACTGATTAATATCCACGAGCATGAAGGAACTACCGTATCAGAGGTGGCATCTTTATTGGGGTTAAAGTCTACCAGTTTAAGCAGAATGCTAAATAACCTAGAGAAAGATGGCCTTATTTTCAGACAAATTCATCAAGATGATAAACGCTCTGTAAAGGTTTATTTAACCGAGAAAGGAAAAGAAAAAAGACATTTAGCTAGAGTAGTAGTAAGAAAGTTTAACGACTATCTAGATAGCCATTTATCAGAAAAAGAAAGAGAGATATTAATCAATTCATTGGTTAAGATTAATACCCTTACCAATGATTATAACCCTGACTAATATGGAGTTAAGAAATCTACATTTTTAAATCACTAAGATTTTTGTAAGAAGGTTTCTGCTTGTTTATTTACAAGCATCTATGAATAAATAATAAAATAACAAACAGATGAAAAGAATTATCAGGAAAGTTGCTGTTTTAGGATCAGGAATCATGGGCTCGCGTATAGCTTGCCATTTTGCTAATATAGGTGTAGAAGTACTTTTACTTGATATGGTTCCTAAAGAATTATTAGCCGATGAGCAAGCCAAAGGTTTAACTTTAGAACATCCTAAAGTGCGTAATCGTATTGTTGATACTGCCTTGCAAAATACGCTTAAAAGTAATCCTTCTGCAGTTTATAACAAAACGGTCATCAATAAAATAAAAACCGGAAACTTTACAGACCACATGAAAGATATTGCTTCTTGTGATTGGACAATAGAAGTAGTGGTTGAAAATCTGGAAATCAAAAAGAAGGTTTATGACCAAGTAGAGCAATACCGTAAGCCAGGCACTTTAATAACTTCTAATACTTCTGGTATCCCTATCCACATGATGGCAGAAGGTAGAAGTGATGATTTTAAAAAGCATTTTTGTGGTACGCACTTTTTTAACCCGCCGCGTTACTTAAAATTACTAGAAATTATCCCAACCCCGCATACAGATACCGCTATTGTTGATTTCTTGATGCATTATGGAGATTTATATCTGGGTAAAACAACGGTTCTATGTAAAGACACTCCGGCTTTTATTGCTAACAGAGTAGGTGTTTATTCTATCATGGCTTTGCTGCATTTGGTAGAAAAAATGGATTTAACGGTTGAAGAAGTAGATAAATTTACCGGTCCTGCTTTAGGTAGGCCTAAATCTGCTACTTTCCGCACAACAGATGTTGTAGGTTTAGATACCATGATTAATGTGTCTAATGGTTTATACCAAAATGCTCCTGATGATGAAGCCAGAGATAAATTTGTGCTTCCAGAATACGTAAAGCATATGCAAGCCAATAATTGGCTGGGCGATAAAACTAAGCAAGGCTTTTATAAAAAGACCAAAGATGCAGATGGAAAATCAGAAATATTGGCGCTTGATTTAAAAACTCTTACTTATAGAAAGCAAGAGAAAGTAAAATCTGCAACGCTAGAAGCTACAAAGCCTATAGAGAATTTAGCAGAACGCATGAAGGTTTTTGCTAATGGAAAAGACAAAGCTGGTGAGTTCTTTAGAATATCTTTTGCAGGTTTGTTTGAGTATGTCTCTAACCGTATTCCAGAAATTTCAGACGAGCTTTTCCGTATTGATGATGCCATGAGGGCAGGTTTTGGTTGGGAACTTGGTCCGTATGAAGTTTGGGATGCCGTTGGTGTTGCCGAGGGAATAGCTATTATGCAGCAACATAGTCACCAGCCAGCAGCATGGGTAAAAGAAATGCTTGATGCCGGAAATACTTCTTTTTACAAGGTAGAAAATGGTGTTAAGAAGTATTATGATATCCCATCAAAATCTTATAAGGTTATCCCGGGTAGAGAAGCATTTATCATTTTGGATAATATACGTAGTAGCAAAACGGTATGGAAAAATGCTGGAACAACTTTAACAGATTTAGGAGATGGTATTTTAAATCTAGAATTCCACACCAAAATGAACACCATTGGTGGCGAGGTGCTTACGGGCATTAATAAAGCTATTGATATTGCCGAGAAAGATTTCAGAGGTTTAGTTATTGGTAATGATGGCGCTAATTTCTCTGCCGGAGCCAATGTAGGGATGATTTTTATGATGGCCGTAGAGCAAGAATGGGATGAGGTAAACATGGCTATCAAATTATTCCAGAACACGTCCATGCGTATCCGTTACTCTTCTATCCCGGTAATTTTAGCACCCCATAATTTAACGCTTGGTGGTGGTTGCGAGTTTTGTTTGCATGCAGACCACGTACAGCTAAGCGCAGAAACCTATATGGGTTTGGTTGAGTTTGGCGTTGGTTTAATACCTGGCGGCGGCGGAAGTAAAGAGTTTGCCTTAAGAGCATCAGATGAATTTACTGATGGACAAATAGAGCAAAATGTTTTGAAAGACAGGTTCTTAACCATTGGTATGGCAAAAGTTTCAACCTCTGGCTTAGAAGCGTATGATTTAGGTTATCTGCAAAAAGATAAATTTTCCATCAGTATGAACAGAAACAGATTAATTGCTGATGCCAAAGAAAAAGCGCTTGAGTTAGCCAATAATGGTTATACCCAACCTGTAAGAAGAACAGATATTAAAGTTTTAGGAAAAAGTGGTTTAGGGATGGTATATGCCGGCGCTAATACCATGAAATCTGGAAATTACATTTCAGAACATGATCAGAAAATCTCCCAAAAACTAGGTTATGTGATGTGTGGTGGAGATTTATCAGCACCAACATTGGTAAGCGAGCAATACCTACTAGACTTAGAACGCGAAGCTTTTTTATCCCTTTGCGGAGAGAAAAAGACCTTGGAGAGAATCCAGAGTATTATAACTAAGGGGAAACCTCTAAGAAATTAGAATAAAGAAAAAGGAACAAGGAACAAAGAAAAAGGATTTTAAAATGGATGATAGGTAAGGTGTCTTTATTCCTTGCTCCTTCATCCTTAATCAAAAGATAAAAAGAAAAAGGATTTTAAAATGGATGATAGGTAAGGTGTCTTTATTCCTTGCTCCTTCATCCTTAATCAAAAGATAAAAAGAAAAAGGATTTTAAAATGGATGATAGGTAAGGTGTCTTTATTCCTTGCTCCTTCATCCTTAATCAAAAGATAAAAAGAAAAAGGATTTTAAAATGGATGATAGATAAGGTGTCTTTATTCCTTGCTCCTTCATCCTTAATTAAAAGATAAATATGGAAGCATACATCATAGCAGGATACAGAACAGCAGTAGGAAAAGCTCCAAGAGGGGTATTTCGTTTTACCAGAGCAGATGATCTAGCTGCCGAGGTGATACAGCATTTAGTATCCTCTGTACCGGGTTTAGACGTAGAAAGAATAGACGATGTGATTGTAGGTAATGCAACTCCGGAAGCGGAACAAGGACTTAACATCGGAAGAATGGTATCCCTAATGGGTTTAAAAACCGATAAGGTACCAGGCGTTACCGTGAATAGATATTGTGCATCGGGTTTAGATACCATTGCCACGGCAGTAGCAAAAATAAGAGCAGGAATGGCGCATTGCATTGTTGCTGGTGGGGTAGAAGTAATGTCGGGCATGCCTTTCGGCGGATGGAAAATTGTACCTAATGCAAGAGTGGCTGTAGAAAACCCAGATTGGTATTGGGGCATGGGTTTAACCGCAGAAGCAGTTGCTAAAGAATTTGAAGTTAGCAGAGAAGACCAAGATAAATTTGCTTTTGAATCGCACCGGAAAGCTGTAGCAGCTTTAGAAAATGGGCATTTAAAAGATGGTATTGTGCCTATTAAAGTATCAGAAACTTATGTAGACGAGCAAATGAAAAAGAAAACTCGCGAATATGTGGTTGATACAGATGAAGGCCCTAGAAAAGATACCAATTTAGAAGCTTTAGCTAAGCTGAAACCAGTTTTTGCTGCCGGAGGATCTATTACTGCCGGAAATTCTTCACAAACATCAGACGGGGCAGCTTTTGTTTTAGTAGTGTCTGAAGAGATGCTGAAAGAGCTAAATGTAAAACCTATTGCTAGGTTGGTAAGCTATGCTGTAGCAGGTGTACCACCAAGAATTATGGGTATTGGTCCTATAGAGGCTATTCCGAAAGCCTTAAAACAAGCCAATTTAAAACAAGATGATATAGATTTAATTGAGCTGAACGAAGCTTTTGCATCGCAATCTTTAGCCATCATCAGAAAGTTAAATCTAGATACCAGCAAATTAAATGTAAACGGCGGCGCTATAGCATTAGGGCATCCACTAGGTTGTACAGGAGCAAAATTATCTGTTCAAATTTTTAACGAGCTTAAAAGAAGAAATCAGAAATACGGTATGGTAACCATGTGTGTAGGAACAGGGCAAGGTGCAGCCGGGATTTTTGAAGTTTACTAGAATAAAGAGCAAGGAATAAGGAACAAAGATAAAAGACGATGCATAATTTTCGACAGTTAAATATATGGAAAGATGCAAGAGCGATTGTTAAAGACGTATATCTACTTACTTCTAAGTTTCCAGTTGATGAAAGATTTGGATTAATAAGTCAGATAAACAGATGTGCAATCTCAGTTCCTTCAAATATTGCAGAAGGCTCGGCAAGAGGAACCAATAAGGATTTTGCCCACTTTCTAAAAATGAGTTTAGGCTCACTTTATGAGTTAGAAACCCAACTGTTTTTGGCTGCTGATTTAAATATGATTTCAGAATCAGATGAAATTTTTGAAAGAATAATTATCCTGCAAAAGATGGTCGTAAATTTTATAAAAACATTGAAAGAACAAAGTACAATGAATAAAGAACAATGAAAAAGTATAATTTTCAAAACTTTTACTTAATCATCCAGATAAGAATTCTTTGTTCTTTTTATCCTAAATAAAAATAACGATGATAGGCAAAATCTTTACTCTTTGTTCCTTTCATCTTTAATCAAAAAAATATGGCAACAATAGAAAAAAAATCAAGCAAAGGAGGTGAGTTCATAATCACCGAAACAGATTTTCAGGATGTTTTTATTCCAGAAGAGTTTGATGAAGAACAATTAATGATTAAGAAAACCTGCGAAGACTTCTTACAAGCAGAAGTATTCCCAAATTTGGATAGGATTGATAAACTTGAAGAAGGTCTTATGCCATCTTTAATGGATAAGGCAGGAGAATTGGGTTTACTAGCCGTTTCTATTCCGGAAGAATATGGTGGTTTTGGTAAAAACTTCAATACTTCTATGTTGGTGGCTGATGCTGTAGGTGCTGGTCACTCTTTTGCAGTAGCCTTATCCGCACATACCGGAATTGGTACTTTACCTATTCTTTATTATGGTAACGAGGAGCAAAAAGCTAAATACATTCCTAACCTAGCTTCTGGAGAGTGGAAAGCGGCTTATTGTTTAACAGAGCCAAACTCTGGTTCTGATGCTAATAGCGGAAGAACAAAAGCTAAATTAAATGCAGAGGGTACGCATTATATCATCAACGGACAAAAAATGTGGATTACCAATGGTGGTTTTGCCGATGTTTTTATTGTCTTTGCTAAAATTGATGATGATAAAAATTTAACAGCATTTATTGTAGAAAAAGATTTTGGTGGCGTAACCATGAACCCAGAAGAACATAAAATGGGTATTAAAGGTTCTTCTACCCGTCAGGTTTTCTTTAACGATTGCCCTGTTCCGGTAGAAAATATGCTTTCAGACCGTGAAAACGGTTTCAAAATAGCGGTTAACATTCTTAACATTGGTCGTATTAAATTAGGTGCTGCAGCTATTGGCTCATCCCGTAAGGTGATAGATTATGCCATCAATTATTCAAATGAGCGAGTTCAATTTGGGCTTCCAATTTCAAAATTTGGAGCTATCAGATACAAATTAGCAGAAATGGCCACCCGCAACTTTGCTGTAGAAAGTGCTGCTTACCGGGCCGGACAAAATATTGATGATGCTTATGATAGATTAGTTGCCGGAGGTATGGATTCTGGTAAGGCTAAACTTAAATCTACCGAGGAATTTGCTGTAGAATGCGCCATCTTAAAAGTTTGGGGTTCAGAAATGTTAGATTATATAGTTGATGAAGGCGTACAAGTTTATGGCGGTATGGGTTTCTCTGCCGATGCTCCTATGGATAGAGCTTACCGCGATAGCCGTATCAATCGTATTTTTGAAGGCACCAATGAGATTAACCGTTTGCTTATTGTAGATATGCTCTTGAAAAGAGCTATGAAAGGCGAACTAGATTTGATGACACCAGCACAAGCGGTATCAGGCGAACTAATGTCTATTCCTGATTTTGCTGAGGAGGATGATGCTTTATTTGCAGCCGAGAAGAAAGCCTTAAAAAATATCAAAAAAGCAGGTTTAATGATAGCCGGAGCTGCGGTACAAAAACTGATGATGACTTTAGCTAAAGAGCAAGAAATCTTGATGAATATCGCTGATATTATTGGTGAGGCTTATGTAGCAGAATCAACCATTTTAAGAGTAGAGAAATTAGTTGCGATGCGTGGCGAAGAAGCTGCTGCCGGACAAATTGATATGATGCGTATTTATATGCAACAAGCTGTTGATAAAGTTTATTTAGCAGGTAAAGAAGCATTAAATTCTTTTGCCGAAGGCGATGAATTAAATATGATGTTGATGGGTTTAAGAAGGTTTACCAAAGTAGCACCTTTTAACATCAAAGATGCAAGGCAAAGAGTAGCAAAACAATTGATAGAGGCTAATAAATATTGCTACTAAAAGAGAAAAGTATAAAAACTAACTAACTAAATTTATACTTGAGTTCGGGGTGTTATTTCACCTCGAACTTTTTTGTTTTATAGATTGAGGAAGGAGAAATCTCCTTACAAAAGCTGTTCAGATTAAATTGAGTGGCTTTATTATATATTAAGATTCTAAGATTTTTGTTTAGAAAAAATGATTAATTTTATACTTATGAAATTATTATTAGATATTCATTCAGATAATTTAAGTATGGTTATGGATTTTCTCAAAAATCTTACAGATGTAAAGGTTGAGAAAATTACAGATAAAGATGCTGATTTACTAACGGAGATTAAGGAAATAAAACAAGCTTTTCAACATGCAGAAATGCTAAGTTTAGGAAAACTAGAAGCTAAGCCTATTGAAAATTTATTAAATGACTTATAAAGTATATACTATTGATTATTTCGATAAGCAACTTAAAAAGTTAGTCAAAAAATATCCTTCGCTCAAATCGGAAATCATAGAACTTATTAATTCTCTAAAAGAAAATCCAAATTTAGGAACTCCTATAGGTAACAAGTGTTATAAAATAAGATTAGCTATTTCGTCTAAAGGAAAAGGAAAATCAGGAGGTGCAAGAGTAATCTCCTATGTTGCCTTTGTGGATAATCATATATTTCTTTTATCAATTTACGATAAATCCAATCAAGATTCTATTAGCGATATCCAGCTTTTACAATTGTTAGAAAAATTTAAGTAAATATTCCTAAAAGGATATTTAAAAGTCATCTTACGCTAGTTCATAGCAAGTGCTTAATATAGTTTACCAATTTTATTGGTTTCTAATCTATAAAAGCTTATCAAAGCTATCTCAAGCCAAAAACACCTCAGCCGGAATACCCAATTTCTGGTGCAAAACTTTGGCAATCTTAAGCGTTAAAGGTTTTTTACCACTCAATAAAGAAGAAACATAGCTTTTGCTCCCAATCCATTCGGTTAAATCTTTGTTTTTTAAACCTTCTTCTTCCATTTTTTGCTTCACTATTGCAATAGGGTCTGGTTTTGGAATTGGGAAATGGATATCTTCATATTGTTTTACTAATAATAAGGCAACTTGTAAATCTTCACCTGTTTTACTATCAGGCGAAACGTTTAAATCAAATTGAGTATCTATCCAAACCAGTAATTCTTCGTACTCTTCTTCGGTTTTTAAAATATGTAAATTCATCAGTTTTTAAATTTTACAGTAGCTACATCAATTTTATCATACTCTGTATGAGTTCCAAACCACTTAATTTGAATCACTTTATAAATAAAAACAACCCTAATGACTAACCTGTAATGATTACCCATAATATTAATCACCACACGGTCATCACCAACTAAACTCGCACTTTTATGTATTGCCTTTAATTCTTGAAAATTTTTAAAATCAGCATTCAGAAATTCATAATACCACTCTAATAATGCATTTTTTGCCTTTGGATATTTAATTGTATAGGCCAAAAGGGTTTTTCTGTTGATGATATTGAACATCTAAAGTTTACTAATGGAGAACAAATATAAAAAGTTTACTAATAGAAAACAAATGTGCTATGTGAATTATTTAATCTTACGTTCGTTTGCAATGAATGCCTAAAACGGCTTACGCTATGCTGTCTTTATAAATTTATAAAGCTTCCCTCGCCAAAATCTTCAAAAATATACTTCCAATTATTCTTTATCTTTAAGCAAATAAAATTTAAATCATATGAAAAAGATAATGTTAACGATTGCCGTGGCAATGTGTTTAAATGCAGTTGCTATGGCTCAAACTACTACTGAAAAATTGGGCGAGTGGAAAATAGTAACTGTTGTAGAATCTATAGTGCCTATGGGTTTGGGAAGATCAAGAATGATAGAAAATACAACTGAAGTTAATACCGAGCAGTTTCGGACCAGTCGTACAGATGGACAAAAATCTGATCAAAAAAGTGTAAGCAGAAGCGAATTAAAAGTAGAAAATTTTGATGAAGCCAAATTATTGAACTTTTTTAGTGCGGCGGGTATCAATTTTCAAAATATAGCTTCTAACGATGCTATGATTGGGGCAAGAATTATGGAATTAGAAGCAGCTGGCTTTAAACTCATTTATGTTACCAGTGCCGTAGAAAGCCATGCTGGTAAAGACGATTCTGGAGGTATTTTCATTACCAGAATGTTCTTTAAAAAGTAAGTTTAAGATATTTTTAAGCTAGCCTATAATCATTTAGGCTGGCTTTTTACATTGCGCTCGTTTGTAACGAGTGCTTATATGGTTTGCCGATTTTATCGGTTTCTAAGGCCTAAGTTTAACTATTTTAGAATATTTTCAGAATCGTAAATCAAAACCTTATTCCATAAATGCTCACTTTCTTTGATGAATACTTTATGAGCAGCTTCTTCCTGGTATTGGTCATGTGCTTCTTTTGAAACAAAAGTTACCATCAAGCAGTAGCTGTAAGAATCATCAATAACGGGTCTGTTGGTGCTTGCAGGAGTTCCTAAATGCATGCTGCTAATATGTTTAGATGCCTTTAAGAAAGTTGTAAGAGAAGTTTCAAACTTTAAACGGTCTTCTTTACTTTCAGGATTTTTTAACCAGAAGAGCACAGTATGTACAAATTTTCCATTTTCTTTTTGCGCCATAACAGATTCAGATTTTATTAAACATATTAAACTGATGATGAATACCAAGAAATACTTTTTCATGATGATTATTATTAAAATCTAAATATACATTTTAAACAAGATTTAAAGGGAGCTGTTCTTTTCAAACTCTAATGATTGTAACCAATTTGATATAAGTGTATCATTAAAGATGATTTTTTACGTATCGGGCAAACACATAACCCGTAATTTGACGTTAAATAATGTTAAAGCTTAGGTTTATATAAAAAGATAAATAAATTTGTAAATTATTAAAGATGAAGAAGTACGTTTGGTTAGTTTTAGTTGCGGTTACAGCATTGTTTAGTTCTTGTTTAAAGAGCGATTATGTTGACCCTTACAAGCAAGCAGAAGAACAATTAAAAAAAGACGAAGAAATTATCAAGCGTTTTATTGCCGATAACAATATCAATGCAGTAAGACATGAATCTGGTATGTACTATCAGGTTATCAATGCTGGGACGGGTAATTTCGACTATAAAACCAATAGCAATCCTAATATAACGATAAATTATACAGGTAGATTATTAAACGGAAATGTTTTTGATAGCAGAGCCGACTATAGTAGTAGATTAGGAAATTTCATTATAGGGTGGAGATTGGGCATCCCCTTAATACAAAAAGGTGGAGAAATCAGATTATTAATCCCATCTTTATACGCTTATGGCCCAAGCGGTAGAGGAAGCATACCTCCAAATGCCGTTTTAGATTTTGATATAGAATTAACAGAAATACAATAAGATGATAAAGAAATTATTCGGGTTTTTACTTGTAGCTATGAGTATGTTGGCTATCTCTTGCGAGAAAGAAACCAGAAGTTTAAAAGAGATAGAAGACCAATTAATTCAAGAATACATCAGGAGTAATAATCTAAGTTTTGAAAAAGATTCTACAGGTTTTTATTATCAGGTGATAGATGAAGGAAATACAAATTTGCCTATCTTAAAATATTCTGATAGAGTTAGAATTGGTCAAAAAACAACTTCTATTAATAAGACTGTAAATTCTGAAACATCCATTTATAATCCTACCCAACCAGATTTTATAGGTTATATAAGACCTATTCCATGGAGAGAAGGCATTAGAAAATTAAGAAAAGGTGGTGTGGTAAGATTGCTTATTCCTTCCTATTTAGCTTATGGAAAAGAAGGGCAAGGAACCAATGTACCGGGTAATGCTATTTTAGATACCAGAATAGAAGTTGCAGATGATACCAATCTAGAACTCTATGAAGATAGGCTCATTAATAGATACTTAACAGAAAAGAATATCACGGCCATTAAAGATGTTTCTGGAGTTTATTATCAGATTAGTGCTGCCGGAGATAGTAATTTTCCTACTGTAGATTCAGAAATTACCATTGCTTATACAGGAAGATTGTTAACTGGTACCGTATTTGACTCTAGAACTGCTGCCAACCCATTAAATTCAAAACTTTCTGAGTTAATTGAAGGATGGAAAATTGCTTTACCTAAAATTGGCGTAGGTGGAAAAATAAAAATCATTGTTCCATCAAGATTGGCTTATGGAGAAAGAGGTGCAGGACAAGGAAGTCTTATAGGCCCTAATACCATGCTTGAGTTTGATATAGAATTGATTGCTAAAAAATAATTGCAGATACTACACAAGATATGACGAAAGAACAACTACAGGATTTAAGAGACAGGGTAACGTCTCTGAGGAGGCATCTTTGACATTGATGCTAAACTAACCGAATTACACCGCGAAAATGCACTTTCTCTAGAACCTACTTTTTGGGATCATCCTAAAGAAGCAGAGAAAGTATTACATTCCATCAAAATAAAAAAAGCTGGACAGATGCTTACGATTCTGCCCTTGCCGCTATTGAAGATGCTGGCGTTATGCTAGAGTTTTTTCAGGCTGGCGAAGCTACAGAAGATGATGTTAAAGAAGCTTACCAAAAGGCAACCGCAGAATTAGAAAATCTGGAGTTTAAAAATATGCTTTCTGCCGAGGAAGACCAATTACATGCCGTATTACAAATAACAGCCGGAGCAGGTGGTACAGAAAGTTGCGATTGGGCAAGCATGCTCATGCGTATGTACATCATGTGGGGCGAAAAAAATGGCTATAAAGTGATAGAGCAAGACTCGCAAGAAGGTGATGTTGCAGGTATGAAAACTGTAACCTTACAATTTGAAGGAGATTTTGCTTACGGTTACCTAAAAGGCGAAAACGGCGTACACCGTTTGGTAAGAATTTCTCCTTTTGATGCTAACGCTAAAAGACATACTTCTTTTGCTTCTGTTTATGTTTATCCTTTAATTGATGATACCATAGAAATTGAAGTAAATCCATCAGAAATTGAATTTGAAACCTTTAGATCTGGTGGTGCAGGTGGGCAAAATGTAAACAAGGTAGAAACCGCTGTAAGGTTGCATCACAAGCCTTCGGGTATTATCATTAAAAACCAAGAATCTCGTTCGCAATTACAAAATAAAGAAAATGCTATTCGCTTATTAAAATCTCAATTATTTGAGATAGAAATGCGTAAACGCCGAGAAACCACCGCAGCCATAGAAGGAAATAAGAAGAAGATAGAGTGGGGCTCGCAAATCAGAAATTATGTTTTACATCCATACAAATTGGTTAAAGATTTAAGAACAGATTACGAAACTTCTAATGCACAAGCGGTATTAGATGGAGATTTAGACGAGTTTTTAAAGTCTTATTTAATGGAGTTTGGAGGAACACACTAAAATGATGAAAAAATTATTTTTATGATGCTTATCGGCTTTGCCCAATTAGCTAAGGCCCAAAACAGGGTGATAGAATTATATCCAAATGGTGTACCTGGCGCTAAAACAGCTACAGATTATGTAGAACAAACAGTAGTTGGTACTGATGGTAAAACTAGAGTTAGCAAAGTTACAAAGCCAACTTTAGAAGTTTTTACTCCTGCAAAAGGAAAAGAAACAGGCCAGGCTGTAGTAATTTGCCCTGGTGGTGGTTATGCTATTTTAGCCATTAAACATGAGGGCTATGATGTTGCCAAAAGATTTGCAGAAGCAGGTATTACAGCTTTTGTTTTAAAATATCGTCTTCCATCAGACATCATTATGGAAGATAAAAGTATTGGTCCGCTTCAAGATGCACAACAAGCAATAAAGTATGTAAGAGAAAATGCTGCTCAGTATAAAATAGATCCTGCTAAAGTAGGTATTATGGGGTTTTCTGCCGGCGGGCATTTGGCTTCAACTGCATCAACACATTTTGATAAAGCCTTTATCAAAAATGAGAATAATAGCAACCTACGTCCAGATTTTTCTATCCTGATTTACCCAGTAATTTCTTTTGGCGAGTTTAGACATAATGGCTCTAGAACAAATTTATTAGGTGCACAGCCTACTGATGAACAAATTACTTTATATTCTAACGAACTTCAAGTAAATGCCAACACACCACCTGCTTTTCTTGTACACGCTATGGATGATAAAACAGTTCCGGTAGAAAATAGCATCCAGTACAGTTTAAATTTGAAGAAGTTTAAAGTGAAAAGCGAAGTGCATTTGTACCAAGCTGGCGGACATGGTTTCGGGTTAAATAACTCAACAACCCAAGAAGATTGGTTTAAAACTTTATTAAATTGGATGAAATAAGGGTTTAATTTAAGTTTTTATATTCTTAGAAAACGAGGCTGTCTAAGAAATTATATTTGCCACATTGACTAGACCTTCGTTGTCATCCTGAGCTAATGTCATCCTGAGCGGAGTCGAAGTGGGAGTCGAATGAAATGTCATCCTGAGCGGAGTCGAAGGAAATGTCATCCTGAGCGGAGTCGAAGGATAAGAAAAGGCTTCTCGACTCTGCCTTATACTAAGTGATGATTCTAGACAGCCTCTGAGGGCTTATTCTAATACCTCTAGCAAGCCAATCAATTCTTTAACTTTCTCTGTGCTACCTAATTCTTCATAGGCGCTAATAAGGTTCCTAATCACTCTTTTAATAATTTCTGTATGCGAACAAGGTTCGTAAAAATATTTCTCTGGCTGAATTTGTAATTGTTTTAAAAACATATCAATATCTCTTTTACCAAAGATGTAACCTTTGTTAAAAACATTGATATAAAATAGGATGCCATTTTCTTCATTTTGTTTCTCCTGCTCATCCTCATAAGCCAAAATAAAATGCTGAGGAAGGTTTACACCATAAATAGGGATATCCAGTTTCTGAGCTATAACGGCATAAATAATAGCCAAACTTATTTGATTACCCTTTTTACTTTCTAAAACCTGACTGATGTAGGAGTTTTGAGGGTCTTTATGATTGCTGGTATTGCCAGAAAAGCCGTAGATATTATAAAAGATATGGTTAATGAGTTTTACCTTTTCAACTGGGCTAGCCTCGTACATCATTTGTAGCCAAATATCTCTTTTAATAGCCTCAATCTGGTTAATAATTTTCTGCTCGTTTAAATCAGGGTATTGATACCTGTTGATGATTAAAGCCCCGCGAAGCAAATCAAAAGCACCACTTTGGTACCACAAAGCTAAATCTTCACGTACATTTTGATACTGAATTTTATGCACCAAGTTTTCTATACGTTCTTGTAAAATGGTATCTAAAGATTGCTCCCAAGCACTTTCTAAAAAGCCTATAGCTTCACCACCATAAGATAAAATCCTATCCTCTATGTGCGAGAAAATCTCCGGATCAGGATCATCCAGTAATTTAATTAAAGAAGCTATTTCTTTTTCATCAATCATGATTAAAAATTCTAAAATCTAAAGTCTCACATCTAGTATCTCCATACGCAATACTCATTAGCCTATACGCAATCACAACGCAAATTCCTATCTTCGCCATCATGTTTAATATATCATTCGCCTTAGATTACATCGCTCACAGAATCAATGCCAAAACACGTCATGGTGTACATTCACCATTTGTTTACAAGCTTATAGATGAAGTAATTTACGATTTCAAAGATAAACCCGAATACAAAAGTATCGAAGAATTACGTAAAAATTTACTTCAAGACCACCGAAATGTAACCGTTACAGATTTAGGGGCTGGGTCACATCTTAATAATCAGAAAGTTAAAGCCGTTAAAGAGCTGGCAAAAAATGCGCTTAAAGCACCGCGTTTAGCAAAATTATTATTCCGTTTAGTACAATATACCAAACCTAAAACCTTAATAGAGCTTGGAACATGTTTAGGTGTAACAACAGCTTATTTAGCTAAAGCCGATGAAAATTTACAAGTGATTACTATGGAGGGCTGCCCGCAGACGGCTGCTATAGCACAAGAAAATTTTGATAAATTAGGTTTAAAGCGTATAAAATTAGAAGTAGGTAATTTTGATGAACGCCTGCCAGTTTTACTACAAAGCCAACAACAGCTAGATTTCGTTTTTGTGGATGGAAACCATCGTAAAGATGCTACTTTGAACTATTTCAATTGGTGTTTGCCAAAAGTACACGAAAATAGCTTGCTTATTTTTGATGATATTTACTGGAGCCAAGGCATGAAAGAAGCTTGGACAGAAATTAAAGCACACCCTCAAGTAAGTGTAACGGTTGATTTATTTTGGATAGGCTTAGTTTTCTTTAAAAAAGGGATCGCCAAAGAAGATTTTAAAATTAAGTTTTAGGAGGGTTTAAAAAGACTCTCCTAAAGAAATATACAAGCCAGAATTCCTCTTTTCGCCTAAAGGTTTTTCGCCAAAGCCATAATCTACTCTTAGGGCTAAACTTTTATCTAAATCAAAGAAAAACCTGCCACCAATACCATAATTAGGTTTTAACCTATTAACAGAAAAGTTGTTTTTCGCATAAACAGTTCCGGTACCTCCAAATGCAACCAATCCAAAACGGTCTACGGGTCTAAATCTAATTTCTGCTTGTATGGCAGCATAATTTTCATCCCTATACCTGCCCATGTAATAACCTCTCATAATTTGGTCGTTACCCATTTGCCTCAGCATATAAAACGGAATTTCTCTTTTACTACTCACCGCTTCCATAAAACCTTGTGCTGCTATGGTGAATTTCTTATGCGGTGTATAAAAATAGCGAGAATCTAAAGTGAATAAAGTTCCTTCAAATTGTTGCTGCTTAAAAAAATCAGGAGCATAGCCATAACGCAATCTTGTAAAAAAACCTTTAGTTGTGTAAATGTTGGTATTTCTGGTATCTATTAATTGTGTTATTTTAAATAAAATGAAGTTTCCTCCATCCTTATCAAAGAAAGGTGTGTTGTTGTAAAATCCGCCTAGTTCTACATCTCTAAAGCTTTGCGATTCAAACTCTACACCCAAACCCGGATAATAAGATTTAGCTAATTGTCTTTCTACTTCGGCGTTAAGCCTAAAACGTCTTTGTATCAGTTTATCTTCGTTACTTCTTAAGGTAGCATCTCCAACTCCGTAAAAATTGAAGGGCAAATTATAAAATCTGGCATCGTATAAATGGTGCCATTTGTTTCCTCTCGACCATAAATCAGACCTTATAGAAACCTGCGACTGGCCTTTGGTACTGGTATAGGCCAATCCGTATAGTTGAGAAGGTCTAATTAAACTATCCGTTTTATCCAGATAAAAAGAATATAAACCAGCGCCACCAAACTCAAAACCTGCTTCTTGGGTGTATGCTATTACCGGAACAGGTAAAAAGCTATTGTGTCTATTGGTATCTGGCGAGAAGAATTTATCTATAAGTTTTTTTTGCGAGAAGCCGTTTAAAGACAAGCCAAGCAAAAATAAAAGTAGAATCTTTTTCATATTTAGTCTCAAAGATAATTATCCAAACGGGATTTGAATGACTATGTTTTAAGCTTAAATAGATTTTACTAAAGATGAATCCTAAATTTGGATAGAGTAGACCTACAGAAATTTGATTTTTTTAGTAGAAGCATTTAAAAACTTTTTTTTTCTAAAATTCATCTTCTTAGGCATTTTTATTGCTCATGATGCTAGGTTTTACAAATAAACCTTGATATTTAAACCCGGTTTATACGCTACTATTCATAATGTTTAAGAAAGTATTTTTATTTACTGTTTTTTTTGCCCTTTTAACAACGCAACTTAAAGCAAATTTTGATTTTAATAACAATTGTATCAAAGCTTATCAGGCTATTTTTGATTTAAGAATTCAAGATGCACAAGCGCATTTAAGAATAGAAAAACAACAACATCCGCAAAACGGAATCATCATTTTATTAGAGAATTATATAGATTTCTTTAGCCTTTTAGTCTCTGAAAATCAAGCTGATTATAACCGATTAAAGAATTTAAAAAGTACTAGGCTTAGTCTTTTAGAAGATCAAGATTCTAAATCTCCATATTATCTTTTTGCACAGGCAGAAATCAATCTACAATGGGGTATGCTCAAAAGCAGATTTCAAGATTATCTTTCTTCTGGCTTGGATATTAAAAAAGCTGATAACTTATTAAAAGAGAACGAGAAAAAATTCCCTACTTTTTTACCAAATCAAAAAAGTATAGGTTTGGTAAACGTCATCATGGGTTCTATACCTGCCAATATAAAAGGCGTTTTGCAATCTTTCGGTTTTAGAGGTAATGTAGAACAAGGCATAAAAAAGCTTGATCATCTTACCACATCTTTAACGCAAACACCCTATAACTTTTACAAAGAAGAAGTTGTTTTTTTACTGTGTTACATAGAAACAGACCTTATACAAAGTAAAAATAGCTATCAAAAAATTCTAAATCTTACGTCTTCATTTGGTGATGATAGTTTATTGAAAACCTATTTGCAAGGTTATATAGCTTACAGAAATGCACATAATGATGATGCTATTAAGTTTTTGCAGAGAAGGCCTACTAAAACTGGGCAATACCTAAACTTCCCTAAACTAAATTACCTGTTGGGTAATGCCAAATTAAACAGAAATGATTCTGATGCTTACGTTTATCTGGCTAAATACATAAACGAGTACCGGGGGATTAATTATGTGAAGGATGCTTATTTAAAGCTTGCTTATTACTATTATCTGAAAAATGATATCGCTAAATATCAAACCTTTGTTAAAATGGTTAAAATGAAAGGTAATGTTTACGATGAGAAAGATAAACAGGCTTTAAAAGAAGCCAATGACCACGCTCCTGATGTTTCTTTATTAAGAGCTCGTTTAAGTTTTGACGGAGGTTATTATACCAAAGCATTAGCCTATTTAAAAGATAAAAACCAAGCCGATTTTAAATTGCAAAAAGACCAAATAGAGTATTTTTATCGCTTAGGAAGAATTTATGATGCCTTAAATAAAACGCAAGAAGCTTTGGTAAATTACCAAAAAACCATTTATGCTGGTAAACAAAGTGCTTACTATTTTGCTGCAAATGCTGCGCTTCAAATGGCTTTAACTTTCGAAGAAAAAGGAGATAAAAGCAGAGCTGTTAATTTCTACCATCAAGCTATTAACATGAAAAATCATGAATACGAGAATAGTATAGAGAACAAGGCTAAAGAAGGTTTAAAAAGGCTTGGTGCCGATTAAGGATGCTTTTCTTCTGTAAACCTAAAATGCTTTTTTATAGCTTGTTGATGGTGTTGGTTTATTTTCTTCTGTAGTTCTTCAAAATGAAAGTCTTGGGGGCTACCACAATCTAGCATATGGAAATAAACAGATGGTTTTAAGCTCTCAAAATACTCGGTTAAATTACTACTCCATAACAATTGGCATTTTCCTTTTACCATAGGCAAGAGCTTGCAAATTCCGTCTTTCAAAGCTATATGCCTCACATACTGAGATTCTATATTTCCTTGCGGATACATCATCAATAAATTACCGGGTTTACTGAGTATTTCTGCAGCATATTCCATACTCTCTATATAGGTTTTAGAATGTGGAACAATAGAAAAACCACCAAAAAATCTCATCCAAAGGTTTTTTTGTAATTGCTTTTTTAAAATCATAAAATAAAAGCCATGGAGCCTTTGTTTAGGATTAATAGCATAATAACTTAAATAACAAGCCCAAAAACCATCCCAAAAACCAAGATGGTTACACATCAACAAATAGGAAGAATTGTTTTGAAGCGCTACATCATGAATAATCATTTTGTTAAAACGCTTTTTCATAAACCACATCAACAAACGAGCCGCTGCCATAAAAATAGGACGTGGTAATGGCTTAGCTTTAATTATCATGCAATAATTTCTTTAAATGATGAGGAAATTCAGCATTAACCAATTCGTGGTTAGCATCTAAAATTTCCTGTTTAGCTAAATGTATTCTCTTTAGAGTTGCTTCTGCAATTTTAACCGAATAGTTTTTGTCTCTAGCACCAAAAATAAAGATACTTTTTATTTGATGTTGATTAAGGTTTTGCACCAATTTATCATGATTCATCTTTAAATGCTTTAAATAAGTTAAACAAGCATAAAAAGAAAATCTAAGCTCGTAAGTAGCTATTTCTTGATATAAAATTTCATATATCTTTTGGTCTATCACCTTTAAGGATTTTATAAACTTTAAAAGTTGATGCATACCCTTATCGCTTAAAGCTAATTTTTCTAGTAATTTATTGCCTAGTTTTTTACGGCTTAAAAAAATCACCAACCAACCCGGTTTAAAACTTGATGGTGCGGCAGCAATAAACTCTAAAATCCTTTCAGGAGCCTCTTCTACAATTGTTGCAGCATAATGCGAACCCATAGAATAAGATAAAATTGAAAATTTATGGATTTGCTGCTCATCGCAAAAATCAGTAAAAAGTTTAGCTAATTGTACTTTGGTTATACCTTGTTTAATGCTAGCTAAATCTTGCTGCTTGAGTTTGGTTTCTTTATGAAAAAATAAATCAAAACCATAAAAGGTATAATCAGACCCTAGCTGCTCTTCTAAAAGTTTAAACTGCTTACCATGCATACCATAGCCATGGAAACAAAGCATTGCTTTTGGTCCCTTGCCAAACTTATAGTAATGAAGTAAGGCTATTGGATGTTGATAATAATGATTGGTCATAGGCAATTATATCTTCATCAAAGCGGCTGCCCAAACATAGTCACCATCGTGGCTAATGGTAAGGCTAATGAGTAAGTTTTTATAATCATTTGGTAGTATCACCTGGGGTTTCCCCGATATTTTTTCTCTTAAAATCTCTATTCTTTTAAAAGGTAATGGCTTTGAGTTTACTTGCTTTACTGCTTTATAAACTGCTTCTTTTGCTGCCCATGTAGAGGCGTACCTGAGCATATTATCCTCAAAAAGCTCACAATAATCAATTTCTGCTTGGGTATAAACTTTTTGTTTAAATAAAGGGTTAAAAGAAAGTTTAAAATCTGGAAGGAAAACTAAATCATTACCCAAAGAGAAATTCTTTTTTGGAATGAGTTCATCTAGGGTTTCTTCCAAATTATGCTTCATCTATGGCTACCCCCATGATATTAAAGCCCCCATCTGTAAAATGGATATTACCTGTAACTTTTTTCGATAAATCAGAAAAATAGTATAAAGCTGTATCTGCTACATCTGCGGCGCTTACATTACCTAGCGGAGCAGTAATTTTACCAATTTTACGAAGTTTTCTTACACCATTTACACCACCAGCAGATGTTGTCATGACTAAGCCTGCTGATACTGCATTAACCCTAACTTCTGCACTTCTAAAATGATGAGCTAAATATTGCATGATATTTTCTAAAGCAGCTTTATTAATAGCCATTCCAGCATAATTAGGGAAAACCCTCTGCGATGCATTATAGGTTAAAGTTAAAATAGATGCTTGTTTAGCCAAAAGAGGCTCTGCAACCCTACAAATTCTCAATAAAGAATAGGCGCTAATGTTAAATGAATCTACTAAATCCTCAAAAGGAATATCCATATATCGGCTAGCAGGTTCTGCTGAACCAGGGAAACTGTTACACATCACCAGCTGATTGCCATAAGCCACCCCATGTAAAATATAATCTATTGCGCCCCATTGTTCATAAACTTGGTTAAGAAAGCTTTTGATTTCCAGCTCGTTTCTAACATCAACCTGATGGTGAATTCCATCAATTTGATGGGCGTCTAACAATGTTAATACCTCTTCTTTGGTTTCTGCTGTATAGCTTATAGCTACTCTACAGCCCGATGCATGAAGTTTTAATACAACCTGAAAAGCAATAGAACTTTCATTTCTTACGCCAAAAACTACTGCTATTTTATTTTGATTATTTATCATCTCTAGAGATTAACATAGCGCTATTGGTACCGCCAAAACCATAATTTAAACAGGTAATACTATTTATTTCTTTTGTAAAGCTTTGTTGTTGTAATAAATCCCGGTAATAGGCTAGGGGTTCTTTAGAGCCTTCCCAATTTGATGTGGCTTGAAAAGTTTCTTGCTCTGGGTTTAAGTTTACGGCATTTAAACAAGGTAAAACCTCTTGTCTTTTTAGCATTAATATAGCTGCAATAAATTCTACAGCACCAGCAGCGCCCAACATATGGCCAAACTGCGATTTTGGCGCTGCAATATGGTATCCTTGATCTCCTAAGCTATCAACAACACTTAGTAATTCAATAGCATCCCCAGTAGGGGTAGAAGTACCATGTACCTTAACCACATCTGGTTTATAAGGGATATCTTTTAAAAGGCCTTGCCATAAGCGGCGTTGTCCGTTAAAAGATGGTGCAAACATATCTCCATCCCCATCAGAATTATTAAAATAAGCATCAATAACGCCTAAAATATTTGCGCCACGGGCTTTAGCTAAATCATAAGCTTCTAAACATACTATGCCAGCGCCAAAAGAGCAAACAAAGCCGTTTCTATCTTTATCAAATGGCCTCGAGCTTTCATGAGGCTCAAACCCTCTACTTAAAACCTGCATGCCATCAAAGCCTAAAAAGCTCTCTAAAGCTGTTCCTTCGGCACCTCCGGCAACAATGCGGTCTTGTAAACCAAAACTTATCATGCGATAGGCGTAGCCAATGTTACCTAGGCCTGTAGCACAAGCCGATCCGATAGCCTCACAAATACCTTTATTTTTGATAAAGCATGAGACATTGGCAGCTTCTCTGTAAACCATACCTCTATCTACATTATGGCCACCCACAAAGCGAGTTTTCTTGCCTAATACAAAGAAACTATGCCAAGCTATACGCTGTATTTCATTACCGCAGCTGCCAGAACCTACAACCACACCAGTTTGTTCAGATTCTACTTCTGCATTTGTCCAGCCAGCCATTTTTATAGCATCAGCAGTGCTTAGCATAGCCCAAATACTTCCAATATCAGCTGTAGCTAAATTATTGTCAGGTATACGATTGAGTAAGTCTATGTAGGTTTCTGGATATTCTTGAAGTAAGGTAGAATATACGGGTTGCAAGTGAGCTTCTGTTTCAGTAATGTAACCTGCAACATGCGAGCGTACATTTTTTCCATGAGCTACAGCTTTATCCCAATATCGGATAAGAGATTGGTTGCTAAAGAGTTTTTGCTCAAATTCATCTAAATTATTACAGGTAGGGAAAACCCCACCCATACCAACTACAGCTACTTTTCTGCCCTTAATACTCATGTTAATTTTAACCTTTGGATTTGATAATCAAATCTACAATATCTTTAACCTTAGAACCTAAATCATCAATATCTTCGTCTTCAAATTCTACATCAAATTTTTGTTCTGCTTTAGCTGCAATATTAATCATCTCGGTAGAAGGCGTTTTTAAATCAGCAATAAAGTCTGTCTCTTCTGTTACATGATTTAATTTTTCTTGATCTATAGTTCTTACAGTTCTTAAAATCTCTACTATTCCATCAATTATTTCTTGTCTTTCCATTTCTATAATTTATTATTTCTTTTTAATAGCCCTTCCGGTGATGCCAAAAAGCTCGGCAACCAAGGTAAAGTCTTCTCCAACTTCGTAATTATTTAGTTTTTCTTCGGTAAAATCTTTAAAATAATGATTTAAGTCTATGCCTCTGGGTATTTTATAAATACGCCCATCAACCACCATTTGCCTAAATTTATAAAAGATAATTTTCCCTATACTGATAAAAGTTTCTCCTTCTAGCAAATACGAATGAAAGTTAACCCCACCAATACTTATAAATGTTGGTATAAATTCGTCTTTACTGATACCCTGCTCCTCATTTCTTTTAACATAGCTTAAAAAAGCGGCACAAGAACCAGTAGTAGCTTGTGCAAAAGCTTCTATTTGGTCTACTCCTCTAAAAACGCCAAAATGGTCTTTAACATCCGCAGCGTTTGGTGTATAGCTTGCAACTATACCTGTTTTAGGGCTATGCCAATGGTATTCATGAACCAATAATTTGCTAGGCCCGTGTAATAGCATATTCTCTGGTTTTGTACCTACTAAATTTTCTAACATCTAAAAAATACCTCCGTTGATATTGATATTACTACCGTTTATATAAGCCGCTTTCGCGGATAAAAGAAAAGCTACAGTTTCTGCAATATCTTCTGCTTTTCCAAATCTTCTAAGTGGGATATGACTTAAATATTTGTCTTGCTCTGTCTGTGGGATAGCAGCTGTCATATCTGTTTCAATAAATCCAGGAGAGATGCTTAAAATCCTAATTTCATGTTTTTCATAAATAACGCCTACTTCTTTGGCTAATGATTTTGAAAAAGCAATAAGTCCTGCTTTAGTAGCCGTATACACGGCTTGAAACGCATTTCCAGTTTCGGCAACGCAAGAACTCATGTTAATGATAACGCCTTTTTGCTGTATACCAAATATTTTTAAAGCTGTTTTGGCAATTTGTATAGGCGCTTTTAGGTTTACTTGTATCAGTTTATCTATGTCTTTTTCTGGCTGATAAAGTAAAGGCTTATCTAAAGTAATCCCAGCATTATTGATGACTGCATACAGGTCATCTCCATGTTCTGCTTTTAAGGTTTTACAAAAAGCAGTTACTTCTTCGGGTTTAGAAAAATCAGCCTCAATAATGTAATTACCTTCTTTTAAGTGTTGTATGTGATTTGCTTTAGAAGCGTGTAAAATAAGACAGTAGTCTTTATTTAATGCTTGAGCTATGGCTAAACCTAAACCCCTGCTTGCTCCTGTAATTAAAACTTTTTGTTTATTCACGGTATGCTGGTTGCAAATATGCTCTAAGTCTTCAAAAATAAAAAATCTTAAGGGATTAACAATTTTTGAAGAAAATTTATGATTTAGGAGGAAAGGCTCATGTTAATATGAATGAAAATTTAAATATTTTCTTCTTTTTTTAGATACGTTAGTTATAGAGCAATCGCTTAAAAGTTCATATTCTTAAAGTATAGGTTCTTATAAAATCATGTAAAACATTAAAAATAAATTAGAATTAAGAAGTATAAATCTGTAAATCTCTCAATTCTGAATCAAAATCGTATTTTTGGACAAAATTTTTATTAATATGAGCGTACAAAGAGGACCTATATCACAATTTATAGAAAGAAATTACCTCCATTTTAACGCTGCAGCTTTAATGGATGCCGCAAAGGGTTATGAAACCCATTTAGATGAGGGAGGAAAGATGATGATTACCCTTGCTGGTGCTATGAGTACTGCAGAGCTTGGAATTTCTTTAGCAGAGATGATTCGTCAAGATAAAGTTTCTATTATTTCTTGTACCGGAGCTAATCTGGAAGAGGATATTATGAACTTGGTGGCACATTCTCATTATAAAAGAGTTCCTCATTACCGTGATTTAAGCCCTCAAGACGAGTGGGATTTACTTGAAAATCATTACAACCGTGTTACGGATACTTGTATCCCTGAGGAGGAAGCTTTCAGAAGACTACAAAAGCATATCCATAAAATCTGGAAAGATGCCGATGATGCCGGAGAGCGTTATTTCCCTCATGAATTTATGTACAGAATGTTATTGAGCGGAGATTTAGAGGAATATTATGAGATAGACCCTAAAAACTCTTGGATGTTGGCTGCTGCCGAGAAGAATTTACCTATCGTTGTACCAGGATGGGAAGACTCTACCATGGGTAATATTTTCGCTTCTTATGTAATTAAAGGAGAAATGAAGCCTACAACCATGAAAAGCGGTATCGAGTATATGGCTTGGTTGGCAGATTGGTATGTGAAAAACTCAGAAGGTAAAGGCATAGGCTTCTTCCAAATTGGTGGCGGTATTGCGGGTGATTTTCCTATTTGTGTAGTACCCATGCTTTATCAAGATATGGAAATGGAAAATATTCCTTTTTGGAGTTATTTCTGTCAAATATCAGACTCTACAACTTCTTACGGTTCTTATTCTGGTGCTGTTCCAAACGAAAAAATTACTTGGGGTAAATTAGATATAGATACACCTAAATTCATTGTAGAATCTGATGCAACCATTGTTGCACCTTTAATTTTTGCATGGCTTTTAAAACAATAAATTATATACACAAGAATTTTTAGGATGAAAAAATGTGACGATTATCAACCTAAAATAAAAAATTGCGTTTTTAATGATAATAAGGCCAATTTTTAATCTTGTTTAGAATGATTTTAAATTGTTAAAATCAGTCATCAAATTGTCAGCCAAAAGGTTTTTAATTTTACTTTTGTGATTCGAAAATGAGGTGTAACACACAGTTTAGTCGCATTTTCAATCAGGAAACATTTAAATTTTAGTATAACAAACTCAATATGAGAAACTTCTCATCTGATTTTAGAAGATTGGTAAGATCCCTTATGATAGTTACGGCTATCACTTTAGGTACTTCGGGTATGGTGTCTGGGCAAGGAACTCCTGCAGATTCTACACAAGCAGCTGGTGCAGCAGCGCCTGCGGCAGGTGGAGCAGCTGTAAATGGTGATCCTGTGGCTGGTGAAGCACTCTACAAAGCTAACTGTACTTCTTGTCACGCTATGAACAAGCGTGTACTTGGTCCGGCTTTAGCAGGTGTAAACCAAAAGTACAACGATGAAGCCTATTTAATTAAGTGGATCAAAAACGCTCCGGCCATGGTGGCTTCAGGAGACGAAAGAGCTGTTAAAATTTACGAAGAGTACAATAAAGCAGCAATGACTCCATTCCCTCAGTTTTCTGACGATGACGTTAGAAACATCTTAGCTTACATTCAAGTTGAGGGAGATAAAAAACCAGAAGCTGCCGCTACAGGTGGTGCTGCTGCTGGTGCAGAAAGTGCTGACACTGGTGTGAGCAACTTTATGATTATCGGATTAGTTGCTGTCATCTTAATTGCATTCTTAGTTATTTTAGTGCTTAACCGTGTAATTTCAACTTTAGAGCGTCTTTTATTAAATAAAGGCGAGGCTATTTTAGCAGAAGAAGACGAAGTTGAAGAAGAGGCAAAAGATAAGTTTGCTGGTTTAAAGAGAATGGCTAAAAACAAGAAACTAGTTTTCTTTGTGGTTTTAGGCTTCGTAATTTTATTAGCTTCTTTTGGTACGGTAGAAATGTGGAACACAGGTGTTCATACAGGTTACCAACCAGTACAGCCAATTAAATTCTCTCACCAGTTACATGCTGGTACAAATCAAATTGATTGTCAGTATTGCCACTCTGGAGCTTGGAAGTCTAAAAATGCTACCATTCCATCACTTAACGTTTGTATGAATTGCCACAAATACGTACAAGCTACTGAAAAGTATGATGGAGAAATTTCACCAGAAATTAAGAAAATTTATACCGCTTTGGATTATAATCCAGAAACTCAGGCTTATGGAGATAATCCTCGTCCTATAGAGTGGGTTAGAATTCATAACCTTCCAGATTTAGCTTACTTTAACCACTCTCAACACGTGAAGGTTGCTGGCATTGATTGTCAGAAATGTCACGGTCCAATAGAGACCATGGAAGAAGTTTATCAGTATTCTCCTTTAACCATGAAATGGTGTATTAACTGTCATAAAGAAACTGAGGTTAAACATGAAGGAAACGCTTACTATGATAAGGTAATTGCTGCTCATGATCAAATCAAGAAAGGCGAGAAAGTTACTGCAGCAGTTCTAGGTGGTTTAGAGTGCGGTAAGTGTCACTATTAATATTAAATAATTAGCATAAACAATACAGTCTTATATAGCTTAAATGGAAAGCACAAAGAAATATTGGAAAGGTTTAGAGGAGCTGCAAAAAACTCCAGAATTCGTAGAAAACAATAAAAACGAGTTTTCTGAACCGCTTCCTATAGAAGAAGTATTAGAAGGTACCGGATTAGCAGCGGCTACTCCGCGTAGGGATTTCTTAAAAGCAATGGGCTTTGGTTTAGGTGCTGTTACTTTAGCAGCATGTAGCGAAGCTCCAGTTCGTAAAGCAGTCCCTTACCTCATCAAGCCAGAGGAAGTAACCCTTGGAATTCCTAATTATTATGCATCAAGTTATAAAGGTGCTGGTATATTGGTTAAAACACGTGAAGGTCGTCCTATTAAAATAGAGCCTAATCCTTCTTGCCCTATCAATGGCGGAGGTTTAGATGCACAAGCGCAAGCTTCTGTTTTAGATCTTTATGACGTTTCTAAACTAAAAGGTCCTTTATTATCTGGTTCAGAAGCTTCTTGGGCTGATGTAGATAGTTTTGTAAAAGGAGAGTTAAATAAAGTTCAGGCTTCAGGAAAAGCAATCGCTATTGTAAGCTCAACAGTTAACAGTCCTTCTGCAAAAGCAGTAATAGCAGACTTTATCACTCAATATCCAGCTACAAAGCATGTAACTGTTGATCCAGTTTCTTATACTGGTATCATCAAAGCAAATGAAGCTAGTTTCGGAAAAGCTGTTTTGCCTCAGTATCATTTTGAAAAAGCTCAGGTTATTGTAAGTTTCGGAGCTGATTTCTTAGGTACTTGGATTTCTCCAACACAATTCTCTAAGCAATATGCTAGCAATCGTGATATCAAATCACTAGAAGCTAAGAGAATGTCTAGACACATTCAGTTTGAGTCTGGTATGAGTACAACTGGTACTAACGCAGATTCACGTATCGCTATTAAAGTTTCAGAAGAAGGAGCTGCAGTTTTAAGTTTATATGCTGCTTTAACTGGTGCTGCGGTACAAGGCGCTACTTTAAGTAATGCTGGTGCTGCAAGCGCAATAAAACTAGCTGCTAAAGAATTACTAAATGCTAAAGGAGCTGCTTTGGTGGTTTCTGGTTCTAATGATATCGCAACACAAACTGTAGTAAACGCTATTAACACTTTCTTAGGTGCTTATGGTACTACTATAGATTTAGATAATCCATCATACCAATACACTGGTATAGATACAGACTTCAATACTTTAGTTGCAGATATGAGTGCAGGTAAAGTAGGTGCTGTTTTCTTCTTAGAGAGTAATCCAATTTTTACTTATCCAAAATCAGCAGATTTAGCTAACGCTTTAAGCAAAGTTGCTTTAAAAGTTTCTTTTGCTGATAGACAAGATGAAACTGCTGCTTTATGTAGTGTAGTTGCTACTAACCATAACTATTTAGAATCTTGGGGTGATGCAAATCCAGTAGAAGGATACTATACTTTAGTTCAACCTACTATCAACCCAATATACAACACTCGTCAGGCAGAAGAAAGCTTGTTAGTTTGGTCTAATAATCCTGTTCAAGAGTATTATACTTATGTACAGAATAACTGGGCTAAAACAGCTTTAGTTGCTTCTGGTAAAACTTGGAATGATGTTTTACAAACAGGTTCTGTACAGTTAGCTGCTAAACCAGCAGGAGCTTATACTTTCGCAGGAAATGTTAATGCTGCTGCAGCTTCTATTGCTCAAGCATCAAAAGCAATTGCTAAAGATGTTGAGTTGCAAGTTTATGAATCAGTTGCAATTGGTAGTGGTGTACAAGCTAACAACCCATTATTACAAGAGTTACCAGATCCGGTTTCTAAAGTAACTTGGGATAACTATGCTGCTCTTAACCCTAAATATGCAGAGTCTTTAGGTATCAATCAATTTGATATTGTAACGCTTAAAGGCGGAGATTACGCTATTGATTTACCTGTTTTATACCAACCAGGACAAGCTCAAGGTACAGTTTCTGTTGCTTTAGGTTATGGTAGAGTAAAAGCTGGTAAAGTAGGAGATGCGGTAGGTAAAAATGCTTATCCTTTCTTAAGCTATATTAATGGTACTTTACAGGGAGTAAATTCTGTAAGCATCACTAAAACTGGTGGTTTTGAAGAATTAGCTCAAACACAAACTCACCACTCTTTTGAGGGTAGAAATGTGATTAGAGAAGCAACTTTTGCTGAGTATAAACATGACGCTACTCATGGTAGTGGTAATCATGGTGCAAAACATAAAACTTACGATTTATGGAATAAGTATGATCAGCCAGGTCACAACTGGGTAATGGCTATCGACTTAAATGCTTGTACTGGTTGCGGTGCTTGTATCGTAGCTTGTAACGTAGAAAATAACGTTCCGGTTGTAGGTAAAGATGAGGTTCGTCGTCGTCGTGAGATGCACTGGTTAAGAATAGACCGTTATTACACTTTCAACGAAGAAGGTAAAAAAGTTACAGAGGAGAAAGAGATTGAGGCTATAGAAGGTGCAATGGAGAACGTTTCTGTCGTTCATCAACCAATGCTTTGTCAACACTGTGAGCATGCACCTTGCGAAACTGTTTGTCCTGTATTAGCAACTGTTCACTCATCAGAAGGTTTAAACCATATGGCTTATAACCGTTGTGTAGGAACACGTTATTGTGCAAACAACTGTCCTTATAAAGTACGTCGTTTCAACTGGTTTAACTACTGGAATGATTCTCGTTTTGATAACTATCTAAACAATGAGTTT
This sequence comes from Pedobacter aquae, assembly GCF_008195825.1. Taxonomy (NCBI): domain Bacteria; kingdom Pseudomonadati; phylum Bacteroidota; class Sphingobacteriia; order Sphingobacteriales; family Sphingobacteriaceae; genus Pedobacter; species Pedobacter aquae. The sequence continues at coordinate 3,575,986 of NZ_CP043329.1, forward strand.
ACACAATTAGTGTTAAACCCTGATGTAACTACACGTTTCCGTGGTGTTATGGAGAAATGTTCAATGTGTATCCAACGTATTCAAGCTGGTAAATTAGAGGCTAAAATTGCTAAAAGAGAAATTAAAGATGGAGACATCAAAGTTGCTTGTCAGCAAACATGCCCTACCAACGCGATTATATTTGGAGACGCAAACGACCCTAATTCAGAAGTATCTAAAGCATTAAAGAACGAAAGAACTTATTATGTTTTAGAAGAACTTAACGTTCAACCTGGAATAGGTTACATGACAAAAATTACTAACACTGGATTACAGGAAGCTTAATATTTAAAATAATAGCATCAAGATATGGCATCTCATAACGAATCAATATTAAGAGAACCGTTAATTACAGGAAAGGACATTACGTATGCAAGAATTACGAATGAAGTTCTTTGGCCTGTAGAAAATAAACCTAATAAAGCCTGGTGGATAGGCTTTATAGTATCAGCTTTAGGCGCTTTACTATGGGTAGGGGCTGTAAGTTATACTTTCTATTACGGAATTGGAACTTGGGGATTAAACAAGACCGTTGGTTGGGCTTGGGATATCACTGGTTTCGTTTGGTGGGTAGGTATTGGTCACGCTGGAACACTTATTTCGGCAGTACTTTTACTATTCCGTCAAAACTGGCGTAACTCCATCAACCGTTCTGCGGAAGCGATGACAATTTTCGCCGTAATATGTGCTGCTACTTATGTAGTATCTCACATGGGACGTCCTTGGTTAGCCTACTGGCCTTTACCATTGCCAAACCAATTCGGCTCATTATGGGTGAACTTTAACTCACCATTAGTTTGGGACGTTTTTGCAATCTCTACTTATTTCTCGGTTTCTCTTTTGTTCTGGTATACAGGTCTTTTACCTGATATCGCAACCATCAGAGACAGAGCAACAGGTTTGAAAAGAAGAATTTATTCTGTACTTTCTTTCGGTTGGACAGGTTCAGTAAAAACATGGCAACGTTTTGAGGCAGTGTCTCTAATTCTTGCAGGTGTTTCAACTCCACTTGTATTATCAGTACACACCATTGTATCTATGGACTTTGCTACTTCGGTAATTCCTGGATGGCATACAACCATTTTCCCTCCTTATTTCGTTGCAGGAGCTATTTTCTCTGGTTTTGCTATGGTACAAACCTTATTGTTAATTGCTCGTAAAGTATTAGGTCTTGAAAATTACATCACCATGTTCCATATAGAATCAATGAATAAAATCATTGTATTAACGGGTTCTATAGTAGGTGTTGCTTATTTAACAGAATTATTTATCGCTTGGTATTCGGGTGTAGAGTATGAGCAATATGCATTCTTAAATAGGATTTCTGGTCCTTATTGGTGGGCTTACTGGTGTATGATGACTTGTAACGTAATCACTCCTCAGTTATTCTGGTTTAAAAAGATTAGAACAAGTATTCCTATTTCTTGGGTATTATCTATCATTGTTAATATCGGTATGTGGTTTGAGCGTTTTGTAATTATCGTTACCTCACTACACAGAGATTACATTCCATCAAGTTGGGCTATGTTTTATCCTACTTGGGTAGATATTTCCATATTTGTTGGCTCTATTGGTTTGTTCTTTACCTTATTCCTATTATTCATCAGAGTATTACCATCAGTTGCTATGGCAGAGGTAAAATTATTGGTGAAAACTTCTTCAGAGCAAAGCAAGAAGAAACTATTAGAATCTGGAGTTATTAAACCAGAGGAAGCTGAGTATTACAAAGAGTCTTTAACCAAGTTTGATAGTGTAGATCAGGCAGATTACGCAAAAATTTAACAATGAGCAATATCAAGTATATTTTAGGACATTTTGAAGATCCGGATGACATGATGCATGGGATCGACAAGCTAAAAGAAAATAATATTAGCATTTATGATGCTTATACACCAATGCCTATACATGGTATAGAAGACAAACTTGGTGTTAAAAGAAGCAGATTACCAATCGTAGCATTTATTTGCGGTATCACTGGAACTTTTACAGGTTTCTCTATGATTTATTATATGATGGTACATGACTGGCCTATGAATGTTGGTGGTAAACCAGCGTTTGCTTTCCCAGATTTTATTCCAATCATGTTTGAGTTAACCGTATTGTTTTGTGCTTACGGAATGGGTATAGCTTTCTTCTTTAGAACACACTTGTTCCCAGGAAGAGCGCCAAGAGTAATGGATTTAAGAGCAACAGACGATCGTTTTATCATTGCAGTTGATGCTAATGAAAATGCTGATCATGATAAAATTAATTCTCTTTTAAAAGATGCTGGTGCTGTAGAAATTAAGCACAATGAAAGGAGATATGTAAGTTATGAATAAGACCAGTATATTAGGTTTGGCTTTCTTAGCCATTACCGCTATAACCGTGATGAGCTCTTGTAAAGATAAGAGTAAACCAGGTTTAGAGTATGCTCCGAATATGTATGACGCAATAGCTTACAATCCGGATCAGAAAAACCCAAATTTTGCAGATGGTAAAACCGCACAGGTACCACCAAGTGGTACAAACCCTGTAGGCTATGCTCGTTTCAACTATCCAGATACAAGAGAAGGTTATGATGCTTCAAGTGTTGGCATCGTAAATCCACTTGCTGTAACTCAGAAAAATCTGGAAGAAGGAAAGCAATTATACGTTGCTATGTGTGGTCCTTGTCATGGTACTCAAGGTAAAGGAAATGGTTCTATTGTAGAATTAGGTAAATATCCTGCACCTCCATCATATTCAACTGGTGTTTCATCAAGAGGTGGCGCTATGAAAGATTTAACCGATGGCAAAATTTACCACACTATACAGTATGGTATAAACCTAATGGGATCTTACGCTTCTCAACTTTCTCCTGAAGAAAGATGGCAAGTAGTAATGTATGTTCGTGAATTACAAAAAATACAATAATTGATTAAGATATAAAATGGGAGCTCATAATCATACATACAATTTTTCAGAGCAGTATGAATTCTCTGGAAAAGCCAAAACTTACAGTTTAATAGCCATTGTTATTGGTATTGCTGCTATAGCTTTTGGTTTCTTAACTGGACACGCAGAGCGCACTTTTGCTAATCTGTTATTAATGAGTTATTACTTTACTTGTATTTGTGCTGCTGGATTGTTTTTTATAGCCGTACAATTCGTAGCTCAAGCCGGTTGGTCTGCTGGTTTAATTAGAATACCTCAGGCATTTGCTAAGGTTTTACCTATTGCTAGTATTATTTTAATAATCGTAGTAGCTTCTGGTTTATTAAGCCATAACCTATACCATCATTGGAACCATGAAGGAATAACAGATCCAACATCTCCAAACTATGATGCGCTTATTGCTGGTAAAGCTAGTTACTTAAACGTTCCTTTCTTTTTAACAAGATTGGTGTTCTTTTTAGCTCTATACTGCATCTTTGCTTTCCTTCTACCTAAATTATCTAATAATGAGGATTTAGAAGGTGGATTAAATAGTTACAAGAAAAGCATTAAATACTCTGCTATATTTTTAGTGATATTTGGTTTTACTACACCTATATGGTCTTTTGATGTTATCATGTCTTTAGAAGCACACTGGTTCTCTACCATGTTTGGTTGGTATAACTTTGCAGCTATGTGGGTAACTGGTCTAGCATCAATAGCTATAACAGTGATTTTATTGAAAAGAGCAGGTTACTTAGGATGGATTAACGAGAATCATTTACACGATTTAGGAAAGTTCGTTTTTGCTTTCTCTATTTTCTGGACCTATGTATGGTTTGCACAGTTTTTATTAATTTATTACGCAAACATTCCGGAAGAAACTGTGTATTTCTATAAAAGATTCGAGCCTGAATATTTACCATGGTTTTGGGTTAATATAGTAGTGAACTTCGTTGCTCCATTATTGATCTTAATGACTAGAGACGCGAAACGTAAAACAAATATGTTATTGTTTGTTTGTATCGTTATCATCTGTGGACACTGGTTAGATTACTACATGATGATTATGCCTGGTACCGTAGAGTCACACAGAGGGTTTGGAATCATAGAAGTAGGTACATTTTTAGGATTTGTTGGCTTATTTGCTTTCTTTATGTTAAATGCCTTAAGCAAAGCTGCTTTAGCACCTAAAAATCATCCTTTCTTACAGGAAAGTGTACATCATCACATTTAATATTTATAGATACTTAGAGATATGAACTTGAAAAAGTATTTTAATTTAAAAAGCTTGTTTACAGCACTAGCCCTAGGAAGTTTATCCCTAGGACAGGTTATGGCTCAGGCTACAGAAGAAGCGGCTAAGAATGAAGGTTTAGGTAAGACTGTTTCTTACTACATTCTATTATTCTTACTAGCATGTGTGTTTATTGGTATTATTGGTAAGGTTTTACAGGTTTATGAATTAACTCGTAAAATTCAAGGTAAGAAAAGTGGTATCGCTTGGGATAAGTTTAACGGCGTTATGTTTGCTGCAACTTTAGTTCTTGGTTTATATGGTTCTTACTGGTCTTATACGGTACATGGTAATTTAATCTTGCCAGAATCTGCATCAGAACATGGAGTAGCTATTGATAGTATGTTTAATGTTACGCTTATCATTACAACATTTGTGTTTGTGGTAACACATATTATCTTATTCTTATTTGCTTACAAGTACAAACATAGTCAAAAACGTACTGCTTACTATTACCCTCATAATAATACTTTAGAGAAATACTGGACGATTATTCCTGCTATTGCTTTAACAGTTTTAGTTTTAATGGGATTCTTCATCTGGAGAGGTATTACCAATATCCCTAAAGACCAAATGGCTAGCGCAATACAAATTGATGTAACTGCTCACCAATTTGCTTGGGATGTTAGATACGCTGGAAAAGATAACGTCAACGGTAGAAAAAATTATAAACTTATTGGAAGTTTAAATGGTCTAAACAATTTAGGTCTAGATTTGTCTGATAAGAGAAATAATGACGACTTAAAAGTGACCGAGATAGTACTTCCAGTTAATAAATCAGTAAGATTTACCATTGGTTCTCAAGACGTATTACACAGTTTTTATATGCCTCACTTCAGAGTTCAGATGAATGCTGTTCCAGGAATGCCAACTTTCTTCCAGTTCACTCCTAAAGTTACGACTGCAGAAATGCAAGAGAAAACTAACAATCCTGAATTCAATTATCAGTTGTACTGCGCTAAAATTTGTGGAGGTTCTCATTACAACATGAAGTTTTTGGTAAGAGTTGTTTCTGAAAAAGAGTATCAAGAGTGGTTGAAAGAGCAAAAACCAATTGTTACCGAGGAAATGAAGAAAGAGTATCAGTTAGCTTTAAGCAAACAAAACTCTGTTAATAATCAAATTGCGTTAAATAACTAATTATAATAAAAGGAGATATGGCAACAGCTGCTATTCATAACCCAACTGCAACACATCACGATGAGCACCATGATCATGCTCATCATCATGAGACTTTCTTGACTAAATACGTATTTAGCCAAGATCATAAGATGATTGCAAAGCAATTTCTTATCACTGGTATAGTGATGGGTGTTATTGCTATGATTTTATCTATTCTATTTAGGATTCAATTGGCTTACCCAGATCAGAGCTTCCCTTTATTTGAAGTTTTATTGGGTAAATTTGCTCCTGAGGGTAGATTAGACCCGAATTTTTACTTATCCTTAGTTACTATACATGGTACCATCATGGTATTCTTTGTATTAACCGCTGGTTTAAGTGGAACTTTCTCAAATTTATTAATTCCTCTACAGTTAGGAGCGAGAGATATGGCATCTCCGTTCATGAATATGCTTTCATACTGGTTTTTCTTTACTGCTAGTGTGATTATGCTATCAACTTTCTTTATAGAATCTGGACCTGCTGGTGCTGGGTGGACTATTTATCCTCCTTTATCTGCTGTTGCTAAATCAATGCCTGGTTCTGGTTTAGGAATGACTTTGTGGTTAGTATCTATGACATTGTTTGTTGCCTCTTCTTTAATTGGAGGTATCAATTACATTTCTACGGTATTGAACATGCGTACAAAAGGTATGGACCTTTGGAAAATGCCATTAACAATCTGGTCTTTCTTCTTAACTGCTATTGTGGGCTTATTATCATTCCCAGTATTAGTTGCTGCGGTTGTATTATTAATCTTTGATAGAAGTTTTGGAACGTCTTTCTACTTATCAGATATCTATGTTGCCGGACAAGCTTTACCTAATGAAGGTGGTAGCCCAATCCTATGGCAGCACTTATTCTGGTTCTTAGGTCACCCAGAAGTTTATATCGTATTAATGCCTGCTTTGGGTATCACTTCAGAAGTTATCGCTACAAATGCTCGTAAGCCTATTTTTGGTTACCATGCAATGGTTTACTCTTTAATTGGTATTACGGTTTTATCATTCATCGTTTGGGGTCACCACATGTTTGTAACAGGTATGAATCCATTCCTTGGAGGAGTATTTATGATTACAACCCTAATCATTGCGGTTCCATCAGCAGTAAAAACATTCAACTACCTTGCCACCTTGTGGAAAGGTAACATCAGGTTTACTCCAGCAATGTTATTTGCTATAGGCTTAGTTTCTTTCTTTATTTCTGGAGGTTTAACAGGTATATTCTTAGGTAATGCTGCTTTAGATATCAACCTACACGATACTTATTTTGTTGTTGCTCACTTCCACTTGGTAATGGGTTCTGCAGCTATATTCGGTATGTTATCTGGTATTTATCACTGGTTCCCTAAAATGTTCGGAAGATTAATGAATGCTAAATTAGGTTACCTACATTTCTGGTTAACTTTTATTTCTGCTTACTTGGTATTCTTCCCAATGCACTTTATGGGTCTAGATGGTGTTCCTCGTAGATATTACTCTTTTACAGAGTTTGAGTCGATGAACGAGTGGTTATCTGTTAACGTATTTGTAACATGGTCTGCTATTTTAGGAGCCGTGGCTCAGGTAGCTTTCTTATGGAATTTCTTCTATTCTATTTTCTTTGGAGAGAAATCTACTCAAAACCCTTGGGAGTCTACAACTTTAGAATGGACTACTCCGGTAGAGCGTATACATGGTAACTGGCCTGGAGAGATTCCTACGATTTACCGTTGGCCGTATGACTATAGCAAACCTGGTCATAGTACAGACTTTATTCCACAAACAACTCCTCTTTCTGAAACAATGAGTTCTAACATGCCTCATGATTTTGAAGGTAATGAAGAAGCAGAGAGAATACAAGAAGAGTGGAATGCTAAAAATGTAAACAACACAGAAGAAGTTAAATAATTTCTTATAGACTTAACAGCATGGGGTATCTTGTAAGTATAATCTTACCGATACCCCATGTTTATATAAAGAATCATGATGCTTAAGGGTGAAAGTAGATTTATTAGGGTTAATTTAATTACGATAATATCTCTCTTTTTATTGATTTTGGCGGGAGGAGTAGTAAGAAGCACTGGTTCTGGTATGGGTTGCCCTGATTGGCCAAAGTGCTTTGACCAATATATACCTCCAACGGATGTATCTCAACTTCCGGCAGACTATAAAGAAAAGTATGTTGCACAACGTTTAAAAAAGAATGAACGTTTTGCTAAAATGCTAGATCAAGCAGGATATTCAGATTTAGCTTATAAAATCCGTCATGATGAAGCTATCAAGCTTCCCGAGGAATTTAATGCAGCTAAAACTTACACAGAATATGTTAACAGGTTAATTGGAGCCCTTACGGGTTTATTCCTACTACTTTGTTTAGTTTATTCTAGGGTTTATTTAAAATCAGCTAAGAGAATATTTGTGCTGAGTTTGTTAAATGTTGTATTAGTTGTTTTTCAAGCTTGGTTAGGTTCTATAGTTGTTTCTACTAATCTTGTAGCTTGGATTATAACTTTACACATGCTCTTGGCAGTATTAATTATTGCTATATCTATTTATACCTATCATGCTGCAAAAGCATTAGGGGCAACTCAAAATGAAACTAAGTCTTCAATATTTGTGTATGCACTTACGCTTTTAGCTCTGGTTTTATCAGTGATACAAATAACCTTAGGAACAGAGGTAAGAGAAGAAATAGACGCTGTTTTAGATAAGTTCCCAGATTTACATAGAACAGAGTGGTTATGGGAAGTTGGTAGAGTTTACACTTACCATAAAGATTTAGCTCTGGCTGTAGTTTTAGTGAATTGCGTGATTTTTTATCTTTTATATAGAAATTATAGGAACACGAAGTACTTTACTTATGGTACTTACATGATTATTTTAATAGGAATACAAATATTGAGTGGTTTAATTTTAGATAAATTTGCAATGCCTCCTTTTTCACAGTCATTACATATTTTATTTGCAACCCTCATGTTTGGAGCACAGTTTTATCTTTTACTCTTGCTAAAGCCAGCGTTTAGCCAAAACAAACAAGATAAGTGATATGAAGGATTTTAAGAATCTGGTTAAATTAAGGCTTACACTTTTAGTGGTATTTTCTGCTTCAATCTCTTTTTAATCGCAGATGAGAGCAGAGAAGCTATCCATTGGATAAACTGGATTAAACTTGTTATTGGAGGCTTTTTAGTTACTTCAGCTGCTAATGGTTTTAACGAGATTATTGAGAAGGATTTAGATAAATTGATGACTAGAACAGCAGATAGGCCGCTTCCGTCTGGAAGAATGACTAATGGGCAGGCTCTAGTACTAAGTATCATGATGGGGATATTTGGAACTTACCTTTTAGGAAGTTTAAATTTAACTACAGGTTTACTATCAGTTTTTTCCATTCTTTTTTACGCATTTATATACACTCCTTTAAAAAGAAAGAGTCCTATTGCCGTTTTTGTAGGCGCTATTCCTGGTGCTTTACCTCCATTAATTGGATATGTAGCTGCCCATGGTAAAATAGACCATATCGCTTTAATATTATTTGCAATACAATTTGTTTGGCAGTTCCCTCATTTCTGGGCCATAGCTTGGGTTTTAGATGATGATTATAAAAAGGCAGGTTTTAGATTATTACCAACTACAAAACGAGATAAAATAAGTGCTGGAATAACATTACTGTCTACCTTTATTTTAATCCCGGTAAGTTTATTGCCAACTATTTATGGTTTTGGTGGTTATACCATAGCAGGAGTTTCTCTAATAGCTGGCATTCTTTTTATGTACTATGCTTTTAAATTGTATATGGATTTAGAAGTAAAATCAGCACAAAAATTAATGTTTGCTAGTTTTATTTATTTACCAATTGTTCAATTAGTTTTATTATTTAATCTTACATAGATGCAAAATTTAAACAAAGAAGTAGACAGGTATAACCTGCAGCCTAAGAAGTTTATCATGTGGCTGTTTATGATATCATCTATCATATTTTTTGCAGGTTTAACAAGTGGTTTTATTGTTTATTCTGGTGATGGAGTAGGCAAAACACTTAATGTGGCCTTACCACAGGCTTTTATTTACAGTACTATTGTCATCGTACTCAGTAGTGCAAGTATGCACTGGGCTTATCTTCAAACCAAACGGTTAAAGTTTGGCAACCAGCGTTTGGGTTTATGGCTAACCTTATTGTTAGGTATTGTTTTTATTGTTATGCAAGTTTATGGATGGTCTGTATGGACAAATCTGGGCGTGTTTTTTATAAATTCTAATGCAACCATAAGCTTTGTTTACGCATTTACTTTTTTACATATTATTCATATCTTGGCGGGGCTAATTATTATAATTACAGCGCTAATTAGCAGTTATAGGAAGCTACCAAATGTCATTAATTTATTTAGGATGGAAATCGCATCTATTTTTTGGCATTTTGTAGATATTCTATGGATTTATTTATACGTTTTCTTACTTTTGAACCAGTAGAATTTTTACGAAGAATTTACAAGCAATAATTTTTGATGAATACAGTAGCAAAATTAGACGAAGTTAAAACTACTCCCTGGAGCGGAGGAAGATCTCCATTTTCTGTAGAGTACGGAAAATTGATGATGTGGTTTTTCCTTTTATCAGATGCATTTACATTTTCTGCATTTTTGATTTATTACGGAGCACAACGTTTTAGTAAATTAACCTGGCCAGACCCAGATATCGTGTTCCAATCCATACCTGGTATAGCAGATCATGGCTATCCATTGGTATTTGTTGGTATCATGACTTTTATTTTAATTATGAGTTCTGTAACAATGGTATTAGCCGTTGAAGCAGGTCACAGAAAAGCTAAGAAAGAAGTAATCTGGTGGATGGTAGCTACCATAGTAGGTGGTTTTATGTTCTTAGGCTGTCAGGCTTTAGAGTGGACACATTTACACCACGAAGGTTTTTGGTGGGGAACTATTCCTGATGCAGAAACAGTAAAGTCTCTAGGGGCCGATGGTGTAAGTGCACAACAGTTTTCTAACTTGTTCTTTACCATCACAGGTTTCCATGGTTTCCACGTATTTTCTGGTGTAGTCATTAACATCATCATATTATTTATGACGATGGCTGGCGTATTCGAAAGAAGAGGTCATTACTTAATGATAGAAAAAGTTGGTTTATACTGGCACTTTGTTGATTTAGTTTGGGTATTCGTATTTACCTTCTTCTATTTAGTTTAATTTTTAATATTTGTATCCCATGTCTCAAGAAAATACACATTCAGAACATGCAGAAGAGCATGTAAGCATGAGTAAAGGTAAAATCTGGAAAGTATTCTTTATTTTACTATTCATTACCGTGATAGAGTTTATTATAGCTTTAGCTATTCCAGAAACAGTAATGTCAACAGGTGTTAAAAACTTTTTATACATTGCTTTAACACTACTTAAAGCTTATTATATAGTAGCATTCTTTATGCACTTAAAGTTTGAAAAATATGCTTTAATAGTAGCTATTCTGGTCTCTTTTGTTTTTATCATTTATTTTATCATTTTGATGCTAACAGAAGGTAATTACATACAGGATAGTATGCCTATATGAGTAATAAATTTCCACTAGCGAAAATATTAATCCTGGTAACCATATTAGCGGTACCGGGATTTTTATATTATTTACTCCAGTCTAAAGGAGAAAATAGATATAAACCCTTACCTATTTTTGGTCCTAAAGAGGTAGCCAAGACTTTTACCAAGAAACGTGGTAAGAAGATTCCAGATACTATTTTTCATGTTGTAAAATCTTTTGAGGCTACAAACCAAAATGGCGATAAAGTACTTATTGATAGCATAAAGAAACAGCTTATTGTGGTCAATTTTTTCTACAGTCGCTCTAAAGATATAGTTCCCCAGATGTATACCAATATAAAATGGTTAAATAAGGAATTTAAAGACAACAAAATCGTTAGATTTTTGTCTATATCAGTAGACCCGGAATTTGATAATCAAAGTGTGTTAGCACAATATGCTAAGCAATATGATGCTGTTTCTGGTAAATGGGATTTTTTAAGTGCTGATACAAGCGTGGTTTATCCATTGGCAAAAAACCAATTCTTTTTAAATGCATTGGAGGATAAGCAAAATGATGGATTTATACACAGCGAAAAATTAGTTCTCTTAGATGCCGAACATAGAATAAGAGGTTATTATGATGCTACATCAGCACCAGAAGTAAAGAAAATGGGCGATGAAATGAAAATCTTAATAACAGAAGAGTTAAGGAAAATAAAAGCAGAATTTTAATACGCATATGAACGATAAACTTATTTTCAGAGTTGTAGCAGGAGTGTCTATTTTCGTCTTTTTAGTGGTGGTTATTTTAAATCGTAAGATTATACCAGTAACCATAGCAACTCCAGACTTTGTTTATTTCTTACCTACTTTAAATGCCATTATCAATGGTACTTGTAGCGTTCTGTTATTGGTTTCCCTGTATTTTATCAAACAAAAGAATATCACGATGCATAAAAGGGTAAATATTTTTACCTTTTTTCTATCCTCGCTATTTCTAGTTTCCTATATTATTTTTCATTATTTCGCTCCGGAGACAAAATTTGGAGATCTTAACAATGATGGAAATTTGGATGTTGCAGAAATTGCAACGGCAGGCAATGTTAGATACGTTTATTACGTTATTTTAATTACACACATCATTTTAGCAGCAGGTGTTTTACCGCTAATATTATTGAGTTTTTACAGGGGCTTACAAATGCAGTTAGAGAAGCATAGAAAATTAGTTAGATATAGCTTCCCTGTTTGGTTGTATGTTACTGTTACAGGTGTTATTGTTTATTTAATGATTTCTCCATATTACAATTTTTAATAAAGCCATGAAGAGAGTAGGGATAATTATTGTACTATTTATTTTAATAAGTATTTCATCAGAAACATTTGCACAATGTGCTATGTGTCAAGCCACGGTAGAATCAAACTTAGATAACGGAGGTTCTACAGGTAAAGGCTTAAACAGCGGTATTATGTATTTATTAGCTGCACCTTATTTAGCTATGTTAGGTATTGGCTATTTATGGTATAAGAAATACAGAAAAAAAGACGTTACTATTGATATTAAGTCTGAAAGAATTAATTTGAACTAGTTATGGCTAAAACGCCAGAAATTAAAGCATTTGTTTTAGCGAAATGTCCGCGTTGCAGAAGGGGAGATATGTTTCAAAATTCCATGTATGGATTTTCTTCTCAGAAAATGCATGAGCATTGCCCTCATTGCGGTATGCGTTATGAAATAGAACCAGGTTACTTTTATGCCGCTATGTATGTAGGTTATGCCATTAACGTAGCTTTAGCAGTTGGCATTGGCCTTCTTACCTATCTCATCACCCAGGAAGATAAAAGCCCTTGGATTTATATCATCACCATTTTAACAGCAAGTTTTTTACTGGCACCTTTAAATTTTAGGTACTCTAGAGTGATACTTTTATATTGGTTATCTCCTAAAATAAAATATGTAGCACATTATGACGAAGATAAGTAAGGATACATTTACTTTTCTAGAAGAATTAATTGCCAACAACAACCGCGATTGGTTTAACACTCATAAACTTAGGTATGAGCAGGCCAAGCAAAATGCATTAGATTTTACTGAAGAGCTTTTAGTAGGCTTAAAAAAAATAGATCCTAGTATACCGGAAGATTTACAAGCCAAAAAATGTGTGCTAAGAATTTACAGAGATGTAAGATTTAGCAAAAATAAAGCTCCCTATAAAAGTAATATAGGAATAAGTATATCTTCTGATGGTAGAGGCGGTACCTTACCGGGATATTATATCCATATAGAACCCGGAAAAAGTTTTATAGCTGGTGGCTATTGGATGCCAGAAGCTCATCATCTAAAGTCTATCAGACAAGAAATTGATTATAATACTTCTGATTTTCTAGATATTATAGAAGCTAAAGCTTTTAAAGCATACTTTGGAGGTTTAAGTACAGAAGATCAGTTAAAAAACGCTCCAAAGTATTATCCTAAAGACCATCCTTACATTCATATTTTAAAGCTTAAAAGTTTTATTTGCTCTAGATCTTTTACTGATGAAGAGATGGCTGGCGAAAATATGATAAATACGGTATTAGAAGGAATGAAGCTTATTTATCCTCTAAATAAATTTATTAAAGAAGCTATACTACAGTAAGCCTTAAAGAGTTTTGTATATTTATATAAAATGAAAGAAATGAAATCTAAAATCTTATTATTTGCCATTATAGCTGCTTTGTTTACCAGCTCTTGTATGGTGATGTCTACTAAGAAGTATAAACAATTATTAGCTGATAAAGATTCTATTGCTGCTGGCTGGGATGCTGCAAAAGTTAAAATACAATCTTTAGAAGAAGAAATTGTAAAGCTTAAAGCCGATACTGCAAATTTAAACCAACGTATTGCAAGTTTAAGTAGTTCTTTAGACGATGTAAATAATAATTATGCAAAGCTGAGAACCAATAGCTCTACAGAGATAAGAAAGCTAGCAGATGACTTACAAAAACGAGAAGCTAGACTAAAAGAAGTTGAAGAAGTGCTACGTAAAAGAGATGAAGCTACTAATGCTTTAAAAAACAAACTTCAAAAAGCGCTCTTAGGCTTTGCGGAAAATGGCCTAACCGTTGAAATTAAAAATGGTAAAGTTTATGTTTCTTTAACGGATAAGCTTTTATTTAGCAGTGGAAGTATTGTGATAGATGAAAGAGGTAAACAAGCCTTAAAAGAACTTGCAAAAGTATTAAACACACAGCCTGAGATTAATATAGCTGTGGAAGGACATACTGATAACCAAAGGGTAGTTAACTTAGGCCAAATAAAAGATAACTGGGATTTAAGTGTGCTGAGAGCTACTTCGGTGACCAGATTTTTAATTGATGAACAAAAAGTGGATGCTAACCGCTTAACCGCTACAGGTAAAGGAGAATTCCAACCGGTAGAGAATTTAAATACAACCGAGGCAAGAAGTAAAAACAGAAGGATAGAAATTATACTATCACCAAAGTTGGATGAGTTGTATAATTTGATACAATAAAAGGTGCTTCATATTATTTAAAGGGGATTTCATCTTAAGATGAATCCCTTTTTTTTTATGGTATTTAATATCCTATTATTGTGTAAATTTTTAGATATGATAATAAAAGTCATTTTCTATTTTAAGCAATATTATCAGGAAATAAATGCTTTTATGTGAAGGAAATATTAAAAATCACAACACTAAATTGTAACTTAATCAAAAAAATATATGCTAGCGGATATTTACTGGTTATAAGCCATTTTAAACGACTATGAACAGACTATTTTTCAAGTATTCTCTTTTCTTTCGGACAGAAAAGTATTAATACCGAAAGTAAAATTTACACCATAAAAATAGTTTCAGACGGCTCAATAAAAACGTCTAAATGAAAAAACGGGCACAAATTAAACTAGCCAAACATTATTCCTTATCCTAAAAGACGACACCACCGACAATAAACGAACAGAAAATAAAAGACAAAATGCCAACGCTTCAGCAAAATCAAAAGAGCTGCATCCCAACGCTCAAAGCCGACCCAATGCAGCACATTTGCTTTTGACCCAACGCACCGACCCAAAATCGAATTAGTTTCACATAAAATCAATATCTTTGCATCAAATGCAATTTAGATGAGCCGAAAAGCAATAAATAGAATCAAGGTAGTACTGGTTGAGAAGAATCTGAGCAGTAAATGGCTTGCCGAACAACTTGGGAAAAACGAAGCTACTATCTCTAGGTGGTGTACAAATGATGTTCAGCCTACCCTGCCAACTATAGTAAAAATTGCAGAATTAATAAATGTTTCACCAAGAGAACTCATCTGTGAATAAATGGAAGAAAAACTAAACATAGCAACAAAAATTCCATTTAAAGTCTCGGCAAGAGCAGGTAAGCTTCTTGGTAGGGAAAATTTTTCTAATCCCGAAGGAGCAATAACAGAACTTGTTAAGAACTCATATGATGCAGATGCGGAAAATTGTCTTGTGATTTTTGATATACCAATAATCCAAATTGAAGATGAAAATGGTGAAATTCAGAACATACCTGTAAAAGAAGAATCTGTTCTGTATATTATTGATAATGGCGATGGTATGGAGAAAAAGACAGTAGAAGACTACTGGATGCAAATAGGGACAGGCAATAAAGAACAATTCTTCTTATCGGATAACAGAAGAGTCAAAACAGGGGCAAAAGGTATTGGCAGATTTGCTTTAGATCGCCTTGGGTTAAATACAGAGATGTGGACTCTTTCAAAAAATGCAGAAAACAACATTGGTATTTATTGGCAAATGAATTGGAGCCAATTTGATGATTTGGAAAAATCAATATCTGAAATTGAGGCTGAAATTTCCGAAATTCCAATACAGATAGAAACCAAAATACAAGAACTACTTGAAAATAATTTTGATTTTCGAGACTTAACCAATATAGATTTCAAAAGTGGCACAATTCTCAAAATATCGAATTTAAAAGACGAATGGTACATAGATGAAATAGAGAATGTTTACAAAAGTCTTGAAGCATTAATTCCGCCAAAAGAATTAAACATCCCTTTTCAGGTATATTTTAAACATATTCAAAATATATCTGATTACGGATATGTAAATACAGCATTTTATAATGATTTTGATTATAAAATAAAAGCCAAATACAATGCAGAGTCATTAACTGTAGAATTTGAAATAGAGAGAAATGAACTGGACTTAAATGTTATTTATAAAAAATACAAACATTTATACGAACAACTTTCATTTCCTTTTGATTTAAACACAATAGAAAATAAGACTTTCAAATACTCAAAAAGTGTAGGTAAGCTCCTAAATTGGGATTTGAATGAATCAAAGAAAAATCTACTAAAAGAAATTGGCGATTTTAATTTCACCTTTAACTATATAAAACTAGTAAAATCTTTGAAGGAAGGATATCCATATAAAGATATTATTGTAAAAGAAAGACGAGAAACTCTTGAACGATTTGGAGGCATCAAAATCTACCGTGATTCATTCAGAGTTAGACCTTATGGCGACCCCAAAAATGACTGGCTCGGTTTAGGTTTTAGAGCTGCAAAAAGTCCTGCTGGTGCTGGACAAAGAATAGGTGATTGGCGTGTAAATAATGAATCTGTTGCAGGAATAATCACAATTTCAAGAAAAAACAATCCTTTACTAGAAGATAAATCAGATAGAGGTGGAATTCAGGAAAATGATTCTTTTGATACTTTCAAAAATATAATTATTGCTATAATTCACGAATTTGAAGTAGATCGTTCAAGAATACTTAACCCAATATATCTTTTCAATCAACAAAAAAGGAAGGAAGAACAAGAGAAAGAAATCCAAAAGCAGGCCGAAGCTCTAGCTAAGAAGATAATTGAAGAACAAAAAAGGAATCCTGAACCTGATGAAAACAAAGAGCAAGAACGGGTTGAAACATTTTTTAAAGAATCTGTAAGAAATATTATTGAAGAAAAAGCAGATGAAGAGAATCAAGAAATAGTACAAGTAAGATCTCTTGCAAGTTTGGGTTTAATAGTTTCATCGTTTTCACACGAACTTAAAGAAGTGAGCAATAATGCTTCTGAAATAGTTGAATTGGAAAAATATGCGCTGTCATTAATTCCAATTGATAAAAAAAGCTCTTCTGACTACCGAGATATGGTAGATATATTCCAATTGCTTAAGGAAGATAAAGAGAAAATAAAACATTGGGTTGATTATACTCTAACCGCAATAAGAAAGGATAAACGAAAAAGGTCAAAACTTGATATTGCTCATTTTTTTGACCAATTAAATGAATCTTGGAAACGAATTTTCAAGCGAAAAGATATAAATCTTTCCATTTTAAATAAAATTGGCAATCATACTTATGACTTTAGAGCTTTTGAAATGGATCTAACGACCATATTTTCTAATCTAATAAACAACTCTATTGATTCATTCGAACAAAGAAAAACAATAGGAGATAGAAATATTGTCATCGAATTTGAAATTATAAATAATCGTCTTGAAATTATTTTCAGTGATAACGGAAAAGGATTAGATAAAGCATTTGAAAACAAGGAAGATATATTTCTTCCTTTTACAACATCAAAGAAGGATAGAACTGGAAATGAAATCGGCACTGGTTTAGGTATGTATTTGGTAAAATCAGTAGTAGACGACAATAATGGCAATATTGAAATATTGCATTGCCCTATTGGATTTTCGGTAAAAATTTCTTTTTCACTCATCAATAAATAGAATTATGGAAATGAAATATAAAATAGGTTTTATAGAAGAAAATGTTAATCAAGTAAAACTATATAGAAGGAAACTCAGAGATTTTGGATTTGATGTAATTGGCTATGAATTTACAAAAGGTATGTCACTGGAGGAGTTAATGCATCAAGTCTATAATTCAGATATTGATTTATTGATGATTGATTTTCGCTTGAATGAAAGCAATATAGTTCCGTTTAATGGTGACGAAGTTGAAAGACACGTTTATGAAAACAAACCGCTTTTTCCACATATTATCTTTACTAATAAGGTAGACCAGGCGGAACCAGATGTTGATGATATTAAAATAATTTTTGATAAAGAAATTGTTTTTCCTGATGATAATGGAGAAGACAATCCTGAAACAAAACATTTTATAAATGTTATAACAAAAAGTATCGAACAATACCAAAGGCATATAGAAAAGCGTAAGCAAATAATCTCTGAACTTATAGATAAAGAGAATAAAGAAGGTTTATCAATCGAAGAAAAAATTTGCTTTTAGCCACTCAAAGAGAATTGCTAAGCTTGGATAAAACGACAATTTTGGAGGTGCCTGAAACTCTAATTTCAATAGATAATCTTGATAAAATAACTAAAGCAAGGTTAGATGCTGAGGCGTATATTAAATCATTATTAGAGAATAACAAGAATGACAGTAAGGATTAAATTACCAAAAAGAAGGCCATTTCCTACAAAAAATCCAATCGGTGATAATTGGTCACAACATAAGGATGACTTAAGAGAGGATTTTCATAAGCACTGTGGATATTGTGGTTCTTATGATGGTTTTAGCCATACTTATTTCGAAGTAGACCACTTTGTTCCTAAATCACTATTTTCAAAAAGTGGAAACATTGGTTTTTGCCAATATGACAACCTTGTTTATTCTTGCAAATTTTGTAATAATATCAAATCAAGTAAATGGCCATCAAATGATGAAAAGATACCTAATCTAAATAATAAAGGATTTGTTGACCCCACCTTAGCAATATATGATACACATATTTATAGAACTAAATCAGGTAGCATCAGGTGGCTAACTGATTTAGGCAAGTGGATGGTTGAAGTTGGTTTTAAGTTTGACGAAAGAGATTTTTGTGTAAAGTTATTGTGGGAATTAAATCAACTACGAATATCATTTTTGTTCCTCGTTGATGAAGCTAAAAAGTATGACCCGAATTCTCAACAACATAAAACAATAATTGAAAAAGCAAAAGAGAGTGCGTTTCATTATACGTTATACAGAAATGAACTAGATGAATATTATAAATCTTTATAAATTTTGAAAACCGCATTCAAATATTTAAGTCAATATTCTACAACTCCAAAAGATGTGGACAGGCTTATTATTTCTGCATTTCTTGAAATCAATAAATTAAAGCCGAAGAAAAATAAATTAATCAAGGCATACTTAATTGTTAGCGAAAATAAGGAGGAACACTCATCACTTCTGGAATTTGTATCAGCGATTTATATAGATACAAAAGTATTTGGATTCGAAGAACTTATTGAGCTTTTTGAATTTGTTATCTCTCCTGTGGACAGAATTATAAATGGTGCGATTTATACACCTCAAAACATTAGGACTTTTATCGTTTTCGAAGCGTTTAAGAAAATCAATGCCATAGATAATTCTATTAAAATATCTGATATCGCAATGGGCTGTGGTGGATTTTTATTTAATGCATCCATTGAATTAAAAAATAGAACTGATAAAACCTACTCTGAAATTTTTAGAAATAATATTTTCGGGTTAGATATTCAAGAGTATTCAGTTAATCGAACTAAGTTGCTTCTCTCCTTATTGGCTTTGCAATCAGGAGAAGATATTGAAGAATTACAGTTCAACTTATTTCAAGGTGATTCCTTAGATTTTGATTGGACAACTAAAATTACTGAATTCAATGGTTTTTCAATCATACTTGGAAACCCTCCATACGTTTGTGCAAGAAATCTTGACTCAGAAACAAAAGAAAAACTAAAGGATTGGGAGGTTTGTAAATCGGGTAACTCCGACTTATACATTCCATTCTTTCAAATTGCAATTGAGAGTTTGTCTGAAAATGGCATACTAGGATTCATCACTATGAATTCATTTTTCAAAAGTTTGAATGGAAGGGCTTTAAGAGACTATTTTCAAAGAAAAGAACTTGCTATTTCAATTATAGACTTTGGCTCTGAACAAGTTTTTAAATCCAAGAACACCTATACTTGTATATGTTTTATTGAAAATAAGGAACAGCAATTTATTTCATATACGGAATCAGAAACAAAACAGCTGACAGATAAACTCTCTTTTAAGAAAATTAAATACGACATTCTTGACTCTAAAAAAGGTTGGAATTTAAAAGACAACAAAACAATATCAAAAATTGAGTCAACAGGAATTCCATTTGGTGAATTATATCAAACGAGACACGGTATAGCGACCTTAAAGAATGATATTTATATTTTTAGACCAGTTGACGAAGACGAGAACTATTTCTATCTACAAAATGGAAATCTTTACAAGATTGAAAAAGGCATTTGTAAAGATATTGTAAACTCTAATAAATTAAGCAGAGAGGTTAGTCTAAATAACCTTAAAGAGAAAGTGATTTTCCCTTACGACCAACAAGAAAAACCTAAGCTTCTTGATGAAGATTTAATGAAAGAAAGTTTTCCAGAAGCATATAAATATCTGCAAAACAAAAGAAAGATTTTAGCAGAAAGAGACAAAGGAAATGGAAACTATGAAAATTGGTTTGCTTTTGGTCGAACGCAATCACTAGAGAAGATTAAAAACAAAATGTTCTTCCCTAAGTACTCGGACAGGACACCAAATTTCATCATTAATTCTGATGCCGACTTGCTTTTTTACAACGGACTTGCGGTAATTGGTAGTTCAGAGACGGAAATGAAAATCATAAAAAAGATAATGGAATCCAGCATCTTTTGGTATTACATTAAGACGACAAGCAAGCCCTACTCTTCTGACTATTATTCATTGAACGGAAATTACATTAAAATTTTGGGGTTTGTGAACTGACAGAAAAAGAAAGGAAATTTTTAATCGAAGAGACAGACCAAAATATATTAAATGAATTTTTTGAGGACAAGTATGAACTAAAAGTGATATAATGTTGTTGAAGCAATAGGTTCTTTTCACTCTCAACTCTATTTAATCAAAAAACGCTTTCAAATCTCTGAAATTCTGAAGTTGTTGGTCTTTTTCTGATAAGATGGCTTCTTCGGGTTTAATTTTCCAATCGATGTTTAAGTCTGGATCGTTCCACATGACACCAATTTCTGAGTCTTTATCGTAAAAGCCGGTTACTTTATAAGCAAATATGGTTTGGTCTTCTAGGGTTACAAAACCGTGTAAAAAGCCTGGTGGTACCCAAAACATTTTAAAATTATCGGCACTTAGCTCTATAGCATGGTATTGGCCGTAGGTTGGCGAGTTTTTTCTGATATCTACCGCTACATCTAACACTTTACCTTGTATAACCCTTACCAATTTACCTTGTGCAAAAGGATTGGCTTGAGCATGTAAACCTCTTAAAGTGCCTTTTTGGGAAAAAGATTGGTTGTCTTGTACAAATTCTAAGTTAATGCCGGCCTGGGCGAATGTTTTCTGGTTAAAACTTTCGAAAAAGTAACCTCTTTCGTCTTTCCAAACTTTAGGTTCTATAACTAATAAATCTTTGATGGGTGTTTCTATAAAGTTCATAGGGTAGCTGGTGTAAGTTCTAAAACGCTTCTGAAAGAAAGTAGGCTATTGCCAAACTTTTGTTTGATATCTGCCTGTAATTTGGGCGAGTAATGTGCTCTGTAATACACTAAATCTTCTTTAGATTTTGCAAAATATTGGGCACAATAGGTAATGCCTTCGTTTTGCGGCTCGGTAAGGAGAAATAGTTTAGCATCCAAAAATTTGCCTGTAGAGAGTACTTCTGGCATATGGATGTTATGCATATATTCTAAATATTCTTGTTGAATATTTTCTTCTATGATAGAAGTTACATTATAGATAATCATGTTGCAAAGGTAAGTTTTTGGATGCTTAATAAATAGCAGTACCTACACATTTTAGCCCCGATAGCAGCGGCACCCCACAGCGCCCGATTTTAAGAGGGCAGCGAGGAGTATAGCGGATAGCGGGAACAAAGTAAATGATTTGCACTGCTGTTGCGCTTCAAAAACTAAATAGCTTCTTTTAGTAAACGATATTTTTTATTGGCTTCTACCACGTATAAACTGCCGGGAAATTTCTCTAAAAGCTGCTCATAGCATTGTTTAGCTTTTGGGGTGTTGTTGAGTTTATCTTGATATAAAAGGGCGAGGTTAAACAGGGCATCGTCTGCCCAAATGCTTTGGCTATGCTTTTCTATAATGGTTTCATAAGCTTTTGCGGCTTGTTCAAACTGTTTCATATTGCTGAAAATGCGAGCTTTGGAAACCCAAATATCATCATCTAAGGCATGGCTTGGATAAGCTTTTGTTAAGCTGTCTAATAAGCTTAAGGCTTGGTTATTTAGATTTTGAAAGCGCAAAAACTCTGTCCGGGCATAAACTTTTAAGGCGTTTCCGCTGGTATCTTCAAAAGTGTTGTCTTGTATGAGTAAGCTTAAATCTAGGGCATCGTTAGCAATAAGTTGCGATGTAGAAGCTTTTAAAACGTCTAATTGTGATTTTGCCCATTTAAAATCGCCTTTGTAGAAAGATATTTTTGCGTTTTTAAACTTAGCTTCTTGTCCTAATGGGTGGTTGGGGAATGATTTTTCTACCTGACCAAGCATGAGAGAGGCATCCCAAAAGTTTTTATGGAGCGTATAAATATCTGCCAGTTCTATTTTTAATTCGGCTAAATCTTCTGGATTAAGTCCTTTGGTATCTAGGGCGAGTTCCAAAAGTAATTCGGCCTCCTGGACTTGGTTAAGGTAATAAGCTTTTAAGCGAGCGAGTTCTGATATAGCTTTTATAGTACGAGCATTTTTACCCAGCATTTCTAAAATATCCTCATAGCTGTTGGCTAGTTTTTGCAAGTCGACCAAGCTAGGGCTGTGGTTGCTGTTTAATAGTTTCTCTTTTTGGAGTTTAAGCAGTTCTAGTTTTGATGGGGCATAATAGCTGTTGTTATTACCCTTTTCTATGATATAGTTATAGCCTTTTATGGCAGCATCGTAAGCTTCATTATCTGCCATGATATTACTTAAAGCAAATACTTTAGCGCCGTTATCTTGTGATCTTTTATCAAGAGCGATAGTTTGGACAAGCGCTAAATCATATTCTTTAAGTTGGGTAAATGTCCACGCTAGTAAATCTGAAAGGGCTATATTTTGTGGCGCTTTTTGGACTTTTTTGATGAGGATGGTTTTAAATGTCTGATAATCTTCTGTGTTTTCAAAAGTACGTTGCAGGCTAGATTTTGCCATCTGCAAATATTCTGTGGTACTTTCTAAAACGTTAAGAATTTCTGCAGAGAGGTTGTTTTTATCTTTGGTGTAGCGGTAAATATTAATAAGTTCTATACTAAATTGGGTGTCATTACCTAAAAGCCTTCTACCTGCCAAGAAGGTTTTGGTGGCCATCTCAATATTATTGTTGTTGTAAAAGTTGCTGGCAATGGCGCTAATGGTAAAAACATCTGCCGGGAGGTTTTTAATCACATCTGCATAAATTTTATCAGCTTCGGCAGCATTACCTTTATTTTGTTGGATAAGGGCTAGGTAGAATAATAAACTGGGCGAGTTGCCTTCTTCTTTGATACGTTTTTTTACCAGTTTGGTAGCTTCATCAAAATCATTAATTTTTAAAAGGCTGTTAAAGTAATTATCGAATATAAAATCTTGATATTGCTGGTTTTGGTAAAGCTTCTGGTAAAGTTTAATAGCGTTCTGATAATCGCCATTGAAGAAGTATTGTTGTGCCTGTATAATAGCATTTTCTTGCTGCGCTTGTAACAATGTAGTGCAACAACTTAGAAAGGCAAATAGTAATATGAGCTTCTTTATTCTCATTTCTACTAAATTAGGAATAATTATATGATATTTACGGTTTTTGATGAATTAGAGAGCCTAAGTTGTATTTTAAATGTTACTAAAATGTATAGCGTTGAATGCCTTGTTTTAGCTATTTTAAATTTTTGAAAGCGATAGCAGATTATTAAGTGATGATGAGAAGTTTTTTAAAAATTTTACCTGGATTATTTTATTTATTTTTCTGGTTTCTTGTAGTACCGAAGAAAAACCGGCTAAAGTCTCTGTAGAAACTTTTTTTAAAAATCCTCAGCAATCTAATTTCCAAATATCTCCAGATGGTAAGTATATTTCCTATTTAAAACCTTACCAAGGCAAGCTTAACCTTTTCGTACAATCTTTAACCTCAAAAGCATCTTTTAGAATAAGTTCTTTTACAGACCAATCTGTACGCAACTATTTTTGGGCTAGTAACACGCATTTGCTGTACTATAAAGATAATGGTGCAAGAGAAAATTTTCAGCTTTTTCTTCTGTTTATGATGGTAGCAATACTGTAGAAGTGTCTCTTAAACCGGGTACAAAAGTTAATTTCTTAGATTATTTAAAACACGATTCTAATGATATTCTTTTAGCTATTAATGAGCGAAATCCAGAGAATTTTGATGTTTATAACTTGGATTTAAAAACCGGTAAAAGGGTGATGATAGAAAAAAACCCAGGTAGCATTGTAGAGTGGATTGCAGATAACGATGGCGAGATAAGAATGGCTATAGGTAGCGATGGTGTAACCGAAACTTTGTATTACCGCGAAAAGGGAAGTAAAGCTTTTAAAGCAATAAAATCTAGCAATTTTATAAGTACGTTAAAGCCTATTGGTTTAAGTAGCAAAGCCAACCATATTTTTGCGCTTTCTGATATCAATAGAGATAAGAAAGCTGTGGTAGAACTTAATTGTTTAACAGGCGAAGAAACCAAAGTTTGGTACGAGAATAAAGAGAGAGATGTTTTAGAGGTGAGTTATTCTAGAAAAGGTAAATCGTTAAATTTTGCTGTTTTTGAAGATCCAAAAAGAGAAATTTATTTTTTTGATGAGCAATTAAAGAGCGCTTTCGCTGATATTAAAAAGAAGTTAAATGGTGATGAAATAAGGTTGATACACAAAGATCAAAAAGAGCAACATTTAATCATCAGAACTTTTACAGATAAAGACCCGGGTTCATATTATTTCTACAATTTAGAAGATAAGAATTTAATGAAACTGGCAGATGTAAACCCTGATATTAAACCATCTGAAATGTGCGAAATGAAGCATGTAAAGTTTAAAAACAGAGATGGTTTAGAAATTGAAGGATTTTTAACCTTACCTAAAGGCAGAGGGGTTAAAAATTTACCTGTAATTATCTATCCACACAGCGGCCCAAACCTAAAAAACTCTTGGGCTTACTCTCCTGAGGTACAATTTTTTGCTAATAGGGGTTATGCTGTTTTTCAAATTAATTTTAGAGGTTCAACAGGCTTTGGGAAAGCATTTTTAAAAGAAGGCTTTAAAAATTGGAGTAAAAACATTCAATATGACATTACGGATGGCGTTAATTGGCTGATTGAGGAAGATATAGCCGATGCTAATCGTATTGCCATTTTTGGTTATAGTTTTGGGGGATTTTCTGCCTTAAACCAAGTGGTTTATAATTCTAAAATGTACGTTTGTGCCGCCTCTTATTCTGGTTACATCAATTTATTTACCTATTTAAAAGGCTTCCCCGCTTATTATAAGCCTTACCAACAAATGTTGGATGTGATTATTGGTAACCCCGAAAAGGATGTTGAATACTTACGATATTCGTCGCCCGTTTTTCAAACCAATAGAATAAAAACGCCACTTATTATTTGGCAAGGAGGTAAAGATCCGAGGGTGAATTTAAGTGAGACTAACCAGTTTGTGAAAGAAATTCGTAAGAATAATGTTGAAGTAAATTATATTGTAAATGAAAATGAAGGACATAACTTAAGTGATGAGAAGAGTAGAATAAATTTTTACGCTCAGTTAGATTTATTTTTTGATAAATATCTAAATCGTTCTAAATAAATGAAGGCAGAAGAATTAAGATATCGTAAAAACTTCCTCTTGATTATAGTTTTTATGGTTTTAATTTCTGTTTCTTTAATTGTAGCACTTTTTCTAGGCTATAATTTTACAAGAAAATATGTAGAGAACGAGTTCTCCTCTAAAAAGATTGAAGTTTTAGAGCAAACCATAGCACCTTACAACTCCTTTTTCCAAAATGCTGTTCCAGAAGTTTCTTTTTACCAAGGATATTTAGATTCTGCTTCTGCCTCTAAGTACGCAGATTCTGTTCTTCAGCAATACCGTTTTGTAGACCGTATTATTTTTTATGATGCTCAAATTAGTAATAGGCCCATAGAGGATGGTTTAACACTGGGGAAGCTTTCCTTAGGGATAAAAAATGTTTTTAGGTATGGGCGTAATATCTCAAAAGATTCTATTGTTATTTTTGATGACTCAAACCCTGGAGGCTTATCTTTAAATAATGCGGAAGAGCTTAACAAAGCTGGCTTAAAACTTGGTAATTATATAGAGCAAGCAGATACTACACAGGCTTTATCAGAAGAAATTATCTTTAAAACTTTTTATAATATTATTCCTAATCGTATTACCTATATGAACGTACCTAGGAGAGAAGAAATAAAGGTTTATAAAGATTTGATGCTAAAAGAGCTGCCTCTTTCTCCAAGGTATCAACAAGATATTTTCACTTTTGAGCTTAATCCTTATCAGTTAGTGATTAAAAATACTCATCCAGAGATTTATCAATTTATAAATATTCGAAAGCAATCTTTTGATCCTATTTTAGAGAAGCCTAATTTGCTTACGACTGATATTTCTTTATCAGGTCCTTTTGCAGATTATAAGCTTTATTTCGCTAGTGAGAAGGATTTTTTAATTAAAGAAGTTGGTAGAAGGTTTATGCCTATTGCCTTTGGTGTATTTTTCATTTACTGCATTTTAGCGTTGATTACTTTTCTCATTTATCGTAATTTAAACATCAATCAAAAGCTATTTAAACTGCAATATGATTTCATAAATAATTTTACTCACGAGTTTAAAACGCCTGTTTCTGTTATTAAAATTGCTGGTAACAATATTAAAAGCGCCAAAGAATTAACAGAAAGAGAAAAAAACCATTATGGTAAAATTTTAGATGAAGAGGCTGATAGGTTGAATGATTTGATGAATAGGCTATTATCTTTCACGCAAATAGAAAACCGAGCTATTAAACTCAAAAATGAAGAAATAAATCTCGAGATTTTTGCTCAAAACATTATAGATTCTTTTCAAATTAAATATGCAGACTACGAAATTGATTTATCAATTAAAGGAGTTGAAACTTTTAAATCAGATCCGTTGTTACTAGGTAGTTTGTTTGATAATTTAATAGAGAACGCTTACAAATATGCCAATCCGGGAAGCAAATTCCTTAAAATCAGCATTTATAAATCCAAGAAAAACATTATATTTTCTTTTGAGGATAAAGGTATTGGTATAGACCGTAAAGAAATAAAGAATATATTTAAGAAATTTTATCGCATCCAGAGCCAATACAACCAACAAGGTAGTGTAGGTTTAGGTTTGGCCTTTTGTAAAGAACTGGTTAATTTTATGGATGGTGATATTACCGTAACTAGCAGGCCCGGTATAGGCTCGCATTTTAAAATAACTTTGCCATACGATAGATAATTATGCAAAAAGACATTAAAATAGCAATTATTGAGGACGATGAAAATCTTAGATTTTTAGTTTCTCATCGTTTACAAACAGAAGGATATAAAGTAGTAGAATGTGCGGATGGCAACTTGGCAGAAGAAATGGTTTTAACCGAGCAACCTGCTATAGTACTTTTAGATTGGATGCTACCGGGTAAACAAGGTTCTGAAATATGTGCCGCATTGAGAGCTAAAGGTTTTGAGAATCTCATCATCATGATGACCGCTAAAGCACAAGACCCAGATAAAATAGATGCTTATAATTTTGGAGCTTCAGATTACGTGACCAAACCTTTCAATATGGATGTTTTGGTAGCCATGCTAGATAGTAAGATTAAATATGTGGTTAGCCACGATAAATCTGAAATTAGCAAGTTTGGCGATATGGAGCATCATCCCAATACACATTCTTTATTGAAGAACAGTAAGAAAATAGAGCTGACTATTCTAGAAAACAGAATTTTACTTTATTTCTTGAAAAATATAAACAGCATCATCAGCAGAGATGATTTAATGATGGTAGTTTGGGGTTACAACTCTGATGTAAATACCAGAACGCTAGACATGCACATTGTAAGGCTAAGAAAGAAAATAGAAGATAACCCAGACCGCCCGCAGTTTTTACAAACAGTACGTGGAGTAGGGTACAGATTTCAGGTTTAATGATTAAGCTTTAATTTATCCTGAGCATACCAAAGATAAACTTTATAAAGCCGAATAAAAGTGAGAAAAAACGATAAACTTTATATCCTTTGTTGTTAAAGAATGGTTTCATAATTTATGAGAGTATAGTGCTATAAAGTTAGGTTGCTTATTTTAGATAAAAACTACCCAAAAAGGGTAGTTTTTTTATATACAAGGATTTATAATTTAGGTGTTATAAAAAATGGGCATAATTCGATATTTAATTCATCCTAAACTTAATGATCCTCTGCATGAAGATTACAAAAAAGCAGTAATTTTTGCCTATGCATTGGTGGTTACTAATGTTTTTCTGATCTTTTACCTTGTTTACTTTTTTGCCTTCCACAGTCATGATCATGTTAAAATTACAACCAATCTTTTAGGTTATATATGGTTTTTAATTGCTGCCATTTATTTCAGACTAAAGTCTGATTTAAGTAGTTCTTTAGGCTTTTTCATGTTTATTTGTACCTTGCCAGTTTTGGTAAGCGTTTATCATACGGGTGGTATTTATTCAGTTGATAATATATGGCTGCTTTTATTAATTGTTTGTGCCTATTTGTTTACCAATATCACAGTAGGTAATATCTTATCGGGTTTTGTGATTGTGTTTATGATAACCCTATACATCTTAGATATTAATCAAACTTTTGCCTTTAAAAATTATATAATCAAGAACACATCAACACATAATGTTTTTACTTATGTTTTTGTTATTGTTTTTTTATCAGGATTAATCATCGCTTTTAAAAAAGTACTAGAAAAAGCAAACCACAAAATACAAAGCTTAAAGCAAGAACGAATTCAAGAGTTAGAAGAAAAAATTAAATCAAAAACAGAGGAGTTAAGTAAATTAAGGAATGAGCTAGCTAGAGATTTTCATGATGAAATGGGTAATAAATTGGCTAGTATAACCATTCTATCGCAATCTATAAGCTTAAGAATTAATCATCAGGAAGATCATAAAGAAGAAATCAAAGAGCTATTGCATAATATAGAAGAGCGTTCAATGCAGCTTTATCATGGTACAAAAGATTTTATTTGGTCTATAGATTTTAAGAGTGATTATGCAGATGAACTGTTTATCTATTTGCGAGACTTTGGAGAAGATTTCTTTGTAAAATTAGGCGTCAGCTTTAATTCAGAATCGGCTGTAAAGCCAGAAAACAACCTCAGGTTTAACGCCACTGTAAGCAGACAACTGATTTATATTTTCAAAGAAATTATGACCAATGCTGCTAAACACGCTAATGCATCGCAGATAGTTTTTAAGATGAAAGAGTTTAATGCTGGGATAGAAATTTATTTTTCTGATAATGGAACAGGATTTACCGATACTGAAGTTTGCAAACGCGGCATCAATAACATCAATAATAGGATAAAAAAAATTGGAGGTATTTTAAATATGATCTCTCAGTTGGATAAAGGAACAATATTTACTGTTTGGGCTCCATTAGCCTCTAAAGATTAATATGAACTTACAAAAGGAAATTATCATCATAGAAGATAATTGCGATGTTTCTAAAGGATTTGAACTACTGATCAATAGTAGTGAAAATTATAGAGTTATAGCAGTTTATGATAACTGCGAAGACGCTATCAAAAATATTAAAAAATTAAGACCCGATATTATTTTAATGGATATTGACTTACCTGGGATGAGTGGTATTGAAGGTACATCTATTATCAAAAATAAATACCCTAAAATTGATATCATTATGATTACAGTTTTTGAAAATAGCGAACGCGTTTTTGAAGCCATGTGTGCTGGAGCAATAGGTTATCTTACCAAAAATAACGGCTACCAAGAATTGATTAAGGCTTTAGACGAGGCCTCTAAAGGTGGTGCTCCTATGAGCGCCAATATCGCTAGAATGATAGTAAAGTCTTTTGAAAAAAATGTTATTGAAAATCCACTATCTAAAAAAGAAACTGTTGTTTTAACACAGCTTGCAGAAGGTAAAAGTTATAAATCTATTGCAGTAAATCTAGATATTAGTGTGGATACAGTAAAATTCCACATCAAAAATATTTATATCAAATTACAGGTAAATAATAAAGAAGACGCTATCGCAAGAGCAAAAGAATTTAAATATATATAGTTATTTCAGCTTGTTTAATAGCACTTGAAACTTTTCTCGCCACTCGGCAGTAAGCTCTTGTAAAACAACTAATTTTTCTAACCAAGTCTTATTTTTACTATCATGATAGCGGATACGGTTAACATCCATCACAGAAATTTTAGCTGGGTGACTATATATCTTAACCAATTTATCGGTTACGTTTACTTTTCCGGGGTTTATTGTCCTCAGATAAAAACCTGTAAAGCCTGTTTCTTGGCATAAAGCCGGAAACTGCTTTAAATTGTGCCTAATACCGATGATATAACATGGCCCACGTGGCTCAGAAACTTCAACCACAGCTTCACCTAGCTGATACCTATCGCCAATAAAAACATTTTCTTCTAGCGCATCATCGCCCGCTAAGGTTAAATTTTCTCCAAAAGCACCGCTTTGTAAATCCAGATTTAAGATTTCATTCCAGTATGTAAATCTATCGGCATTGTAACAGCAAATAGCTTTATCATTACCGCCATGGTATTTGGTATGCACCACGGTATCGCCTTCAAAACCTGTTAGGGTGAGGTAAATATCAGGGGAACTAATGGGTTCTTTATTGTAAGCCGTTCGGGTAGATTGATGGTCGGCAACCAAACGCTCTGCCTTACCTTTTATATTGATAGTTTTAATAGGGATGATATTCATATCGATAAATTAAAAAGCAACAACATCAAGTATTGTAAAATTAAAGTGCCATCCAAATAAAGGAAATAATAATACTCGTTTTTCTCCCATGTAGATTTTAGGATGAGCCAACCAGCCAGCACTATGGTAAACATCAAACCAAAAAAACTAGCATTAAAGCCATCGTTAAAAACAAAAAGCATTACCAGGTATAAAGCCAGCAAAAATTGGCAAAAGAGGTAAGCTTTGTTTTCTCCAAAAATTGTGGGGATGGTTTTTAAATCTGAATTTTTATCCTGAAAAAGGTCTCTAATATCAAAAGGGACAGTAATGGCGGCTACAAATAAGAATCTTTTTGCCGTAAGCAAAGTGGTATCCTGTAAAGAGATAAAACTGATGTGTAACTCGTTAATTTCTAAAATAGGCAAAGCAACCGTACTTACAGACCAAACCGTAGCAATTAAAAATAGCTTTAAGCCGGGGATATTTCTTAAGCCAAACTTTTTATTGTTAACGCTAAAAAGGGGTAAAGAGTAGCCAAAAGAAACTAAACCTAGCAAGCATAGCAATACTTTAGAGGCAAAGCTTAACAGGAAGAATAAGGGGATTAAGGAAAGTACTGCAATTAAAGTAATAGAAATGTTTAATCGGTAATGACTAAAAATCCATCGTACCCTGCGGTAGGGCGAGTTTAAATAGTCCTGAGGTTTTTGAATCAGGATACTGAAATTGTAAATGGTTAGGGTAGCAAAAAATAAGAAAGCCAGTATGGTATAAACTGGCTTTATATTTAATAAATGATAAGTAACTAAACCCTGTGCAACAGCGCCTAAAGCAATAAAAACATTACTGAACAGTAAAAAATCAAGGAATTTTCTAAGCTGGTTCATCATCGTTTTAGAGCATGTTTTAAGCGCTCTTCAATTCAAATATCGTGATTTCAGGTAACATTCCAACCCTGCCTGGGTAACCAATAAAACCAAAACCTACGTTAACATATAGCTGTTGATTGTTTTCTTGATATAAGCCTTTCCATTGCTCGTAAATATACTGAACAGGGCTCCACTGGAAATCACCTGTATCTATCCCAAATTGCGAACCGTGGGTGTGCCCAGAGAACATCACATCTATTTGAGGGTAATCTTTTAAAACTTGAGCTTTCCAGTGCGATGGGTCGTGAGATAGTAGCAATTTAACCGCTAAGTCATCAGTGTTTTTTACCGCTTCTTCCATCTTTCCAAATTTAGGAAAACGCCCAGCACCCCAGTTTTCTATACCTAAAATACCTATCTCTTCGTTATCAACTTTTATGCTACGGTGTTCGTTTATCAATAAATCCCAACCCATGTTTTTGTGGGTTTTAATAATGTCTTGATGGTTTTTATCTTGTGCAGCTTGTGATGGCCATTTTTCATACATGCCATAATCATGATTACCCAAGCAAGAGAATACACCTAAAGGTGCTTTTAATTTCGAGAAAATATCCTGATAATCTCGCATTTCTGAAGCTTTACCATTTACCAAATCGCCGGTAAAGAAAGCAATATCTGGTTTTTCATTCAGCAACATTTCTACACCACCTAAAACAGCTTTTTTATTGTAAAAACTACCCGAGTGTATATCAGAAAGTTGCGCTATTTTAATACCATCAAAAGCTTTAGGCAAGTTTGGTAAAATTAAGGTTTGCCTTTTGATACGATAATCATGTGCGCCAGAAGCAATACCCCAACTTAATGTACCAAAAGGAATAGCAGCAACGGCCATTCCTGTTTTTACTAAAAACTCGGACCTACTGATGTTGTTTCCTGCCTTTTCTACAGCAACTTCTTTTTTGTTTGATTTTCTTTTAAACCAGATGATGAGCCTTCTAAAATCATCTATCAACAGAATAGGGATGAAGAAAAACTTACTGACGAAGGTTAAGAAAAACGCTACTAAAGTAACAGAGCGAATACCCAGTTTGATATTGAAAAATATCGATATCAAGACACCAATCAGTAAAACGATGGTATAACCCCACCAAATATTTCTGAAACGCTTTTTCTTTTGGGTAGACCAATTTGGGAAAATACTACGAATTGCGTTGTAGATATATACATCAAAAACCACTAGTAAAATGGAAATGATGATTAAAGAATATATTCTGCCCATTTAATTGTTAATAATTATCATCATAATCTTCTTCATCGTCTTCAAACTCGGCAGTGAATAAGCTGTTAAACATATCTTTAAACTCAAAACCAGTTTCTAAAAAGCCTTTGCTAATTAAAGAAAATTCGGCCAAACCATGTAAAACAAATTCCATCAATAATAGATGCTGATTTTTACTTAAAGATGGATGTATTTTCTTTACTAAATCTTTTAAACCAGGAACGCTGTTTAATTGCTTTTCGTACTCTTTCTGCGTTAAATGATCTAAAATATGGATGGTATTACCCGCACTAAACCAATTGATGATTTCGGCATATAAATTCCCAGTTTTAGATTTTTTCATCTTCTCTGGGTCTGGGAAATAAGTAGCTAGTAACGTACGTATTGCCTTACCAATTAAGATATTAGCCACTTTTGCTGGGCCTTCCAATTCTCCTTCGTAAACCAATTCTATTTTTCCGGTGATGGCTGGTATAACGCCCAAGAAATCTGTAATGCGTACAAAAGTAGATTTTTCATCATTCAGCAGCATTCTTCTTTCTGCATGGGAGATTAAATTCTCATAAGCAGAAATGGTTAAACGAGCCGATACACCAGATTTTTTATCTATATATTCAGAATTTCTAGCTTCAAAAGCTATTTGTTCTATCAAATCTTTTACCAAGCCATCTGCCTCTATTAAACGTTGTTCATCTGTAAGGGCGGCTTCCTGCTGAGTAATTTTTCTTGATATTTCTACAGATTTAGGGTAATGTGTTAAAATCTGACTTTCTATACGGTCTTTTAAAGGCGTAACAATAGAACCACGGTTAGTATAATCCTCTGGATTAGCTGTAAATACAAACTGCACATCAAGCGGTAAGCGTAATTTAAAACCTCTTATCTGAATATCTTTTTCTTGAAGGATATTGAACAGGGCTACTTGAATACGGGCTTGTAAATCTGGCAATTCATTAATCACGAAGATGCTTCTATGCGCTCTTGGGATTAGTCCGAAATGAATTACTCTTTCATCAGAATAATTTAATTTCTGCGTAGCAGCTTTAATAGGGTCAACATCGCCAATTAAATCTGCAACGGTAACATCTGGCGTGGCCAGTTTTTCTGTATACCTATCGTTACGGTGTAACCACGCGATAGGCGTATCATCACCCATAGTTTCTATGGTATGTTTACCAAACCAGCTGATAGGGTTCAAGGGGTCGTCATACAAATCAGAACCTACAATATAAGGTACATATTCATCTAAAAGGTTAACCATTAAGCGAGCAATACGTGTTTTTGCTTGTCCTCTTAAACCTAATAACAAAATATTATGTCTGCTTAATATAGCCGTTTGTAAATCAGGCAGAACGGTATCTTCAAAACCAATGATGCCTTCAAAACCTAAATCCTTACTTTTTAATCTTTTAATGAGATTCTCTCTTAACTCTTCCTTAATGGATCTGCTCTTGTATCCCGATTTTTTTAGTTCTCCTAATGTTGTCATGTTTTTTTTAGTTTGTTAGGTTTTAGTTGGTTAGTTGGTTAGGCTTTGCATGGTTTTTTATCTATTGACTATTGACCATCGCCCATTGACTATCGACCATTGACCATTGTCCATTGACTATCGTCCATCGACCATTGACCATCGACCATCGTCCATCGCCCATGGACCATTGACCATTTTCCATTGACTATTGACCATTGTCCATCGACCAATTACCAATGAACTAATCCACACCCCTACCTTACTGTTCTTCTTCTGTTTTTAATATAATCTTCAAAAATATATTCGCCTAAGCCTTTTAGAGAGCTGTAAAAAGCTCTGCCGCCGTTTACTTCTGTAAACTGTCTTACAAACTGTTGTAAGTAAGGGTCGCGGGCAATCATAAAAGTGGTGATAGGGATATTTAGTTTTTTACATTGGGCTGCCATGGTTAAGGTTTTGTTAATCACCTTTCTGTCTAGCCCGATACTGTTTTTATAATATTTTAAACCTTCTTTTAAACAGGTAGGTTTCCCATCTGTAATCATGAAGATTTGCTTATTATGTGTTTTTCTTCTGCGTAAAATATCGGTAGCCAATTCTAAACCTGCGTAAGTATTAGTATGGTAAGGGCCAACCTGTAAATAAGGCAAATCTTTAATACTAATAGGCCATGCATCGTTACCAAAAACAACAATATCTAAAGTGTCTTTTGGGTATTTGGTACTGATGAGCTCTGCCAGCGCCATAGCCACCTTTTTTGCGGGTGTAATACGGTCTTCCCCATATAAAATCATGGAGTGAGATATGTCTATCATCAAGACTGTAGAAGTTAGGGTTTTATAATCTCTTTCCTCTACTTCTAAATCTTTCTCGGTCATCATAAAATCATGGATACCATGATTGATTTGTGCATTATGGATAGAGCTGGTCATATCTATCTGGTCTAAGCTATCGCCAAATTGATATTCTCTTCTATCGGCATTTTTCTCTTCACCGCTGCCAGAACTACTGGTATTGTGATTACCTTTTCCAGATTTTTTAAGCTTACCAAAAATTTCTTCCAAGGCAGATTTTCTGATGGTTTGCTCGGTCTTTGCAGTAATATTAAAACCACCTTTAGGGTCATCATCACTTAAATAACCTTTATTCTTGAGGTCTTCAATAAAATCGCCCATGCCGTAATCGTTATTGGTAAGCTTGTGTTGCTTATCCAACTCGTTAAGCCAAGCTAAAGCTTCGTTGGCGTCTCCGGCGGTATAGTTTAGAAGTTCAAGAAAAAGCTTAAGCAGTTGTTCAAACCCACCTTTAGGCAATTCTTCTTCAGAAAATTTAGAAAAACCGTATCCTCTCATTGCTGCAAATGTTTCATTGTTAACGATTGATAAAGTTAAAAGTTTGTAAGGCGAGCTATTAAGTTTTTAGGTTAAATTGTTGTCATATTACCGTTTCCCTATCTATTAACTTCTTACTTTATTTTTTTTTCTTAAAAAGCTATTCTAAGCAATAGAATTTCATTAATATTGGATTCTATGAATAAGAATAGGGCTATGATAATTAAAGAATTAGCTCATTTCAGATACAAATAAGATTCATCATTATCACATGATACTGTCAGCAAATTTAGTTTTTGATAATTTATGCAATACATACAAGAGATAAAACAAATTTTAGCTCAAGCAAGGCAAAGAAGCTACCAAGCTATAAACACAGCTATGGTAGAAGCTTATTGGAGAATAGGCGAGAAGATTGTTTTGGAAGAGCAGAATGGTAAAGACCGAGCTGATTATGGAAAAGCCATTATAAAAACTATTTCTAAGGAACTTTCTGATGAATTTGGCAGAGGTTTTTCTGAAAGGAATATCCGTAATTTTAGGCAATTCTATCTCACTTTTCCTGATACTGAGATTTGGCAGACACTGTCTGCCAAATTGAGTTGGTCTCATTTTCAGTTAATTATGAGCGTAACTAATAAAGATGCTCAAAATATTATTTAGAAGAAGCCGCACAAAATATGTGGAGTGTACGCACTTTAGATAGAAATATTTCTACCTTATATTACCATAGGCTTTTATCATCACAAGTAAAAGAACCTGTTGAAGCAGAAATGCAAGAGAAAACTCAATCCCTACAACAAGATGCTTTTGAATTTATAAAAAGCCCAGCTGTTTTAGAATTTTTAAACCTTCCTAATAATTTAGGTTATACAGAACAAGCTTTGGAAAGCTCGTTAATTGATAATTTACAAAAGTTTATTTTAGAGCTAGGTAAGGGGTTCGCTTTTGTAGAGCGCCAACAATTGGTAAGAACAGAAACCAGCGATTTTTATATCGATTTGGTGTTTTATAACTATATTTTAAAATGTTTTGTAATTATTGATATCAAAACTACTAAAATTACGCATCAGGATGTAGGGCAGCTAGACATGTATGTGCGTATGTATAACGATTTAAAAAAGCAAACCACAGATAACCCAACCATAGGCATTTTATTATGTACCGAGACTGATAAAACCATAGCCAAATACTCTGTACTGGCAGAAAATAAACAACTTTTTGCTACCAAATATTTGCCTTATTTACCTACCGAGGAAGAATTAATTGCCGAGATAGAACGCGAAAAAACTTTATTAAATTTAAGGAATTCACTTTAATAAGGGGAGATATTAATCAAACTGTTTTTTTTATAATAAATGATATCCATTTTAAAACCCAAAAAGCCCAGCTATTACAGCCAGGCTTTTACCCACATCACTATTACGAAAAATTATTTTGGTAATACTACGCTATCAATTACATGGATAACGCCATTTTTTTGATTAACATCTGCAATGGTAACATAAGCAGTTCCTTTGTTTTCATCCCAAAGTTTTACTTTATCGCCATCTAAAGAAGCATATAATTTACCACCATTAACAGTTGTAAAAGTAGCTTTTCCGTTTCCAGCTTTAATAGCTTTAACTACATCAGCAGCAGAAAATTTACCTGCTAATACATGGTAGGTTAAAATGCTGGTTAATTTTGCTTTGTTTTCTGGTTTTACTAGGGTTTCTACTGTTCCGGCAGGTAATTTTGCGAAAGCAGCATTGGTTGGTGCAAATACCGTAAACGGACCTTTACCTTTTAAAGTTTCTACTAAACCAGCAGCTTTTACCGCGGCTACTAAAGTAGTGTGGTCTTTAGAATTTACAGCGTTATCTACAATGTCTTTAGAGGCATACATAGGTGCGCCACCTACCATTGGGTTTTCTTGTGCTTGTACATTTGCAGTTGCCATAGCTACTAAGGCAAATGCTGCTAAAAATATTTTTTTCATTTTCTTCTTGTTTGTTTGGGAGCATTTACGCTGTAAAACAAACACTGGATTTTAAAAAATGAAAAACATTTGTAAATTATTGACTGTTAGTGTTTTAAATATTAAATCACTTCTCTTTTTCTAATCATCTTAGAGAAATAAGTTGGGAAGAAACGTTTTATCAATACACCAAATTTCTCTTTTTGCCTATTAATACTTCTTCTTTTTTACCCTCAACAGCTTTTAAAATTTGTGTAGCACAGTCTAAAGCAGATAAGCCTTCTTCTTGGTTTTTATCCATTTTGTTGTAAAGAGAGCCATCCCCGGTAACAGAGTTTAAGGTAATATCTGTACGGATAAAGCCAGGGCAAATAATAGAAATAGCTATACCATGTTGGTAAACTTCATTCCTTAAAGAATCAAAATAGCCATGCAAAGCATGCTTAGATGCGGCATAAGAACTTCTGTATTGGGTGCCAAATTTCCCCACCAAAGAACTTATAACTACAATATGTCCGCTTTGTTGGTTTACCATTTTAGCAACTATCGCTTTGCTTAATAAAACCGTCCCCCAATAATTGGTATTCATGATTTTTTCTTCTGTAGCGGTTGTGGTTTCTAAGGCCAAAGAACGCTGACTAATTCCTCCGCAATTGAATAGGATATCTATTTTACCATAGATTTTCCAAGCTTCTTCTGCTTTTTGGCTTAAAGTTTCTTTTTGTTCTAAATCTAAAGGTAGGATATGAATATCTAAAGGATTGCCTTTTAGTTTTTGCTTTAAATCATACAGTTTTTCTCTGCTACGGGCAGATAAAATAACCTTAGCACCTTGCTGAAAAAGTATAATACTTAATGCTTTTCCTATACCAGAGGAAGCGCCAGTAATCCAAACAATTTTATTTTTAAAATTCATGGTCTTCTATAAAAAGTTCGGCAGCAATATGGTCTGCATACAGCTTGCCATTGGGTGTTAAAATGAAATGATTTTCTACAAACTTAACCCAATCTTTGGTAACAAATTCTTCTATATTTTGCTTTAAACTTTCGGAAGCATCGGCACCAAAATTATTGATAACATCATGCAAATTTATACCCCACATGGTTCTTAAAGCCGTCATCACATATTCGTTAAAACGGTTAGCAAAGCTCAATTCTTCTATCTCAAAAGGAATAGAGTTTTGCATTAAAGAACTCGTATATTTTGCATTATTAGCGATATTCCACTGCCTACTTATGCCATTAAAAGAGTGTGCTGATGGGCCAATACCTAAATATTTGATACCTTTCCAATAATTGGTATTGTGTTTAGAGTAGCTTTTATTTTTAGCGAAGTTAGAAATCTCATAATGCTCAAAGCCCTGTTCTGCTAGCTTAGCCATTAAAGTTTGAAACTGTTGGGCACTTTGGCTATCATCCATAGGCTTCTGCAAACCTTTTTGTACAAAAGAAGCTAAAGCTGTTTTTTGCTCAACCGTCATGCTGTAACAAGAAATATGTTGAATATCCAATGCCAGCGTTTGGTTAATATTAGCCAGCCATTTTTCATCGCTTAACAAAGGGTAACCGTAAATTAAATCAATAGTGATGTTTTCAAAACCAGCATCCTGGGCAGTTTTAATAGCATATTCACTTTCTTTAGCTTCATGCGCCCTGTTCATCCATTTCAAATCTTCCTCAAAAAAAGATTGTACGCCAATGCTAAAACGGTTGATGGGGGTGTTTCTTAAAGCTTTGATTTTAGATAAGGTTAAATCATCCGGATTAGCTTCTAGCGTAATTTCTGCCTCTTTTGCTATTTCAAAAGTTTGATATAAGGTTTGGAAAATATGGTTTAAATCTGTTTCAGATAGTATAGAAGGCGTACCACCACCAAAATAAATGGTTTCTATTTTTTCTTGTTGCAGATAGTTTTTTTGTATTTGAATTTCTTTAAGGATAGCCGCCAGCATTTCATCCTTATATTTTAAAGAAGTGCTAAAATGAAAATCGCAATAATGGCAAGCCTGTTTACAAAAAGGAATATGAAGATAAATGCCTGCCATATTGCAAATGTAAGGATATGTTGGGTAAGGTTGTTCAGGTTTATGAAATTGCAATCAATATATATGAAAGCGATTGTGTTTTATTTTCAGCGTATCAGTACACTCCCTTTTTTAACCTTAAAATCTTACATTTACTTCATTCATAAGTTTCAGAAGATAAATGTTGAGAAGATTATGGTTTTTATTATTCATCTCTGTCCAATTACAGGCGCAGGAAAAAGCCTTTCAACTTAAATTATCAGGACTTCCTAAAGAGCAACAAATACGTTATACTACAAACTTTACAGATTCTTTAAGTACGCTTACAGAGGTAAATACCATCATCAATCAGCTTCAGTTTAGAGGTTATTTTAATGCAACTGTAAAAGATTATGCATGGAAGAATAAAGAACTAGTGGTTGTTTTAGAAAGCGGGAAACCTTATCAGGCAGCTAGCATCAGTAATGGAAATATACAGCCGCAAATTTTGTCTGACATTAGATTTAGAGAAAAACTTTTTAAAGATGAGTTTTGGGATATCAAACAAATAAGTACCATAAAAAGTGATTTACTTAACTGGTATGAAGGCCATGGTTACCCTTTTGCCCAAGTTTGGTTAGATAGCATCATCATCCAACAGGAAAAAATAAGCGCAAAACTTTTTGGTTTACCAGGCACAAAAATTAGTATAGATACCTTAAGATTGGTGGGGTCTGCTAAAATTAATCCTAAATATTTACATGCTTATTTGGGTTTTAAAGAAGGTGATGCTTATGATGAAGCTAAAATTTCTGATATAGATAGGCGTTTAAAAGATTTGCCTTTTGCTAAACAAGTTAAAGCTACCGAGGTTATTTTTTCTGGAGATTATGCTAAAATTAACATTTTCATGGATAAAGAAAACGCCAACCAGTTTGATGGTGTAATTGGTTTTTTGCCTGATAATGCCACCGGAAAACTACAATTAACAGGAGATTTTAAGCTGAAATTACAAAATGCTTTTAAACGTGGCGAGTTATTAGATTTTAATTATCGAGGTTTACCAGCACAATCTCAAGAACTAAATTTAAGCTTCAACTATCCTTATGTTTTGAATACCCAAATTGGTGTTTTTAGCAATTTATCATTCTTTAAAAGGGATAGTAGTTTCCTAAATCTTAATGCTCGTTTAGGCTTTGCTTATCAATACAATGCAGATAAAAGCTTAGGGTTCTTTGTAGAAAGTTTTACAGGAAATCAAGTAGCTACAAACCTCAACCAAACCAATAGTACAGCCGGAAATGTGCGAACTATTTTTTACGGTTTAGAAAGTAACTTACAAACACTT
The DNA here is from genome assembly GCF_008195825.1 of Pedobacter aquae. Taxonomy (NCBI): domain Bacteria; kingdom Pseudomonadati; phylum Bacteroidota; class Sphingobacteriia; order Sphingobacteriales; family Sphingobacteriaceae; genus Pedobacter; species Pedobacter aquae. The sequence goes on from NZ_CP043329.1 coordinate 3,617,081, forward strand.
AATAATAAAATCATCCCTACAAAGGGCTATAGAATATACTTAAATTTTGGTGCCGGAAAAAGAAATCTACAGGCCGACTCTTTAGCCAGTACCGGGCGTAGTCAGTTTAAGCTCATGGCCGATTTTAATTATTATCTAGCATTAAGTAAGCGTTCAAATATTTATATACACAATCAAACAGCTTTAATAAGTGGGAATAATTTATTTGAAAATGAAGTATTTAGAATAGGTGGGATAAAAACTTTTAGAGGTTTTGATGAGCAATCCTTATTAGCAAATGCTTACAGTATCCAAACTTTAGAGTATAGGTATTTCTTAGAGCAACGTTCTTTTTTGAATCTTTTTTATGAACATGCTTATCTACAATCTAATATCAATAACCAAAAATTAACTGATTACCCTTTTAGCTTTGGTGCTGGATTTACTTTTCAAACCAAAGCGGGTATTGTATCTTTAAATTATGCTTTAGGAAAACAACAAAATATTCCCTTAGATTTGCAGCGAGGTAAAATACACTTTGGTATAGTTAGTTATTTTTAATGTTGAGGTTTAGCTTTTTGCTTTTTTTGTTCTTGTGTACAGGCTTGCTAGCTAAGGGTAGTTTTGTACAAGATAGTTTACCTAAAAGAACCGATAGCTTGAAACTTAATACCTATCAAGACTATCGTTTGCAAGACTCGCTAACTAAAGCTAAAATTAAACAGACCAGAGACTCTATCACTTGGCATTATCTAAAGCCAGACCCTAACCGAGAGAATCTTTTTGTGCAACTAATGCTCAAAAAATATATCATCAAAGATTTATCAAAATATATTCACGACAAATCTTTAAAGGCAAAAAATGCCAGTTATGGCACCGGTAAAACCATCCCGAAATTAGATTCTTGGGTGCTTTTTGCAATGTTATTTTTACTGCTGTTGTTTGCTTTGCTAAGAATGATATTCAATAAGGAAATGGGGACTGTTTTTTATGCTTTTTATGATAATAGAGTCCTCGCACAAATTAATAAAGAGGATAACATATTTACTTCCTGGTTCTTTTTGTTCTCATACATCTTATATGCTCTTATTATTGGAATGTTTTTTTATCTGTTCATCATAAGATATGGAAGAGGATTCTCTTTTACAGGTTTTCCTTTATTTTTGAGTATAGCTTTTTATTTAGGCCTTTTTTTAGGTTTAAAAATATTACTGCTCCGCTTTTTGGGCTTTGTATTCCAAGTCAGAAAATTAGTTAGAGAGTACGTAAATGTTATTTATCTTACTTTTTTTAACGTCGCTATTTTATTTATACCCTTAACCATAACCTTAATTTTAACAGTATTTAAAGAAAGTAACTGGATTTTAGCTATAGCAGCAGCCTTTGTAGGAATAATTTTAGTACTTCAATTTGCTCGGGTAGCGGTACAAATCTTATCAAATTACAGGCTTTCAAAGTTTTATTTATTTCTCTATCTTTGCACCTTTGAAATTTGTCCCGTTTTAATAATCATTAAAGCACTCAATATATAATAAAAGGTTTATGCAATCTCAATCGGAAGACAGAAAGAAGAAGGTAAAAAGTATATTAGTTACTTTACCAGAACCTGAAAGTAAGAAATCACCTTATTTTGATTTGGCAGCATCTTTAAACCTAAAGATAGATTTTAGGTCTTTTATTCATGTTGAAGGTGTTCCTGCAAAAGAAGTAAGAAAAGATAAAGTAAATCTTCCTGATTTTACAGCCATCATCCTTACCAGTAAAAATGCAGCCGACCATTTCTTTAGAGTTTGTGAAGAGATGAGGTATGAAGTACCCGCAGATTTAAAGTATTTTTGTATATCAGAATCTATTGCACTTTATCTTCAGAAATATATCCAATACAGAAAGCGTAAAATATTTTTCGGAAAACAAACGCCAAAAGACTTAGCTGATGTTCTAAAAAAACACGGCGGAGAAAAGTTTTTATATCCATGCTCTGATGTTGCTGCAGAAGCAACAGAAGTATTTTTAAGATCGCAAGGTATAGATTTTACACCAGCTGTTTTATTTAAAACGGTAGTTTCAGATTTATCAGACCTTGCAGAAGTGTTTTACGATGTCATTGTGTTCTTTAGTCCTTCTAGTGTACAGTCATTATTTACTAATTTCCCAGATTTTAAACAAAATAATACACGTATAGCTGCTTTTGGAGCTACTACACAAAAGGCAATTTTAGACGCAGGTTTAATTTTAGATATTGCTGCTCCTACGCCTGAGGCACCTTCTATGACGATGGCTATAGAGCAATACATTAAATCAATTAAATAAAAATAATTATTTTAAGATATACCGCAACAATTAAAAGTTGCGGTTTTTTTTTGAAACTTTATTAAAAAGGTCTCGTAATACGTTTATATTAGTATTTTAGGATACACCTTAAATAGGGTATAAGGGGCATTGAACTAAGAATTAAATTTGTTTTTTTAGATTTAGTTATTTGACAATAAAATGTTTTAAAATAATTTTTTATTTTCAAATCTCTAATTTCTGTATATTAGAAACGTTTTTTAAAGCATTTAAAAAAGAAAATAGAAGAAAACGCACATGAAGAAAATATACTTATCAGCCTTGATAGTATTATATATGGCTTTTATTGGATGTGGAAGTGGTGGTCAAGGAGAGCTTGTTGGTATCAAAGGCAAACCTTATAAACAGGAGCTTCCTCTAGGTATGGTTTACATTCCTGCAGGTACTTTTATCATGGGTCAGGTAGATCAAGATGTCACCATTTCTCAATTTCCTCAAAACAAGCAAGTAACCATTTCTGCTTTTTACATGGATGAAACTGAAATCTCTAATAGTGAGTATAAGCAGTTTGTAAATTGGGTAAGAGACTCTATTGCTATCTCTAAGTTAGGTACCAAAGCAGAGAAATACATGCTTAAACCTAAAGGTAAAAATGCCAATAATACGGTGAAGTTAATAGACTGGAAAAAAGTTGGAACTGGTAAAAAAGGCCTTTGGTCTGATAAAACTCTGGTTGAAGACTTAGAAAAGAACATGTATTATCAAGGCAACGAAAAGTTCTTTAACAAAAGAGAGCTTAACGTAGAGCAATTAAGATATAGCTATGCTTGGATAGATTATAGAAAAGCGGCTGATAATCGTGGTGCTAGAGATCCTAATTTAAATAAGAACGGTATTTCTGTAACCAGAGATAATTTCATTATCAAAGAAGAAGTTTATATCTATCCAGATACTTTAGTTTGGATTTCTGATTTTTCTTATGCACAAAATGACCCAATGGTTAAAGGTTATTTTTCACATCCGGCATTTTTGAACTATCCGGTAGTAGGTGTAAGTTGGAAACAGGCAAAAGCTTTTTCGGTTTGGCGTTCTAGATTTAATGAGGCATATAAAGCATCAAGAAATCTTCCAGCAAGGTTAGACTATGATTTGCCAACAGAAGCTCAATTTGAGTATGCTGCAAGAGGCGGAAGAGTAGGTACTAGCTATCCTTGGGGTGGTCCATACATCAGAAATGCAAAAGGATGTTTATTAGCAAACTTTAAACCTGGCAGAGGTAATTATATAGACGATGGTGGAGCAACAACAGTAGCCGTTAAGTCTTATTTCCCTAATGATTATGGTTTATATAATATGGCAGGTAACGTAGCAGAATGGACAAGTTCTATTTACAATGATGTTGCTACTGCTTATGTAAATACTTTAAACCCTTCTTTTGATAGGGCAGTAAAAGAAGGAGATCCTGATTATAACAAAAGAAGAGTTATTAAAGGTGGCTCTTGGAAAGATATTGGTTATTTCTTACAAAACTCAGCAAGGGCATATGAGTATCCAGATTCAGTACGCTCATCTATAGGCTTTAGATGCGTAACACCGTTTACTGGTAGAGATATAACTGACAAACCTAATAAAAACAAACCTTACTAATTTATACACAACTAAACTAGAAATTAATAAACGTATTTAAAATGGCTCAAAAGAAAAAGTTTAAGATTACAATGGATGCAATTATCTCTTGGGGAGCAACTGTTGTTATTATAGGTGCGATGTTTAAAATTCTACACTTACCTGGTGGTGCACTAGTAATTGGTATAGGATTAGGTACAGAAGCTCTTTTATTCTTTATTATGGGATTTATGCCTCCGCATAAAGATCCTAAATGGGAAAAAGTATATCCACAGCTTTCAGAAGATTATGTAGGTGATTTGCCAGATATGAATAAGCCTGTAAAATTAAATGAGCTTGAGATTAAAGGTGGCGCAGCAGGTGGTGGAAGTTTCTTGCCAGATTTGAAAATAGGTGATGATATTACTGCTAAAATAAAAGAAGGTCTAGAAAACTTTAGTAATAAAGTATCGGCTATTTCTAATGCAGCTGACGCATCTGTCACCACTAATGAGTTTGCTGGTAAACTTAAAGAAGCATCTACAAAAGCAGGTAATTTAAGCGTAGCTTTTGACCAAGCGGCAGCAGGTGTTACCGAAATTGCTCAATCTGCACAGCCATCTAAAGAATACCACAACCAAATAAATAATTTAGGGAAGAATATTTCTGCTTTAAATGCCGTGTATGAATTAGAATTACAAGATTCTAGCGCTCATTTAAAATCAATGAATAAGTTTTATCAAAACCTTGCTGCAACCATGCAAAACTTTAACGAGTCTTTAGAAGATTCTAAACAGTTTAAAGAAGAGGTGGGTAAATTATCTAAAAATTTATCTAGCTTAAATGCAGTTTACGGTAATATGTTATCGGCTATGAATCAGCCTAGAGCATAATTAAGTACATATACAATTTATTCATCTGATCACTTAAAATAATTTAGCATGGCAGGCGGTAAAGAAACCCCGAGGCAGAAGATGATTGGTATCATGTACCTTGTATTAATGGCTATGTTAGCTATTAACGTATCTGATACCATTTTAAATGCTTTTTCAACAATAAATAATAGTTTAAAAACATCAACGGCAAACGTTAACGCAAGTTTAACGCAATCTGTTTCTGCTTTTGAACAAACTAAGCTTAAGGAAAATCCTGAAAGGGCTAAACCTATTTTAGACAAAATAAAGCAAGTACAAGCTGTTGCGGCTGAACTTAATGGCTATTTAGACGCTGTAAGGAAAGAATTAATTGAAGCTGGTGGTGGTATTGTTCCAGAGACAGGCGAGATTAAAAATAGAGATGATTTAGACGTTTCTCCCAGAATTATGTGGTCTGATGGTAATAAAAAGAAGGGGAAGGGCTATTTATTACAAACAAAAGTAAACGAGACTAGGGATAAATTATTAAATATTCTAGACCCTCGTGATAGAGCGTCAGTTTCATTTTCATTAGAAGCTAAAGATTCAGATAAAAGAACTACCTCAGGTACTAGAGCAGATTGGGTACAATCTAATTTTGGTGAAGGTACACCAGTTACGGCATCTGTAACCATACTTTCAAAAATAGAAGCCGATGCAAAAAATGCTGAGAATGTTATCGTTAGAAAACTTTTATCTAAAATGGACGAAGCTTTGGTAAATTTAGATGCATTCGCAGCTGTTGCCGTAGCACCTACTTCTTATGTTATACAAGGGCAACCTTATACAGCAGAAGTTTTCTTAACGGCTTATGACTCTAAGCAAAATCCTGACATTGTTGTGAATGGCTCTAAATTATCAACTAAAGATGGTAGAGGCGTGTATTCAGTTAATACAAATAGCGAAGGAGAGTTTAAATGGAAAGGTACTATAAGAGTAAAACAAACTGATGGTACAGAGAAAATTTACGAAACTCCAGAGCAAACCTATAGGGTTGCAAGACCATCAGCGGTTGTTTCTCCAGATAAAATGAATGTATTTTATATTGGTCCAGATAACCCAGTGTCAGTTTCTGCTCCAGGTATCGCTAAAGAAAAATTAAAAGTTAGCATGACTGGCGGTAACCTTTCTGGTGGAAATGGTAAATATGTAGCTAGAGTTAGCGGTGGTTCACAAGCTGTTATAACAGTTTCTGCAGAAGTAGCACCTGGTAAAACGCAGATTTTAGGAACTACAAACTTTAGAATTAAAGAAGTACCGCCTCCAATTGCGACATTTGCAGGTAAAGCATCTGGTACTATCAGTGCATCTGCGGCTAGAAGTACAGGGAAATTAGAAGCAGAATTAAGGAATTTTGATTTCGACTTTAAATATAAAATAAGCAAGTTTACGCTTTACGTTCAGAAGCCAAGACAAGATGCTATTATTTTGCAATCTAGTGATGATAACTTTTCTGGTCAGATAAGACAAGTTATTGGAGGCTTAAATCCTGGTGATGTGGTTTATTTTCTTAATATTTCAGCAGTTGGGGAAACAGGTAAAACGGTTGCTTTAGAAACACCAGTTAGTATACAAGTTGGTAGATAACACTACCTTAAACAATTTTGGTATGAAAAAAATAATCTTTTCTTTTTTAGTAGCTGTAGTGAGTACTTCTGTAGTCTTTGGACAAACAAATGGTGCTGCACAAACTACTACTCCGGCAGTTGCGCAGAAGAAAAAGAAGACTATCGTTAGATCTATACATGATTTTACAGACTCTGTAAAGTATGATAAAAATATTTCTAGAGATAGTATTAAATGTGCTCCAGAGATGCCAAAAGTTAAGGCAGACGATGTTACCTATAGCAAAAGAGTATGGCGGGATGTTTTCTTTGTAGAAAATGCTAATAAATTTCTTTCTGCTGCGGAGCCAAAGAAAAATATCATTAGAATTATTTTAGATGAAGTACGTTCTCAAAAAATAGAGGGCTACAATAATGATAAATTTGAGCTTGATGTAGATAGCGCAACCATAGACGGGACTTTAAATACTTTAGGCATTATAAGTGATGAGGAATTCAGCGATTATGAAAAGAACATCAAGTTTGGCCTAAGAATTATGGAGGATTGGTATTTTGATAAAAACAGATCAGAATTTAAACCTTTCATTATTGGTATTGCCGTTATTGTACCTAATACAGTTAATTTAAACGCTGGTCCGGCAGCACCAGGAGCTGGTGGTCCAGGAGCAGGTGGCGTAAGTAATTTAGGTGAATTGCTTAATAATATGCAACCTGTGGTGTGGATTAATTACCCATCCGTAAGAGAGAGATTATGTAAATATATAGTTGCTCATCCTAATGATAAAATTAAATACAGCTTTGATGATATTTTCCAACTGAGATTCTTTGGTAGCGTTATTACAAAAGAATCTACTCCTGAAGATATCAGAATTAAAGACCGTAAAGATTTAGCTACGGGTATTGATAAGTTATTAGAGGCAGAAAGAATAAAACGCTCTTTAACACAGTACGAGCAAGATTTGTGGGAATATTAATATCTTCAACAACGAAATATTAAAAGGCTTGATTTCAAAATCAGGCCTTTTTAGTTTTTAGAGAAAAATTCTAAAATAGCCTTTGCTTGTTTTAGGTTCACAACCTCAAGCAGCTCTTGTTCTTGTGCTTCTTTTATTTTTTTAACAGATTTAAATCTTTTTAAGAGCTTTTCAGCGGATGTTTTGCCAATGCCATCTATCAATTCAAGCTCTGTTTGTAAGGTGCCTTGGTCTCTTTTCTTACGATGGAAAGTTATTCCAAATCTGTGAGCTTCATCTCTCAGATGCTGTATAATTCTTAATGTTTCTGATTTTTTATCTAGATATAGCGGATACTGGTCTCCAGGGTAATAAAGTTCTTCTAGCCTTTTAGCGATACCAATAACAGCTAGTTTATCCATAATGCCTAAGGTTTTTAAACTCTTTACTGCAGAAGATAGCTGTCCTTTGCCACCATCAATGATAATGAGTTGAGGTAATGGCTCGCCTTCTTCTAAGAGCCTTTTATAGCGTCTCAAAACAGCTTCTTCCATGGTTGCAAAATCATTTGGACCTTCAACGGTTTTAACGTTAAAATGCCTATAATCTTTTTTAGAAGGTTTAGCATCCTTAAAAACAACAATAGCAGAAACCGGATATTTTCCTTGAAAGTTAGAGTTATCAAAACATTCTATATGTTTAGGTAGTTCCTTTAACCTTAAATCTTTCTGCATTTGTGTAAGCAAACGCTCAGTTCTTAAATCGGGGTTTAGCTTTTCATATTGCTCTATTTTATCCTTTTTAAAGAATAAAACATTTTTCATAGATAAGTCTAACAATTTCTTTTTCTCACCTTGTTTAGGTACAGTAAAAGTCAGTTTATCATCATCAATATCTATTTCAAAAGGCACAACAATCTCTTTAGATTTACTTTGGTACCTGCTTCTAAATTCTGATATTGCTAAGCTTAAAAGCTCTTCATCTGTTTCGTCAAGCTTCTTTTTCATCTCAATAGTTTGCGTTTGGATAATGGTACCATGCATTACTTTGAGATAGTTTACAAAAGCAATTTTTTCTTCTGATGCGATGCTAAAGACATCAACTTCAGTAATAGAAGAATTTACAACGGTAGATTTACTTTGATACTTTTCAAGAAGCTCATATTTCTTTTGTAAACGGTGTGCAAGCTCAAAATTAAGTTGCGATGAAGCAACAAGTATCTGGTCTTTTAAACTGCGCAATACGCCACTTATTTTGCCATTTAAGATGTCCTTAATTTCATCAATAGATTGATTATAGTCGACTTCGTTTTGCAAACCTTCGCAAGGGCCTTTACAATTTCCAATCTGATATTCTAAACAAACTCTAAATTTACCAGCCACTATATTGGGTTGCGTAAGGGGCAAGCTGCAAGTACGTAACTGGTAAGTTTCTTTAATTAAGCCTAAGATAGAGTGCATCATCCCCACGGATGGGTAAGGGCCTAAATATTTAGAGCCATCTTTTACAATACGACGCGTCCATTGTATACGGGGGAATTTCTCGTTTTTAATCACAATCCAAGGATAGGTTTTATCATCCTTGAGCATGACATTATATCGTGGTTGATGCTTTTTAATGAGGCTATTTTCTAATAACCAAGCATCAACTTCAGAATCTACAATGGTAAAAGTTATATTCCTGATTTTGCTAACCAGTACCCGAGTTTTGGCATTAACCTTATAATTGTCTTTATTAAAATAAGAGCTAACCCTATTTTTTAAGTCTTTAGCTTTTCCAATATAAATCAGCTCATTAGCCTCATCATAATACTGATAAACACCAGGCTTATGAGGTATATTTTTTATCGCTGCTTTATAATCAAATAACATCATAAATAGAATTAAAACCCTAAACGTTGGTCTAAATCTTCTTTATTTCCCTTGTTGCCACTACCAGTATCAGAACCTTGATATTGGTTACAGTCTAAAGTTATGGAAGAACCAGCGGCTGGTGCTTCAAAATCACCTTTTCTGATACCTAAAGAGGAATCAGCATAAACTTTTTTAATGAATATAGCGAAAATAGGTAGCGCTGTGTTTGCGCCTTCTCCTAAATTGGTGCTTCTAAAATGTATGGCTCTGTCTTCACAGCCTGTCCAAACTCCGGCTACTAATTGTGGTGTTACAGCCATGAACCAACCATCAGAGTTATCGTTGGTTGTTCCGGTTTTTCCACCTATGGGGTTGCTTAATCCGTAGCGATATCTCAATCTAACTCCAGTACCTTCTTCTACTACACCTTTAAGCATATAAGTCATTACATAAGCTGTTTGCTCATTTAAAGCTTGTACAACTTTAGGTTTTCTTTCATACAAGATATTACCATTTTTATCTTCAATTCTTAACAAATATGTAGGTTCTGTCCATACGCCATGGTTAACAAATGCACTATAAGCCCCCGTCATATCATAAACAGAAGCTTCAAAAGAACCTAAAGCAATGGAAGGATAAGGTGGCACATCTGTAGTGATACCCATTCTTTTAGCTAAGGTTGCAACTGCTGTAGGGCCAACTTGCTGCATTACCCAAGCTGTAATAAAGTTTTGAGAGTTTGCTAAGGCTTTTCTTAAAGTTAAGTAACCCGGTAAAGAGCCATGCCCTCTGGGGGTCCAAGGTTCGCCATATCCGGTTACGGTAAAAGGCACATTATTTACTTGATAGCATGGAGATAATCCATTATCTATCCCAACGGCATAAGTAAAAGGTTTTGCGGTTGAGCCCACTTGGCGTGTTCCCATTTTTACTTGGTCATATTTAAAATGCTCAAAGCTTATCCCGCCAACCCAAGCTTTTATTTCACCACTTTTAGGGTCCATAGCCATCATAGAATTTCTCAATATCATTTTATAATATTTGATAGAATCTATTGGTCTCATCATGGTATCAATATTACCTCTCCAACTAAATATTTCCATGGATGTTGGCGTATTGAAATTCTCTTTTATTTCTTCATCAGTTAAACCTTCTTCTTTTAACATTTTATACCTATCAGAACGTTTCATCCCTTGAATAATCAAGTTTTCATTCCCTTTAAATGGGTCTCTGCCTTTCCAATGTGCATTAAATTGTTGTTGCAGCGTTTTCATGTACTCTTTCTGTGCGTCTTCTGCGTAGCGCTGCATTTTAGAGTTAATGGTCGTGTAAATACGCAAACCATCTCTATCTAAATCATAACTACTGCCATCAGCTTTTCTGATAGACATTTCTTCAAAAGTATCTTGTATGTCTTTCTTTAAAACAGCTCTGAAATAGGTTGCTAAGCCTTCGCTATGGCTGGTTCTGTTAAGATCTAAGTTTAAATCCTGAGCTTTTAATTCATCAGCTTTTGGCTGGTCAAGAAAACCTTCATCTACCATTTTTTGCATGATAAGATTACGTCTGCCTAAAGCTCTTTCTGGGTTTCTAGTGGGCGAGTATAAAGTTGTACCTTTTAAAATACCCACTAAAGTAGCTGCCTGTGCTGGGTTAAGTTTTGCAGGTGTTGTATTGAAATAGGTACGGGCAGCAGCTTTTATACCGAAAGAATTGTTACCAAAATCTACCGTATTTAAATACATGGTGATGATTTCTTCTTTGGTATAGTTCCTTTCTAACTTCACTGCCACAATAAGCTCTTTTAGTTTCTGAGGAATTCTTTTGATAACAGATCTTTCTCTGGCTTTTTCAGAGAAGAGGTTTAAAGCCAATTGCTGTGTTATGGTACTTGCACCTTGTTTTTTTCCAACAAGGTTATAAAAATAATAGTGAATGTTCTTTTAAAATCTATACCAGAATGGTCTAAAAATCGTACATCTTCTGTAGCTACTAAAGCGTTAATCACATTAGGAGAAATATCTTTAAACCTGATATTAGAGCGGTTTTGTACATAATAATTTCCTAATTCTACCTTATCTTCAGAAAGGATAGAAGAAGCTAAATTACTCTTAGGGTTTTCTAAATCTCTAAACGATGGGAGCTCTCCAAATAATCCTAATCCAGTAGCGCTAATGATCAAGATAATAAAGAGTACGAAGCCTCCAACGCATTTCCAAAAAATACGATTATACCTTTTAATATCTTCTAAAGAAATACTCTCTTTTCTTTGCATGTTATTTTATATAATTTAAATACTGGTTTAAACTTTCTGTATCCTTTATTAACAGTAAGTTAGGTTCAGAAATTACAAACTTCCTGTAATCATTAACTGGCAGATTTAAAATACTTGGTAGTTCTTTTTCTAAGTCTGATAAAGCTTTTTCTGCCAAATCTTTATTATTCAACTGCGCCCTAATGGCTATTAACTTATCTGTTGTACCAATTGTTCTGATGGTAAGGTTAACCGTTGATGGGTCAAATTTAGAATAAAAATACTTGGTAAGTTCAGCAAAAGGCTTAGCTACATTAATATTTGCATTTTTTATGTTGATGATGATAACATGTTTCACCCTAGTATTGGTGGTGAAGGCTATTGCAGCTGGTTTTTCTGGTGCTGGTTTAGCCGTTAGTACTTCTTCCTTAATAGCCGTTTTTTCTGGGCTTGCTTTAGGTATGGCCTCTGCTATGGCAGCTGGTTTTTCTTCTTTTATAACGGTTTTATCTTCCTTTACAGGGATATTTTTAGCGATATTATCTTTTGTGATTTCTGGTTTAACCTCTGTTTTTGGTGTATTGATATTTTTAGCTACCGTTAGAGGTGGCTTTTCATCCTCTTCTGCTTTAGGGATGTATAGTTGTACCTGATTTACAGGGGCATTTTCTTTCTGTGTATAAGGATTGTAAGCTAATAAAGCAGTAGGGCGACTATAAAAATTAGTTTTATTTTCATTGATATAAGCCAATTGTGCTTTTATAGTGGGGATGATGGTCGAGTCAGATGGATAGTCGTCAACTATTTTTTGTAATTGCGCTACAAATAACTGGGGTTTTTCCGCATATCCTAAAGCCATGGTTTTTAAGTAGTCAAACTTTGGAGCTAGGTTAGGGTAATTATTCACTTTGGCTGCTAAAGCATCAATTTTACTTATAGTTTCAGTATATTTTTTCTGTTGGTATAAGGCATAAACTTCTTCATACTTCATTGTCAATGCGTCTAAAGCGGCTTGGTCGTTTTGATTGAAATTGGGGTTGATGATGGCTTTAGCGTAAATAGATTGCGGAAAATCATTGATCAATAAAGCTTTATATTTATTTGATTGTTGACGATTAACTTGCTCATAAATCCTGTAAAGCTGATAATAAATCTCAGCCAGTTTTTCATCCTGAGCATTATAGTCTTTTATCAGCATTTCTAAAGCTTCTATAGAAGCTATTTTATCATCTAATACATCTTTATAGAAAAGAGCTATCTCATAACGGGCTGTTTTAACTTTGTTTAAAGAAGCCATTCTCGCTTCACTAGTTAAAGGTACAGTCTTTAAAAAATCGGCCTTTAAAGAGTCTATACTTTCTGCTTGTGTAGCCAAATTATTATTTATCCCACCTAAATTATTAGCTAAACCTGCAGCAGCATTGTTATTGGCAGAAGAGCTTCCACTTATCCGCCAATTATCTTGTAATTTTCTATTTCCCCATCTCTTTTTAAAATCGCTCATTCCTTGGCTCATAGCCAAAGGGTTATTAAAATAAAAGGAGCCTGCATTTTTGTTACTAGCAGATGCTTCTGGTATACTAACAAAAGCCTGATTGGTGTTTTCTTGCTTTTTAATAGCCTCTTTTTCAATTTTGATTTTAATTTTATCTTGGATATAGGCTTCTCTTGCTTCATCAGTTAAGGTAGAAAGCATTAACAATTCTTGTTCTTTCTCTATCAAAGTAAGGCGCTGAGCTAAATATTGAAGGTTGTTGGCCTTAATCACAATATTTTGGTAGCCTGGATACTCTTTAGGTAAACTTTGTAAAGTGCTATCATAATAAAGTTGTGCCTGCGTATAGTTTTTTAACGAATCGAAATTAACTTCAGCAAGTTTTAAATAAGATAAACCTCTTTGTTTTTGCGAGCCAGGCATTGTATGTGCAGATGTTTGATAATATTCCTGTGCTTGTGCTAAATCTCCCTGCTGTAATAGAGTGTTCGCAATTTGATAATATATTTGGTCTTTAAATTCTCTGTTTTTATCTTCTTTCAATAATCTTTTAAGGGTTGCAATTTTATTGAAGTCTTTACCGCTTGCATTTTCTTCTAGTTTGATACGAGCTAAATTTGCATTAAAAGACATTTCAAAAGCAGCATTACTTCTTACCACTTTAGCATAATTGCTGTAAGCATCTTTAGGCTGATTATTTCTTTCTTGAAGCTGCGCTAAAATAAAAGTCCATCTGGTTTTTTCGTATCTATTTTTAGTGAAACCCACAGCTTTTTTAAGGTGGAAAATAGCAGAATCTATATCTTGATGATAAAGATGACTTTGCGCTAAAGCTGCATTTAGTTTAGCCCTATGATGTTTAAGATTTTTGGCATAAGCATATTTTAAAATAGAATCTGCTAGTTCATAATTGTTAATAGCAAAATTAGATTTTCCTTGCCAAAGAAGACCTTCAATAGTGTTTTTCTTTTCTTCCGGGAAATTGCTACTTATATAGCCAAAGTATTCTATGGCATTATAATAATTACCTTTTAGGTATTCTGATTTTGCCAATAATAAAAAAGCATCATCTACCCATCTGCTCTCAAATTTTTCAAGGGCAATTCTGTTTGCTCTGCTTACTACTTCGTTTAAATTCTCTGTTTCAGATGATGAAGCGGCTTCATTTGGTAAAGGATAAATAGCTAAAATTTCATTAAAATCATCTTTATGTAAGCTTCTGATATTGATTTCTGATTCGCGAAGAAGTTCAGATGCATTAAAATAAATGTTGTAATGAGCAGTTATATTCTTCATCATAGAAGTTTTTTTACCTTTCTTTTTGATGAAGCAACCAGGAGAAAAAATGCTAAAGACAAATATAAATAGCCAGTAAAGACTAGTAATTTTATGAAATCTCAAAATATTGATTTTAAATATTACAACTAAATACGAGCAAATTTATTTTATATTGCCAATATTCACTATCGTAAAGATATTAATAAGAGCAGAATATTAAGGAAAGGATGAGTAAAAGAAAAAAACTCTCGGCCCGTTTAAAAGAAAAATACAAGTTAGTTATACTAAATGATGATACTTTTGAAGAGAAGGCATCGTTTAGAGCATCATTATGGTATTTATTAATAGCTACATCTGCATTTGCTATTGTACTTGTTTTTCTCACCATAGTCATCATTAAAATAACTCCTTTAAGAGAGTACATCACTGGTGTTACTGATATTGATAATAAAAGAGATATTATTTCAACCTATGCTAAAGTAGATTCCTTAGAGCGATTAGTAAAGGCAAATGATTTGTATTTAGAAAATCTTAATCAAATCATTAGCGGAAAGTTAGATCAAGATAAATTAAGTAAGCCAAAGGATAATAACATCAAATCAGACAGTATAAAGCTTAGCCAAAAGCTTTCTAATGATGAAAAAGAACTTAGAAAACTGATAGAATCTGAAGGGAGATTTGATTTAAGTGAAGGTAGTACCGGAGCAAAAAGCGGCATAGCAACCTTTTCTTTTTTTAGCCCTGTTAAAGGAAAAATATCCTCTAAATTTGACAATAATCAACAACATTATGCTGTAGATGTGGTAACTCGTAAGAACGAAAATATCAAAGCTACGCTAGACGGAACCGTAGTTTTTTCAAATTTCACCCCAGAAACAGGTTATGTAATTGCGATACAGCATGCAAATAATATGTTATCTTTTTACAAGCATTGTTCTGCATTATTAAAGAAAGTTGGTAGCTTCGTAAGAGCAGGAGAGGTAATTGCTGTAGTTGGCGATAGCGGAGAATATACAACCGGGCCTCATTTGCATTTTGAACTTTGGTTAAATGGTTCGCCAGTAAACCCAGAGAATTATATAACCTTTTAAATACAAAATCATGTTTCAGAAAAAAAAGGAAGACACCAGAAAAGGCGAGCAAAAAGCAGGCTCTATCAATATTGTTGGTGTTGGTACCGAAATTAAAGGTGATTTGGAAACAAGTGGCGATATAAGAATAGATGGGAAAATTACAGGAAACTTATTATCAAGAGCAAAAGTAGTTATTGGGCAAACAGGCGAAGTTAGAGGCAATATCAACTCAGACTCAGCAGAAGTTTCGGGCTTGGTAAATGGAAACATCTCTAGCTCAGAAATATTATACCTTAAAGCTACGGCAAAGGTTAATGGCGATATATCATCTAATAAATTAGTGGTAGAAAACGGAGCTAATTTTACTGGCCATTGTCAAACGGGTTTATCTCAAACCAAATCTATTACAGAAAAAAGCCTATTTGATGTTAGAGCAGAAAGACAAGAAGCCACCGCTTAAAACTGTAAACAATTATATTAAATACTCTGGATTAGCTTTTCAGATGTTTAGTATCATAGGAGTTTTTACTTTTGTAGGATATAAAATCGACGAGTCACGGGCGAGTAAAACTCCAATCATTACAGGTATATTAAGCTTGCTAGGTGTTATCATCGCTATTTATACAGTTTTAAAAGGAATAAACAAATCTTCAAATTGAGTCTTTCAAAATTTTTTATCTGGTTTACCATCTTCACACTTTTCTTAATTGGCTTGGTTTTAATACTTCAAGGGCCTTTAGCTTTAAAAGCTTTTTTTATCCCTAAATTCTGGGTGATATTTGGCTTCATGGCGGGTATAACTTTAATAGTTTATTTGGTTTCTTACTTTGGGATTAAAAAAGGTGGAGAAAATCAGATATTGATATCTATGGGAGCTGTTGTTATTCGTCTGTTAATCAGCTTGATAGTTATTGTTTTTTACGTTATGACGAATAAAATAGACCCCATTTTATTTGTCATAAATTTTTTTTCTATTTATTTATCCTTTACGACCTTTGAAATTTATTGTTTGTTACTTAACTTGCGCCACCAAATTAAAAAGTAAAAAACACGGAATCAATGGATTTTAGCCACATTTTAAATTATAAAAATTTTGGATTAAAGGCGTTATTCGCACTTTTCTTAGCGTTTTTGTCATTTAATGCCTATTCAAATCAAGAAAATGCAACCATTGAACCGGCAGGAGCAGAAGCAGGGCATCATGCTGTAGCAGAAGAAAAATTTGATCCAACGGTAACTATTTTAGAGCACATTAGCGATGCGCATAGCTGGCACTTATGGGGTCATACAAGTTTACCTCTACCAGTTATTTTATATACTCCTCAAGGTTTAGAAGTTTTTTCTTCAGCTAATTTAATGGATGAGCATCATGCACCAAAGCCATACGCTGGCAAACACTACACATATGTAAATGAGCATGAGCATATTAAAGCTTTAAAAGCTGATGGTACTGTTGATGAATCAGTTTCTATTTTAGATTTTTCAATCACTAAAAATGTTGCTGCTATGTTTATATCAGTTATTTTAATTTTGGTGATTTTTATTAGTGTTGCAGGTTCTTACAAAAAACGTGTAGGGAAAGCGCCTAAAGGTTTACAGTCTTGGTTAGAGCCATTAATTGTATTTGTTAGAGATGATATTGCTCGTCCTAATATTGGATACAAATACGAAAAATTTATGCCTCTTTTATTAACTATATTCTTTTTCATATGGTTTAATAACTTGCTAGGTTTGGTTCCTATTTTCCCTGGTAGTGCAAACGTAACTGGTAATATAGCGGTTACTATGGTACTAGCATTTATTGTTCTTATTGTTGTAAATATCAACGGTAATAAATACTACTGGGCTCACATCTTTAAGCCAGATGTTCCTTTTTGGTTATTACCTATCATGTGGGTGGTAGAAATTATTGGAGTTTTCTCTAAGCCTTTCGCCTTAATGGTTCGTTTGTTTGCAAACATTACAGCAGGTCACATTATCGTATTAAGTTTAATATCTCTTATTTTCATCTTTAAGACATTAGCTATCGCTCCTGTTTCAGTTGCTTTCGTTTTGTTTATGGATGTATTAGAGCTTTTAGTTGCTTTCTTACAAGCTTTTATCTTTACTATGCTTACAGCATTGTTTATTGGTACAGCTGTAGAAGAGCATCATCATTAACGGAGAATAAGGATTTAAAGAGAAAAGAGTAAAGACTTCTTAGTAAAAGGAAGTTAAAAACTTTAAGAATAAAATAGAAAGGTTAATAAAGTTTAGATGAATAGTGCTTATTTCTAAAAAACTATCAACTAACAAACTAACCAACTAAATAAATAGAAACATTTTGTTTAACAATCATATAATAAATTAAAGTTATGGTAGGTTCAATCGCTGCAATAGGTGCAGGTTTAGCAGTAATCGGTGCTGGTATTGGTATCGGTCAAGTAGGTGGTAAAGCAATGGAAGGTATTGCTCGTCAGCCAGAGGCTGCTTCAAAAATTCAAACTGCTATGATCATCGCTGCGGCACTTGTAGAAGGTGTTGCTTTATTCGGTGTAGTAGTTGCATTATTAGGTAACAACGTAGGAGCTTAAGAATGTTTTCAATCAGAAATGTAGCGATTGGCTACATTTCTGATTATTTGACTGATAATTCATTAGAAACAACATATATAAATTTTTATGGAATTAGTAACTCCTAGTATTGGATTGGTTTTTTGGACATTAGTATCCTTTCTAATTTTACTCGTTATTTTAAAGAAATTAGCATGGAAGCCCATGTTAAGCGCTATTCATGAGCGTGAGCGTTCTATTGAGGATGCTTTAAACAAAGCAGAATTAGCTAAGCAAGAAATGGCTCGTTTATCAAACGAAAATGAAGCCCTTTTAAAGCAAGCTAAATTAGAGCGTGACGCTATTTTAAAAGAAGCTAAAGAAATTAAAGACCAGATTGTTAATGAGGCTAAAACACAGGCTCAGACAGAAGGCGCTAAATTAATTGAAAAAGCAAAATTAGAGATCAATAATCAAAAGATAGCTGCTTTAGATGAGGTTAAAAACCAAGTTGCTTCTTTATCTTTAGAAATTGCAGAAAAAATTATGCGTCAGCAGTTTAATGACAAGCAAAAGCAAGAGGAACTTGTTGGCGAGTTATTAAAGGATGTTAAGCTGAGCTAAATGAAAAGTAAAAATTAAAAATTTAAAACGATGTTTAAGTTTTGAATTTTGATTTTTGAATTAAACTTTTAAAAAAATGTCAGAAATAAAAGTAGCATCAAGATACGCTAAATCACTTATAGACCTTGCAAAAGAGCAAAATGCTTTAGAACAAGTAAAAGGTGATATGCAATTATTTGTAGATACAGTTAAAGCAAGTACTGAGTTGCAAGCTGTACTTAAAAATCCAATTATTCCAATCGGGAAGAAAAATAACATCTTAGTTGCAATTTTTGGAGATAAAGTACATGCTACAACTAAAGCTTTCTTAAAAATTGTTATTGATAAAGCAAGAGCAGAAGTATTATTTGGAACTGCTAAAGAGTTCTTAAATCAATACAATCAATACAAAAATATCGTAACAGCTAAGGTAACTTCAGCAGTAGCTTTGTCAGATGCTGCGAAAGCAGATATCACTGCTAAAGTAAAAGAAGTTACAGGCGGTGAGGTGATATTAAATGCTACTATAGACGAAAGTTTAATTGGTGGTTTTGTTTTAACTGTTGGAGATAAGCAATTTGATGCTAGTATTTCAAGCAAGTTAAATCAGCTTAAAAAAGATTTTGCACAAAGAGTAGTAGCGTAAGCTAATTAAGTAGAAAATTAAAATTAATATCTTAAATAAATAAAAGATGGTAGAGGTAAGACCAGATGAAGTTTCGGCGATTTTACGTCAGCAATTGTCGGGATTCAAGTCTGAAACTGAATTAGAAGAGGTTGGTACTGTACTCCAAGTGGGTGACGGTATTGCCCGTGTTTATGGTTTAACTAAAGTACAAGCTGGTGAGCTAGTTGAGTTTGAAACTGGTTTACAAGGTATCGTACTAAATCTTGAAGAAGATAACGTTGGGGTGGTATTGTTAGGCGCTTCTGACGAGATTAAAGAGGGTGACACCATTAAAAGAACAAAACGTATCGCATCTATTAAAGTAGGTGAAGGTATGCTTGGTCGTGTGGTAAATACTCTAGGTCATCCAATTGATGGTAAAGGTCCTATTGCAGGTACAACTTACGAGATGCCTTTGGAGCGTAAAGCACCAGGTGTAATCTACCGTCAGCCAGTTACCGAGCCATTACAAACTGGTATTAAAGCTATTGATGCGATGATTCCTATTGGTCGTGGACAACGTGAGTTGGTTATTGGTGACCGTCAAACTGGTAAATCAGCAGTTTGTATTGATACCATCATCAATCAAAAGAATTTTACGATGCAGGACAACCTGTGTTCTGTATATATGTAGCCATTGGTCAGAAAGCAAGTACTGTAGCAAACGTTGTTAAAGCGCTTGATGAAAAAGGTGCTATGGCTTATACTATTGTTGTTGCAGCTTCTGCAGCAGATCCTGCTCCAATGCAATTCTACGCTCCATTTGCGGGTGCTGCAATTGGCGAGTTCTTCCGTGATACAGGTAGACCAGCTTTAATTGTTTATGATGATTTATCTAAACAAGCAGTAGCTTACCGTGAGGTGTCTTTATTATTAAAGCGTCCTCCTGGCCGTGAGGCTTACCCTGGAGACGTTTTCTATCTTCACAGTCGTTTATTAGAAAGAGCTGCGAAAATCAACTCTAACGATTCTATCGCTCAGCAAATGAACGATTTACCAGAGTCTATCAAAGGTATCGTAAAAGGTGGTGGTTCTTTAACTGCATTACCAATTATTGAAACTCAAGCGGGTGACGTTTCTGCTTATATCCCAACTAACGTAATTTCAATTACTGATGGTCAGATATTCTTAGAGTCTAACTTATTTAACGCGGGTGTTCGTCCGGCTATTAACGTTGGTATTTCTGTGTCACGTGTAGGTGGTAACGCTCAAATTAAATCAATGAAGAAAGTTGCTGGTACATTAAAATTAGACCAAGCACAATATCGCGAGTTAGAGGCATTCTCTAAATTTGGTTCAGATTTAGATGCTTCAACTAAATTGGTTTTAGATAAAGGAGCTCGTAACGTAGAAATCTTAAAACAAGGTCAATTCTCTCCGGTAACGGTTGAAAAACAAGTTGCTATTATTTACGCTGGTACTAAAAACTTAATGAGAAAAGTGCCTGTAAATAAAGTAAGAGAATTTGAATTGGAGTACACAACACAATTAGAGCAACGTCATCCAGAAGTTTTAGCAGCATTAAAAGCTGGTAAATTTGATGATAGCTTAACAAGTGTTTTAGAAACAGTAGCAAAAGAGGTTTCTGATAAATATTAATTTTAGTATTGAGTAGAGCGTATAGTGTATTGAGTAAAATCAGTCGCAATACTCACTACTCAATTCTCAATACTAGAAAATGGCAAATTTAAAAGAAGTAAGAATTAGGATTGCATCTGTAAGTTCTACTCAGCAGATTACCAAAGCTATGAAAATGGTTTCGGCTGCTAAGTTAAAAAGAGCTACTAACGCTATTATACAATTACGTCCTTATGCTAATAAACTAAAAGAGATTTTAGCTAATCTTTCTGCTAGTTTAGAGGATGGGGTATCTGTATATACTCAGGAAAGAGAAGTAAAAAATGTACTATTAATTGTAGTAACTTCTAACCGTGGTTTAGCCGGAGCTTTTAATACAAATGCAATAAAAACTGCTAACAATTTAATAGCAGATAAATATGATTCTTACCACAAAAGCGGTAATCTTCACATCATAGCTATTGGTAAAAAAGCTCAAGATTATTATGAGAAGCGTAATTATAATGTTATTGGTAACAATAACGAGCTTTATACTCAACTTAATTTTGAAAACGTTTCTGCAATTACAGAAAGCGTAATGGAAGCTTTTGTTAAAGGCCAATTTGATAAAGTAGAAGTTGTTTATAACCAGTTTAAAAACGCAGCAATGCAAATTCTAACTGTAGAACAATTATTACCAGTGCCTAAAGCAGAGCGTTCAGAAAATCAGGTATCTAATACAGATTATATTCTTGAGCCTTCTAAAGAAGAAATTGTAGAGCAATTGATTCCTAAAAACATCAAAATACAACTTTATAAAGCTGTTTTAGATTCTCATGCTTCTGAGCATGGTGCAAGGATGACTGCTATGGATAAAGCAACTGATAACGCTGGAGATTTGCTTAAGAAATTGAAATTAGCTTATAACCAAGCCCGTCAGGCAGCTATTACTACAGAACTTTCTGAGATTGTAAGTGGTGCAGCTGCATTATCTAACGGATAAAAATTAGTTTAAATAGATATTTGAAAAGAGGTTAGTTTTCTAGCCTCTTTTTTTATTTTTAAACTTTTCTGTTTCTCGTAATTAGAAAAAAAAACACCTCTCTACCATTATGGTTAAAGAGGTGTTAAGGTTAAGGTATAAATATTTAATGTTAAGGTTTTTCCCAAACGATGGTATTATCGGCAGTAAGTGGTAATACTTTATTATTGAAAGATAGTTTAGTGATTTGTAAAGTACCACAACAATCTTTATCCATAAATTTAGTTTCTACTTTCAAAGTATCAGATAAAACAGTACCAACTTTAATAATAAACTCATCGGAGATAGCTGTTTTAAAACTGATATAGCGTGTTGTACTTACGGTACTATCAACCTTAAAACTGATGTTTTCTTTTAATCTGAAGCTATAAATACTTAAATCTGCCTGTTGTTGTCTACCTGTATTGAAAATAAGGCTGTTTAAGCTCTTATCCGTAATTTTAAGTCTTAAATTTTGAGCGGGAGGAGCGCATAATACAGCAGGGCAAATTTTATCATTATCCTGGTTATTACAGCTCATCATGAAAAAGCTAAACAGAAATAGAAGACATTTAAATTTCATCATCTTTTGTTTTAAAACCTTACGATTTCTAATGTGTAAGCGCTACAATTTTATAAAATAAATTAGCTAGTATATCCAACTATTTTATATTTTTGCAAGCATAAAGCTTTAATATTTAAGTTATGGTAAACGCAAACAATCCTTCTCATTATAAAGTAATTATCTTAGGAGTTTTAGTAACTCTTTTTGGTGTGTATCTTAAACAATTTATAGAGCATTCTACTGTTGTAGATTTAATTGGATGGGCATTAACTTTCATTGGTGCATTTATCTCTATAGGTGGTGTTTTCAAAATCTTGAAAGGTTAAAAGAAATTAAAATATTGATAAAAGCTCTGGATATTTCAGGGCTTTTTCTTTTTTAAGCTCAAGATAATTTGCGTTAAAGATTCACTTTCGCGTATTTGTTTTAAAGCTTCTTCATGGGCAATCCAAAATATTTCCTCGGCCCGGCTGATGTCAAAAATGCCTGTTTCCCCTAAACCATGTGGCTCAATTAAAATATCTACGCCTTTTCTTTTTTCTTCCATATCATGGTTGGTAGATAAAGTAGTAGCTCTTTCTATCACATGTTTCATGCTCCTGAGCTTTTCTATCACTGGTAAATGGTTACAAGAAGAGCCAATAATATAATCGCAGTTATTTTGTAAAGGCTCTAAAGGGAAATTATTAAGCACACCACCATCAACATAAAAATTTCCTTCTATCTCTATCGGATTAAAAATTCCCGGAATACAACTAGAAGCCATCACCTTGTCTATTAAAGTACCAGAGCTAAAGTAAGTAAGCTTGCCTGTGTTAAAATTAGTAGCAGTAACGGTTAAAGGTATTTTTAATTTTTCAAAGCTATTGTGCGGTAGGTAATCTAAGAATAAAGGAAAGGTAGGTTCTAGTTTTAGAAGTGCCGGCCTCCCTATGGCTAATCTAAACAAGCGTAGTAGTTGTGTTTTTTTAAAGATATTTAAAGCGTCGTAAGGGTCTATCCCATTAGCAAATAAAGCTCCTGCAATAGCCCCGGCACTAGTACCTGTAATTTGGTGGATAGGAATTTTCTTTTCTTTTAGTGCTTTTAAAACACCTAAATGTGCAATTCCTCTTATTCCGCCTCCACTTAAAACAATACCTATTTTCATTTTTGATTTGGCCTATATTTAGACTCTTTTAATATTTTCTGATAGTCTTTTTCTAACATCAGTTTTTGCAAAGTTGTTTCAGGATTTTCTTGCATATAATGCTTTACAATTTGCCAGCCCGTAAATAATCCAAGTTTTGGGGCCGAGTTATTCTTGTCGCCAAAGCCAGGTGTAAATGGTGCTTCTGACAGGTATTTCTGTATTTTTAAATAATCTGTATCATAAAGTAAGTCTTCACTCAAGAAATAGGCCCAAATATCAGACTCGAAATTGCTTGCCCATTCTGCTTGGGCTTTGGTATACCCAATAAGTACACTATCGGCAACTTGGGGTTGTACTTTACTTAAAAAATAAAGAATCTTACCATTGTAAATCATCTTATCCAATAAGCTTTTCTCCGCATCAGATTCTGGAAATAACTCCTCACGAGCCAATACTTCCATTACCCTTGGGGTGATGTTGTCTGGTGTAAACCTTCTGCTGATATACATGGGTATACTTTCTACCAGCGCCGGATAGAACTTAGAATTATTGCCTAAAAACATATCTAAACCAATGCCAATATAGTTTTCACCGATGGGTGTTTGTACCTGAAAACCTGAAATATAGGTGATTAATGTAGGTATTTTGATTTCCGGATAGTAATATTTTACATGTTTAAAAGCATCGGTAAGTATAGGGATTTGAGCATCTAAATTTGGATAAACTGCTTGTGTTTCTTTTTGTAAATCCTGATAAGGAGCACCTGATAAAACATCTTTTACAACTGGATAATAAGCGGTATCTGATATTGGTCCCGTATTTAAGATTTTCTCAAAATAATCTTGATAAAAAGCACCATATTCTTTTTGTAACTGAGGTAATGCTATAGCAAGCTGGTTAGCATTTACTTTAGCTAAGTCTTGATCAAACCTTTTGATTTTAAGCTCAACTTTAATATCGCTAACGTCTATTTTATTTTCTTGCTTACATGAAATACATGCAAATAAGCATATCAGAAAAAAAAAAGTACTTTTGGGACAGATTTTTGCTTTAAGAATCATCAGACTAATTTTAATTACCGAAGTTATGAAAAAGATATTATTCCTATTTCCCTTTCTATTTTTAAGTTTTTACGTTTTAGCACAAGATGAGGAAGAACCCGCATTTAAATTAGGATTAACAGCACATCCAACCTTAGGATGGGTGAAATCTGATATAGATAATATAGATGGTAAAGGTGTAAGATTAGGTTTTTCTTACGGCCTTTTGGCAGATATAAATTTTGCAGATAATTATGCTTTTAGTACGGGTTTAAAGCTAACTACTATTAATGGTAGAACAGAAACTGTGGTAGGAACCACAAATTCTGAGCAGGTTTTTAAATTACAATACATAGAGATACCAGCTAAGCTTAAACTATTAACCAATGATCATAATGGCGTAAGGTTTTTTGGAGAGTTTGGTTTAGGAAATGGTTTAAATATCAAAGCTAAACAAGACAATACTTCAACCATTACGGCTGATAATGCTGATAACAGAGATATTTATAACGAAACAGCTTTTTACAGAGGCTCTATCATTATGGGGGCTGGTGCCGAGATTAGTACAACCGGAAGAACAAAAATATTAGCAGGTTTGAGTTTTGATAATGGTTTTACGGATATTAAAAAAGGAGACGGATCTTTAAAAAATGCTTATATAGGTATAAATATTGGCGTGTTTTTTTAAGAGATTATAAAAAGCGAAGACTCAGTTATGAAGATAGCATTAGCACAATTAAATTATCATATCGGAAATTTTGAGTTTAATACTCAAAAAATTATCCAAACCCTTACAGAACAAAAAGCAGCTGGAGCAGATTTAGTGGTGTTTGCAGAATTAAGTATTTGTGGCTATCCACCCAGAGATTTTCTAGAGTATCCAGAGTTTATTGCTTTATGTAAACAAGCTGCTTTAGAAATAGCAGAAGCTTGTGAAGGTATAGCTTGCATTGTAGGTGTTCCAGAATTAAACCCTGTTATAGAAGGTAAAGATTTATATAATGCAGCTTACTTTATGGCTGATGGGGAAATTAAACAAGTTATTAGAAAAGCTTTATTGCCAACTTACGATGTTTTTGATGAGTATAGGTACTTTGAGCCTGCTCATGAATTCAAATGCGTGGATTATAAGGGCTATAAAATAGCCGTTACCATTTGTGAAGATTTATGGAATTTAGGCGATAATCCTTTATATAAAGCTTGCCCTATGGATGAGCTTATTAAAGAAGAGCCAGACTTTATGGTCAATATTGCGGCTTCGCCTTTTGCTTATAATCATGATGAGCAAAGGATTGTTATACTCTCTCAAAATTGCCATAAATATCAAATTCCTTTATTTTATGTGAACCAAGTTGGAGCGCATACCGAGTTGATTTTTGATGGCGGCTCTTTAGTTTTTGATAAAGCAGGCGATATTGTTTCAGAGCTTAAATATTTTGAAGAAGATGTTCAGATTTTTGATGTAGGCCAGGTTAAAAGCTCCATTGTTTTAAGTGAAAATCAAGAAAGACCATCAGATACAGCGCAAGTACACCAAGCTTTGGTTTTAGGTGTAAGAGATTATTTTCAAAAATTAGGATTTAAAAAGGCCATCTTAGGCTTATCAGGTGGGATAGATTCTGCCCTAGTTTGTGCACTGGCTTGCGAGGCTTTAGGTGCAGAAAATGTGATGGCTGTACTTTTACCTTCTAAATATTCTTCTGATCATTCTGTTAAAGATGCTTTAGACCTTGTAAAAAATATTGGCTGTAAACATACAACATTGCCTATAGCGCAAGTCGCCGCAGCATTTGAAGAGACACTAGCTCAAGAATTTGAAGGCCTTGCACCAAGCTTAGCAGAAGAGAATATACAAGCCCGTTCTCGCGGTGTGTTATTAATGGCGATGTCTAATAAATTCGGCTATGTGTTATTAAACACTAGTAATAAAAGCGAATCTGCTGTAGGCTATGGAACTTTATATGGTGATATGTGTGGCGCTATTTCTGTTATTGGCGATTGTTACAAGACGCAAGTTTTTCAGTTGGCAAGGTATATCAATAGAAACGGAGAAATTATTCCAGAAAACACCATTGTTAAACCACCATCTGCCGAGTTAAGGCCAGATCAAAAGGATTCTGACTCTTTACCAGAATACGATATTCTGGATAAAATACTATTCGAGTATATTGAATTGAAGAAAAGCTCAAAAGAAATTATAGAACAAGGCTTTGATGTAGATTTGGTTAAAAAAGTTTTAAATCTGGTTAATAATGCCGAATTTAAGCGCTATCAAACCCCTCCAATTTTAAGGGTATCACCTAAAGCTTTTGGAATGGGCCGAAGAATGCCTATAGTAGGTAAGTATTTATTTTAAACCAATTATAAATTATGAGAAAATTACCTCTTTTAATTCTATTTTTTATGACAACAGTTGCAGGTGCTCTCGCACAAACAAAGGCAGAGAAAGAAGTTAGTATAGCCGTAGAAAAGCTGTGTGAGGCTATGGTTAGCGGTAACAGAGCCGATTTAGAAAACATCGCGTCAAGCGATTTAAGCTATGGCCATTCTGGCGGTAAAATTGAAGATAAAGCTGCTTTTGTGGAAGCAATTGCTGGTGGTAAATCTGATTTTGTTAAAATAGATTTAGCAGACCAAACCATTCAAGTAGCAGGAAAGACAGCTATTGTTAGACATAAATTATCAGCAGATACCAATGATGGTGGTAAACCCGGACATGTGAATTTACATATCCTTTTGGTGTTTGTAAAGAATAGTGGGAACTGGGAATTGTTAGCCAGACAGGCAGTGAAAATCCTTTAACATAAAAAGAGGCTGTCTCAAAAATAGTATCTGTCACATTGAGCGGAGTCGAAATGTTCTCTGATATGCTTAGAAAAGGCTTCGACTCAGCTCAGCCTGACACAAAATGGTAATTTGAGACAGCCTCTTTTTTGTATTATCTTTTTTGAAGGTGACTTATTTTACCATAAAATCTATATGAACATTTCCCCATGCTAAAGCTACTTCTCCGTTTTTAGCGATAGTAAATGTCATTCTTTCCATAAACTCTTTAGCTTTTTCTGTTTTTACAGTAAATCTAAGCGCATCTTCTGCTTCTTTATATTTGTAATTTCCCCATTGCTCCCAAGTTTTGTTAAAAATAACAACCCATTCTTTTTCACCCGGAATAGTAAATAAAGCATATTTACCAGCGGCTAAGCTTTTGCCGTTTATCTTAACGTCTTTACTTACTTCAAACTGTGTAGCAGCGTTTGCACCAGTTCTCCAAACTTGTCCGTAAGGTGCAATTTCTTTACCAATGGTTCTGCCTTTAATGCCAGGCTGTGCGTAATTGATAGAAACTTTAGTGCCATTGCTTAAAGTTTCTGTAACACTTGCAGGCGGACTAGCAGGTTGTTTTTTAGCTTCCTGAGCTTTAACTACTACATTCCCGATAAGGAAAAATAGGGCAGAGAATAATAAGATTGTTTTTTTCATGATGTTGTTTTTATTTAGAAACGTTAATATTTATAAAATGTTGATACCTCATCAAAATATTACCTCCAATTTTTAAACAAATTGATTAAACCATTGGTAGAAGCATCATGAGAAGTAATTTCATCATCGTTTTTAAGCTCTGGTAATATCTTACCTGCAAGTTGTTTTCCTAGCTCAACTCCCCATTGGTCAAAACTAAAAATATTCCAAATAACGCCTTGAACAAATATTTTATGCTCGTACATCGCTATTAAAGCGCCTAAAGTTTTAGGGTTTATTTGTTTTACCAAGATAGAGTTGGTTGGTCTATTGCCTTCAAATACTTTGAAAGGAGCTATTTTTGAGATTTGCTCATCGCTTTTACCTTCTTTTTTAAGTTCGGTAATTACTTCTTCTTCTGTTTTGCCATTCATTAAGGCTTCTGTTTGTGCAAAGAAGTTTGAAAGCAATAAGGTATGATGCTCGCCAAGAGGGTTATGAGATTTTGCTGGGGCAATAAAATCACAAGGAATTAATTTAGTACCCTGATGAATTAATTGATAAAAAGCATGTTGTCCGTTAGTTCCAGGTTCTCCCCAGATAACAGGGCCAGTTTGGTAGTTTACTTTATCGCCATCTCTAGCCACATATTTTCCATTACTTTCCATGTCTCCCTGCTGGAAATAAGCAGCAAAACGATGCATGTATTGGTCGTAAGGTAAAATAGCTTGAGTTTCTGCCTCAAAGAAATTGTTATACCAAAGCCCTAATAAAGCTAGTATTACGGGTATATTTTGTTCAAACTCTGTTTCTCTGAAATGGTTATCCATTTCATGAGCGCCTAGAAGTAAATCTTCAAAATTCTCAAAACCTACAGAAAGTGCAATAGGTAAACCAATGGCACTCCATAAAGAGTAACGTCCGCCAACCCAATCCCAAAACTCAAACATATTTTGGGTATCAATACCAAATTTAGAAACGCCTTCTGCATTGGTAGAAAGCGCAGCAAAATGTTTAGCGACATCGCTTTCGGCAGCACCTGCTGCTAAAAACCAATTACGGGCAGAATGGGCATTAGCCATCGTTTCCTGCGTAGTAAAAGTTTTAGAAGCAATTAAAAATAAAGTAGTTTCTGGATTAACCTTTTTTAAAGTTTCTGCTATATGTGTACCATCAACGTTAGATACAAAATGAAGTGTTAAATGGTTTTTATAAGCTTTTAAAGCCTCGGCAACCATAACAGGGCCCAAATCAGAGCCTCCTATACCAATATTTATGACATCTGTAATGGTTTTTCCGGTATATCCTTTCCAATTTCCATTGATAATAGCATCAGAAAAGATTTTCATTTTCTGTAAAACCGCATTTACATCGGGCATTACATCTTTACCTTCAAAAATTACAGGTGTATTACTTCTGTTTCTTAAAGCTGTGTGTAATACAGCTCTATCTTCTGTTTCGTTAATCTTCTCACCATTAAACATGGCTTGTATAGCACCTTCAACTCCGCATTCTTTTGCAAGTTGAGTTAATAATGCCATGGTTGTTTCGTTTATTCTATTTTTAGAATAATCAACTAAAATATCATTAAACAATACGGTGAATTTGTTAAACCTTTCTGAGTCTTCAGTAAAAAGAGTTCTCAAGTGTTTATCAGATATTTCAACAAGATGATCTGCCAGATATTGATAGGTTTGTGTTTTTGTGAAGTTGATTTTTGGTAACATGCAGTTTAATTTATTGATTTCTAAATGATGTGCAATATAAGCATTGCAAAATTTTTAAGACAAAACTATTCACATTCGTTTTTGTAACTTACTATATCTTAAATTGCAACATAACACTAATTAAAAATGAGAAAACTGTTTGTTACTTTGCTAGTTGCATTAAGTTCGCAACTTTTTGCACAGAATAAGATAGATGACGTTAAGACATTTACCTTAAGTAACGGAATGAAGTTTCTGGTTCTGGAAGATGCTTCAATCCCTAATGCCAATATGTACCTGTTTTACAAAGTAGGTTCTAGAAATGAACATCCGGGTATAACCGGCTTGTCTCACTTTTTTGAGCATATGATGTTTAACGGAGCAAAGAAATTTGGTCCTAAAGAATTTGACCGCACCATGGAGTATAATGGTGGAGCTAATAATGCCTACACCACACAAGATGTTACGGTTTATACCGATTGGTTTCCTGCCCAAGCATTAGAAGTTATATTCGATTTAGAATCAGATCGTATTGCTAATTTGGCTATCGCCGATAATATGGTAGAGTCTGAAAGAGGCGTTGTACTTTCAGAAAGAAGTACCGGTTTAGAAAACTCGCCATGGAGGATGCTAGGCGAAGCTGTTAATGCAACTGCTTTTCAGGAACACCCTTACCATTGGTCTGTTATTGGTTACGAAGAGGATATTAAAAATTGGACAAAACAAGATTTAGAATATTATTTTAAAACTTATTATGCGCCAAATAACTGTACGGTTGTTATCTCGGGCAATGTGAAATTTGATGAGGTAAAAAGGCTTGCTGAGAAATATATGCAACCTATACCAGCTCAAAAACCAGGGCCAAAAGTTCATTTGGTTGAGCCTAAACAAACCGGAGAAAGAAGAATCACTGTTCAAAAACAAGTAAGTTCTCCTTACATGATTATTGGTTACCATGCACCAGAAGCGCAACATGCCGATTATTATGCTTTGGATATCTTAAGCTCTATTCTAAGCAACGGAAACTCGTCTCGCTTATACAGCAATTTGGTTGATAAAAACCAATTAGCAACATCTGTTTTTACAGATTATAGCCCAAGTTTTGATCCCACTTTATTCTCTGTTTATGTTTCATCGGCAAAAGGAAAATCTACAGATGATATAGAGGAAATGGTTTATACCGAGCTTGAAAAAATAGCTAAGGAAGGTGTTACAGCTACCGAACTACAAAAAATAAAGAACCAGAAGTTGAGCGAATTTTATAATCAGGTTGAAACCATTAATGGTAAATCTAATAATTTAGGAACCTATGAGGTTTTCTTTGGCGATTATAAAAAGATGTTTACCGCTATGGATGAATATGCTAAAGTAAGTATAGACGATGTTAAAAGGGTAGCTGCAACTTATTTTAAAAAGTCTAATAGAACAGTTGGGGTTTTAAAAAGTAACACAGAAGAATAATCATGAAAAGAAATCAATCAATCATAAAAATAGGCTTTTTCTTGCTGATGGTTTTTCCTTTGGTAGTTTTAGCACAGCAAGCTAAGTTTAAGCTTCCTGCATATGAAAAATTTAAATTACCCAATGGTTTAACCGTTTATTTGATGGAGCAGCATGAGGTTCCTACTAACCTGAGTTCGATTAATATTTTAAAATAAATTAGTCAATCATAATAAAAATAGTTATATTTAAGTGTCTTAAAATCAAATACTTAACTATAATTATATATGATTGACTACTCTAAAATTAGCGATATTTTTTGTCTTGTGGATGAATTTTGCAAAGATTTCGATAACAATACACATTCCTTTCTACTGGGAAAAGCTTCTAAGCGACCACCAGTGATGTCCAAGAGTGAGGTTATATCGATTTGCCTATTCTTTCATCTTAGTGGTTTCAGGTGCTTTAAGCACTTTTATCTGTTTTATATTCAACGACACATGCAGTCCGAATTTCCAAAAACGGTTTCTTATAATCGCTTTGTTGAGCTTAGCCAAAGCATACTTATGCCGATGACCATATTTTTGAAGACCTGCTGTTTAGGTATTTGTAGCGGTATTTCATTTGTAGATTCAACCCCAGTTAGGGTATGTAACAATAAGCGAATAAAACGGAATAAGGTATTTAAGGGCATTGCAGAGGTAGGTAAATCTACAATGGGCTGGTTTTATGGATTTAAGCTCCACATTGTAATCAACGATAAAGGAGAAATTTTAAACTTTGCAATTACACAGGCAAATGTTGATGACAGAGATCCGCTCAAAAATGAAAACTTCCTGAAATCAGTATTTGGAAAACTATTCGCAGATAAGGGATATATTTCTGAGAAACTAGCCAATATATTGTTTGTCAATGATATACATCTAATTACGAGCATTCGTAACAATATGAAAAACAGCTTAATGACTATGAATGATAAGATTACTCTTAGAAAAAGATCAGTAATAGAAACGGTAAACGATGAACTAAAAAACATTTGCCAAATTGAGCATTCAAGACATAGGTCTTTTACAAATTTTATATCCAACATGATTGCCGCATTAATTGCCTATTCTTTTTTTCCTAAAAAACCTTCAATTAAATATCAAAATGCTAATTCTAATCAAATCTTAGCTTTTTGATTAATCGAACTCAGGTTACTATTAATATAGCAGCGGTAATTCCTTCAGGAGCGGTTTTAGATGCTGATAAAAAAGGTTTAGCATCATTAACAGCCAAGGCTTTACAATTTGGAACAAAAAGCTACACCAAAGCTCAAATAGAAGAGCAAATGGATTTTATAGGAGCATCTTATAATACTTATGCCGGTAAAGAATTAGCTGGTTTAAGCGCTAAGTTTGCTGCCAAACATCAAGATAAGGTTTTGCCTATAATAAACGAGCTGTTAACGGCCCCTAGTTTTAATGAAGAAGAGTTTAGTAAAGAAAAGCAAAGAATCCTTACGCAATTAGAAAGAGCTAAAGAAAGTCCGCGTTCTGTTATAGGTAATTATTGGGATAATTTTATGTATGGTAACCACCCATACGGTAACCCAGTTTCTGGTAGTGTTAGCTCGGTTCAAAATTTAGCTGTTACTGATGTAAAAGGCTTCTATAGTAAGAATTATGGGCCAAATGGTGCTGCTATTGCTATTGTTGGAGATTTTAAAGCTAAAGAGATGAAAGCTAAAATCTCTAAGCTTTTTGGTAAGTGGACAAATCCTGTTAGCGCTACAGCTGTTGCATCAACCATAGAAAGCCCTAAAGAGGCTAGAGTTTTATTGGTAAATAAAGGTGATGCCCGCGAGACAACCATGTTGATAGGTGGTAAAGGTGTTAGTCGTAACAATCCAGATTTTGTAGCTATAGAAGTTGTAAATACTGTTTTAGGGGGTAGGTTTACCTCATGGTTAAATGATGAGTTAAGAGTAAACTCGGGTTTAACTTACGGTGCTAATAGTCGTTTCTCAACCCTAAAAAATTCTGGTACATTTTACATCAGTACTTTTACAGCAACTGCAACTACAAAAGCTACGGTTGATAAAGCTTTAGAAGTATTGAAAAAGCTTCAGGAGAAAGGTTTAGACGAAGCCACCTTGCAGTCGGCTAAGAATTATGTTAAAGGACAGTTTCCTCCAGATTATGAAACGCCTGCTCAATTAGCTTCATTACTTACCGATATGTTTTGGTATAATTTTAACGAAGACTTTATCAATACTTTTGAAAGTAAGGTAGATGGCTTAACTGTTGAAAAGAGTAAAGACATCATCCAAAAGTATTTCTCGGCAAATAATTTACAGTTTTTATTTGTAGGTAATGCAGCAGAAATTAAGAATGTTGTTAGTACCTACGGAAAAGTGACTGAAAAACAAATCAAAGAAGACAGCTTTTAAAATAAATACTATACACTAAGTATCCTTAAAAGTGGGTTAGCCTCGGCTAATCCACTTTTATTTTTTGGTATAGTAATTGATAATTAAAAAGCGACTCTCATTCAATTGTAATAATATTAAAATTTAGCTTCCTAGTTTATTAAATAATTATTTATTAGCTTGCATTTTTAATAATATAGTTACAATTTTGATTTATAATAGTTAATTTAATAATCTTGCCTAATTTAACAGAAGATGTTTGAAAAGTTGTATTCCATAGTTAAAGAGAATTTAGAACCGCATTTAAATGAGGTAGGTGAAATTTCTGTTAGTGCACACGAAGCTATCATTAATGAAGCATCGGGTACTATTATTGATGTTTTAAAAGCGCAAATAGATAACGGGAAGGTGAGTGATTTAGTAGCGTTCTTTAGCATTTCTAGTATTGATAACACGGTATTAGTGCGTTCAATAGCATCTAAATATGCTATAAGGCTAAATAAGTATTATGGTATCAATATTAATATTGCTAAAGACTTTGCTGATAAACAAATGCCTATAGTGATGAATAAGTTTATTAAAGTAGCTAAAGATAATCCTAAGAGTGCAAATGGGATGTTTGCTTTTTTTAATAAACTTAGCGGCTACACCGTAAATTTTGAAACCCTGTTTGGCAAAATGCCACAGTTTCAATTAGCTTAATTTGTAAAGGTTAAATAATTTAAAATAGTTGAAAGAACTGCTTTTATAGCGGTTTTTTTTATGCGCTAGAATTTGTGTAGGAATAAAAAAAGGAGATTGTTTTTAAGCAATCTCCTTTTTTATGTTTAAATATTTACTACTACCAGAATACAGTATAAAGTGCAAGTAAAATACCGAATATTAATAGCGCACCTACGGTAAAGCTAGTATTGGTTTTAAACATGCTACTGTCTATTTCTAATCCTTTAGGGTTAACGCCTTTTCTGTTTTCTAAAATGGAAATCAAGTACATTCCAATAATACAGAATACGAATACAAAGCCCATTCTATCTAAGAAAGGAATTTCATAAACGCCATTTACATTAACCGCGAATCCTGCTGGATATAAGAAAGAAAGATCTGTCCATTCTGGAAGGAATTTTAAAACCACCGATAAGATAAAACCTCCAATAGTTGCAAACATTGCTGCAGAAGAAGTAGTTCTTTTCCAGAAAAATCCTAAAATAAACATGGCAAAAATACCTGGAGACACAAAGCCTGTGTACTCTTGAATATATTTAAAACCACCTTTTTCTATACCTAGGTGAGGTGCAATAACTACCGCTAATAACATGGTAGCAATAATGGTAATTTTACCAGTAAACACTTGGTTAGCTTCTGATGCATTAGGGTTAAATATCTTCTTGTAAACATCTAAAGTGAAAATAGTAGCAATACTATTTGCTTTACCTGCTAAAGAAGCTACCACTGCTGCTGTTAATGCTGCAAAAGATAAACCTTTTAATCCCGGAGGCAATAAGTTTAATAATACAGGATAAGCGCTATCAGGGTTTACTTCGCCGTTAACAAGCATCTCAGTAGTAAAGACCTCTTGTTTGTATAATACGTAAGCCGCTATACCAGGTAATACTACGATAATAGGCATTAACAATTTTAAGAAAGCTGCAAATAATAAACCTCCTCTAGCAGTTTTTAAATCTGCACCTAGAGCTCTTTGAGTGATGTATTGGTTACAACCCCAATAGTTTAAGTTAACAATCCACATACCACCTACCAATACTGTTAAGCCAGGTAAATCAACAAAGTTCTTATTGTCTTTATCAAAAATCATGTGGAAGTGGTCGTCTGCTTGTGAAGTAATTAAGTTAAAACCGTTAATTACACCACTTGAACCATTATTTTGAGCTACTAAATCAAGTGCTAGGTAAGTTGTAGCTAAGCCTCCTAAGATTAAGAAGAACACTTGGATTACGTCTGTATAACCAATAACCTTCATACCACCTAGCGTAATGATGATAGAGAAAATAGCTAAAGCATACATACAAACTGTAAAGTTTATACCAGAAATACTACTTACAGCTAAAGCTCCTAAGAAAAGGATAGAGGTTAAGTTTACAACTACGTAAAGTAATAACCAGAAAACGGCCATAATCATGGCAACGGTCTCGTTATAGCGCTGACTTAAGAACTGCGGCATGGTAAATATCTTGTTTTTAAGATATACCGGGATAAAGAATACCGCAACAATTACCAATGTTGCAGCCGCCATCCATTCGTATGTAGCAATAGCAAGGCCTAAAGTGAAGCCAGCCCCACTCATACCAATAAATTGCTCTGCAGAGATGTTTGAAGCGATAAGTGAGGCACCAATTGCCCACCATGTTAATGATCCTTCTGCCAAGAAGTAGTCTTTAGAGCTTGCGCTCTCAGCTTTTTTACGGTTGTAAATCCATAATCCGTAGCCAGCAACAATCACAAAGTATATTAGAAATACAATGTAATCTGAAGTTTGAAGTGTGTTCATTCTTTCTTTAAGTTTAGTTTGGAAGACGTGAATTTATTAAAAAATATGTTTATTAAGCATGTTTTCAAAAAATTCTTGTTTTCCGCTGATGATTTGAGGTTCTCCGTGTTCAATGGCGTAAGCTCTTAAATCTGCTAAAGAAAGTTTTCCTTCCTCAAATTCTTTGCCCTTACCAGCATCAAAAGAAGCATAACGTTGTGCTCTTAGTTTTTTGTATTCAGACTTTTCTAAAATTTCTTCGGCTACTAATAAAGCTTTTGCAAAGGTATCCATACCACCTACGTGTGCATAGAATAAATCTGCAGGGTCTGTAGAATTTCTTCTGATTTTAGCATCAAAATTAATACCTCCACCTTGTAAACCACCAGCTTCCACAATGACAAGCATAGCTTCTACCAACTCTAAAATGTTGTTTGGGAATTGGTCTGTATCCCATCCGTTTTGGTAATCGCCTCTGTTGGCATCAATAGAGCCTAACATACCTGCATCTGCGGCAACTTGTAGTTCATGTTGGAAGGTGTGGCCTGCTAATGTAGCGTGGTTAACTTCTATGTTTAGTTTGAAGTCATTTAGTAAGTCATATTGTCTTAAGAAGCCAATAACGGTAGCAGAATCGTAATCATACTGATGTTTTGATGGCTCACAAGGTTTAGGCTCTATAAAGAAAGTTCCTTTAAAGCCATTACTTCTTGCATAATCTTTTACGGTATGTAAGAAACGAGCGAAATGTTCTTGCTCTCTTTTCATGTTGGTATTTAACAAGGTCATATAGCCCTCTCTACCACCCCAAAACACATAATTTTCTCCGCCTAAAGCGATAGTAGCATCAATAGCAGCTTTTACCTGTGCAGCACCATGCGTAAGTACATGAAAATCTGGGTTGGTGATAGCACCATTCATGTAACGTTTATGAGAAAATAGGTTTGCTGTACCCCAAAGTAATTTGATGCCACTTTCTTTTTGCTTTTGTAGGGCATACTCAACCATAACATTCAGTCTTCTCTCGTTTTCAAGGATGTCGTTTGTATAATCAACAACATCAACATCATGAAAACAATAGTAAGGAAGGTTCATTTTAGTCATAAACTCGAAAGCAGCATCCATTTTATCTTTCGCTCTTTCTACAGCATCCGCTTTAGCGTCCCAAGCAAAGTCATGAGTAGGACCTCCAAACGGATCGGCACCGTTACCATTAAAAGAGTGCCAGTATGCGCAAGCAAATTTCACATACTCTTTCATGGTTTTACCTTGAACTATTCTGTTTTCATCATACCATCTAAAAGCTAATGGATTGTCTGATTCTCTTCCTTCAAATTTAACCTGGTTTATTCCTTTGAAGAATTCTTTTTCACCTGTTACGATTGACATTTTTGATTGATTTATATGTTATTAATTTTTTGATTGAGTAATTGTTTCCATTCTTGGTAAGCAGTATCATAAGCTGCTGTTTCCTGAGGTTCTATAGTAGCTAGTACCTCTTGATTTTGAAAGGCTTCTTGGGCAGTTTTAAAATGTTTGATGCCGATACCTGCACCTAAAGCAGCGCCCACGCTACCATCATTCTGATAAAGCTCTATAGGTACTTGGGTAGCTCCGGTAAAGGCTTTTCTAAATACTTCGCTTAAAAATAAGTTTGATTTTCCTGCTCTAATCACTGATGGATTTAAGCCGTTTTCTCTCATGATATCTAAACCATACCTGAAAGAAAAAGCAATACCTTCTTGTACGGCATTAAGTATATGCGCTGCTTGGTGTTGATTTAAATCGATATTAAAAATATGAGCGCCAATAAGCTTATTGTTTAACATTCTTTCTGCACCATTACCAAAAGGTAAAATTCTGAGGCCTTTACTGCCAATTTCTACCTGTGAGGCTATCTGGTTCATTTCTGGATAGCTTAAATCTTTGGCAAAAAGTTTTCTTGCCCAGCTGTTTAAAATCCCGGTACCATTGATACACAATAAAACACCTGTTCTAATCTGGTTTTCTAGATAATTAACATGAGCAAATGTATTGATACGAGATTGTTGGTCGTAAACTAACTGGTTACTTACACCATAAATAACCCCAGAAGTACCAGCCGTAGCGGCAACTTCACCTGGCTCTAATACATTTAAAGAAAGCGCATTATTGGGCTGGTCGCCAGCTTTATAAGCTACTTGTATGCCCGCTTTGAGCTGAAGAGCTGTTGCTATATCAGTTTTTACCTCACCATGATTGGCAAATACTGGTTTTAGTTCTGGAAATAGGGAAGTATCAAAGCCAAATTCTTTGCATATTTTTTCTGATAGCTGGTTGTTTTTAAAATCCCAGAAAATCCCTTCAGATAAAGCGCTGATGCTGGTTGTAATCTGCCCGGTTAATTTCATGGCTATAAAATCTCCTGGAAGCATGAGTTTATAGATATTGGCAAAGATTTCTGGTTCATTTTCTTTTACCCAAGACAGTTTAGATGCCGTAAAATTGCCTGGCGAGTTAAGATGATGACTTAAACTTTCTGCTTCGCCTATATTTTGAAATGCTTTTTCTCCAATTTCAACAGCTCTACTATCGCACCAGATAATAGCATTTCTTAGCACTTGCTGGTTTTTATCAACCACTACTAAGCCATGCATTTGATAAGCTATACCAATTCCTATAATGTCTTGTGGGTTATATTTTTTGGTTTGATGATTTTTTAAGATGGCTTTTTGCGTAAAATCCCACCAGCTTTCAGGAGATTGCTCTGCCCAACCAGGTTTAAGGGCAATAATTTCTGCCTCCGTTTCTGGGTATTGTGCTGATGATATAATTTCTTGAGTATGAGCCTCAATAACAGAAACTTTTACAGAAGATGTGCCTATGTCTATTCCTAATAAATACATAAATTTTATTTTGCGGTGCTGATATAAACAATGTGCAACCGGTTGCATAAAAGTATAATTAATATTTAAATTGTCAAAATATCCTATAATTTTATTTACTTTAAGCAGTGAAAAAGAAAGCAACCATTTACGACATAGCCAAAGAGCTTAATATTACTGTGTCTACAGTATCTAGGGCGCTAAATAATTTTTCTACCATAAGTGATGCAACAAAAAAAGCTGTTTTTGAAACTGCTAAAAAGTTAAATTATAGTCCTAATCGTTTAGCATCATCCTTAAAATCTGGAAAAACCCATACCATTGGTGTTATTGTGCCTAGTATGGAGATACACTTTTTTGCTGTTGTTATCCATAGTATAGAACAAGTACTAAAAGATAATGGTTACCGTATTCTTTTATATCAATCAAGTGAATCTGTAGAGAATGAAATTAATGGTGTAAAAACCTTATTAGAGGCTCAAGTAGATGGTATTATAGCTTCTATGTCTTTAGAAACTGAGGATACATCGCATTTTCAAGTGCTTAAAAAGCAGCAAAAACCTTTAGTTTTGTTTGACCGTGTTGATGAAAATTTAAATGTTCCAACGGTAACTTTAGATGATTACAAAGCAGGTTATTTGGCAACTAAACATTTAATAGACCAAGGTTATAAGAATATTGCTTTTGTAACCACCGTTCATCAAAATAGTATTTTTGGGAATAGGGTAAAGGGTTATAAAGCTGCTTTGGCAGATCATCAATTAGAAATAAAAGAAAGCCAAATTATTTATGGCGGTTTATCTATTAAAGATGGTAGATACGGAGCTGATAAACTTATGCGAGCAGAAGATAGACCTGATGCTATTATTGCTGGTGATGATTATACTGCCCTTGGTGTTATCAAAAAATTGAAAGAATTAGAGTTAACGCCACCTGAAATAGGTGTTATTGGTTTTGCCAATGAAACTTTTTCTGGTTTTATTACACCAAATTTATCAACGATAGACCAACAAGCAAGTAAAATGGGTGTAGCTTGTGCGCAAAGTTTTATAAATATGATAGCTAGCGAAAATCCATATAAAAAGATAGAACATACAGTTATAGAACCTTTGGTGATTGTTAGACAGTCGACCTCAAAATAATATAAGTGTAATTTTACACTTCTTTTTAAGTGTTAAGTTTTATTATATTTATTTTTGAGTACTCATAACCCTATCCTCACATGTCTGAAAAGAAAATAGTTATACTTTATGTTGATGATGAAGAAAACAATCTGATTTCTTTCAAAGCTAATTTCAGAATGAAATACCAGGTGCTAACTGCTATAAGCGGAGATGATGCACTTAAAATTATGGAAGGCAAAGTGATTGATATTATTATTACCGACCAAAGAATGCCTAACATGACAGGGGTAGAATTTTTAGAAAAGGTATTGGAGAAGTTTCCAGAACCTATGAGAATTTTGCTTACCGGATATGCAGATATGAGTGCTGTGATAGACGCTGTTAACAAAGGCAAAATTTTTCATTACCTCACTAAACCTTGGAACGAAGAAGAACTAGATATGACTATTAAGAGAGCATATGATGTTTATCTGGAGCGTAAAGAAATAGAAGTGATGAACCAAAAATTGGCAACTTCTAATGATCAGCTAGAGTTTCTTTTGAGACAGAAATTGCTTTCTTAATTAGATACATTATTTTATTTTAGTAATCATTTCATCAAAAGCTTCATAACTATAAGGTTTCCTTAAAACACCATAAACAGAATCGTAAGTAGCTATTCTAGTGATATCATTTTTATTAAGAGAAGTAGTAATAGAAATAATTCTATAGTGGTCTTTAACGGCTTTAGGTAGGTTTTCAAACTCTTCTATAAACTGAAAGCCATTCATAACAGGCATCATGATATCTAATAAAAGAACGGTTATAGCATCTTCTTCAGGCTTCACCGATTTAATATCCTGTAAAGCCTCAATAGCATTATCATAAGCTTTGAATTTATTACACTTGCCTGTGTTGTAAATAAGCTTTTCGGCTATATAACAATCTAATTCTCTGTCGTCTACAATAATAAAGTTTAACTTCATGTTCTTATTTATTAGGTATTTTGATAGTGAAAGTAGTGCCTTGGTTAAGCTCTGAGTCTACTTCTACTTGTCCGTTTAGTTTTAATAAAGCGCTTTTAACATTAAATAAGCCAAAGCCAGAACCCGCTTCTTTAATGTGCGCTCTAAAGAATAAATCAAATATCTGATTTTTATATTTTTCGTCAATCCCCGAGCCGTTATCAGCAACAATAATAGTAGCTACGCCTTTTTCTACAACAATACTTAAGTTTACAAATTTGTTTTCTTTTTCTAATACTTGGTATTTAAAAGCATTAGATAGGAGGTTGTTGATGATTAAGAAAATGGAAACCCTATCGCTCCAGAAAGATTCTTCTTGTTGTAAATGGATATGGAATGTAATGGATAAAGTTTTAGCGTAGATAAGATAAACATCTTCCATTTCTTTGATAAGCGATTTAAAATCAACATCAGTGATTTTAAGTTCTCCTCTTTCTAGGCTGTAATAATCATGCATGCTTAAGATAAAATCATCTAGTTTCTGAACAGATTTGTTCATCATCCTTAAAATATCTTTTACCTCATCTAAATTAGGCGTATTTAAAGCTAGGTTTATCCCGCCAGAAATACCTACTAGTGGGCCGCGTATATCATGGCTGACAGAGTATGCAAACTTGTCTAACTCTGTGTAAGCTTTGTGCAGTTCTTGATTCTTTAAAGCCAGCATAGAGCTTGCTTCGTAAAAATTTACTGCTTCTTCAATGGCGCTAATAATATCGGCATCTATCCAAGGCTTTTTTACATATCTAAAAACATGACCTTTATTGATGGCATCAATAACAGCTTCAATATCAGTATAAGCCGTTAGTAATATTCTTATAGGGTAGGGGTGTGTACTTCTAATTTCAGCGAAAAAATCAACTCCTGTTTGTAAAGGCATCCTTTGGTCGCAAAAAATAACTTTAATATCGGGATGTTTATTTAAATATTGCGTGGCCTCAGCCGTGTTTTGAGCGGTGAATATCTGATAATCAAGTCGTAAAGAAGCCTTAAAACCTATCAGGTTATTCATCTCATCATCTACATACAATATTTTAACTTTTTCTGACATGCTTTAACCTATAATAATTTGATGAATAAGAGGTATTTTAATCATAAACTCTGTGCCTTTATCTAACGCTGTATTGATGAAAATTTGCCCGTTATGCTTTTTGATGGTATTATAAGCAATAGACATA
The DNA here is from genome assembly GCF_008195825.1 of Pedobacter aquae. Classification (NCBI taxonomy): domain Bacteria; kingdom Pseudomonadati; phylum Bacteroidota; class Sphingobacteriia; order Sphingobacteriales; family Sphingobacteriaceae; genus Pedobacter; species Pedobacter aquae. The sequence goes on from NZ_CP043329.1 coordinate 3,659,125, forward strand.
CCTAAGCCGGTGCCTTCGCCTACATCTTTAGTAGTAAAGAAGGGGTCAAATATTTTATTTCTTGTACTATCAGACATTCCGCAGCCATTATCTACAATAGATATGGTTACAAAATCTTCTGCGGCCAACGTTTTTATGGTAAGTAAGCCATCTTTATCATCAGTATGTTTAATTGCTATTGCATGAATAGCATTAGAAATAATATTTAAAAATACCTGATTTAGTTTGCCCGGATAACACTCTACCAGTGGTAAATTACCATAATGCTTTTCTACTTTAATGTTATTATTGTTTAGCAGGTTATTCATGATAACCAAAGTAGAATCTAAACCTTCATTAATATCTGCCCGTTTCAAATCGTCTTCATCAACCCTAGAAAATATTCTTAAGCCTTTAACAATTTCGGCGGTTCTGGTAGCGCCTTCATGAATACCTTTTAGTAAATGGTTAATTTCTATTTTTAGGTAGTCATAATCTAGTTCTTCTTTATATTCTTCTATTTCTTTTTGTTTTTCCTCAATAGTTTTATCAGATAAACCTACTTTTTCTATAATCTCTATGGCATCAAAAAGCATATTAACATCTCTAAGTAACGGAGAAACGTTAGATGTTACAAAGTTAATAGGGTTGTTAATTTCATGAGCTATGCCGGCAGTTAACTGACCTAAAGAGGCCATTTTCTCTGCCTCAACCAGTTGCGTTTGTGTTTGCTTTAAATCTTCTAAAGTATTGCTTAGCTCATCATTGGTTTCTATCAATTCATAAGTTCTTTCTTTTACTTTTTGCTCTAAAAGGATGTTTTGTTCTCTAATGATACGCTCGTTTTCTTTAGCAATTGCTAGGGCTTGCGCTTGAGATTGTTCTTTTTCTTTTTAAGGATATTAATTCTATCTGCAAGTGCTAAAGAAAGTAAGGTAACTTCTAAAGCAGTACCCAATTGCATAGAGTAGTTGGTAAAGGTATTATAGGGTAATAAGCCCGAGTTCTTTAAAATAAATATAATCAGACCGATAAAAAAGCCTGTCCACGCAATAAGAAAGAACTTAGCAGGGCGATAGCCCTGGGCTGTTATGGTAATGGCAACAACATAAATAACAACAATAGTATAGATAGCAGCTATATCTATTAGCCTATAGCTTATTAAATCAAAACCTAATATTCTTAGTAATACTGCACTACTATAAAGTAAAAGTGATAATATAAAAAGATGATTAAGTTTAGGTGTTCTGCTTTCAGATTGAAGAAAAAGTCTGATAAATATAACTCCTGAAATACCTGCTAAGCCAGGGAAAATAACCAAAGCTTTATGAAACAAAAAGGGCGTTTCAGAGAATATATATTTAAAACTATGACCTGATAAGGTTATTTGAGTAAGAAGGGTAAATAAAGTGTAAAGAACATAATATATATAACTAATATCCTTGGTTGATATATATAAAAAGGCATTGTATAAAATCATCACTAATAAAATGCCTATTAAAACTCCCCAAAAGATATCATGATTGTTTAGAAACTCAGACATTTTGATATCACTACCTAAATAAATAGGTAGAAACATTTGCTCGCTACTGTTAACTTTTAGGTAATAAGTTTGTTCTGCTCCATTGCTCAAGTTTAAATCAAAAATTGCATGTTGATGTTTGTACTTTCTGGCACTGAAATTTTTGGTATTACTTATTTTTTGAAAGTAAAGGATACCGTTTCTTTTATAATATAACTCACTATTATCAAGAGATGAGTTCTCTACCATCAGGAGAAGTTTATGATATTCGCTTTGGTTTTTAATAGTGAATGTTAGCCAAAAATTAGCTTCGCTTAAAGGTAAGATAATGGTTTCCGTATCAGAGGGTTTAAAGTTTTTAGCATTTAAAATATCTTTAACAGTTAAACTCTTAGTTTTATCTTCAAGAATAGCAACATGATTTCCAATAATGGTATTATCATCTTTAAAGACCAGCTTGGACTGCGCTTTACTTGTTTGAATGCCTATTAAAATAAATAGAAGTAAAAGTATATTCTTCATAAGATGAACCAAATTTAACTGATAAATAGAATTTTTTCTAAAGGTAATCTGTGAGATTTTATTTCTGGTTCTTCTGCCACAGAAATTTTTGCTAAAAATACTTCTGCATGGTTATGATTTAAACCTGTTAAAGCCTCAAATTCCTTTCTAAGTAATTGTAGCTCTTCTACACTTTCTTTGTCTAAACCTTCTCCATGCCCATGATTTATCCTGCTAAACAGATATAAAGGAGATATTAAAGGGTGTATAGCTAAGTGAAGTTGTGTAGCAGCAAGCCAAAAGCGCTCCATTGCTTGGCCACCAAGGAAAAAGCTTTCCAATTGATATTTTGGAACACTTATAAGGCATAATGCTGATGCCGATGCTATCGTTTTTAATGCTAAAGTATCAAATGCTTTACCGCCTTTTAAAGTTTTTAGCGTTTGTATAACACCAGCATCTTTGATCATGCTTAAAGCTGCAAGTTGTGAGTTACTGAGGCCTAAAGTTTTAACATCAATACCATCTTGTGATTGCTCGGCATCCTGGGTGGTCCATCGCATTTCACGATGAACAAAATCGTAATGACCTTCTTTGTTTAGTAAACGTATTCTGTCGCAAATACCAATCATTCTTCCTAACTTTTTAATTTCATCATCATTAGTAAAATATTGAAAATGAATATTAGGGATGGTATTGGAGATGTTTTTTAACTCATCCAACTTTTCTTGTGGTAATATTTGTTTTACTGATGGATTGCGGTTAGTACATCTTTTAAAGATATAAGAAGCAAGTTCTTTTAGAGATGAATTTGTATTTGATACTGAGTTTTCAAAATGAATAGCTGCAACCAATTGCTCATTTCCAGAAAGAGGGAAAAGGCTTATTTTAGCTTCTAAATTGTAGCTTAAAGCTTTTAAATAAAGATTCTCAAAAGCAGCACCCAAGGATATAAAAGAAGCTGTTTTCTGGAAATCTCCAAAAGAATAAGAACGGTTTTCTTCATGAAAAAGATAAAGAAAGCCATCTTTAAAAAGCCATTTCCAAGGTTGGTCATTCCCGGTAGATGGTGCTGCCGAGGCGGCATGTACTAAAGCCTTTAGCGTATCATCATCAGGAACTATAGGCGATGGGCTTCTTGATATGGAGACTTGATTAGCTAAATTTATTAAATCTTGTTTTGATAAAGGTTGGTGTGGATTTATTCTTTCTGCTACATGTTCTGGTGAACCATCTTTTGGGTTGGCAATAAGTTCTTCTAAATCAATATAATATCTGCCAGAAGCATGAAACTGATTTAGTAAAATTCTTCTGCTTACATCAGCTGCTACAGCGCCACCTAAAGTAACAGAGCTTGCAAGTTGTGGCCATGTATTTATGGTTTGCTGCACTTCTACCATAGATGCTTTGCCTCTTAAAGAGATATTTTCTGCACCAAGCATTTGCAATATCAAAGGTATTTTTTCCTCGTTACTTAATTCTTTAATATTCTGCGGATTAATTCCTTTTAACGTACCATGAAGCAGCTCTCTATTGGGATCTAAGTCAAACCGTTCTACATCAAGCATTCCTCTGTCGCTGGTATCCATCAAAACAGGAATTTGTAATGCTTTAGCTTTATGTCTGGCTATAATTTTCATGTCTAAGCCATCACATTCATCCACCAAAAGGTCTATTTTGCCGTCTTTTAAAAAGAAATCATCTAAATTATTTTCTGTTAAGCCCTCTTTAAAGCAAATAACCTTTAAAAAAGGGTCTATTTCTAAAATTTCACGAGCGGCAATGACCACTTTTGATAAACCTAAATTGCTTACACCACTTCTAATTCTATTGAGGTTACTTAACTCTAAACTGTCAAAATCTGCTAAACGTAATTCGCCGCAGCCTCTTTCCATAGCTAAAGTAAGCGCAATAGATTGCCCAACAGAAAGGCCAATAATACCTATCCTTTTTTGACTTAATAAATCTCTCTCTGCTCTGGTGATTTTGTATTGATTTCTATTAGTTCTTACCTCTATAAAAGCTTCTTCATCTAACAGATGGACTAATTTTTTACTCCAAGGGTAATAAACCCAAACACCATATTGTTCTAAAGTTAATTCGCCAATTTCTTCTTCAATGAGCTTAGTTGATACATCTTCTGTTAGCCTAATGGATGGATTTTTAGATTTAACAAACTCCTGTAATTGACTTAAAATTTCATCATGTACAAATAGTACCTGCTGCTGCTCAAATAACTGATTGAAAGTTTCTTGATCTTCTTTTTGATATATTCTGAGAATTAAAGGCTGATAAATTTCTTTAAGAGCATTGTTAGTCTGATTTAATTGAGAAGTATAGGTATTAGACATTTCTTAGGGTTTAGTAGAAGATATCAAATTCATCTAAGTCTTTATTTTCTAGTTGGGAATTTGGTAAAGAGGTATTGGCAATAGCCGCTTTTAAATCCCAATTTTCTAGTCGAGGTATTTGTATTTCATAGTGTATTTCTATTTGTTTGTTTCTAAGTTTTTCTAACCGAGTGATATTCAAATCTTTTCTAAGTTTAAAAATAGCGTCCTTTTCTTCATCTATTGCTTTACTCAAAAGTTCTGGATCTTTTAAAATCATGGTAGTAGCAATTAAATCTAGTTTAGGATAATAAAAGGTGCCATTATTTCCTATGCTGGTTTCTATTTCATAGCCAGAATTAATACCCATTTGTACAGTGTATGGGGCGCAAAGAGCAAAAATAGATTTAATGCCAATTTGTGTAGAGATGGCTACGCAAGCTCTAGATAAGAAAATACTACCCACGCCGTAGCCAGCAATTTCTCTTGAGTTCCAAAGGCCACAAAATTCGCCAGTTCCTTGTTGTGCATACTGGTAAACTAGATTGGTTACAGCGGGGTCTAAGGCCTTTGTAGCTTCTTCTATTGGTAAAGGTTGGCTACCACCAGCTACATGTATACGTACACCGCCATAAACCTTTTTTCTGTCTAAAGACTCTACAATCAATACAAAAGCACCAGGGTTATCTGTCCATTCATTTTTTGATGAAGTAACCTTAGTAACGCCAATGCTAGTAAGTACATTCTTATGCCCTTCCACAAATAAGGCACAAGTTTCAGGGTCATCAATTGCCCTAAAAGCTCTTAACCTTACCTCTGGTTTTTCTTTATTTAAATAAGACTCCATTATGATGTACTAATGTGTAGTGAAATAAATATAGCTAAGAAAATCTTATACCTATTATATGGGATAAAAGTTATTAAAATTTTTTTTAATAAGAATAAAATTAATAAATAAATAGCCTTTAAGGTGGTTTTAATTTGTTTTAAAGCTAAAAAGGCTATGATACAAGCATTTATTTAAAAGTCTAATAGGTAATAATTTAATTGTAACAAGCCTACTAAGTGTTCTGTATCCTAATTTAAACATCAAAAAATCAGTTTAATAATTAGAATTAATGGGTTTAACTAAAAAATCCACATTTAATAGTGTAAATAAGCAATATTTTTTACAAATTGGCATCGCCGTAGCAACCAATTAGAAATAATAGAATTAGGCAACAAAAACAACAGAATTTCCAAATGAAAGAAGGCGCAGTAATACCAGAAGATTTTTTACTTTACAGCAAGCAGGCAAAGGTTTTATATCATGATTATGCTAAGGATTTACCCATCATAGATTATCATAATCACCTTCCTCCACAAGAGATTGCGGAGAATAAAAAATTTAGTAGTTTAACAGAAATCTGGTTAAAAGGAGATCATTACAAGTGGAGAGCCATGAGAGCTCTAGGGGTGGATGAAAACTATATTACAGGCAGCGCTTCTGATGAGGAAAAATTTATGGCCTGGGCTAAAGTGGTGCCAGCAACAGTAAGAAACCCACTTTTCCATTGGACACATATGGAGCTTAAGAACCCTTTCGGAATTCAAAGTTTCTTAAATGAGCAATCAGCATCAAAAATTTATAATCATGCTAATGAGCTATTAGCACAAGATAACTTTTCTACGCAAGGTTTATTAACCCAATTTAATGTAGTTATGGTGGGTACTACAGATGACCCTTGTGATGATTTAAAATACCATAAGCAATTACAAGAAAGTAGTTTTGCAGTTAAGGTAAAACCTTCTTTCCGTCCGGATAAATCTTTATTAATTGGCGATGTAAATGCTTACAGAGCTTATATCCAAAAATTATCAGCAGCATCGGGTATACAAATTACAGATGTAGAGTCTTTAATTGCAGCATTAAGAAACAGGGTTGATTATTTTGAAGCTCATGGTGCAAGTATATCTGACCATGGTTTACAAGCAATTCCAACAAAATTAACTTTAACAGATGCCCAAAAGCAAGAATATAAAAAGCTTTTAGCTGGCGATGTAGATACTTTTTCTGATACAGATGCATTTGCTGGATATGTTTTAACCGAGTTGGGAAAAATTTATCATGAAAAAGGTTGGGTACAGCAATTCCATTTAGGTGCTATTCGTAACAACAACCACGGTATGATGAGAAAATTAGGTCCTGATACCGGATACGACTCTATAGCCGATTTCAAACAAGCCGAAAGTCTGTCTAATTTCTTAGGAAATCTTTCTTTAGAAGACCAATTAACCAAAACTATTCTTTATAACCTTAACCCAGCAGATAACGATGTTTTTGCTACCATGATAGGTAATTTTGCCGATGGTAAAACAAAAGGTAAGATGCAATTTGGTTCTGGTTGGTGGTTCTTAGACCAAAAAGATGGAATGGAAAAACAATTGAATTCATTATCAAATATGGGGGTTTTAAGTACTTTCGTAGGGATGCTTACAGATTCTAGAAGTTTCCTTTCTTACTCTAGACATGAATATTTCAGAAGAATATTATGTAACCTTTTAGGTTCTGAGATGGAGAATGGCCAAATCCCTGATGATGAAAAATGGATTGGACAAATTGTAAAAGATATCTGCTACTATAACGCTAAACAATACTTTAATTTATAATGAGTAAAATATTAACCTTTGGTGAGCTATTACTAAGAATTTCTCCGGATGCAAACGGCGAATGGTTAAAAAATAATGAAATCCCAATTTTTGTTGGCGGAGCCGAGCTAAATGTAGCTACCGGCTTAGCCATCTGGGGTGCTGATGTATCTTTTTTTACTGCTTTACCAGATCATGATCTTACCAAAGAGATTTTAGGTTATGTAGAAAATCTAAATATTGATGCTTCAAGAATTGCATTACAAGGAGAGCGTATTGGAATTTATTACCTTACCCAAGGTAAAGATTTAAAAAGCGCAGGCGTCATTTATGATAGAGCTTATTCATCATTTTATGCTTTAAAACCTGGAGATGTAAATTGGGACAAAGTACTAGAAGGCGTAAGCCATTTTCAGTTTAGTGCCATATGCCCTGCTGTTTCGCAAAATGCTGCAAACGTTTGCCTCGAAGCTGTAAAAGCCTGTAAAGCAAGAGGTATACATGTTTCTTTAGATTTAAATTATAGAGCAAAGCTTTGGAAATACGGTAAAAATCCGGTAGAAGTTATGCCAGAAATTGCTTCTTATTGCGATTTGATTATGGGTAATTTATGGGCGGCTCATCAAATGCTGGGTACGGCCTTAGATGATACTTTGATAGCTCAAGATGCTAAGGAAGCTTATCTTCAACATGCCGAAAAAACATCCTTAGAAATCATGAGTAAATTTCCTAACTGTAAAGCGATAGCTAATACCTTCAGGTTTGAAAACGGCGAAGGTATTAATTACTATACCACGTTTTATAAAGAGGCCAAACTACATGTATCTCAACAATATCAGGTAGATAAAATCATCAATAAAGTAGGAAGTGGAGATACCTTTATGGGTGGTTTACTTTTTGGTATATCATCTGGCTATAGCACACAGGATACTTTAGAATTTGCAACGGCGGCAGCTTTTAAAAAGCTTTTCATCCCAACAGATTCAACATCAACAACTAAAGAAGAAATATTACAAACTATAAAAGACTATGCCTCATAAACAAACTATCTTAGACACCATTATTGGTCAAGGGATGCTACCTCTATTTTATCATGAAGATAAAGAGCTAAGTTTAGATATCATTAAAACCTTATACCAAGCAGGTGTAAAAACGCTAGAATATACCAACCGTGGTCCGGCTGCTTTAGAGAACTTTAGATATTTAAAATCACAATTAAAAGATCTTCCTGATTTTTATTTGGGTATAGGTACCATTAAGAACACCAAAGAAGCACAAGATTTTATTGATGCTGGTGCAGATTATATTGTTTGCCCAACGGTAAATGTTGCAGTAGGCGAATTGGTTAATAGTCTTGATATGCTTTGGATACCAGGCTGTATGACACCTACAGAAATTAGTACCGCACAAGGAGTTGGCGCATTATTGATTAAACTTTTCCCGGCAAATGTTTTAGGAACTGGTTTTGTAAGTGCGATAAGAGAACTTTTTGTTGGGCAGCATTTTATGCCAACAGGAGGAGTAGAAATCGAGGAAAAAAATATTCGCGAATGGTTTAAAGCCGGTGTTTCTGCGGTTGGAATGGGGAGTAAACTCATCAGTAAAGATGTGATGCAAAACAGAGCTTTAGACGAGTTAGCAAAAAACACAGCAGAAGCTTTCAGGCTGATAAAACTTTGTAAATAAATCCAAATTATATAAACCAAAATAAACATGATGAACGAAAAAATAGGAAAATTCAGGTGGACGATATGTTCGCTTTTATTTTTTGCTACTACAGTTAATTATCTGGATAGGCAGGTATTAAGTTTACTACAACCACTACTTGCAGAAGAGTTTGGCTGGACAAATTCTGATTATGCCAATATTACGGCTGTTTTTCAATTTGCTTATGCAATTTCTATGCTTTTTGCAGGGCGTTTAATTGATAAATTAGGAACTAAATGGGGTTTTGCTTGGGCTTTAATCATTTGGTCTCTGGCAGCTATCATACATGCTTACGCAGAGGCCTTAGGGGAGTTTGCATCACCTATCTTTATTTCACTTGGAATTGCTTTACCAGTTTCTGTTATAGGATTTATGATAGCAAGAGCGCTATTAGGGTTTGGAGAGTCTGGTAACTTTCCTGCGGCAATTAAAGCAACAGCAGAGTATTTTCCAAAAAAGGAAAGAGCACTTGCCACTGGTATTTTTAATTCTGGTTCTAACGTAGGAGCCATTTTAGCGCCCATAACAGTGCCTTGGGTGGCTTCGCATTGGGGGTGGGAACTTACCTTCTGGATTATAGGAGCCATAGGCTTTTTATGGTTAATATTTTGGTTTTGGCTTTATGAAAGTCCTGCTAAGTCTTCTCGTTTAAGTGAGGCCGAAAGAGCATATATAAATAGTGATATTGAAGATCAGAAAGTAGAAAATACAAGCGAAGTTGTAGAAAAAGTATCATGGTTTAAACTATTAGGATTTAAACAAACATGGTCTTTTGCTTTTGGAAAATTCATGACTGATGGTGTATGGTGGTTCTTTTTATTTTGGCTACCGGCTTATCTTAAAGCACAATATGGTATGACGGGTACAGATATCATGTTACCACTTTCTATACTTTATAGTATGACTATGTTCGGTAGTATAGGCGGAGGTGCTTTCCCTATGTATTTTATAAATAAAGGTTATAAGCCTTATGATGGAAGAATGAAAGCTATGTTTATTATTGCTTTATTCCCATTGGTAGTGCTTTTAGCACCAGTTTTAGGTGAAATTAGTTTTTGGTTTCCAGTAATTTTAATAGGTATTGGTGCTTCGGCACACCAAGCATGGTCTGCTAATATTTTTACAACAGTTTCTGATATGTTCCCTAAGAAATCAGTAGCATCTGTTACTGGTATTGGTGGTATGGCTGGCGGTTTAGGCGGTGTAGTTATGAGTAAGCTAGGTGGATATTTATTTGATCATTATGAAAAACTTGGACACGTTGAAACAGGTTATACCATTATGTTTACTATTTGTGCCTTAGCCTATGTAATAGCTTGGTCTGTAATGAAAACTTTAGTGCCAAAAATGAAAGCTGTAGAAATTTAATTTATGCTTTTAACTTAAATATAAAAGCTGTCTTTTCTAATCAAAAGGCAGCTTTTTTTATGCTCCGTTTGGATGAAGCGTAGTATCTAACATGACAGATTCAAACTCTTCAATAGGATATTTACTTTCAATAATATCGATAAGCATTTCTGCAGCTTTTTTCCCCATATCAAAAGCTGGCTGTCTGATATAAGATAAAGAAGGGTTTAACAGCTCAACCAATTCTGAATTGCTAAAGCCAGCAATAAGAATATTACTATTATTAGCGTACTTCTTTAAAGTGCTTAAGCAGCCAGTACTTAGTCTATCACTAGCTACAAAAATGGCATCTGGCGGGTCATGCTCAATAAATTCTCTAACGGCTATTTCTACCTCCATTTTATCTCTTCCGCCGTGTTTGCAGTATTTTATTAATTTATCATCTACAGGAATATCATATTTTTTTAAGGCATCTTCATAACCTTTTTGTCTTTCGGCAGTAATAGAAAGCTGTGAAGCGTTAGCTAAATGAGCAATACGTTTACAACCTTTATTAATTAGGAATTCTGTAGCCTCAAAAGCACCTTTAATATTATTACTAGATACTTTATGGGTATTCATAGAATTTAAAATCCTATCAAAAAAAACAATGGGTAAGCCTTGTTCATGTAACTTTTCAAGATGACTGTAATCTTTAGTTTCTGCACTTAGGGATACCAATAAACCGTCAATAGAACGGTTGGCAAGATGTTCTACGTTAATGACTTCGCGGTCATAACTGTCATGTGTTTGGGAGATAATGACGTGGTAACCTTTGCTGTAAGCAACAGATTCTATACCATCAATAGCTTGAGAAAAAAACTGATTAGCAACTTCACAAACAATAACACCAATAGAATAACTTCTTCTTTCTTTAAGGCTTAATGCAATGGGGTTTCTTTTGAAGTTAACTTTTTCAGCATAGTCTAAAACTATCTTTTTTGTTTCTTCACTAATTTCATATCCACCTCTTAAAGCCCTAGAAACTGTTGAAGTAGACAGATTTAAAGCTTTGGCTATATCTTTTATCGTAATAGGTTTAAACATTAGGCTCTGTGGTTTAAAAAAGCTTCATCATAAAAATAGTAAAAAATACCTAAAACAGTATTTTTAAGCTTAAAAAATGTTGGTTTAACAATTACGGCAACGATGTCGGCATCGATTGCGTAGTTTTTTTTAAGCAGATGTTTTTTTTTTCTTTAAAAACTGTTTACCATTGTTTAAGCCAATTAAATAAAGCGGTTCTTACCTATTAAGAATTGCTTCTCAATTTATTAACCAATAATCTAAATTATGACCAAGAAAATTCTACTATTTATGGCCTTTTTGTTCATTTCAATTACTTCCTTACAAGCTCAAAACAAGCAAGTAAAAGGTATCGTAAATGATGATAAAGGCGATCCTTTAATTGGGGTAGCTGTTACCTTAAAAGGTAGCACTCAAGGTACACAAACAAATGTTAATGGTGAATTTGTCCTTAACGTACCAACAAATAATGCTGTTTTACAATTTAAATATATTGGCTATAAGGCAAAAGAAGTTGCTATTGGTAGTCAAACTGCTTTAAATGTAATTTTAGATGTAGAAGCAACCATGTTAAATGAGGTTGTTGCTATTGGCTACGGCACCGTAAAAAGAAAGGATTTAACCGGAGCGGTTGCCTCTGTAAATGCCGAAGTTATTGCTGCAGCACCCGTATCATCAGCCTTAGAAGCTATTGCAGGAAGGGTAGCTGGTTTAAATATTACCTCTACAGAAGGTTCTCCAGAGGCAGAAATTAATGTTAGGGTAAGAGGTGGCGGTTCTATCACGCAAGATAATTCTCCGCTATACATTGTTGATGGTTTTCCATTACCATCCATTGCAGATTTAGCCCCTCAAGATATTGAGACTATTGATGTTTTAAAAGATGCTTCTTCCACTGCTATATACGGTGCTAGAGGTGCTAATGGTGTTATTCTTATCACTACAAAAAGTGCAAAGGCAGGAAAAACTTCTATTAGTTTTAACAACTTCACAGGTGTAAGGCAGTTAGCCAAAAAATTAGATGTTTTAAGTCCGCTTGATTATGTTACTTGGCAATATGAACAAGCTCTTTTAACTAATTCTTTAGCAGATTATACAAGATATTTTGGCAATTTTCAGGATATAGATTTATATGCAAATGCTCCTGAAAATGATTGGCAAGAAATTATTTTTGGCAGAAATGGAGCTACCTATAATCAAAATTTAAGTGTTAATACAGGTACAGACAAAACCAAGATAAGTCTTAGCCATAATTATGTTAAAGACAGGGCTATTATGCAGTTATCTGGTTATGAAAGACAAAACTTAAATTTTAGGCTTAACCACAAGCTTCACAAAAAAGTTTCAATAGATCTTGGAGTACGTTATTCTGATACCAAAACAGAAGGTGGTGGCGCAAATGAGGTAAGAGAATTTTCATCTGCTGATTCTAGATTAAAACATGTGATGTTGTATCCGCCTTTGCCGGTTGCAGGTTTAACTACCACTACAGAAACAGATGATGACTTCAACTTGTATAACCCGCTAACAGCTTTGTTAGATAATGATCAATTTGTACATAGAAAGGCATACAATTTAAACGGTGCAATTAGTTATGACATCTTTAAAAGATTAAAATTGAGATCAGAATTAGGTTATGATGGGTTTGCTAATGCACAAGATCGCTTTTATGGCAATACCACCTATTATGTTAGAAATGCACCTTTAGCAGAAAATCAAGATGCTCCAGCTTTAATTCTTACCAATACTCAAAGAAATAGTTTTAGAAGTACAAATACTTTCAGTCTTGATCTTAATGACATGATAGCTAAAGGGCATGATCTTTCTGTTTTAGGTGGGCATGAGTATCTTCAAACTGAAGAGAAAGTACTAGAAAATGTAATTCATGGTTTCCCTGAAACATTTAATTTTGATAATGCAAGGAAATTATCTACCCAAGGTCAAGCCAATTCAATTGATAATAACTTCCAACCTGATTATAAAATTTTATCATTCTTTGGAAGAGCAAATTATAATTTCCAAGGTAAATACTTGTTTTCTGCCTCTTTAAGGGCTGATGGTTCTTCAAGATTTGCTCCAGGTAATCAATGGGGATATTTTCCTTCAGTTTCAGGAGCCTGGAGGATTTCTCAAGAAAAATTTATGTCTGGAACAAAAGAATGGTTAACTGACTTGAAATTAAGAGCAAGTACTGGGGCTGCGGGTAATGATAGAATCCCGGGTAACTTAATCAATCAAGTATATCTTAATTCTACTACAACGTGGGTAAATGGTACCAATAATTTTTGGGCTGCCTCTAAAACCATGGCCAATCCAGATTTAAAATGGGAAACTACCGTAACCAATAACGTTGGTTTAGATCTTGCCTTATTTAACTCAAGAATTAACTTCACATTTGATGCTTACCAAAACCGTACAAAAGATTTATTAATTGCATTCCCTGTAGCAGGAACTGGTTACGATATCCAATTTAGAAATATCGGTGAAACAGAAAATAAAGGTTTAGAATTCTCCTTAAATTGGAATGCGGTAAGAAAAACAAATTTTGATTTTAGTGTAAATGCTAACATCGGCATCAATAGAAATAGAGTTGTTAACCTAGGTGGTCTAGAAGGTATACCTGGAAGTTCTGGTTGGGCCTCTACAGAAATTGGTGTTGATTATTTAGTTCAGCAAGGTTTCCCAATTGGTAGAATATCTGGTTACATTAGTGATGGTAGGTACGAAGTTTCTGATTTTGATGGCTTTGATGCGGCAACTAACAGATGGATTTTAAAGGAAGATAGAAGAGTTACCAGTTCAATTCTTTACGATATCCGCCCAGGAGCTATGAAAGTTAAAGATTTGAATGGCGATAATATTATCAATTTAAGTGATAGAACTATTATAGGAGATACCAACCCATTACATACCGGAGGTATTTCTTTCAATGCTAGAGTTTATAATTTTGATATTGCTACCTACTTTAACTGGAGCTATGGAAATGATGTGTATAATGCAAATAAAATAGAATACACAACTACAAGTAGATTTAGTCAGAGAAATATGTTAGGTATTATGGCAAGTGGACAACGCTGGACAAATTTACGTCCAGACGGAACATTATCTAATGACCCAGCAGAACTTGAAGCTTTAAACGCTAATACAACCATGTGGTCTCCTTACAGCAGATTTGCTTTATCAGATTGGGCTGTAGAAGACGGTTCATTCTTAAGACTAGCAACTGTAACTTTAGGTTATACACTTCCAGAAGCTATTTCTAAAAAATTGAAAATGAGTAAAATGAGAATTTACGCATCAGGTTACAACCTATTCTTATTAACTAATTATAGCGGTTTTGATCCCGAGGTATCTACCAGACGTAGAACTCCATTAACTCCAGGAGTTGATTATTCTGCATATCCAAGAAGTAAGTCTTATGTAGTTGGTTTAAACGTTAATTTTTAGGGAGATTTAATAGCAATAAAGATGAAAAAGTTTTTAAATATATTATTTTTAGTAATAACTATTAGTTTAGTTAGTAGTTGTAAAAATGTATTAGATGCACCTGCGCAATCATCGCTAGATGAATCTACCATATTTTCAACGCCTGCTTTGGCAGAAGGTACTATTACTGGTATTCTTCAGTCTTTTGGAGAAACCAATTCTTATAGAGGAAGATTCTTGGTTTTTTATGGTTCCAATACCGATACAGAAGTTCACAGTAGTGTAAAATCTATTAATGACGATAGAGCTAGATTAACGAACTATAATACCAATATAGCAAACGGTCAGATGAATACTGATAACAATGCCTACGCTAAATTTTACGAAGGTATTGAGAGAGCTAATTTGGCTATCAGAGGTTTAAGAACACATGCAGATGTTCAAAATAATCCAAGATTAGCTCAGGTTTTAGGTGAGATTTTAACTTTAAGAGCAGTATTATACAGTGATTTAATTAAAGGTTGGGGCGATGTTCCTGCAAGGTTTGAACCTATAACTACAGCAACAACTAATCTACCAAGAAGTGATAGAGATGTTATCTACAAGCAATTATTAGCAGATTTGGCAGAAGCAGCAACTTTATTACCGTGGCCAAACGAAACTACCACAACCTCAACAGTTGAAAGGGTAAACAAAGCTTTTGCTAAAGGTTTAAGAGCAAGATTAGCCCTAGCAGCTGGTGGTTATGCACAAAGAGCAGATGGAGTGATACGTTTAAGTACCGATGCAGACCTATCGAGAGATAAAATGTACGCTTTAGCGAAACAAGAGTGTTTAGATATCATCAATAGCGGGAAATTAAGATTATTAGGTTTTGAACAAGTTTTTAGAACGCTAAACAGAGAAACAGGTTTAGCTGGCTTAGAATCTATGTGGGAAATTCCTTTTAGCGAAGGTAGAGGTCGTGTAATTTTTGATTTAGGTGTTAGACACTTAAAAACAAATAAATATACCGGCCAAAGTAGGGGAGGAAACGTTGGACCTAACCCCATTATGTTATATGAATACGAAGCAGGAGATGTAAGAAGGGATGTAACTGTAGTACCTTACGAGTGGGATAGAGCTGCCACAGATGCCGCAGACCAAGGTGGTTTTCAAGTTCCTTCAACATTAAGTCGTTTATACTTTGGTAAATACCGATACGAGTGGATGAGTAGAAGAGTAACCTCTACCAATGATGATGGTTTAAATTGGATGTATATGCGCTACGCTGATGTTATTTTAATGGCCGCAGAAGCTATTAATGAGATAGACGGACCAGCTGCAGCAGCACCTTATTTAAAAATGATAAGAGATAGAGCTTTCC
This sequence comes from Pedobacter aquae, assembly GCF_008195825.1. Taxonomy (NCBI): domain Bacteria; kingdom Pseudomonadati; phylum Bacteroidota; class Sphingobacteriia; order Sphingobacteriales; family Sphingobacteriaceae; genus Pedobacter; species Pedobacter aquae. The sequence goes on from NZ_CP043329.1 coordinate 3,674,996, forward strand.
CTAATCAAGCGCAAAAAGTAGCACAATTTATGCAAACGGCTACGGTTTCTAAGGAAGCCTTCTTTAATGCTATTGTTAATGAAAGAGCTTTAGAATTTACTGGCGAAATGTTAAGAAAAGCTGATTTGATAAGATGGAATTTATTAAATACTAAATTAACTGAAGCTAAAACTAAACTACAACAATTAGAAACAAGACAAGGTAGATATGCCAACCTTCCGCAGCGTATTTATTGGAAGCTAGCATCTAATAATGAAACAGTTGAAATATACGGTTTAAACTTTGGTGATACAGACGCTATTGGCGCTGCTGGTGGATATACTGCTAATAAAGCTTGGACACTTTCTGCTTCATCAGACCAAGCTACCTATTGGGATGCTTTGTTTGTTAGAGACCCTAACAGTCAACAATATTGGCCAATATGGCAATATTTTATAGAAAATTCTAACGGAGTGTTAAATAATGGAGGGGTTAATTACCAATAATAAACAGTCATGAAAAAGAATAAGACAATAATTTTAGGCGCTTTAATGGGTGTCCTGCTCTCATTTTCTGCTTGTAAAGAAGATCTCTTAACAGAAATTACTACTTTAAATGTTGATAGAGCATTTTCTCCAACTGGATTGGATGCTAGAGTTGTTAACAAAACAGGTTTAAGATTAAATTGGAATAATGTTTTCAATGCTGAAACGTATACCATAGAGATTTTTGAAAATCCAGATTTCTCTGGTTCTCCTGCTAGAACTATTGAAAACGTTTTAACCTCGCAACTACCTTTTACTGTTACAGGCTTGGCCGGAGAAACCAGTTATTCAGTAAGGGTAAAAGCTGTGGGGCCTAATGTTAGCGATTCAAAGTGGATTACCGCAACTTTCACTACTGATCCAGAACAAATTTTCTCGCCAGTAGATTTAGCTACTGTAACAGCAAGAGGAGTTACTTTAAGCTGGACACCAGGTGAAACAGCAACCACCATCACGTTTAGTCCAGGTAATATTGTACATACCGTTACATCATCTGAAATTACCGCAGGTAGAGCTGTAATTACAGGTTTAATACCAGAAACTGCTTATACAGCTAAATTAATGAATGGTACTAAAACACGTGGAACTGCAACTTTTACCACTTTACTAGATTTAGGAGGCGCAACTGCAGTAACACCAGCGGATGATTTAGCTGCAATCATAGCTAACGCACAGCCAGGGGCTGTATTGGCTTTGTTTGGAGGCACCTACAATATCAATGCAGATATCGTTATCAATAAATCTATTTCTATCAGAGGGGCTAAACCTTCTGATAAGCCAATTATAAATGGTTTGATTTTTAGAGTAAGAGCCAATGCGGCATTAAATATTAAAGATTTAGTATTAAACGGAACAGGCTCTCTAAACGGTAATCAAACTATTATTTATGATGAAGTCTCTGATAATGCTTATGGTAACCTCGTGGTAGAAGACTGTATTATAAGAAACTATGTTAAAGGTATTATTTATGTTAATCTTAGAACACTTATAGAATCTGTAACGTACAGAGGCAATATCATCCATAATATAGAATGTAATGGTGGAGATTTTGTTGATTTTAGAAATGGTTTAACAAGAACATTTAACTTTATCAATAACACCGTATATAACTCAGCACTTGCGAGAGATTTCTTCAGAATGGATGGCGGAGGTTCTACAAACTTCCCAACAGTACAATCCATCCTTAATATTAGTAACAATACTTTTAATAACGTTTCTAATGGCGCTACTAGACGTATATTGTACATCAGATTAGCAAATCATCAGATTAATTTTACAAAAAATATATTAGCAAATACAGAGGGTTATTATAGCAATCAAGCTATTACGACCATTACTACCATGGCTAATAATAATTATTTTAATGCGCCTAATTTCACTGCAAGCGCAACTGCTGGAGCTAAGAATGATACAGGTACTTTCACAAACTTAAACCCTGGTTTTGCAGATGCTGCTAACGGTAATTTCACTTTAGCTAATGCAGATTTAAGATTTAACCAAATTGGAGCCCCTAGGTGGTTTTAAAATTTTAAAAAGGAGAATTTTGTAAACAGCAAGATTCTCCTTTTTATAAATGTGAATAAGATGATGTTAAGGATAAATAAAATTATTACAGCATTAGTAATGCTAGTAGCTTGCTTTTTTATAAGCTGTAAAAAAGATAAAGCTTCTTCAGATGGTGGAGGAACCATCATAAATCCACCTCCAAGCGGTAACACTGATGGCCCTGTGAAAGTGACTGAAACAGCCTTTGCTTTTCCTGGTGCCGAAGGTGCAGGTAAAAATACTACAGGTGGTAGAGGTGGTAGAGTGATTAAAGTAACCAACCTTAATGATAGCGGAACAGGAAGTTTAAGAGCAGCTGTAGAAGCAAGCGGACCTAGAATTATTATTTTTGAAGTTTCGGGAAACATCAAATTAAGAAGTAGGCTTCAAATTAGAAATGGGGATGTCACCATAGCAGGACAAACAGCTCCTGGTGATGGAATATGCTTACAAGATTATGAAACTAATATAACAGCTAATAATGTTATTATTCGTTATTTAAGATTTAGATTAGGCGATACCAATGTTGCTACTATAGAAAGTGATGCCATTTGGGGTAGAGAGTTTGAAAATGTTATAATAGATCATTGTTCTATGAGTTGGTCTATAGACGAAACTGCGTCTTTTTACCACAACAGAAACTTTACCCTTCAGTGGTGCTTCATCACCGAGAGCATGAATAATTCTGGACATGAAAAAGGCGCACATGGTTATGGTGGTATTTGGGGAGGCAGCCCTGCAACTTTCCATCATAATTTATTAGCTCACCATACCAATAGAAACCCACGTTTTGATGGTGGTTTAAGAGGAGGAACAGGTACCGGTAAGTTTGGGGTAGACCGAGTAGATTATCGTAATAACGTAGTTTATAATTGGAGTGGTAATAGTACAACAGGTGGAGAAAATGGAGAATATAATATCGTTAACAACTATTATAAATATGGGCCAGCTACCCCATCAAATAGAAGAAATCGTATTGTTGAAATTTGGAGAGATAATACTTTAGGTAGGGGTTATGGTATTTTCCATGTAGCCGGAAATTTTGTTTTTGAAAACCCTACTATCACAGCAGATAATTGGAATGGTGGAGTTAATTTTCAATCAGGTTCTGGCATTACAAGAACACTAGCCGAAAGAACAACACCTTTTGCTATCATCAATATACCAGCACACACCGCAGAACAAGCTTTTGAAGCAGTATTAACTTATGGTGGAGCAAGTTTAACGCGTGATGCTATAGATACTAGAATTGTTGGAGAAGTTAGAAACGGTACGGCAACCTTTAGTGGTTCGGTTTCCAGATTAGCTGGCATTATAGATAAGCAAAGCGATGTAGGTGGTTGGCCGTTTTTAACACAAACAGCAGTTTTAACAGATACTGACGGTGATGGCATGCCAGACAATTGGGAAATAGCGAGGAAAATAGATCACACTAGGGCAAATGCTAATAATAGAGATTTAAGTACAGGTTATGATAATATTGAAGTTTACATCAATAGCATAGTAAGTTCCATAACAGAAAATCAAGTTAAATAAATGAAGAAAACATATAGCTTAATCACCATCCTTTTTTTCTTTTTGATGGATGTTATAGCACAGCCTCTAGCTTTTCCTGATGCAGAAGGCTTTGGTAAATTTACAAGCGGTGGCAGAGGTGGAAAAGTTTATGTAGTTAATAATTTGGATGATGATGGAGAAGGAAGTTTAAGAGCAGCAGTTACGGCTAAACACCCCAGAATGGTGGTTTTTGTAGTTTCTGGAACTATACATCTAAAATCTAGATTAAACATTAGTAAAAATATAAGCATAGCTGGCCAAACAGCCCCTGGCGATGGTATTTGTATTGCAGATTATCCGGTAAGTTTAACTGGTGATAATATCATCATCAGATACTTACGTTTTAGAATGGGAGACCGCTATCAAAATGGAGGTAAGGTGCCCGGCTCTGGTAGTGATGATGCCATGAGTATTTCTAAAAGGAAAAACATCATCATAGACCATTGCAGTTTTAGCTGGAGTACCGATGAGGTTTTATCCGCCTACGGTGGTGATAGCACTACCCTTCAATGGAATATCATTTCAGAACCGTTAAACTATTCTTATCATTTTGAAGAAGGCGATACTGATTTTGAAAAACATGGTTACGGTGGTATCTGGGGAGGCTCAAATTTATCGGCACATCATAATCTTTTTATCCATTGCAATAGCAGAACACCTAGGTTTAACGGCGCTCGTTTAGGCGCTACAGATGAATTTGTTGATTTCAGAAATAACGTGATTTATAATTGGGGGCATAATAATGTTTATGGTGGCGAAGGCGGTAAATACAATATCGTTAACAATTTTTACAAGTTTGGGCCATCAACCAATCAGAATATTTTAAACAGAATTGTTAACCCTTCTATAGATAAAACAGGTAAACACGGGCAGTTTTTTGTTGCCGGAAATAGGGTTTATAAATCATCTGAAACAACAAAAAATAATCTAAAAGGCATTCATTTTGATAAAAAAGCAGATAGTTTAAGTAAAGAAGAAGCTATTGCAAAAGAGCCTTTTAAAGTTTTAGATGATGAAAATCAATCGGCAAAAAAAGCCTATAAAGCTGTTTTAAAAAGTGTGGGTGCAAGCTACAGAAGAGATACGTTAGATAGCAGATTGATAAACGATGTGAAGCAGCAAACAGGCAGAATTATAGATGTACAAGGTGGCTTTAAACACGGCACAAGTTACGAAGAAAGCAAAATTGCTTGGCCGTCTTTAGCATCAGAAAATGCAAAAATAGATACAGATAAAGACGGTATGCCGGATGATTGGGAAATTAAAAACAAGTTAAATCCTAAATCAGCAGATGACCATCAATTATTTACCATAAGTAAGGATTATACCAATTTAGAAGTATACATCAACAGCTTAACAAAGTAACTCCCACAGCGCATGAAGTTTCTAAAACCGATAGGTTTCGTTTTAATAATGGCTATGATTTTAGCTTTTAACCAAGCTAAAGACAAAACGACCCTTTATTTAATTGGCGACTCTACCATGTCTCAAAAAAGTATAAAAGCTTATCCAGAAACTGGTTGGGGCATGCCTTTTACTCACTTTTTTGATTCTACAGTAGTGGTAGAAAACCACGCACAAAATGGTAGAAGTACCAGAACTTTTATAGAAGAAAATAGGTGGCAGCCTATTGTAGAGAAATTACAAAAAGGCGATTATGTATTTATCCAATTTGGTCATAACGATGAAGTAGCAACCAAAAAGAGTTATACTACAGAAAAGGATTTTAAGGCTAACCTTTTAAAATTTGTAAAAGAAAGTAGGGCAAAAAATGCCATTCCTGTTTTAATTACCCCGGTAGCCAGAAGAAAATTTAATGCTGACGGAAAGATTGTAGATACACATGAAGTTTATGCTGCTTTGGTAAGAGAAGTGGCTCAAAAAAATGAGGTTCTTTTCATAGATTTATCTGTTAGTAGTATGAAACTGCTTCAAGATTTTGGAGTAGAAAAATCAGCTTATTTGTTTAATCATTTAGAGGCTGGACAAAATACTAACTACCCCAATGGTAAAACAGATGATACACATTTTAATGAGCATGGTGCCAGAAGAATGGCAGAATTGGTACTTCAAGAAATCAATAAACAGCAAATGGATTTAGCAAAATATATTATAAAATAATGAAGCATTTTTTTAAGTATCTTTTCTTTTTTACGCTATGTATTTCTCAAATACAGATGCTTAAAGCTAAAGACTACCATTTTATAGTTGACGCAAAAGGGAGTGGAGATTTTAAAACCGTACAAGAGGCTATTCATGCAGTACCAGATTTCAGAAAGCAAACAACTATTATTTATATCAAAAATGGTGTTTATAAAGAAAAGTTGATTTTACCAGGATCAAAGAAAATGGTGAAATTTATTGGCGAAAGTAAAGAAAAAACTATTTTAACTTTTGATGATTTTGCAGCCAAGCTTAATAAATTTGGTGAGCCTATAGGCACATCAGGTTCTTCTTCTTTTTACATTTATGGGGATGATTTTAGTGCCGAAAATATCACGTTTCAAAATTCGTCTGGTCCGGTTGGGCAAGCAGTAGCCGTTCAAGTTATAGGAGACCGTATACATTTTAAAAATTGTAGATTTTTAGGTTATCAAGATACCCTCTATACCTATGGTTATGGTAGCAGACAATATTATGAAAACTGTTATATAGAGGGTACTACCGATTTTATTTTCGGAGCTGCAACAGCCCTGTTTAAATCTTGCGAGATTTATAGTAAAAAAGGAGGCTCGTTTATTACAGCGGCATCTACTCCAGATACTGTCAAATATGGTTATGTATTTATAGACTGTATACTCACCGGCGATGCACCAGAAAATTCCACCTATTTAGGCAGACCTTGGCGCCCCTATGCAAAAACAGTTTTCATCCATTGCGATTTAGGGAAACACATTAAACCAGAAGGCTGGGATTTTTGGGGAAAAGAAAGCAATAAGAGCACTGCATTTTATGCAGAATATAAAAATACAGGCGAAGGTTTTAAACCAGAGCAACGTGTGAAATGGGCTTTTCAATTAACAGAAAATCAGATAGATAGTTATAAAGTGAATTTAATTTTAAGAGATTGGATTCCTAAATAACCGAAGGTAAACTTGTTTTTAAACAAGTGGTATTTTGAATGTTAGCTAAGACGATAGGCCTGAGAATCTATCGTCTTTTTTATCTGATAGTTTAAAAAAATAGTTTTGTATCGATTGCACAGTTTATCAAACCCAATTATCAACATCTTAAATTTTTTTATGTAGAATTGTAATGGAAGCCAATTTATAATCATCATGAACAAAAAAATAGTGAGAAGCTTATTGCTTTCTATCGCATACTTTTCTATTCAAACCATTTCTGCTCAGGAATATGTTTCAAAAGTTTGGGTAGCCGATTTAGGCAACGGAAAATATAAAAATCCAGTTTTAAATGCTGATTATTCAGACCCTGATGCCATCCGCGTAGGTGATGATTTTTATATGATTTCTTCAAGCTTTAACCATATACCCGGCTTGCCTTTATTGCATTCTAAAGATTTGGTAAACTGGACTATCCTTACGCATGTTCTGCCGAAGCAAATACCTGCCGAAACTTTTAAGAAAGTTCAACATGGTAATGGTGTTTGGGCGCCAGCCATACGTTTCCATAAAAACGAGTATTATATCTATTACCCCGACCCAGATTTTGGTATTTATGTAACCAAAGCATCTCGTCCTGAAGGCCCCTGGTCTACACCAGAATTAATTTATGAAGGTAAAGGTTTAATAGACCCTTGTCCGCTTTGGGATGAAGATGGTAAAACTTATCTCGTACATGCTTATGCAGGCAGCAGGGCAGGTATCAAAAGCGTCATAGCCATTGCCCCTATGAATCAAGAGGGTACCAAAGTAACGGGTCAAAGTGTAATTGTTTACGATGGGCATGAGGATGATCCAACTATAGAAGGTCCTAAGTTTTACAAAAGAAATGGTTATTACTACATTTTTGCTCCAGCTGGTGGAGTACCAACAGGCTGGCAATTGATTTTGAGGTCTAAAAATATTTATGGGCCTTATGAACGTAAAAATGTGCTAGACCAAGGCAAAAGTCCAATTAATGGCCCACACCAAGGCGCTTGGATTGATACCCAAACTGGTGAAGATTGGTTTTTACATTTTCAAGACAAAGAAGCTTATGGTAGGGTAGTACACCTGCAACCCATGAAATGGGTAAAAGACTGGCCAGTTATTGGTGAAGATAAAGATGGCGATGGAAAAGGCGAGCCTGTTTTAGTTTATAAAAAACCAAACGTTGGTAAAAGTTGGCCTGTGCAAACACCTGCCGAGTCTGATGATTTTGATAGCCCAATTTTAGGTAAACAATGGCAATGGCAAGCAAATGCAGATGGTACTTGGGCTTTTGCAGGTAATAAAGGTAATTTGAGGTTATACACCAAGCAAATTCCGACAGAAGCTAAAAGCCTATGGGAGGTACCAAATATTCTTGGACAGAAATTTCCTGCTGATAATTTTCAAGTAACTACTAAAATTACTTTTACCCCAAATGATAAGTTAGAAAATGAAAAGATAGGCTTAATCATCCTTGGACAAGATTATAGCACCCTGTTTCTTAAAAGCAAAAAAGATGGTATTTATTTAGGCTATGGGCTTTGTAACGGAGCGGTAAAAGATAAAGAAGAAGTTGAAAGTATCATTAATAAAATAGATACTAAAACGGTGTATTTTAGAGTTCAGGTAAGTAATGGCGGTATTTGCAAATGGTTTTACAGTACAGATAATAAGAAGTTTTTACCCGTTGCCGAGCCTTTTACTGCTTTACCAGGAAAGTGGGTAGGCGCTAAAGTGGGGCTTTACGCCGTTAGAAATACACAAATTAATGACTCTGGCTATGCCGATGTAGATTGGTTTAAGGTTGAACCCATCAAATAATTAAAATAATGAGATATTTTTTAAGCGCATTTTTACTGCTTTTTAGCATCGCCTTAAAGGCACAAATTCAGGTTAATAATGTTGCAGAAATTTTAGCTGCTGTTAAAATAGCTAAAGCCGGAGATTTCATTTTAGTAAAGGGTGGCGAGTATAAATTTGATGCTCGTATAAACTTAAATACATCCGGTACTGTAGAAAAGCCTATAAAATTAATGGCTGCTGATTTAGCAAACCGACCGAAATTTGATTTTTCTGCTCAGTTAGAGGCTGATGCTAACCAAGGCATAGCTTTAAGAGGTAATTATTGGCATATTAGAGGTATTGATGTTTTTAATGCTGGCGATAATGGCTTAATCATTAACGGAGGAAGTTTTAATACGATTGAGTTTTGTACATTTTCAGAATGTGCTGATACTGGCCTACAGATTAGCGGTGGCGCTGCCCAGAACCTCATCCTAAATTGCGATTCTTATTTTAATGCCGATGCTAAAGTAGAAAATGCCGATGGTTTTGCTTGTAAGCTTGATGCCGGAACAGGTAATACTTTTAAAGGTTGTAGGGCTTGGCAAAATTTAGACGATGGTTGGGATGGTTACCTCAAAAAAACAGATAACATTACCACCAATTACGAAAACTGTTGGGCTTTTTTAAATGGAATGCTAAAAGATGGCACACCGGGTAAAGGCGATGGAAATGGCTTTAAATCTGGCGGTAGCGATGATAAATTACTTAAGCACAACGCCATTTATAAAAATTGCATTGCAGCCGGTAACCTAAAAAAAGGTTTTGATCATAACAGTAATCGTGGCGAAGTTACTTTGTTAAATTGTTTAGCTTTTGATAATAAACAAAGCAATATGGGTTTTGGAAGTAAAAATCCATTAACAAAATTAACTATAAAAAATACCCAAGTTATGGGTGAAGTGGGGAGCCTAAATGCCGATGTAACCGATATCAGCAATAACAGCTGGCAAAAGCCTACCGCTAAGCAAAAGGTTTTAAGCATTCAGGATTTATTAAAACCTCGTCAGGCAGATGGTAGCTTACCCAATATTCCTTTTTTCGATTAAATTATGAAGTATATTCTTGGTTTTCTTTTCTGCTTTTTAAGCATCATCTTTTTACAAGCGCAGCCCAAAGTTTACCCATCAAAATTTACGGTTGCACAAGATGGTAGCGGAGATTTTAAAACCATCCAAGAGGCAGTAAACGCTGTAAGAGACCATTCAGAACAGAAAGTAACCATCACCATCAAACCGGGTATCTATAAAGAGAAATTGGTTATCCCAACATGGAAAAGAAACATCATCCTAAAGGGGGAAAATAAAGAAAACACCATCATTAGTCATGCAGATTATTCTGGTAAACCCTTTCCTGGGAAAGATATCACTGGAGATCCAAACTTTAGCACTTACACTTCTTACACTGTTTTAATTGCAGGGAATGATTGCGAACTACAAAATTTAACCATAGAAAACACGGCTGGTGCAGTTGGTCAGGCGGTAGCGCTACATATAGAAGGCGATAGAACAGCCGTTAAAAATTGTGATATAAAAGGTCATCAAGATACTTTGTATGTTGCTAGAGATGGTTCAAGAAATTATTTCGAGAATTGTACCATTAGCGGCACTACCGATTTTATTTTTGGTGCTGCAACAGCATGGTTTCAAAACTGTAACATCATCAGTATAAAAGATTCTTATATTACTGCAGCTTCTACCACCTCCCAAACAATTTATGGCTTTATTTTTATGAACTGTAAATTGCTTTACGCTGATGATAAAGTTACCAAGGTTTTCTTAGGTAGGCCATGGCGTCCTTATGCTAAAACGGTATTTATATCCACCTTTATGGATAAACATATAAAACCAGAAGGTTGGGATAATTGGCGAGATCCAGCCAATGAAAGTACTGTTTTTTATGCAGAATATGATAGTAGTGGCCCGGGCACCTTTATGCAAGAAAGAGTAAAATGGGCACATCAATTAAAGAGAAAAGAGCTGAAAGCTTACACGCTCTCCAAGGTGTTTAAGGGATGGCAGCCTTTCAAATAAAGATTCTATTAGTTAGTTTTATAAAAATTATAAACTAACATCATGAAAAAACTACTTTTTACTTTTTTGTTTTTTGTAGCCTTAAAGGCTGATGCACAGCATAAGCTTACACAAATTTGGAAATCTGCTGATAGTATTCCGGTACCAGAATCAGTTTATTATGCTGCTAAAGAGAAGCTTTTATACGTTTCGCAAATAGATGGTGGCGGTAGTGCTAAAGACGGAAAAGGTGCTATTGGTAAGCTAGCTTTAGATGGTAAAACCATTAATTTAAACTGGGTAACTGGGCTTAATGCACCTAAAGGAATTGGCGTTTATAAAAACACCATGTACGTTGCAGATTTAACCGAAGTTGTGGTGATAGATATGAAAGCCGCTAAAATAACCAAGCGTATTGAAGTGCCAGAAACAGAGTTTTTAAACGACGTTACCGTAGATGATAAAGGCGTTGTTTATGTGTCTGATACCCGAAAAAGAAAGGTTTTCCGCATTGTTAACAACACTCCTGAACTTTATTTAGAGGATGTTAAAAGTGTAAACGGACTAAAAGCTATAGGTACAGATTTATACATTTTAGCGGGCCCAGAATTGTGGAAAGCCAACGCTAAAAAAGAGCTTACTAAACTAGCTGAAGGTTTAGAATTAGGTGGCGATGGACTAGAGCCTGTTAAAGAGGGAGAGTTTTTAGTTTCTTGTTGGGGAGGTTTAATTTACTACGTAACTGCTAGCGGTAAAGTAGAAAAATTATTAGACACCAGAACAGAAAAAATTAATACTGCCGATATTGGTTATGATCCAATAAAGCGTATCGTTTACGTTCCAACTTTTCTTAAAAATTCTGTCTTAGCTTTCAAACTAGACTAAGATATTTTTCATATTTCCCCTCTAAATCTTATACAGATTAAAGGGGAAATATTGATTTACTTCTAATAAGATAGCCTTCTCCTTTATGGCTTGTCTGCCAAATGTAAAATATGCTAAGGTTAACTCAACTTTTTACGCAAACCTTCCCGGCAACGATTGCACAAATAAATACCCTTAAATACTCAAATGCTTTCCTATTTTTCCCTAAAATTGTTATTTAAAGGTATTTAATCAAATATTGAGGCCTTTAAAATTCTTATAAACCTGGTCTTTTTTAACACTAAAACAACTAATAGCTGGTAATTTTTGACCTATAATTTCAAAAAGAATATGATTATTAAAGGGATTAAAAGAGTAATATTTTCAGGGGTAGTGCTTTCTACTCTTGTTTCTTCATCTTTAGCGCAAGAAAATAAGCAAAAGCAAATAGCAGATTCTTTAGCTTTTCTAAAAACTTTCAATGTTAAAATGCCTATCGTAAAAACACCTGTTTTTAAGCAAGATACTTTTGATATTGTTAAATACGGAGCTAAGCCTGATGGTGTAAGTCTTAACACAAACAGCATTAACCAAGCTATTGATGCTTGTCATAAAAATGGTGGCGGTGTAGTTGTATTAAATGAAGGTGTTTGGCTTACTGGGCCACTTTACCTTAAAAGCAACGTAAACCTACATTTAAGAAGTGGCGCTTTATTACTTTTTACTACAGATAAAAGCCAATATAAATTAATTGAAGGTAGCTGGGAAGGTAAGCCTGCCGTTGTTAATGAAGCTCCAATATCTGGTTACAACCTAGAAAATATAGCCATTACTGGCGCTGGTATTATAGATGGTAATGGTGATGCTTGGAGATTTGTTAAGAAAAGTAAATTAAACGAATCGCAATGGAAAAATTTGGTTGCCTCTGGTGGTGTGGTAGATAAAGACGGCAGTAAGTGGTATCCTTCTGCAAGTTACCAGAAAGGTTATCATATTAAAGATGCAACGGTAATTAAGCCTGGTACTAAGCCAGAAGACTATACAGAATTGAAAGATTTTTATCGCCCTAATTTGGTGGTTTTAAATAGCTGTAAAAAGGTGCTGTTAGAAGGTGTTACTTTTCAAAACTCACCGGCATGGAATCTTCATCCCTTAATGTGTCAAGATTTAACGGTAAGAAATATTTTGGTAAGAAATCCATGGTATGCACAAAATGGCGATGGTATTGATGTGGAGTCTTGCAAAAACGTTCTGATAGAAGGTTCTGTTTTTGATGTTGGCGATGATGGTATTTGTATTAAATCCGGGAGAGATGAAGCGGGTAGAAAAAGAGGGATGCCAACGGAAGAAGTAATTGTAAGAAATAATGTGGTTTACCATGCTCATGGAGGTTTCGTTATTGGTAGCGAGATGTCTGGTGGGGCAAGAAACCTATTTGTTTACAACAACTCTTTTATAGGTACTGATATTGGCTTACGATTTAAAACCACTCGCGGTCGTGGTGGAGTGGTAGAAAAAATCTACATCGCTAACACTTTCATGAAAAATATCCCAGGCGATGCTATTTTATTTGATATGTATTATGCCGCAATAGACCCAGTGCCTATGGCTGGCGAGGAAAGAGCAGCACCTAAAGTAGAATTTTTACCCGTTACAGAGGCTACACCACAGTTTAAAGATTTTTACATCAAAAATGTGGTTTGTATAGGTGCAGAGAAGGGTATTTTCATGAGGGGAATTCCAGAAATGAATATCCAAAATATCAATTTAGAGGATATTACCATTAAATCTAAAATTGGTATCGAGCTGATAGAGGCTACCAACATCAACTTAAAAAATATTCATTTGGTAAGTGATCAAACTAACCCTTTGATTTTAGTTGAAAATAGCAAGCAAATCAATATCAGTGGTTTAAAATCAGATACAGAAATCCAAAATCTGATAACCTTATCGGGTGATAGAACTGAGGCTGTCTCTCTTACTGGCCCATCTGTTATAACAGCAAAAGATAAGGTGAAATTTAATTTCGGAGCAAAGCCAAAATCGCTAAAAATTAATAAATAAGAAATGATGAAGCGTTTTATAATAGCATTTTTAGCAGGAAGTATGGGTTTAGCTTCTTGCTCTACCACTCGTCAGATTTCTAATCAGCAAAAGCCATTGGCACAAGAGCTGTCTAAAACAGTGATGCATAAATGGCCTTTTCCTATAGAAAATAACAGCAGACCATTAAAGTGGACTTACGAAACTGGTGTTTTCTTAGAGGGTATTACTAATGTTTGGAAAAGCACTGCCGATGCTACTTATTTCAACTACGTACAACGTTGTATGGATACGTTTGTAGAGGCTGATGGAACCATCAAAACCTATAAACTAGCTGATTATAATATTGATAATATCCGCACAGGAAGAGCTTTATTGATGCTTTATCGCGTTACAGGAAAAGAAAAGTATTATAAAGCAGCGGCTCAATTAAGAAAACAATTGCAAGAGCACCCTAGAACAAAAGAAGGGAGCTATTGGCATAAGAAAATATATCCGCACCAAGTTTGGTTAGATGGTTTATACATGGGGATGCCATTTTATGCCGAGTGGGCGCAACTCTTTAATGAGCCAGAGGCATTTGATGATATCGCAAACCAATTTACACATATAGAAAAAGTTGCCCGCGACCCAAAAACAGGTTTAATTTACCATGGTTGGGATGAATCTAGAGAGCAAAGGTGGGCAAACAAAGAAACCGGAAACTCGCCACATTTCTGGGGCCGAGCGATGGGTTGGTACGGTATGGCTATGGTTGATGTTTTAGACCATTTCCCAGCAAATCATCCTAAAAGAGAAGAAATTGTAGGCGTTTTAAATCGCTTTGCAGCGGCTATTAAAGCATCTCAAGATAAAAAAAGTGGTTTATGGTATCAGGTCATGAATATGCCTGATGGCAAAGGAAATTACCTAGAAGCATCTGCATCTTGTATGTTTGTTTATACCTTGGCAAAGGGCATCAGACTAGGTGTTTTGCCAGCAACATACGAAGCGGTTGCACAAAAAGCTTATATAGGTATCCAAAAACAATTTTTAGAGACTGATGCCGAAGGTTTTCTGCATTTAAACGGTACTGTAAGTGTAGCTGGTTTAGGTGGTAAACCTTATCGTGATGGTAGTTATGAGTACTATTTAAGCGAAAAAGTTATTCAGGATGACCCTAAAGGGATGGGAGCTTTCATTTTAGCTGCTAATGAAATGCAGATAAGAAATAACCCACAAGTAGGTAAAGGTAAAACCGTTTTGTTAGATAATTATTTCAATAACGAGTTCCGTAAAAACATCATCGGTCAACAAGAAAGTTTCCATTACGTATGGGATGAAATGGATAATAATGGCTTCTCTTTACTAGGCGAGCATATTAATTATACCGGAGCTAAACTAGCAACTTTAAAAGCAGCACCAACAGCAGCTAATTTAGCGCAGGCAAATGTCTATATCATTGTAGATCCAGATACGGAGAAAGAAACTGCCAATCCTAATTTTATGGATGCTTCATCTATCCAAGAAATTAAAAACTGGGTTAGCCAAGGCGGAACTTTAGTTTTGATGGCTAATGATGAAAAAAATGCCGAGCTGGATAAGTTTAACAAGCTGGCAGAAGTTTTTGGCATTCAGTATAAAAAAGAATTAAAAAATCCGGTAACGGGCAACCAATATGAAATGGGTGCTATACCTGTTCCTGCCGGAAATGAAATTTTTAAATCGGCCAAGAAACTATACCTAAAAGAAATTAGTACCCTTCAACTTCAAGGCCCTGCAAAGGCAGTTTTAACCCATAATAATGATGTGGTTATGGCAACTGCTAAGTATGGTAAGGGTTTGGTATTTGCAGTTGGCGACCCTTGGCTGTACAATGAATATGTAGATGGCAGAAAGCTTCCTGCGGATTTTGATAATCTTACGGCAGCTAAAGAATTATTCCACTGGTTATTAAAGCTAACATCTTCAAAATAAACAATCTCTCAAAAATGCAATTATCACAAAGCAATTTAAAAGACATTAACGCTCAAGTGGTAGGTAAACCAAATACAAATATATTTGATTTACCCGCTAAAGTATTACAATTTGGAACAGGCGTATTATTACGTGGCTTACCAGATTATTATATAGATAAAGCCAATAAAGCCGGAATTTTTAATGGTCGAGTTGTAGTCGTAAAATCTACCGATACAGGTTCTACCAAAGAATTTGATGAGCAAGACGCTTTATACACCGTTTGCGTACGTGGTATAGAAAACGGTAAAAAAATAGAAGAAAACATCATTAATGCCTCTATTAGTAAAGTTTTGGTGGCAGGTACACAATGGCAAGAAGTATTAGATTTTGCTGCTTCACCCAATTTGCAAGTTGTTATATCTAATACCACAGAGGTAGGTATACAATTGGTAGAAGATGATGTTCATGCACATCCTCCGGTATCTTTTCCGGGTAAATTATTAGCGGTTTTATTTCATCGTTATAAAATATTTAATGGCGCAGAAGACAGAGGTTTAGTTATCGTTCCAACAGAGCTTATTCCTGATAATGCTACCAAACTAAAAGACATCCTTTTAAAGCAAGCTAAGAAAAACCAATTACCTCAAGATTTTATGAATTGGATGCAAAACAGCAATCAATTTTGTAATTCTTTGGTAGATAGAATTGTACCCGGTAAACCTGATGCTGCTGCTTTAGAAAACCTACAACAAGAATTAGGTTACACCGATAATTTACTTACCATGTCTGAAGTTTATAGTCTTTGGGCTATAGAGGGCGACGAAAAAGTAAAGCAAAAGCTGTCTTTTGCTGAGGCTGATAAAGGTGTAGTCATCACTCCTGATATCAATTTACATCGCGAGCTAAAACTTCGTTTGTTAAACGGTACACATACCCTAAGCTGCGGGGTAGCGTATTTAGCAGGGTTTGAGACTGTAAAATCAGCTATGGATAATGAGGACATGGAAAATTTTATTGCCGATTTGATGAAAGCTGAAATAGCCCTAGCCATACCTTATCAAGTTACAACTGATGTTACGGATGATTTTGCTGACAAAGTTTTAGACAGGTTCAGAAACCCACACATCAAACATCAATGGTTAAGTATCAGTATGAACTATACTTCCAAACTGAAAATGAGGGTAGTACCATTATTGCTAAACCATTACGAGAAATTTACACATGTACCCCAATTAATAGCTTTTGGTTTTGCAGCATACATTCGTTTTGTAGAAGGTAAGCAAGAAGGCGATAAATTTTATGGAGAGCTTAACGGTACAACATATCATATCAATGATGATAAAGCCGCCTATGTGAACGATATTTTAATAAAGCATCAAGATAATAAAGTAGAAGCTGTTTTAGCAGATAATTTTCTTTGGGGAGATTCTTTAGCCGAGCTTCCGGGCTTTGTAAAAGCAGTTAACAAGTATTACGAAGAAATAAAAAAATCATCTGTAAGTACTTTATTGAAACAATTTAAGAGCAGTAAAGCACAGGCATAACCATGAGACAACGTATTTTAAAAGTTCATCCAAATGATAATGTAATTGTTGCCTTAACTGATATTAAAGCTGGCGAACAATTAACCTACCAAAATGAAAATTATACTGTTTTAGACGACGTAAAGGCTAAACATAAATTTCTTACTACTGATTTAAAAGCAGGTGAAGAGGTTATCATGTATGGTGTTTTGGTTGGTAAAGCACAAAGCGATTTAAAAAGAGGAAACGTTATAACCACATCAAATCTTAAACACGCTGCTTTAGGTTTTGAAACCGGAGAGCGTAAAACAGATTGGCTTAAACCCGATGTTTCTGCATGGCAAAATCGTACTTTCATGGGTTTCCACCGTGAAGATGGCAGCGTAGGTACAGCAAATTACTGGTTGGTTATCCCGATGGTTTTTTGCGAAAACAGAAATATTGATGTGCTACAAGAGACCTTAACCGGAAGCTTAGGTTACAAAAGGAAAAACAACTATCAATCACAAGCAGAGCAACTGATAGCTCTTTATAAAAACGGTGCAAAAACAGATGAGCTTTTACAGGCCGAAGTTTTTGTAGAAGAAACTCATCAAAAAGCAGAACGTGTTTTTCCTAACGTAGACGGTATTAAATTTTTAAAACACGAAGGCGGTTGTGGTGGTATCAGGCAAGATTCAGAAACTTTATGCGGCCTTTTAGCAGGATACATTACACATCCAAATTGTGCTGGCGCAACTGTTTTAAGTTTGGGATGTCAAAACGCTCAGGTATCTATTTTACAAGCAGAAATTGCTAAAAGAGACCCTAATTTTTCTAAACCTTTATACATTTTAGAACAACAAAAAATTGGAACTGAAGCTGATATGCTTTCATGGGCTATCAAGCAAACTTTAGCAGGTTTAGCTAAAGCCAACGAGTGTACACGTCAACCAGCACCTATAAGTAAAATTACTATAGGTTTAGAATGCGGTGGTTCTGATGGTTTTTCTGGTATTTCTGCAAATCCGGCTATAGGCTATACTTCTGATTTATTAGTTGCTTTAGGTGGTACAGTAATTTTAGCAGAGTTTCCTGAGCTTTGCGGCGTAGAGCAAAACTTAAGCGATAGATGTACCACGGTAGAACAAGCAGAGCGGTTCTCTAACCTGATGCGTACTTACGAAAAAAGAGCAGAAGAAGCAGGCTCTGGTTTTGATATGAATCCATCTCCAGGAAATATCAAAGATGGTCTAATAACCGATGCTATTAAATCTGCCGGTGCAGCTAAAAAAGGTGGTACATCACCCGTAGTAGAGGTGCTAGATTATCCTGAAAAGGTAACAAAGCCAGGTCTCAATTTACTTTGTACACCAGGTAATGATGTAGAAAGTACAACGGCAGAAGTTGGCTCGGGCGCCAATGTGGTCTTGTTTACCACTGGTTTAGGTACTCCAACCGGAAACCCAATTGTGCCAGTTGTAAAATTATCAAGCAATACCACTTTATATAACCGTATGAGCGATATTATTGATATCAATACAGGTACTGTTATAGAAGGCGAAGAAACTATTGAAGAAGCCGGAGCAAGAATTTTAGATTATGTAATTGCAGTTGCCAGCGGTGAAATTGAAGTTTGCGCTGTAAAACACGGTCAGGATGATTTTATTCCTTGGAAACGTGGTGTTTCTTTATAGAAATTATAATTAAATAGAGAGGGAAGCCGGTTATGCAAATGCATTCCGGCTTTTTTATTAAAGTTTTGTAGCCCGGTTTAACCTGTCATTTATGGTTATTCCCAGGTTAATATCAGGGAATTTTTCTACTATAATCACATCAAGCTCTTGCTGGTCTAAAATATGCATGGCTTTATATAGGTTTCTTGCAGCTTCTTTCATATCTCCATGTAGAGACAATACTTCCTGATGCACAATATCTTTACCTGTTGCTTTGTCCTTAAACATCATCACACCTATTCTTTTACCTTCAAATTCTGCAAGTGATTTGTAAATATCCTCAGTTAAATAGGTTCTTGTTTTAGGGGCATAATGCTTAGAAAGCATTCCTGGTGCTTGCGGATTAGCATTATTAAGCGTAAGGGGTTTAACTGGGCCAATAAGATTTTCTATATCCTCTACAGCTAAAGATCCGTGGCGGTAAAGAATAGGCTCATCGTTTTCAAACCCAATTATGGTAGATTCTATTCCTTTTTGGCAAGGGCCGCCGTCTAAAATAACAGGTAAAGTATCATGAAAATAGTTGAAAACATGTTCTGCCGTAGACGGACTAATACACCCAAAAGGATTGGCGCTAGGTGCTGCCAAAGGAAAATCTAACTCTTTTAATAAAGCTAAGGTTAAAGCATGGTCTGGCATCCTAACAGCTACTGTGTCTTTGCCTGCTGTAACCATATTTGGTACAGTTGGTTGCTTTTTCAAGACTAAGGTTAATGGTCCCGGCCAAAAATGTTGAGCCAATGTTAAGGCTACAGGCGGGATATCTTTAGCAACTTTATTTAAAAAATCTACCGAAGGAATATGAACAATTAAGGGATTATAATATGGTCGCTGTTTTAAATCAAATATTTTCTTTACAGCAGTATCACTAAAAGCATTTCCGGCCAAACCGTAAACTGTTTCGGTAGGGATGGCAATTAAATCATCATTTTTAAGCGCTTCTATTGCTTTGCTTATATCTTTTGTTAGCATTTGCTAGCTCAATTAAAACACAAAAATGATGATTATATATGATTTATCCTTATTTAATATGATGATATAGTATTAAGAGCGGTTTATGGTTGTCCGCCTTCCCATAATCTTACATTTCTCCATTTGGTTTGCATATTGGTAACGCCATCAAATTCGCCATCCTGCTCTCTACCATACACACCAAATTTCATGTAATTCATAAATTCTTTACCATCTTTTAAGGTTTCTCCATCCTTAAATCTAAATTTTTCTACACCATCCACATAAACAATTACGGCATCGCCAACATCTTCTTGTAAATGGATAACATTTATCCTTACTTCTTTATGATTGATATCCGCTGCAATCACTTTATTTCCTGATGATGGCATTTTAGTGTCAAAAGTAACTTCTAAAGAGCCACCTTTTCGGTTTCCAAAGCCTCTAATTTGCATTTGTGTAGCACCTTCAGAACTTCCAAAAAGCTGGAAAACTGCTTGTTTATCTAGTTTATCATTCATAGTAATATAGCCTTCAAATTGTCTTGAGCCTGTTCTATAATTATCATGAATTCTAATCTCAGATCTATTTCCGGGGAATTTAACCAAAGTGAAGGTATGTGTATTTAAAGCTGGGTTCCAATGATAATGAGTGGTAACATCTGCACTTAATGTAGGCAATTCTTTACCGTCTTTATCTGCAAAAGCAGCAGCTCTAGGCCAGCTAAAAGGGGTATTATCTCCAGATGGTTTTTTGAAATTCTCTAACTGTATTTTAAATCGGCCTTCTTCTCTTTTGGTAACTTCTGCCCAGTTTTTACCTATTTGGGCAAAAGTACTTGAGCAGCATAGAACAAGTAGCGTTAAGGATAATAGTGCTTTTTTCATGTTTTATAATTTATTTGATGAACAAAAAGAGGCTGTCTCAAATTACCATTTTGTGTCAGGCTGAGCGGAGTCGAAGCCTTTTTTAAGCATATCAGAGAATATTTCGACTCCGCTCAATGTGACAGATACTATTTTTGATACAGCCTCTTCTGATTGTTTTACTTAGTTTAAAATTTGATGTAGGGTAATGTTATTTAGTTTTTTTGCAAAGAACTATAACTGGTTTGGTTAAATTCTTTTTTATAGCTTAACGGACTAAGACCTGTTATTTGTTTAAAATATTTATGGAAGCTTGCAAAATTATTAAATCCGCTTTCGTAACATAGCTCTTTAATAGAAAGGTTATTTTCCATTAATAATTTACAAGCTTGGCCTACTTTTACTTCCAGTAAAAATTGCGAGTAAGTTTTTCTTGTTCTTGATTTAAAATATCTGCAAAAAGAATTAGGGCTGATATGTGCTATCTCTGCTATTTCTTCTAGTTGTATTTTTTTACGGTAATTAGCAAGAGTATATTCATAAATTAAAGTCATTCTATCATTTTCATTCTCTTCAAGCTCGTTATTATAGCCTATAGATGATAATGTACAAATTTGTTGAGATTGAGCTATGCTTAGCAAAGTCTCCATCAGAATCATGATTCTTTCTGGGCCTTCTGTGTAAAGGAGCTTCTCTAAACATTCTGCTACTTTATCTCTAGTTTTACCTTTAATTTGTATGCCTCTTTTAGCTTTCTCAAATAAAGTTCTAAAGATTTTATTCTCAGGAAGATTTAAAAAAGCTTCTCCCCAGAAATTTTCATTGAAATGTACAACCCTTGATTCTGCCGTTAATTTTGGGCTTTCATGAGAATATAAGTCATCATACCTCCAATAGTGGGGTAAATTAGAGCCTACTAATACAATATCACCGGGGCCAAATCTTTTGATACTGTCTCCAATAAATTGAGTTCCTTTACCTGCTCTAAAATGAATAAGTTCTAATTCTGGGTGGTAATGCCATCTGTTGTTAATGTTAGGGACTAAATCTTGCCTTACACTAAAAGAATGTACAGGACCAGAGGTCACTTTTAAAAGTTGTGGTTTCATTGGTTTAATTTTTGGTTGATACAATGATAAACCAACAAGACTCTATAATCAATGCTTCTAAGAATAAGCGCCTAACTAATGATTCTTTATAATTAAAAACAGTTTACTTTTTTGTAATAATATTTTAAATATATTATTTAAGTGTATTTTGTATTAAAATTTATGCTATTAATGATATGTTTTTTCATATATATCATCGTAATCGATTTCGTAAAAACTAGGCTGTTTTAAGCACTTTTTGCTGATTTTCTTTTAAAAAAGCAAGAGTATAAAAAGAAAGGTTGCCAATAGTACTGCATAAATTGCTAATTCAGCATAACCATATGTATACTTTAAAAGTTAGTTTTGTTATTCATCCTAAATTATATAATTCTAAATTTTACAATAAGGTCTGTCAGACATTTTTCTGTATGCCTTAATTTGAGAGTTAAATTATGAAGCGCTATATCTTTCTCATCATTCAAATTACAGGTTTTATAATCTTTTCTTCTTTTAAGAGCGATAATCCTAAATCATTAAAACCTAATAAAGTATTGCCCGACCAAGATAATGCAGGCTTAGTATTACCAAAAGGTTTTGGCGCTTTAGTGGTTGCAGAAAATTTAGGTAAAGCCAGACATTTAACCATAACTCCTAAAGGTGATATTTATGTTAAACTAAGTAAGGCTTTAAATGAAAAAACCATTTATCATTTAAAGGATCATAATGGCGATGGCAGAGTTGATGAGCAAATTGGTTTTGGAGATTATATAGGAACTGGGATTTTCCTGAAGGATAATTATTTATATGCCAGTTCAGACGAAGGTGTTTATAGATACAAACTTAACCAAAATGATGAGGTTATTGCGCCAGATAAACCAGAAATGCTAGTAACTGGCTTAATTAATAAAAGACAGCACAATACAAAATCTTTTGTTTTAGATAACGATAACAATATTTATGTAAACATAGGTTCACCATCAAACTCTTGTCAGTACCAGAACAGGGCAAAAGGCTCTATGGGTATTCCTAATTGCCCAACTTTAGATTCGGCTGGTGGTATATGGCAATTTAAGGCTGATAAATTAAATCAATCTTATAAAGAAGGTGTAAGATATGCAACGGGTTTACGTAATGTAATGGGTTTAGATTGGAATCCAGAAAACAATACCTTATTTGTGATGCAGCATGGTAGAGATAACTTAAGTAGCATTTTCCCTGAGTTATATGATGATAAAGCAAATGCAGAGTTGCCCGCAGAATGTATGTTTATGATTAAAAAAGGAGACCATGCAGGTTGGCCTTACAGTTATTATGACCCATTTCAGAAAAAGAAAATATTAGCGCCAGAATACGGTGGTGATGGTAAAAAAGAAGCAGATCCTTCTTACATAGACCCTGTAGTAGCTTTTCCAGCGCACCTTGCTCCAAATGCCTTATTGTTTTATACGGGTAATCAGTTTCCTGAGCGATATAAAAACGGTGCTTTTGTAGCCTTTCATGGTTCATGGAATAGAGCTCCTTTAAAGCAAGAAGGCTTTTTTGTAGCTTTCGTACCCTTTAAAAATGGAAAGCCTGCTGGTGAATGGGAAATTTTCGCCAATGGTTTTGCTGGTTCGCAAGAAGTTATGTCTACCAGCCAAGCAAAATACCGCCCTTGCGGTTTGGCACAAGGGCCCGATGGTTCTCTTTATGTAAGCGAAGATAAAAAAGGAACAATTTTTAGAATAGTATATGATGGTAAATAAGTTAATAACCAGTTTATTACTGGTTTTGGTGATGTCAGTTTCGGCTTTTGCACAAAGTAAATCTAAGGCGCCTGTTAAAAAAGCGGTATCAAAAGCAGCTCCGGTAGCTGCTGGAATGCAAAACGCTATCAATAACGGAAAAGCAGTGTACACGCAATATTGTGCAGTTTGTCATCAAGCCGATGGTTTGGGCGTACCCGGTTTAAACCCACCCTTAAGTAAAACAGTTTATGTTTTAGGAGACCAAACCAGGCTCATAAATATTGTTTTAAAAGGTTTAAGCGAAGGAGTAGAAATTGATGGAGAAACTTATTCTAATGTAATGCCTGCTATGGGTTTTTTAACCGATCAGCAAGTTGCTGATGTGCTTACTTATGTAAGAAATAGCTTCCAAAATAAAGCAAGTGCTATAACTGCTGCTCAGGTCAAAGTAGTTAGAGCAAACAGTAAAAAATAAAACCAATTATGATGAGAAAGATATTCAGTTTTAAAACAATACCTTCTTTTACGATTCTTGCGCTTTTACTTATTTTATCTGTTTTTTCCTGTAAAAAGAAAGAAGTGGCTAAAAAGGAAGAGCCTGCCCCACCTCCAAAGGAAGAGCCTGCCCCACCAACACCTCCTGCAAATACTACTTCTTTAGTTTATGTAGGTACTAATGGTAAATTGGCCTATAATACTTTTGTAAATCAAGGTGAAACTGATAAAATTAATACAGTACCTGATTTTTCAAATGCTGGTTACAAAGGCGGAGGTGTAACTATTCCTACAGCTCCTGTTGTAAGAACCCTGTCTGCACAATCTGGTGATAATAGAGCAAGAATTCAGCAAGTTATACAAGAAGTTGAAGCTTTGCCAATGGATGCAAATGGTTTTAGAGGGGCTATTTTGCTAAATGCTGGCACTTATGATGTAGGAGATTCTTTAGTGATAAGAGCCAGTGGAGTTGTATTGAGAGGCGTTGGCCAAGGCTCATCTGGTACAATTTTAAGAGCAACCAAAAGATTGATAGGTAGTACCCTGATAAGGCTACAGGGAAGTGGCTCTAATTTGGGTGAGGTAACAAGCTCTAGAAGATTAATTTCTGATAGTTATGTCCCTACGGGTACTAAATCATTTAATTTAGAAAATACCAATGGCTTAACCGTTGGTAGTAGAGTTTTGGTTACCAGAACCCCTAACCAAGCATGGATAGATTTGTTAGATATGACACAATATGGATGGACACCAAGTAGATATGTGATGTCTTATGAGCGTGTTATAACCGCTATAAATGGCAATAATATTACTATAAATGCACCTGTTGTAGATCCTATACAAACCCGTTATGGTGGCGGTAGAGTTGGTATACATACCGTTACAGGTAGAATTCAAAATTCTGGTGTAGAAAATATGCGTTTAGCTTCTGTTTTTGAAAACGATAACGACGAGCAACATGCCTGGTACGGAGTAAAGCTTCTTAGAGCAGAAAACTGTTGGGTTAAAGATGTAACGGCACAATATTTTGGCTATGCTTGTGTATCTATAGAAGAGAGCTCTGTATATAACACAGTTCAAGATTGTGCTATGCTTGATCCTAAATCTCAAACAACAGGAGGGAGAAAATACTCTTTTAACATAGCAGGAACCTCACCTTTCAATTTGTTTCAACGTTGTTTTTCAAGAGGTGGAAGACACTGTTATGTTACTGGCTCTACCGTATCTGGGCCTAATGTATTTTTAGATTGTGTTGCAGTAGAAACTACATCAGACATTGGGCCGCACCATAGATGGAGTACAGGATTATTATTTGATAATGTTTTGGTGGGCAAATGAGAGTGCAAAATAGAGGTGCAAGTGGCTCTGGCCATGGATGGGCAGGTGCTCAAACTATGTTTTGGAATTGTAGGTCAACCCGGGTAGATATCATGGTGCAAAGTCCGGCAGCAGCCAGAAATTGGGGTGTTGGTAATATCGCCCTAACTTTTGCAGGCAATGGCTATTTTGAGAGTAACAATAGGCATGTACTGCCAAGAAGTTTATACTTAGCTCAGTTAAAAGATAGGTTGGGCGATGCTGCTGTAAATAACATCACGCTACCGGCACAAAGAATGGGTAGCATATCTACTCAACTTCAAAGTTGGGCTGGCGAAGGCGCATTTAACCCCTAAAATTTTATATTTTCATTAAAAATCATTTATACACTTAAATATTACGTTTTGTTCAAGAAAAATATCATTTGCTTAGTTCTTATTGTTCTAGGTTTACAACATGCAGTATTTGCACAACATACCCAAAGATTAAATGATAATTGGGAGTTCCTAAAACAAGATTTAGGCGGTATTTGGGAAGCTGTTAGACCAGTAGGCGCTGGTAATCCAGAAAGTGTGCCCCTATGGGAAAAAGTAAGTTTACCACATTGTGTAAACGCAGAAGATGCAGTAGACCCTGATATGAATTATTATCAAGGGCCATCTTGGTACAGAACTTTGATAGAGGTAAAAAATCCTTATCAAACAGGAAGAACCCTCTTACATTTTGAAGGCGCTGGACAAAAGACTGATGTTTATATTTATCAAACTAAAGTGGGCTCACATGTTGGTGGATATGATGAATTTACTGTTGATATTACAGATGCTGTAGCTGCTTTCCAAAAAACAGATGTTTATCAAAAACAGTTTAAAGGTAAAATACCTTTGTCTATCCGTACAGATAATTCTCGCGATTTGGAGCTTATTCCATCAGATTTATCTGATTTTAACCTTTATGGAGGTATTTATCGCTACTTAAATCTAGTTTATAAACCAGCCCTTTCGGTTGATAAAGTTTTTGCATTAGCCACGGTAGATAAAGATGGTAAAAATGCATCCTTAAATGTAAAAGCTAGGTTTTATAACCCTAAAGGTGCTAGCAATGCAGAGGTAGAACTTAAGTTGATATCACCCTCAGGTAAAGTTATCAATACACAAAAAAAGCAAATTCAGTTAACAGGTAAAGACTTAGAAATTACCAATATAAAAGTAGCTAAAGCCGAGCTTTGGTCTACCGATAAACCAACGCTTTACACCGTTGAAATAAATGTTAAAACTGCTGATGGTGTAGATCAACATCAAGAAAAAATAGGATTCAGACATTTTGAATTTGTAGAGAAAGGGCCGTTTTTATTAAACGGAAAGCGTTTGCTATTACAAGGTACACACCGTCATGAAGACCATGCCGGAGTTGCTGCCGCTATGACAGATGAAATGATGCGTACCGAGATGAAGATGATGAAAGATATGGGTGTTAATTTCATCCGTTTAGGGCATTATCAGCAATCTAGAACCATCTTAAATTTATGCGATAGCTTAGGAATGGTGGTTTGGGAAGAAATTCCTTGGTGCCGTGGTGGCTTAGGTGGTGATATTTATAAACAACAAGCCCGCAGAATGCTCACCAATATGATAGAGCAACACTACAACCATCCATCGGTAATTATTTGGGGTTTAGGTAATGAAAACGATTGGCCTGGAGATTTTCCTGAGTTTGATAAAGAAAAAATCAGGGTATTTATGAAAGAACTGCATGACCTTTCTCATGCTTTAGACCCAACACGTAAAACAGCTATCAGAAGATGCGATTTTTGTAAAGATATTGTAGATGTTTACTCGCCTTCTATTTGGGCAGGTTGGTATCGTGGTATTTATACCGAGTATAAGCAAGTTTCTGAAGAAGAATTTAAGAAAGTTAAACACTTTTTACATGTAGAGTGGGGTGGTGATGGTCATGCTCGTCGTCATTCCGAAAGTCCGGATAACGCTTTACGTAAAGTTAAAACTGGCGTTGGCGCCGACGAAAGAGCCGGAGACGCTTCTTTAATTGGTGGTGCTAGCAGGGTTTCTAAAGACGGAGATTGGAGTGAATCTTACATTGTAAACTTGGTAGATTGGCATTTAAAAGAGCAAGAAACCATGCCTTGGCTTACGGGCTCGGCACAATGGCCTTTTAAAGATTTCTCTACCCCAGTAAGGCCAGATAATCCTGTACCTTACATGAACCAAAAAGGAGTTGTAGAAAGAGATTTTACTAAAAAGAGGTTTTCTATGTTTACCAGTCTTATTGGACTAAAAAGCCAATGGTACATATTTACGGACATACTTGGCCAGTACGTTGGGGTGCAGCCGGAGAAGAAAAAATGATAAAAGTTTTCTCTAATTGCGATGAAGCAGAACTGTTTGTAAATGGTAAAAGCCAAGGGGTAAAAAAGCGTAACAGTCAGGATTTTCCTGCCGCAGGTTTACGCTGGAATGTTGTCCCTAATGCCGGTAAAAACACAGTTAAAGTAATTGCTAAAAAGGGTAAAACCGTTTTGGAAGACGAACTAAGTTTTGATTACGAAACCAGACCTTGGGGTAAGCCAGCAAAATTAGTGCTTCAGAAAATAGCCGAAGAAAATGGTAAAGCTACTTTTGAAGTAAAGCTTAAAGATGCAAACGGCGTACAATGTTTAGATGCTAGAAACTGGGTGCGTTTTTCTTTAGCCGGAGATGGTGAATTGATAGATAACCAAGGAACTTCTACAGGTTCTAGATATGTACAATTTTATAATGGTAGGGCTTTGATTAGTGTTAAAACTAATGGTGGCAAAAGCACAATTGCAGTTAAATCAGAAGGTGTACCTTCAGAAATGTTGGCTTTTTAAGATGAAGAAATACTTTTTGCTATTAGTGCTTATTGCCTTTGTTAAGGTAGGGTTTGGCCAAAATCAACCAGATAAAACCTTAAAACTTTGGTATGATAAACCAGCCGCCAATTGGAACGAGGCTTTACCTATTGGTAATGGGCGTTTAGGCGCTATGATTTTTGGTGGGCCTGCTAAAGAACAGTTGCAGCTTAATGAAGAAACGCTTTGGTCTGGTGGGCCAAATAATAACGTAACTGCCGAGTCTGGGAAAGCCATTCCTGCTGTAAGAAAACTCTTAGCAGAAGGTAAAATTGTAGAAGCGCAGGCTTTGGCCGATGTTGAACTCATGCCTAAAAAAAATAGTGGCATGATGTATCAACCTGTTGGAGATTTATTTTTAGATTTTCCGGGGCATGAGCAAGTTCAAAACTATTACCGCGATTTGAATATCGAAAAGGCCGTAGCAACTGTTACCTATAAACTAAAGGGAGTGAGCTATAAAAGAGAGATTTTCTCTTCATTTTTAGACCAAGCCATCATTGTTAGGCTAACCGCAAGCGAAGCAGGCAAAATTACTTTCAATGCTTCTTTAACATCACCTTTAGAGGGAGAGCAAAAAGTAGCTAATCAAAAACTTATCCTAAGCGGAACATCATCAGACCATGAAGGTGAAAAAGGTCAAGTAAAATTTGAAGCTCAAGTTAAAGTACTTGCCAATGGTGGTACAACACAACTTTCAGATAAACAATGGAGAGTAAAAAATGCAAACTCAGCTACTATTTATATATCCATAGCAACTAATTTTGTTAATTATAAAGATGTTTCAGGTAATACCTCAGCAAAAGCGAGTGCTTATTTAAGTAAAGCTGTTCAGGTAAACTATCCTCAAGCATTAGCTAAACATATTCAGTTTTATCAGCAATATTTTAACCGTGTAAAATTAGATTTAGGCGTTAATGATGCTGTTAAGAAGCCAACTAACTTAAGAATTTATGAATTTGCTAAAAGTAACGACCCGCATTTAGCAGCGCTTTATTTTCAGTTTGGTAGGTACTTGTTAATATCAAGTTCGCAACCGGGGACACAGCCGGCTAATTTACAGGGTATTTGGAATGCTCAGGTTAATCCATCTTGGGATAGTAAATATACCATCAACATCAACACAGAAATGAATTATTGGCCTGCCGAGCTTACCAATTTAACCGAACTGCATGAGCCATTGTTTAAATTAATTAAGGATATTTCTGTAACAGGAAAAGAAACAGCCCAATTGATGTATGGTGCTAAAGGTTGGGTAGCGCATCATAACACAGATATTTGGAGAATTACAGGTCCTGTTGATAGGCCTTATGCAGGTTTATGGCCTATGGGAGGCACTTGGTTGAGTCAGCATCTTTGGGATAGATATGAGTTTACTGGAGACGTTAATTTTTTAAAAGAGCATTATCCGATATTAAAAAGTGCTTGCGAATTTTACTTAGATGTTTTACAAGAAGAGCCTAAAAATAAATGGCTAGTAGTATCTCCATCAAACTCGCCAGAAAATACACAAGTGGCTAAGCAAAGAGTTTCTATAACAGCAGGCGCAACTATGGATAATCAGCTTTTGTTTGATTTGTTTAGAAAGACCATAAAGGCAGCTGAAATTTTAGGTATTGATGCTGATTTTGCTAAACAACTAGCCGCTACACAAGCCCGATTAGCACCTATGCAAATTGGTAAACATAGCCAATTACAAGAGTGGATGTGGGATTTAGACCGCCCTGATGATAAACATCGTCACGTTTCTCATCTTTACGGCTTGTACCCAAGTAATCAAATATCTCCATACAAAACTCCAGAACTATTTGATGCCGCTAGAACTTCTTTATTGTACCGTGGCGACCCAGCAACAGGCTGGTCTATGGGTTGGAAAGTAAATTTATGGGCTAGGTTTTTAGACGGAAATCATGCTTACAAATTAATTACAGATCAATTACGATTGGTAGATCCAGCTATGCCCATGAGTGTTACCGGAGGAGGGACCTATCCTAATATGTTTGATGCGCATCCGCCATTCCAAATAGATGGAAATTTTGGTTGTACGGCAGGTATTGCAGAAATGCTTTTGCAATCTCATGATGGTGCTTTACATATTTTACCAGCCTTGCCAGATAATTGGCCTAGCGGAAGTATAAAAGGTTTAAAAGCTAGAGGTGGTTTTGAGGTTGATATTGTTTGGAAGGATAAAAAGCTAACATCAGTAACTTTAAAATCTTCTTTAGCGGGTAATTGTAGGTTAAGAATTAATGAAGATTTAATCAGCACAAAACCCATAGGACTAAAAGAAGCTCAAGGCTTAAATGCTAATACTTTTTACGAAGTTCCAGAAGTTAAGAAACCCATTATCGCTGCAGAAGCTAAATTAAATCCGGTGGGTATAAAAGCATCAAAAGAATTTGATGTAGATGCTAAACCGGGTAAAACCTACTCTTTTAAATTTTAAACTGATGATGTTAAAGCGTTTTTTACTGATAGTTGCTACTAGTTTATCTGCTCATTTAGTTGCTGCTCAAGAGAACTCAAATAAATTGTGGTATCAAAGCCCCGCCAGAGTTTGGGAAGAGGCTTTACCCTTGGGCAATGCTAAAACCGGAGCCATGGTTTTTGGGAACATCAGTAAAGAGCGTTTACAACTCAACAATAATACTTTATGGTCTGGTTATCCAAATGCTGGTAATAACCCTAAAGGTGTAGCGGCTTTACCTTTGGTAAGGCAAGCTATCATTACTGAAGATTACGGTAAAGCAACAGATATTTGGAAGAAAAACCTACAAGGGCCTTATTCTGCCCGTTACCTCACCATGGCAGATTTGTATCTGGATTTTAAGTTTAAAGATTCTACAGCTACCACTTACAGAAGAGAGTTAGATATTAGCAAAGCCATCCATCAAGTAACTTATAAAGTAGGAGGAGTTACTTATACCAGAGAAACTTTTATCAGCCATCCCGATAAGGTTCTACTAATACGCATTACTGCCGATAAGCCCAATGCTATAAGTTTTAATACTGAGCTACATAGCAAACTAAAATATACCACAAAGGCAAATGCAGCAAATTACTTGGTTTTAAAAGGTAAAGCGCCTAAGCATGTAGCTCATAGAAGTGCAGAACCAGAACAGATTGTTTATGATGAAAAGGAAGGGATGACTTTTGAAGTTCATCTAAAAATTAAAACAGAAGGTGGTTCGGTTAAATCATTGCAAAATCAATTACAGGTGAGTAAAGCAAATGCAGTAACCATTTACCTTACCGATGCTACCAGTTATAATGGTTTTGATAAATCGCCAGGTTTAGAGGGTAAAAACCCAGCTATACAGGCACAAGCAGACATGAACAAAGCTTTTGTAAAGTCTTATACTGCGATGAAACAGTTGCATGTAGCAGATCATCAAAAACTGTTTAATCGTATAAGTTTTACTTTAAAAAGCAATCCAGATTTAGATAAATTACCTACTAATATCCGTTTGCAAAGACAAGGTATTAGCGGTAACGACCAAGGCTTACAAGCTTTATATTTTCAGTTCGGAAGGTATTTGATGATAGCCGGCTCGAGACCGGGCTCTTTACCTACCAATTTACAAGGGATTTGGAATGATTTAGTACAACCGCCTTGGGGAAGTAATTTTACAGCTAATATTAATACCCAAATGAATTATTGGCCAGCAGAAAACGGAAATCTTTCTGAATTACATGCTCCATTATTTGATTTTATTGGAAGATTAGCCATCAATGGTAAAGAAACTCTAAAGACCAATTACGGGATTAATGAAGGTTGGACAGTACATCACAATACAGATATATGGGCTAAAACATCGCCAACAGGGGGGTACGATTGGGACCCTCGTGGTACACCACGTTGGTCTGCCTGGGCAATGGGAAGTCCTTGGTTTTGTATGCACCTGTACGACCATTATCTATACACTGGCGATATAAATTTTCTAAGAAATAAAGCCTATCCTTTAATGAAAGGTGCAGCCCAGTTTTTACTAAATTGGTTACAAGAAGATGCTAAGGGACACTTGGTTACCAATCCATCAACCTCGCCAGAGAACGTGTTTAAAATTGATGGTAAAGAGTACGAGATGAGCATGGCTACCACCATGGATATGGGTATTACCAAAGAGTTTTTTGCAGCTTATTTAAACACAGCCAAAGTTTTAAATGTTGATGCAGCTTTAAGAACTCGGGTAGAAAATGCTTATCAGAAATTATATCCTTACAAGATTGGTAAACACGGGCAGTTGCAAGAGTGGTTTAAAGATTGGGATGATCCTGAAGATAAACACAGACATATTTCTCATCTTTTTGGTTTGTTTCCGGGTAATCATATTACTCCACAGAATACGCCAGAATTGGCAGCTGCTTCAAAGCAGTCTCTTATTCACCGTGGTGATGTAAGTACAGGCTGGTCTATGGCTTGGAAAATAAATTGGTGGGCAAGGTTACAAAACGGAAACAAAGCTTTAGAGATATTAAAAACCGGTTTAACCGAGATAGACCCTGTACAAAAGAAAGAAAGTGGCGCTGGGGCTAATGCCCAACTGAGCAATTTCCAGATGAGCGGTGGCGGTACTTATCCTAATTTATTTGATGCACATCCGCCTTTTCAAATTGATGGTAATTTTGGTGCCACAGCAGGTGTTATAGAAATGTTAATGCAAAGCCATACCGATGCTATAAGTTTACTACCCGCTCTTCCAGAAGAGTGGCAACAAGGCAGTATGAAAGGTATCAAAGCTAGGGGCAACTTTACCGTAGATATTACTTGGGATAAAGGTCAATTGAAACAAGCAACTTTAATATCTCATTTAGGAGGAAACTGTCGTTTAACTACCAAAATACCTGTTAAAGTTGTTGGGGTAGTTAGTAAAGCAGCATCGGGTAAAAACCCAAATCCTTTGTATTATCATTTTGATGATGTTAAATTCGATAAAGTAGCACAAGCTAAACTGCCAGATTTAAATACCAATAAAGAATTTACCATAGATTTTAATACCCAAAAGGGTATGAAATACATCATCATGCCTTTATAGCAGACTTTTATGTTTGTGTAACAATCTTATAGGATGTTAATTCAGCTTATTTTTAAGGTAATTGATGTGATTTTTATACCATAAAAATGCTGTTTATTTGGTATAACCATAATAACCAATTTTATTACATGAAATTATATCCTGTAAAGGTCTTGTTGCTGGTAGCAATGACCACCACGCTTCTTTTTGCGTTTTCCAGTGCTACATGGCAGTCTAAGTTTTTAAAAGTTAATGCCGATGGCAGTATTACCTATTTTCCTGATGAACAAGGTAATACCATCCCAGATTTTAGCCGAGTAGGCTATCACCACGGAGATAAAGCAATTCCTGATGTTAAAGTTGTAAAAACAATTACAGCACCAACATCTGGCGATAGCGAAAAACTGATACAACAAGCTATTGATGAAGTGGCAAAACTTAAGCCTAATAGTATGGGACATCGTGGTGCAATTTTGCTCAAAAAAAGAACTTATAAAATACCCGGCGTTATTAAAATTAATGCAAGTGGTATAGTGTTAAGAGGCGAAAAGGGAACTGTTTTTGTGGCGTCAGGAAAAGTAAAAAGAAACCTAATTGTGGTTGCTGGTGCTGGCGATGTTAAAGAAGTTAATGGCACAAGGGTAAAAATTGCTGATGATTATGTTCCTGTTGGTGCTAAATCTTTTAAAGTGAAATCTGCTAAAGCCTATCAGGTTGGAGATGATATTATTGTGTACAGACCTGCTACAACAAATTGGATTGCTGATTTGAAAATGGATAAAATAGTTCCCAAATCAGACACCAGACAATGGGATACCCAAACATATAACTTTCCGTTTGAGCGTAAAATCACTAAAATTGAAGGAAACACAATTTTTATTGATAATCCTATTGTAATGGCTATGGAAACGCAATACGGTGGTGGCGAAGTTTATAAATATACTTTTGCAGGAAGAATTAAAGAAGTAGGTATAGAAAATCTAGAGATACAATCAGAGTATGCCAATGATACCGATGAAGAGCATGGCTGGGTAGCCGTTCAATTTAATAAGGTTGAGAATGCCTGGGCTAGAAACATCGTTTCTAAATATTTTGGATACTCTTGTGTAAGTTTAGAAAGAGGAGCTAAAAAAGTTACCGTGATAGATTCTAAATGTTTAGATGGAAAATCGCAAATAACTGGTGGAAGACGTTATTCTTTTAATAACGTTGGGCAACAAAACCTATTCATGAATTTAGAAACTACTGAGGGCAGACATGATTATGTTACAGCAGCTCAAGTTCTAGGGCCAAATGTGTTTTACAATTGCAAAGCATCTAAAACCCATTCAGATATTGGTCCACACCACCGCTGGACCATGGGTACACTTTATGATAATGTGGTAACAGACGGACAAATTAACGTACAAGACAGAGGGAACTCTGGTACTGGGCATGGTTGGGCTGGCGTAAACCAAGTGTTTTGGAATTGCCGAGCTAAAGAAATAACCCTGCAAAACCCTTATGTAAGCGGTAAAAACTATGCTATTGGCGTCATAGCAGATAAAAGAATTAATACAAAACTTGGCGACCGTCCGGATGGTGAATGGGAAGGGCAAAATAAAGAAGGTTTACAGCCAAGTTCTTTGTATTTAGCTCAGTTAAATGCTCGTAAAAAATTAAAGTAATATTTCATCATGAAAAAAATAGGGTTATTAGCTATTTACCTTTGTTTAAGTATTCTTCAAGCATTTTCTCAAGCTATACAATGGACAGAAGTTCATCCTGGTGTGTGGAAAGGTGTAGCCGGAAAGCCAGAAAATTTTGATTTATTAAAGGCATCAGGCGCAAAGCCAAATGCAACAGCTTTAGATAAGGTAGGGAGTGCTAGTTTTCCACTTCAACAAGCTGATATTAAGTTTGAATTACAAGACGGAAAAACTTTTTTAAGTTTCCCTCTCGAGTTAGAAGAACAGCTTTATGGTTTTGGCTTAAACTTTCAAACCGTACATCAAAGAGCTAAGGTTTTAGAATTGCATGTAGACCACTATGGGGGTAAAGATAACGGACGTACCCATGCACCAGTACCTTTTTACATGTCGTCCAAAGGTTATGGTGTTTTCATCAACTCGGCCAGATATATTAAAGTATGGGCAGGCACAAGTTTAAGAAAAGATAGTCCTATTTTCCCGGCAGAGCCGGTAGATAGAACGGCAGGTAAAAACTGGCAATCAAGAAATACTTCTGATGCTATTGAGATTTTAGTACCAGCCGAAGGAGTAGAATTTTATGTTTTTGCAGGTCCAAAACCGTTGCAAGTGATGCAACGCTACAACTTATTTAATGGTGGAGGTTATTTACCACCAAGATGGGGTTTAGGCTTTACACAACGTGTTAAAACAAAATTTACCGACGCTGAAGTAAAAGAAGAAGTTCAAGCCTTTCAGGATAAAGGTTATCCATTAGATTTTGTTGGTTTAGAGCCAGGTTGGCAAAGTTGGGCATATCCAGGAAGTTTTACTTGGGATAAAGGCAGATATCCAAATCCGCAGGCTTTTGTAAAAGAAATGCTCGATAAAGGCATCAGGTTAAACCTATGGATAAATCCTTATGTATCGCCAAAAGCTAGTTTCTATAAAGAAATAAGACCACTAACAGGTTCACACACGGTTTGGCGTGGTGCAGTTCCTGATTTTAATTTGCCAGAAGCCAGAAAAATATTCTTCAATCAGCTTAAGCAAGACCAAATAGACATCGGCGTAAGCGGATACAAAATAGATGAGGTTGATGGTTACGATTATCATTTATGGCCAGATATAGCAAAGTTTCCTTCCGGAGTTTCTGCCGAGCAAATGAGACAAACTTATGGTTTAATGGTACAACGCTATACTTCAGACTTGTTTAAAGAGCGCAACCAAAGAACTTTTGGTTTGGTAAGAGCATCAAACGGAGGTGGTACTTCTTTTCCATATGTGATTTATAACGATTATTACAACCACGAAGATTTTATCACCGCTTTAATTAATAGCGGTTTCTCGGGCGTATTGTGGACACCAGAAGTTAGAGCATCAAAAACTGGCGAAGAGTGGTTAAGAAGATTTCAATCTAATGTATTTTCTCCAATGGCTATGATTAACGCTTGGTCATCTGGTACAAAACCCTGGACTTACCCAGACGTTGCCGAAAAAGTAAAAGAGTTTTCTTTATTAAGGATGAAAATGATGCCTTATTGGTATACTACCTTTGCTAAGTATCATTTTGAAGGAATTCCGCCATTTAGAGCCATGAATTTAGAAGAAGGTTTCCAGCAAGAAGTGAAAAAGGAAGTTGCTGCGGCAAATATTAATCTGGAAGAAAACCCTTATGCAGAAGCTACCTCTAAAGAAATTAAAGACCAATACATGGCAGGCGATTATTTATTGGTAGCGCCAATGTTTACAGGCCAAATATCAAGAAAAGTAGTGTTACCAAAAGGCAGATGGTATGATTTCTATACCGGAGATTTTGTTGGCGATGGCAAAGTAATTACCGTAACACCGGGTTTAGATAAAATTCCGGTTTTTGTAAAAGATGGCGGTATCATACCTATGATGCCCGCCAAATTACATGCTCCAAAATTGAATGAGAAGGTTGATTTAGAAATTAGATTTTATGGTGAAAAGCCAGCTTCTTTTATGCTTTACGATGATGATGGAGAAACTTTTAATTATGAAAAAGGTGCTTTCAGCTGGAGAGAAATCAAGGTAGAGAAACTAAAAAACGGAATATTTAAAGGTTCTATATCCGCCCCAGAAAAAGGAAAACCTAATACCATTGGTAAAGTGAAGATAACAGTTATGACAAAGAAATAATAAAAGCCCAAAATTGAATAAAAAATGAAATATTTTAAATTGATTCTTACGTTAACCTTATTAAGTAACATTGCTTTTGCACAAAAAGTAAATATTAAAAAGGCCTTTAAACATGCCGAGAAACAAACGGCTGTGATGCTTACAGAAGTTGAAAAAGCTAAAGCTAAAACCACGAATAAAAAGTTGGTTTCGCCACGCACCATAGAAAAAGGCGAGTTAAAATTGGTAGCTTCTAGAGATTGGACTAGCGGTTTTTTCCCTGGTGTACTTTGGTTTTTACACGAGAATAATAAGAAAAACAATACCTGGTTTACAGAAGCTAAAAAGTTTACTGCCGATATAGAAGAAGAGAAAACCAACGGGACAACTCATGATATGGGTTTTAAAGTTTATTGCAGCTTTGGTACAGGTTACAGGTTAACCAATGACCCACATTATAAAGATGTAATTATACAGTCTGCTAAAACTTTAATGACCAGGTTTAACCCTAAAACCGGAGTTATTTTATCTTGGGACCATAGTAGGGATAAATGGGTAAATCCAGTAATTATTGATAATATGATGAATCTAGAATTGCTTTTTGCAGCTACAAGATTAACTGGCGATTCTTCTTTTTATAAAGTTGCGGTTACCCATGCCAATACCACTATGAAAAATCATTTTAGATCAGATTACAGTTCGTACCACGTAATAGATTATGACCCAAATACAGGTGCGGTGCTAAAGAAAAATACTCACCAAGGGTACTTTCACGAATCGGCCTGGTCTAGAGGACAAGCTTGGGCGCTATATGGTTATACTTTATGTTACAGAGAAACTAAAAACCCTGCTTATTTAGCACAGGCAGAAAACATTGCTAAGTTTTACCTTAACCATAAAAACTTACCAGAAGATTTAGTGCCTTATTGCGATTTTGATTCTAAAAAAATACCTAACGAAGCTCGTGATGCATCAGCAGCTGCTATTGTAGCATCAAGCTTGTACGAGTTAAGTGCTTACACGCCCGATAAGAAGTCGTATTATCAACAAAAAGCAGATAAAATGCTACACAGTTTAAGTACAAAATACATCGCTCCGGTAGGCGAAGCTAAAGGTTTTATCTTGTTACACAGTACAGGCTCTGCACCTTCTAATAGCGAGGTTGATGTGCCATTAAACTACGCAGATTACTATTATTTAGAAGCTTTATTAAGAAAAAGACAGCTAAAATAAGTTCATCATCTACCTATGAAAAACATTATTTGAGCAAAAAAAAAATCTGCCAAAATAACTTACTTATTAGCTAATTGCTCCTATCATTTTAAGCTAAAATTACTGTTTATTTGATTTAATCAATTTTAAATCTTGCTTTAGTGCAGCATGCAATTTAGCATATCAACAGCCTAAAGATTTTTGATTATAGTTTATTAAAAAATACGCTTTAAGTTCTTGAAACAGGCTTAAATGCTGATTTAAAATACAGAAAGAAGTTGCTTCCCGTAAAGGTGTTAAGTTCCGGGGTATTTATCATTCTTGGTTTAGTAACTTCTTTTTTTATGGTTTAATACCTACAAACAGTAAAAAATTATAACAAGCTCATGATGTTAAAAAGGTTCTTTAAAATAGTTTTTCTTCTAGTTCTTACCCATCAAATTTCATTTGCTCAAGAAAGCATCAATGTTTTACAACACGGTGTACTAGCAGACGGCAAAACGGTAAATACAAAAGCCATTCAAAAATTAATTGATGAGGGCAGCAAAAAAGGTGGTGCTATTATACATTTTCCAGCAGGCCAATATGTGGCGGGTACTATTTTAATTAAAGATAATGTTACGCTTTCGCTGGATGAAAAAGCCGAACTTTTAGGAAGCACAAACATTGCAGATTACCAAATGGTAGATGCTTTTAGAACCGGTAACGGTGCATTAATGGGCTACTGCTTTATAGGCGCAGTGGATGCTAAAAATGTAGGTATCATTGGTGGGGGAACTATAAACGGCAGAGGGAAAGATGTTTTAGCATCAGGCGGAAGAGGTAGAAGACCTTTTCTGGTGAGATTTGTAAGAAGCACAGGTATTGTGGTTAAGGATGTAAAATTGATCAATTCTACCGCTTGGACTACCCACTTTTTTGCTTGTAAAGGCATAGATATTTCGGGTGTTACCATTAAAAGTCGTGGCTTAGGTAATAATGATGGTTTTGATATAGATTGCTCGCAAGACGTAAAAATATTCAATTGTGATATTGATACTGGTGATGATGGGCTATGTTTTAAAACCACTTGGAGCCAAATGGCTTGTAAAAACATTGAAGTAAAGGGTTTAAGAATTACCAGTAACCACGGCGCTATCAAGTTTGGCACCGAGTCTATGGCGCCCTTTGAGAATATCAAAATATCTGATGTTTATATCTATGATACCAGAAACGGTGGTATTAAAATCAATAGTGTAGATGGCGCACAAATACGTAACGTAGAAATTTCTAACATCACCATGAATAATGTGCGTACACCAATGCTCATTAGATTAGGTTCTCGTCTAAGCGTTTTCAGAAAAGATAGCGATACGCAACAAAAAACCGGAGTAATAGAAAACGTTACCATCAAAAATATAAATGCAAAGGCAGCAAATCTTGCGCAAATAGATCCACCAAGTGGTATTTTGATTACAGGCGTACCGGGTCACGACATCAAAAATTTAACCTTAGAAAATATAGACATCAGAATAGCTGGTGGTGGCAATGCTAAACATGCTAGGCAAGTGGTGCCAGAGGTAGAAACAGCCTATCCAGAAATCAGCACTTTTAAACCTACTATTCCGGCTTATGGTATTTGGGCCAGACATGTATCGGGTTTAACCCTAAAAAATATAAGTTTTACAGTTGATAGTACCGATTTAAGACCAGCTTTTATTATTGAAGATGGTAAAAACGTAACCATTTCTAACAGTCGAGTTCCAACTTTTGAAGGTGCAGAAGCAGTTATCAGGTTAGAAAATGTTCAAGCTGCAAATATCACTCAGGTAAGCACTACTGGTAAGGCAAAAGCATTGGTAAGGGTAGAAGGTAAAAGTACCGATGTTAAAGCTTCAAAAAACAAGTTTGGCGAGATAGTTAAAGAAATAGAAATTATTAAACCTTAATCAAACATGACATGAAGTTTTCTTTAAAGGTATTTATCATTTCATTGCTTTTAGTTACAAGCCAAGTAACCATAGCGCAAGAACCAGCTTTTGAGAGTATTAAGAATTTTATAAAGCCAGCAAAAAAAGAAGGTGGCTTAAAGCTAAGTCAGTATTTTTTATGGTGCCCATCGGTGATTAAAGTTGGGAATACTTACCACCTATTTGCTTCGGCATGGCCTGCAGAAGGTGGTATGGCAAGCTGGACAGCCAAGTCTTTATGCATCAGGGCAACCTCAAAAAACCTTTTAGGGCCTTATGAATTTGCTGAAGTTGTTTTAGAAAAAAGAGAAGGTAAATGGGATAATGATAGGGTTCATAATCCTAAAATAGTTAAGGTAGGGAATAAATACGTATTGTATTATATATCATCAGCTAATGAAACAGGTTATGCAGAGGCTGATGCCATTACTGGTCCGTGGACGAGGTCTGAAAAGATGATGAGTTTTAGCAATCCGGCGCCATTGGTAAGGCCTGATGGTAGCGTATATGTATTTGGCAGATTATCTGTTAAAATTGGAGATAAGCAAGTGCGTACAGCTAGAGCAGCAGAGGCCGCAAGCTATAAAGGGCCTTATCAAAACTTAGCTCCTGAAAAGGAAAATCTTTTCCCTAACAATTACGAATTAGAAGACCCAACCATTTGGTGGGCAAATAACCAATACCATGTCATCTGTACAGATTTTGCAGGTGTGGCTACGGGTAGAAATAAAGTTGGTGTTCAGTATTATTCTAAAGATGGTATCAACTATCAGTTATTAACCAAAGAACCTATCAATACCAACGAGATTACTTATGATGATGGTAGTAAAGAAAAATTTAAAAGAGTAGAAAGACCTTTTGCTTACGTAGAAAACGGTATAGTAAAAGCTTACTTTTTAGGTTGCATGACACCTGATGATAAAGGCGTAATTGTAGCCCATCCGGTTGATGATTATGTACCGGGTAAATCATCATCTAAAAAGAAAGAATAGTTCTATTAAGACTTGTCAAAAGGAAAATTTAATGAAACGACGTAATTTTTTAAGAAACAGTTTAGGCTTAACCGCTGGCGCATTATTATCAACTAAAATGGCCAAAGGTTTAAGCTTTTTAGCGCAAGAAGAACAGCCTTTTTATGCTTCATTAAGTGGTAAGTTTTCAAGATATTCTCACCGTTTACCAAAAACCGATCAAAACTATAAAAGGTCAAAAAATTATATAGAAGACGATCCTATTCCAGAATATTCTTGGGCATCTGATGAAGCTTATGAAGCATTTCAGGATATGAAATATGGAGTTAGAATACACTGGGGTTTATATTCTATCTTAGAAATGGGTGGCGAGTCGTGGCCGTTTTTAGGAAACCGAGAGCCTGCTTTTGATTTCCAGAAAAGACAAGAATATCAAGAACTCTACAAAACATGGAACCCTAAAGGTTTTGATGCTAACGAGTGGATGGAGTTTTTTAAAGAAAGCGGTATGAAAATGTTTGCTTTTACCACCAAGCATCACGAAGGTTTTTCTATGTATGATACTAAAACCAGAGTTAAACGTCGTCCTAATTGGACTGCTCCAGGTGGGCCTAAAATAGAAGAGTGTGATACCACTTACAGCATCATGGATACACCTTTTAAAAGGGATGTTGTAAAAGAACTTTGTGATGCCGCCCGTGAACATGATATCAAAATAGATTTATACTATTCACATTCTGATTGGTACGATGCAGATTTTAGACCTTATGGTTATCATCCTCTACAAATCCCAGCTAGCGAAGAGTGGTGCAAAGCCAAGGCAGATGACGAAGAATTTACTGAATTTGAAAGATCTAAGCAAAGGCAAAAAGCATTTTTAACCATTGTACCTAACCCTACTCCGGAAGAAGAAGCCGCTATGATTGCCAGACACCGGGCTCAATTAACAGAGCTGCTTTCCAATTATGGTAAAGTAGACATGGTTTGTTTGGATATTTGGCTTGGTCCAAGAGTGTGGCCACAACTCAGAAAAACCCTTTTAGAGCTCAGAAAAATACAACCTAATGTGATGTTTAGAGCCCGCGGAATAGGTAATTATGGGGATTATTACACGCCAGAAGGTTTTGTGCCAGGCAATAAAGAAAATTCAGATTCGCCATGGTTTGTTATTTATCCTTTAGCAGGTTCTTTCTCCTATGATCCATCATCAAAGAAATATAAGGGTGCCAAATGGGTGGTGAAAAATCTTATAGATTCTGCTTCTAAAGGTGGAAACTTTATGGTAGGTATTGGGCCAGATGGAAATGGGAAATTCTCGCCAACAGCTATCAAACAACTAAAAGAAGTAGGCGCTTGGTTAAAGAAAAACGGCGAAGGAATTTATGCTACCAGAGCCAGAGAAGGCGAGCAGTGGAAAGAAGGAGACAACATCCGGTTTACCCGTTCTAAAGACCAAAAAACCATTTATGTACATTGTTTAGATTGGCCGGGAGATCAATTAGTTTTAAAAACCGTACAACCTAAGGCGGGGTCAAAAATTACTTGTTTAGGTAACCAAAAAACGGTTAACTGGGATTATAATAATTCAACCAAAGAATTAACCATTTATACATCAGCAAAAGTAAAAGCCGGCATTCCTAAAAAAGAACAAATAGCTTACAGTTTTGCTGTACAGGTTTAAATCAATGATGATGAGAAATAGCTTTATAAAAATATTTACCATAGCATGTATGCTTCCTTTTG
Organism: Pedobacter aquae; assembly: GCF_008195825.1. NCBI lineage: Bacteria > Pseudomonadati > Bacteroidota > Sphingobacteriia > Sphingobacteriales > Sphingobacteriaceae > Pedobacter > Pedobacter aquae. The sequence continues at coordinate 3,717,684 of NZ_CP043329.1, forward strand.
CGCTTCATGGGCAAAACAGAAGTAACGAGGAAAATGCGAAGCATTATTTGCCAAAATCAGATAAGCAGTACACCTATACCAGCGGTTACATAGAAGAAAACCCAGTTGCAGAATATACTTGGGCATCAGAAAAAGCTTACGAAGCTTTTAACGATATGAAATTTGGTGTTCGTATACACTGGGGTTTATATTCTGTTATTAAACAAGAGAAAGAATCTTGGCCATTGCTAAAACTTCCTAACGAGCAAAAGCAAGCTTATTTTGATATGTATAAAACTTGGAACCCAACAGGTTTTAATGCAGATAGTTGGATGGAATTATTTAAAGAAAGCGGCATGAAAATGTTTGCTTTCACCACCAAGCATCACGAAGGTTTTTCTTTGTTTGATACCAAGACCAGGGTAAAAAAGAGGGTAAATTATACTGCCCCCGGTGGCCCAGTTATAGAAGATTGCGATGTTGCTTATAGCATTATGGAAGGTCCCTTTAAACGAGATATTGTTAAAGAACTAACAGATGCTGCCAGAAAAAGAGATATTAAAATAGATTTATACTACTCTAACCCAGATTGGTATGATGCTGATTTTCGTCCTTATGTTTGGCATCCTTTGCAAACACCTTCTTCTGCAACTTTAGCGGTAAGAGGTAAAGATTATAAGCCAGAAGGTGCTATAGAATCTCATTACGGTAAAAATGGGCCTATCATGGCACCAGACCCTACACCAAAAGAAGTTGAGAGAGCCATGTTGCGCCACCGCGAGCAATTGAAAGAGCTATTAACCAATTACGGTAAAATAGATATGATTTGCTTGGATATGTGGTTTGGTCCGGCGGTATGGCATTACCTCAGAGAAACCATGATAGAACTACGTAAAATACAACCCGATGTCATGTTTAGAGCCCGTGGTATAGGTAATTATGGAGATTACTATACCCCAGAAGGTTTTGTGCCCGGTGCAAAAGAAAATACACAAGTGCCTTGGTTTGTGATATATCCTTTAGGCCGCACTTTTTCTTATGAAGCTGAGGCCGATAAGCATAAAGGAGCAAAATGGGTAGTACAAAATATAGTAGACTGCGCCGCAAAAGGTGGTAATTTTATGGTTGGGGTTGGCCCCGATGGCGATGGTAAATTTCATCCAACAGCAGAAGAACAATTGAAACAAACCGGTAAATGGCTAAAAACAAACGGAGAAGCTATTTACGGAACCAGAGCCCGCGAAGGCGAGCACTGGAAAGAAGGAGACAGTATCCGTTATACCCGTTCAAAAGATAGTAAAACCTTATATGTACATAGTTTTGAGTGGCCTAATAAAACCCTAAATCTTAAAACGGTACAGCCTGTTAAAGGCTCTAAAATTTTCTTAATTGGTTCAGAGAAGCCATTAAAATGGAAATATTCTTCTAAAAAAGGCTTAGATATTTATGTGCCTGCCGAATTAAAAAATACGATTCCGGCAGATGAACAATTGATTTATTCTTTTAAAATAGCTCAATAACAAAATGACAAGATACTGTTTAGCGCTAGACCTAGTTGATGATGAAAAGCTTATTGCAGAATATGAACATTGGCATAAAGCAGAAAATGGTTGGCCCGAGATTAAAAAAAGCATCTTGGATGCACACATAACTGCCATGGAAATTTACAGAACAGGCAACAGGTTATTTATGATTATGGATACCAGTGATGATTTTAGTTTTGATGAAAAGGCTAAAGCCGATGCTGAAAATCCTAAGGTACAAGAATGGGAAAAATTGATGTGGAAATTTCAACAGCCGCTAGCTTGGGCAAAAGAAGGCGAGAAATGGATACTCATGAACAAAATATTTGAATTAAAAGCTTAATAATATATACAATGGAATTAACAAATAAAGTAGCCCTTATTACGGGTGGTACACAAGGTATTGGAGCAGAAACCGCATTAAAACTTGCTCGTGATGGGGCGCATATCAGTTTAGTAGCCAGAAATACAGATGACCAATCTTTAATTAATGAAATTAAAAGCTTAGGTAGAAACTGCATATTGCTTAAAGGCGATATGAGTAAGCCTGAAGATTGTGAACGTGTGGTAGCAGAAACTATTGCAGCTTTAGGAGATATAGATGTTTTGGTACATTCTGCTGGTGGTGCAGCTCCAGGTGGATTGCTAAATGGGGCTAAAGATGTTTGGTACAGTGCTTTTGATATTCATATACATGCAGTTTTTCATTTATGTATGGCCGCTGTACCTTCTATGAAAAGAAAAGGCTCTGGTGGTATTATACTTATTTCATCAGCAGCGGGTTTAAGAGGTGTTAAAGGCGCTTTAGCTTATGCGGTAGTTAAAGGTGCTTTACCTCAGTTTACAAGAGCTTTAGCTTATGAACTTTCTGAGTTTGATATTAAAGTTAATTGTGTTTCTCCGGGTGTAATTCGTACCCGTTTTCAAGATTTCTTAAAACCAGAGCAAGTAAAAAATAATATAGAAAACCGTATCCCATTAAAAAGAGAAGGCAAACCAGAAGACGTAGCAGATGCAGTTGCCATGTTGCTTAAAAACGATTTTATAACTGGCGAAAACGTAGTTATAGATGGCGGTATGAGCATGCGTATTTGCTAATTTCTAATTAATTTCTGATGAAAAAATCTTCATTTTTATAGGGCTTTTAGGATGTTTCTTTTCTCTTACAGCTCAAAATAATACAAAATTAACCAGTCCTGAAATGAGTTGGTGGTATCATCAGCCAGCAAAAAAATACTGGGAAGGTTTGCCTATAGCAACAGGGAGATTTGCTGTGATGATTGGCGGTAGCATTAACCAAGAAGTTATTCCGTTTAACGATGAAACCTTATGGTCTGGTGGGCCTTATAATCCTAATAATCCGCAAGGGCCACAGGTTTTAGAAGACATCAGAAAGAAAATCCTTGTTGAAAAAGATTATGCGGCAGCCAGTAAATCCTCGCTAAAATTAGGGAGTATTCCCTTAAGGGTACAACATTACCAGCCTATGGGTATTCTTCATTTAGGCTTTAACCACAATGAAGCAAAAGCGCAAAACTATCAGCGTAAGCTAAGTATGGATAGCGCTACGGTAACCATCACTTATCGTTTAAATGGTGTAAACTACAAAAGAGAAATTTTTGCAAGTTATCCAGACCAAGTTGTAATGATGCGTATTACGGCTAGCAAGCCTAAAAGTATCAACCTAAAAGCTTCTCTAAGCAGTTTACAGCAATCGGCTGTAACCCAACTTTCCAATGGCGATATCGTCATGAATGGTACTACCACCGAGCTTACTGAGGAAGAATATGCAAAAAAAGTCTTGCCGGCAGCCATGAAATGGCAATCGCGTTTAAAAGTAAATGCAGAAGGCGGTAAAACCAGTTATGTGAAAAATGCTGGTAAAACGGGTGATGAAATACAGATTTCTAATGCCAATACGGTGGTTATCATGCTTGCAGGAGCTACCAATTGGGTAAATTATAATGATGTAAGCGCTAATGAGAAAGAGAGATGTAATAACTACATCGTTAAAGCAGCAAAATTTAAGTACTCGGAATTGAAAAACCGTCATTTAAAAGATTATATGCCACTTTTTGCGAGTTGTAAAATTGATTTAGGCGGACATGAAAAAGCTAAGATGAATACTACCGATAGGATTCTAGCTTTACGTAAAGGTGCGCATGACCCCTTATATATTTCGCAATATTTCCAATATGGTAGGTACCTGATGTTGGCCGGAGCTAGAGAAAAACCTTAGCTTTTAATAATCATAATATTTGGTTAGACAATATGGAAGGTCGTTGGCAGGGGCGTTGGACATTAAACATCAATATTCAAGAATGTTATTGGCCTGTAGAAAGCACAAACTTAGCGGGTTTAAACGAGTCTTTATTAACCTTTACAGAGATTTTAGCAGAAGCCGGAGCCAGAACAGCCAAAGAATTATATGGTTGTAAAGGCTGGGTTGCACATCATGGCACTGATATTTGGTTCAATACGGCACCAACAGACCCAAATCCAAAAGCATCTGTTTGGCCTATGGCAGCTCCGTGGATTTTACAACAATTATTTGATCATTACTCTTATGAGCCCGATGCTGCTTACCTTAAAAGATTATATCCTTTAATGAAAGGTTCGGCAGAATTTATTCTTGATTTCTTAGTTAAAGATCCAGAAACAGGTTTTTTGGTTACCTGTCCATCAACCTCGCCAGAGAATAATTTCTTTACTACTAAAGGCGAAGAAGCTTCTGTTTCTGCAGGTTCTTCTATGGATAACCAGCTTATTAGAAACCTGTTTAGAAATTGTATTACAGCTATAAAAGTTTTAGGTGAGGATGCTGCTTTTGCTAAAAAATTGGAAGATACTATGAAACAATTGCCACCTCATCAAATTGGGCAATTTGGTCAGTTACAAGAGTGGTTGCATGATTATAAAGAAATGCAAGTAGGGCACAGGCATATTTCACATCTTTTTGCTTCATATCCTGATGATGATATCACCTTAAGGAAAACCCCAGAATTAGCTAAAGCTGTAAAAGTTGTGTTAGATAGAAGAGGAAACATCAATAAAGGATGGTCTGGTGCTTGGAAAATTAACCAACAAGCCCGTTTTGAGCAGCCCGAAGAAGCTTATCAGATTTTAAAATCTATGCTTACCGATATTAGTATCCACCCAAGAGCAGAAGATAGTGATATCACACCTTCTTTTGAAGGAAACCAAGGTATACAAGGTATTATTGCTGGTGTTGCAGAAATGCTAATGCAAAGTCACTCTAACGAATTATACCTATTGCCAGCTGTACCAAAAGATTTAAAAGATGGCAATATCAATGGATTAAGGGCCAGAGGAGGCTATGGTGTTAACATCAGTTGGGCAAATCAACAATTAAAAGAAGCTACAATTACCTCAAAATTTGCGCAAACCTGCAACTTAAGAAGTAAAACACCAGTGAAAATCCTGCTGAATAAACAGGTAATTAAGCTTACAAAAGCAGCCGATAATTTATATACTTTTAACGTAGAAGCAGGTAAGACTTATACCGTTTTACCCAACTAACCTAAACTAATGACAGATACTACTTTTAAGCCATCTAAAATGCGCTGGGTCATGATAGGCTTTGCGTTTTTAGCTACCGTTTTAAATTATATAGACCGTTTGGCTTTTAATTATTTAAGTGCCGAGGGAGCTTTAAGAGAGCTCATTCCTGATGATGCTTTTGGATACATAACCACTGCTTTTTTGTGGCCTACATGGTTTCAAACGGTTTTTCTGGCTTTGCTATAGATAAATTAGGAACCAAATTGGGTTATTCTATTTGTATGGCGTTTTGGACTACCGCTGCTATGTTACATGCTTTAGCAAGATTACCATGGCATTTTGGTTTAGCCCGTTTCTTTTTGGGTATTGGCGAGGCGGGTAACTGGCCATCAGCCATTAAACTAACTAGCGAGTGGTTTCCGCAGAGCGAGCGCTCTACAGCATCGGGTATTTTTAACAGCGGTTCTGCAATAGGAGCTGTAGTTGCCCCGCCATTAATTGCCTTTTTAGGTACTGTTTATGGTTGGAAAGCTACTTTTATTATTGTAGGTTCTTTAGGTTATATATGGCTTATTGCTTTTTGGTTTACTTATTATACCCCAAAACAAGCCTTAGAAGAAACCAAATTAAGAACCATCCCGGCTAAAAAACTCATCAAAAACAAATTTGTATTAGGTTTTACTTTATCTAAAGTATTGATGGATCCTGTATGGTATTTCATAACATTTTGGATAGGACGTTATTTGGTTGATGTTCACGGTTGGGATTTAGCCATGATAGGTTGGTTTGCCATGATACCTTTTATCTCTGCCGATTTTGGAAATATATTAGGAGGCTTATTTACCCAAACTTTAATTAAAAGAGGCATGGCTGTACCTAAAGCCAGAAAATTAGCTGTTACCATTTTTGGGCTGATGACCGCTGGCTCATTAATATTAGGGCCATTAATTATTACCTCTCCGGCAATTGCAATAGCTGTTTTAGCAGTAGCAGGTTTTGGCTACTCTTCTTACACAGCTAATTCTATGGCTTTCCCTGCCGATGTTGTTCCAAAAAATGCTACCGCATCTGTTTGGGGTTTGGCAAGTGTGGGTTCTGGTTTAGGCGGAGCTATTTTTCAATCTATATCTGGTGTAACGGTAAAGAATTTTTCTGACACTTATGGCTATGCTTCGGCATACAATACCGTGTTTATAGGCTATGGCGTTTTAGCGATGTTGGGCTTGTGCGTTGTGCTATTTGTTATAGGGCCTTTGGTAAGAGATGAAGAATTGCATGCTTATGTAAATCAGGATAATCCTCAAGAAAATCAATCAAATTAAATCTGCCATGTTAAAAACACAACTACTACATCCTGAAATATTAATGGAACTAGGTCGTAACGGACATGGTTCAAAAATTTTAATTTCTGATGGTAATTTTCCGGTAAATACCTGTACGCCGCAAACGGCTAAAAAGGTTTATTTAAATCTTACCCCAGGCGTTTTAAATGTTGTTGATGTATTAAAAGTGATTAAAAACTTCATCCCGGTAGAGAAAGCCTACATCATGCAGCCACCAGATGAAACACCACAACCTATCCATCATGAATTTAAACAAATTCTTGACGAGGATACACCATTTGAAGCCCTAAAAAGATATGAGTTTTATGATATTGCCAAAACACCAGATGTTTGCTTAGCCATAGCTACGGCAGAGGTAAGGAGGTTTGCTAATATTATTTTAGAAATAGGCGTTATTAGGCCAGAATAAATCAGCATCATGCAAACATTAAATCATATATATCAACATAAAATTGTAGCCATTATCAGAGGTGTTTCCGCCGATAAGGCTAAGGATGTGGCTTTTGCTTTAGCAGAGGGAGGTGTGAAAATTTTAGAAATTACCTTAAACTCTCCAAAAGCCTTACAAGTTATAGAACAATTGGCAGATAGTATCGGAAAACAAGTTTTAATAGGCGCAGGTACTGTTTTAGATCCAGAATCTGCTAGAGCAGCAATTTACGCTGGGGCGAAGTTTATTTTATCGCCAACGGTAGATATCAATACCATACACATGACCAGAAGGCATGGTGCGGTAAGTATTCCTGGCGCTTATACTCCAACAGAAATTTTAAATGCTTATGCTTGGGGTGGCGATATTGTTAAAGTTTTTCCAGCAAGTGCAGGTGTGGCGTATATCAAGGATGTAAAAGGGCCTTTACCTCAAATTCCTATCATGCCAACCGGAGGTGTTGGTTTAGATAATATCAAAGAGTTTAAGAAAATTGGTGCTGTGGCTTACGGAATAGGGAGTTCTTTGGTTGATGCTAAGCAAACCATCAATGACGATTATTTAAAACAATTGACTTCAAAAGCTAAACAGTTTATAGAGGCTGTTCAATAATATCCATATTTAAAATGAAAATTACAGGTTACGAATTATATCAAGTTCCGCCAAGATGGTTATTTCTTAAAATAGAAACCAGTGAAGGTATTGTAGGCTGGGGCGAGCCCGTTGTTGAAGGTAAAGCAGCCACAGTTAAAGCCGCTGTTCAAGAATTAATGGAAGGCTTAATTGGTAAAGACCCTCAAAATATTGAAGACCATTGGAATATGATGTACCGAGCAGGTTTTTATCGTGGTGGTCCTATTTTAATGAGTGCCATTGCCGGTATAGACCAAGCGCTTTGGGATATTAAAGGTAAATTCTATAATACGCCAATTTATCAATTATTAGGAGGTAAAGCTCGTGATACCATGAAGGTTTACTCGTGGATAGGTGGCGACCGCCCTGCTGAAGTAGGTACAGCAGCCAAAGAAATGATAGATAAAGGCTTTAAGGCAGTAAAAATGAATGCTACCGAAGAGCTTCAAATCATAGATACTTATGATAAAATTGATGCTGCCATTGCTCGTATTGCTGCTGTTAGAGAAGCTGTTGGGCCGGCTGTTGGTATAGGTATAGATTTTCATGGCAGGGTGCACAAACCTATGGCCAAAATTTTAGCTAAAGAGCTAGAGGCTTACAGACCTATGTTTATAGAAGAACCCGTTTTACCAGAAAATAACGAAGCATTAAGAGAAATTGTCAATTTAACTTCTATTCCTATTGCTACTGGTGAGCGTATGTTTTCTAGATGGCAGTTTAAAGATTTATTAATTGGTGGTTATGCAGATATTATTCAGCCAGATTTATCCCACGCAGGTGGTATAACAGAGTGTAAAAAGATATTCTCTATGGCAGAAGCTTTTGATGTTGCTGTAGCGCCACATTGCCCGCTAGGCCCTATTGCTTTAGCAGCCTGTTTACAGGTAGATGCCACCAGTTATAATGCTTTTATTCAGGAGCAAAGTTTGGGTATCCACTACAATCAGGGTAGTGATATTTTAGATTATATCGTAGATAAAAATGTGTTTAAATATGAGGATGGTTATGTTAAAATACCAGACGGACCAGGCCTCGGTATAGAAATAAATGAAGACCACGTAAAAGCTATGGCTAAAGTTGGACACAATTGGAAAAACCCCGTTTGGCGTCATCAGGACGGAAGCATAGCAGAGTGGTAATCATTAAAAGATAAAAAGGAGGAGTCATAAGCGTTCATTGTTTGAAGGGTGTATTCATTGGTTTGGTTTAATTAATCTTCTTTCAAGAAATATGTACATTTTGATTTCCTTCTTTTTTTAATTCTCCTACATGAATAATTTGTTTTTAAGTTGCGATTGGGGTACATCATCTTTCAGACTACGTTTGATAGATGCTTACGGTTTAAAGGTTTTAGCAGAAGTAAGCAATGCCGAAGGTAATGCTAGCTTATTCCAGAAATGGAAAGCGGCAGGGGCTGATACAGATAGAAGAACAGATTTTTATCTTTCCTTTTTAAAGGAAAATATTGATAAAATCAGTTCAGAATTTGGTAAAAGCTTAGATGGGCTACCAATTATTATTTCTGGTATGGCATCTTCTACGGTAGGCATGCAAGAGCTTCCATACAAAGAGCTTCCTTTTTCTTTAAACGGTGCCGATTTAAAGGTTTCTCATTTTCAAGCTAACGCAGATTTTTCTCATCCTTTTACCCTAGTTTCTGGTGTTTGCTCTCAAGATGATGTGATTAGAGGAGAAGAAATACAACTAGTAGGCTGCCAACCCGATAAGAGAATTAAGGAACAAGTTTTTATCATTCCGGGTACACATTCTAAACACGTTTTTACTGTTGATGATAAAGCTGTAGGCTTCTCTACTTACATGACGGGAGAACTTTTCAGCTTATTAAGCAGTCAAAGTATTTTAGCAACAACAGTAGAAAAACAAGGTATTTTAACAGATGATGAAAATACAGCAGCCTTTAAACAAGGTGTTTTAGATAGCTTTAAAGCTAATTTATTGCATGCTATGTTTTGGGTAAGAACCAACCAGTTGTTTAATAAATTTAGTAAAGAGAGCAATTATTACTATTTGAGTGGCTTATTAATTGGTGCCGAGCTGAAAGAATTAACAGGAACAGAAAAGGCTATAACTTTATTGTCTTCCGGTATCTTAAGCGAGAGCTACTTGTTAGCTTTAGAAACCTTAGGTTTAGCAAAGCAAGTATCACAAAAAAGTGTTGATGAAGCTATTATTAATGGCCATTATCAGCTTTACATGCTTCATTACCAATAGAAAATCTTTATTTTCATAGTCTGAAAATAAGATGGATGATATTTAAAGCTCGCTATTACCTTGTTTTATTAGGATTAATTTGTACATCTTTTGCTCCTAGGCAAGAGATAGTCCAAACTTATCAGATTAATGGTTATACACAAGGTACTACCTATGCTGTAAAATATTATGCATCTAAAGCATTAGTTTCTGAAGAGGAAATTGAAGTTGTCTTAGCCCAGCTCAACCAATCTTTATCTGTTTATCAGGATACATCACTGATAAGCCAATTTAATTTAAGCAAAAGAGGTGTTTTGTTAGATAAACATTTGGGCAAAGTGGTAAAAGCGGCTCAGAAAATAGCTAAAGCCTCTGCCGGCGCTTTTGATATTACTGTTTTTCCTTTAGTAGAAGCATGGGGTTTTTTAGGAAAAGAAAAGCAGCTACTGCCAGATAGCTTAGCACTACAAAAAATATTAAAGAATGTAGGCTACCAGCAATTAATCATCAAAAAAGATAGCTTAATAAAAATTAACCCTGCAGTAAAAATTGATGTTAATGGTATAGCACAAGGTTACTCTGTAGATGTTCTTGCAGATTTTTTAGAACGTAAAGGCATCCATCACTATATTGTGGAGATAGGCGGCGAGTTAAGAATAAAAGGCAAAAAGCCTGATGGCTCTTATCCTAAAATTGGAATAGAAGCGCCAAGCTTAGAAGAAAACTCCTTGCAGCAGATTATTATCCCAAAAAAAGGAGCTATCACAACATCTGGCAGCTATCGTAAATTCATAGAAAGTAAAGGTTTAAAGCAAACACATCTGATAGATGCTAAAACAGGTTATCCTATCAAAAGCAAAAATATTAGTGTAACGGTTTATGCTAAAAACGCTATGTTGGCAGATGCCTATGATAATGTTTTGATGGGGATGGAAATAGAAGAAGCTTTCCGCTTTTTAAAAAAACATCCAAACTTAGAAGCCTTTTTTATTTACCAAGAAAATGGGATTTTAAAAGATACTGCAACAATTGGCTTTTCTAAATTAATAGCGCCATGAATTTATTGCAGAATAAAAGTAAAAATGTAGGTGCTAGGGATGTGGAGATGCTGTGAATCAATATCTATTCCGCAGAATGGAAGGATTTTATCATGTTTTCTTTTGATGAATCCGGAATATTAGTCTCAGAAATTAAAAATTTTAATGAGAACATAAATTTCAGTAGGTATAAAAAATTTCAATTTTACACTACTGCTAGCACTATGAAAATCATCCTTTTTTATAAACCTAAAATTAAAGTTATCACATCTTAAAATTGCATTTTTTCCCTTTTCACAGGGGGTTCAAACTACTAAGAATAGGTGTCTTTATAAGTCAAGGTACTTTAAGTAGAATATTAAAAAAGCGTCCTATTATCTAAACAAACAAGATGTTAGGGGGTTATTTCTATTCAAAAGCGGGTGTAATTTATATCAATCTATTTAACTCATACTAACAGATTGAAATACTATTGATACGTTTACATCAACCAATTAAACCAGATTGTAAACTAATTAATTCTTGTATGAAGTTTTATACCCTTTTAGTATTACTGCTAATTTTGAACACCGCCTTAATGGCACAAAATGTAATTAGCGGAAAAGTCGTTTCAGACGACGATAAGTTACCTCTGCCCGGGGTAAGTGTGAAAATCTCAAAATCAAATGCTGGAACTTTAACAGATGTTAATGGTAATTTCAAAATATCGGCTAAGCCAGATGATGTTTTGATTTTTTCTTTTATAGGTTTTGATAGTAGAAGTGTAACCGTAGGAAATCAAACAAATTTATCTATTTCATTGCGTTCATCTAATACTGTATTAGATGAGATTGCTGTAGTAGGTTATGGTACACAGAAAAAAGTAAATTTAACAGGTTCTGTACAAACATTACGTTTAGATAGTGCTGTAAACACTCCAGTTACTAACTCAGCTCAGTTGATGTATGGTAAGTTTTCTGGGGTTCAATTAACTCAAGGTAGCGGACTTCCTGGTTCAGATGCTTCATCAGTTATTATTAGAGGTATTGGTACTTTTGGTAATTCTAACCCTCTTGTAGTTATTGATGATATACAGTATAGTGGCTTAGGAGCCTTCAATAACTTAGCTCCTTCAGATATTGAAACCATTTCTGTTTTAAAAGATGCTTCTGCTAGTGCAATTTATGGTGCTAGAGGAGCCAATGGGGTAATAGTTGTAACCACTAAAAAAGGTAAAAGCGGAACTTTAGATGTAAGCTATAATGTTTATCAAGGTTTCCAAAATGTAACGGTAGTACCAGAATACTTAGACGCAGTAGATTACACTATTTTAAGAAACGAGCGTGATATTAACTTAAACGGTGCAAACGCCCCTATAAGATACTCTCCTGCTAATATTCAAGCTATTATTGATGGTACTAATCCAGACCAGTATTCAAATACAAAATGGTCTGATGTTATCTTAAGAACTGCGCCAATACAAAACCATTATTTATCTTTTGCTGGTGGAAATGATAAAACTACTTTCAGAGTTTCTTTAGGTTATTTAAATCAAGAAGCTGTTGTAAGAGGTAAGTTTGAAAACGAAAGGTTTAACTTAAGTTTAAATATCAACTCTAAACTAAAAAGCTGGTTAACGGTTTCAAATGTTACTAATGCCTACTGGACTAAATTTAAAGGTCCTTCTGGTGGCGCTGGTGCTATTACAGGTGAAACTGGTATCATCAATCAATTTCAACGCTCTGCACCAACAATACCAGTTTATTACTCTTCAGGAGAATATGGTACAGTAGATGGTTCTTATCAAAATGTGAACTTTAGTTACCCTATAAACCATCCATTAAGAAGTGGCGAATTAGGAGATCACAGTAATGATGATATTAACATTGCTGAAAGAATAGGTGTAAAAGCCAATATCACTAAAAATCTATCTTTTGAGACTAGTGGTGCCATCAACTTAAATTATGGAATGGTATCTAACTTTACACCAAGATTTAACACTTTAGATTTCAACGGAGACATTGTTTCTGCTGCTGCAAATAATACTTTATCTAAATAGTACAGATCTTAACTACAGATTGTTAAATGAGAATATTTTAAGATACACTAAAGTATTTGGTAAAGACCATGATGTTAGCATACTTGCAGGGCACTCAGTTATTTACGGTAGAAGCGATTCTTTTAGCGGTTCATTACAAGGTTTCCCATCAGATTTACTACAAGAGTTCAATGCTGGGGGAGTGCTAAATCCTTCGGTAGCTGGTGGTGCTAATGAGGAATCTTTACAATCCTTCTTCTCAAGAGTTAACTATGCTTACAAAGGCAAGTATCTATTTGAAGTTAACTTTAGAAGAGATGGTTCGTCTAGATTTGGTCCTAACAGAAGATATGGTAATTTCCCTTCAGCTTCTGCTGGTTGGAGACTGTCAGAAGAAAACTTCATGAAAAACCTTACTTGGGTGTCTGAGTTGAAATTAAGAGGTAGCTGGGGTATAACAGGTAATGATAATATAGATAATTATATTTATGAGCAATATTTAAATACCAATTTAGATTACTTCGTAGGAGGCTCAGTAGTGCCCGGAGTAGCTTTAACCAGACTTTCTAACCCAAATATTTCTTGGGAACAAGTAGAGCAATTTGATATTGGTCTTGATGCTGATTTATTTAAGAATAGATTGTCATTTTCTGCAGATTACTTTAGAAGAAGTAGTTCTGAGGTATTGTACAGCAACTTTCCAATTCCTGCTACCGTAGGTGTAAACAGTTTATCTGCACAAAATGCAGCTAACATGGTAAATGAAGGTATAGAGGCAAACTTAAGTTTCCGTGGAAAAATCAACGAGTTTAATTATACTTTAAGTGGAAACGTATCCAAATTTGCTGATAATAAAGTTACCAGCTTAGGCTTTAGAGGTGTTGAAACCATCAGTGGTAATAACATCATTAGAATAGGTCAGCCATTTAATGCTTTCTATGGTTATAAAGTAGAAGGTATTTTTCAAACAGCTGATGAGGTTACAAATGCACCAAGACAGTTTGGTTCGCCATTAACGCGTCCAGGAGATTTCAGATATGCAGATTTATCAGGCCCTGCTGGCGTACCAGATGGTATTATTGATGCTTTTGATAGAACGGTAATTGGTAATCCTTTCCCATCTTGGTTATATGGCTTTAGTGGTAATTTTAATTATAAAGGGATAGATTTAGCGGTAACTTTCCAAGGTGTACATGGTTTAGATCGTATTTTAAACAGTAATGGTCAACAACCAATGCCAGATGATAGAAATAACGGATTATCCTATTGGTTAAACAGATGGACACCTGAAAATCCATCAACAGAATTACCTCGTCTTGGAGGTGTTAACAATACTGTTATTTCTGATTTTTATGTACAGGATGTTTCTTTCTTAAGATTAAGAAACTTAGAGTTGGGTTATACTATTCCATCAACATTAACCAAAAAATACGGAATATCTAGACTTAGATTCTATTTAAGCGGCCAAAATATCTTAACCTTCACAAAGTTAGAAAATTTTGATCCTGAGCGTGAAAGAGGTGGAGCTACAGATAGATTAACCCCTCTTTACAAAATTTATTCATTTGGTTTAAACCTTAAATTTTAATAGGTATGAAAAAGATATTAATAGTTAGCTTATTTTTTGCCCTTGCGGGATGTAAAGAAAGCTATTTAGAAAGAAGCTCTTTAGTTGCTGTTACATCAGCAAGCTTTTGGCAAAATGAAGCCGAAGCAAAACTTGGTGTTAATGCTATTTACGATGCTTTACAAGATAGACCTCAATACAGCGGTACATTAAACGTATCCAATGCAGCAGGCTTCCCCATGTACGATTGTTTTGGAGACAACGCTTTTAATAACTACAGGTACGAAGGTCCAGGAGACTATATGGTACGTAATATGGACCCTAGCAAAGGTTTCTTTAACGGTTTATGGAACTCTAGCTACAGAGGTATAGCAAGAGCTAACTTGGCTTTAGAGAATATTGAAAAAATACCTTTATCAAGCATATCTGCCGAGAGCAAAAAAACACTTCTAGCGCAAGCCTTATTCTTAAGGTCTTTATTTTACATGAACTTAGCTATCTACTTTGAAGATGTGCCTTTAATATTAAAAGTACAAAGTTTAGATGAGGCTTATGTTGCTAAAAATACATATGCAGAAGTATCAGAGCAAGTAATTAAAGATTTAACAACAGCTATAAATGATTTACCTACAAGTTACCCTTCTGCCGAATATGGTTATGCTACAAAAGGTGCTGCACTAGGTTTATTAGCTAGATTTGAGCTTTATAATAAGAACTATCAAGGAGTTTTAGATGCTACACAACAAATGTCAGCATTAGGTTACTCTTTAAACTCTAGTTATGCACAATTATTTACAGAAGATGGTGAGCTTTCTAGAGAAATTGTATTTGCTGTAAGGTTTTTCCAAGATGCAATTTCTAGTAATGGAGAGTTATTCTCTGCAACTTTTGAAGGTATTCCAAGAGTTAATGAGCAACCTATGAGGAATTTAGTAAGAGATTACTATTGTACAGATGGTAGACCTATTACGACATCTCCATTGTTTAATCCGGCTAACGAAAAAGCTAACAGAGACCCAAGACTTCTTGCTTCTGTTTATTTTAGAGGTGATGTTTGGTTAACTAGCCCTTTAAGGACTTTTGCAGGAAACACTGCTACTGGTTATGCTCGTAAGAAGTATATAAGAAATGGTCCTTCTGCTATTGGTATAAGACCATTTAGTCCAGGAGGTCAAGATTTTATTGTACTTAGATGGGCAGATGTTTTATTAATGAGAGCAGAGGCATTAATTGAATTAAACAGATCAGCAGAGGCGGCTCCATTAATTAATCAAGTAAGAGCAAGGGTGAATATGCCGTCTATAGCACAAGTAGAAGGGGCTAACAATGCCGTATTAACACAAACAGATTATAGAAATATTTTAAGACGCGAAAGACGTGTTGAGTTAGCTTTTGAAGGATTAAGATTTTTTGATTTAAAACGTTGGGGCGAAATGCAACAAGCTGTAGCCAGAGCCGTAGCAGATAATGTTCCGGGTTATGCGCCTCTTTACGAAGGTAAGAAATCAGAGATTTTTGGTATCCCTCAAACAGAACTTGAAGCTAATGAATTTTTAGTGCAGCATCCTGCATGGCAATAGAAAAGGTGTAAGTAGGCTGCAAATTATTGTCATGAACTTTGATGCCTAGTATCACTTTTTATAATCTGTTTAAAGTTTGATCTCGTAATTGAACTTTAAACAGATGTTTTAATCTTATTATAAACCAATATAAAATTGATATGAAAAATGTAAAACTCTCATTTATATTCTTAGGCTTAATTAGCCTAATTGCTATTTCATGCTCTAAGAAAGAAGCAGAGGTTAGAAGAGCGCCGATAGTTCCGCCTACGGAAGTGCCGCCAACTTCAACAGTTACAACGGGTTTAACTATATCTCAAGGCGCTAATTTGGCAGAACCAAAGTTTGATTTAGAAGAGTATTTTGTATACACTTCTGGTGCTCAAAGTACTGTTAATTTTAAATCACTTCCTGCTACTTATAATGATAAAATCAAATCTATAAATATACCAAGAGGTTATATGGCTGTTTTATCCGAGAACCAAAATGGTACCGGAGAATCTATTTGTTATGTAGCTGCTGTAAATGATATCAGAGCAAACTTACCACAAAGGTTAGTTGATAAAGTTTCCTTTGTAAGATTTGTGCCAATCAATAATGTTAATAAAAAAGGTCTTGGCCTAGTTGTAGCCAATGATATTAATGCTATAAACAGCGCTTGGTATTATAATTGGGGTTTAAATCCTTTTGCTTCACCAAATAAACAACATGTTCCTATGACATGGGGCAAGGGTTCTGCTACTACAACTACAGCTTTAGATCTTATCGCAAGAAAAAATATAGATCATTATTTATCTTTTAATGAACCTGATAATAGAAATCAATCAAATATTGTAGATATTGATACAGCTATTGCTAGATACAGATTGATGCTACAAACAGGTTTAAGAATGTGCTCACCAGCAGTAGAGCAAGATAATGCTCTTGATGCTGCGGATTGGCTTCCAAGATTTATGGCAGCTGCCACGGCACAAAAACTTAGGGTTGATGTTGTTGCTTTACACTGGTATGACTGGGGCAACGAAAGGAATAATTTAGCTACACCTGAGGCCACTGCCGCAGCTGCTCTAACTAGGTTTAAAAACTATATAGAAAGAGTAAGAATAGCATAATATTTTTAAGCAAATACAACAAAAACAACAGCATTACAGATAATCATATTTATGATATTGGCGCTAGTGCTATCGCTTTTGTGGGTAGTGCCGATGCTGTTCGCTCGCCCGCTTTTAGGTATGAACAGTTTGTTCCTTGGGATAAAATGGATTTTGAAAAAGGACCTAAAAATTCCATTTATCCTCAATATTGTATCGCCAAAGGGAATCTCATTCATGATATTGGTACCATAGAAAAGCAGGTTGCTGGTGTACAAATTTCTATGGCGGCACATATTACGGCAAGCTACAACTCTATTTATTCGGTTCCACGCTCTGGCATAAACGTAAGCGAGGGAACTTGGGGCGGACATATTATAGAGTTTAATGATGTTTTTAAAACGGTGCTTGAAACTGGCGATCATGGCGCTTTCAACTCTTGGGGGAGAGACCGTTATTGGCGACCAAATCGTCGTATTATTGATAGTATTGTGGCTGCCCGGCCGGGTATAGAATTGTTGGATGTTATTGACCCTATCATCATCAGGAATAACCGTTTCCAGTGCGACCATGGCTGGGATATTGATTTAGATGATGGAAGTAGCCATTATGAGATTTATAATAACCTTTGCTTAAGCGGAGGTTTAAAACTTAGGGAAGGCTACCAACGCATCGTTAAAAATAATATCCTTTATAACAATACTTTTCACCCACATGTATGGTTAAAAAATAGTCGGGATGTGTTTAAAAATAACCTGGTAATGTCGCCTTATGCGCCCATTGGGATGGCTAATTGGGGTCATGAGATCGACTCCAACTTCTTTTTCTCTGAAGAGGGATTAAAGAAAGCGCAATCTTTAAAACAGGATGAACACAGCAAATTTGGAAATCCTGATTTTGTGGATGCAAAAGCTGGAAATTTTCAGGTAAAAGCTAATTCTGCTGCATTGGAGACAGGCTTTAAAAACTTCCCGATGGTTTTTGGAGTAACCAAACCTGCATTAAAAAAAATAGCAGAATCACCAGTGCTAAGTTCCATGCCTATGTTGAGCGAAGAAAAAGGAATGCAGATCAATTGGCTGGGAGCAAATTTGAAAAACGTAGAAACTTTAGGCGAACGTTCTGCAGCTGGTATTCATGATAACAACGGGGCATTGCTACTAAACTTAACAGAAGCCTCTTTAGCAGACAAAAGCGGACTGAAACCCGGTGATGTCATCATCAAATTAGGAAATAACGCCATAAAATCAGTTAACGACCTTTTAAAAGCTTATCAAAGTATTAAATGGACGGGGCATGCTAAGGCTATAATTGTAAGGAATCAGGGGGAGCAGATTATTGAAATTTTGTTTAAGTAGGGGATTAAAACGGTTGAAATTTGAAAGAACAATTCTCCGCAGGGTCATCTTTAAAGAGAGGTCCTGCACTCAAAAGATTTTATAGTTCTATCTGTGCTGACTTCTTCTTAATTAATTCCTTGTAATTGGATTTAACTTCTGTAGGGAGAAAGCTTTGATCAATTATTTTTGTCCATTCCATGCTTAGTGTTCGATATTTTTTGAAAATATTTTCAATTACTTTATCATCTAAAGATGCTTTCATGGCTGTTACAAAGTCAGCTTTTTTTAGTTTTTTCTTCTTACCATTCAAATTTAAAGCAAGCTCTTCATCATCGTCCTCTACAACTAGCTCGGAGGCCACCAAGTCATATGCGGGGCAAAGCTGAAATCCTAATTTGGGTTTAAAGAGCGAGAAATTTTTTAAATGCATGTCATTGTTACCAGTTAAAAAACTAAACAAAACCAATTCGTAAAAGTCAGTAATATCTAAGCCGGGGTTACTGGAGTATTTATTAATAGTTTTTGCAATTTGTTCGTACGAGCCTTTGTATTTATGTTCGGTTAATCTTTCAGTCAACTGGCACATATCTTCCATCGGCAGCTTTCTTCCCTGGTGTCGGTCAATTCGTTTGGTGATGTATGCCAATTTTCCCGATTTCATCCTGATAAGGGAGTGTGGTACGGTTTTAATTTTACTAAACTCCGCTAAATGCATGGTTAAATCCTCATTTTCAGGCAGGTTTTGATAGAATTCTGTTTGTGGTTTCAGGATATATTCTCCCCATAAACCTACTATAGTAAACCTATCAGGTGCATCATTACTCTCCGTTATTCCGAGAGATAGTTTAGGTTGAACTCCAGTCACTGTTTTCTGAGATTTCACCACTTTTTCTGCAAGTTCCAAGAGTTGTTCCTCTGCAAAATCAATTATTGGAGGAATCGGTTTCCCGAAAAATTTTTTACTGCACTTTTCGTGAAATCCGTTTTGCCCAGCTATAGATTCCATTTCAGTAGGAGATAATTCCTGATAACAGTATAAACACTTATGCTTCATCTTCAGTAATTGCTTCTATTGATACTGCTCCTATGCAATCTTGGCAAGTATGTAACAATACATCCATACGGTCTCTCACATTTAGTTTCCAATTCTTCTGGGCTATATCTAATAGCCATCCTTCGGGAATTAAACCATCAAAAAAGGGAAAAAGTGTATTACTATCATATCCTTTTTCTTGTAGCGGAAGCGTTAAACTAATGGCTTCTGACCCGTCAGCTTTTATATAGACAGAATCATATTGAAAGTGATAGCCATTCTCATCTTCTGATAATATACCAGCTAATTTATTATACATATAAACTCTAGCCCTCTTCATTACGTTTCTTTGGTACTGGTTGCAGTTCATGTCCAAATAAGGACAGAACTTGATTAACTTTATCCAGTCTAAGTGATTCTTTGCCTTGCTCTAAATCCCTTATAAACCTTAATCCTACACCTGCTTTAAAGGATAAATCTTCCTGAGTTAATTGGTGTGATTTTCTCCTCTCTTTTACAAACTGACTTAATTTACTCATAGAAGATTCCTTTGATAACAATAGGAAATTACCTATTTCTATACCCGTTAAGGTATAAAAGTAAGAAAAATTTTATAATTATACCCGATAAGGTATAAAACTAAAAATTTATGCAACACTATACCCTTTCGGGTATAATAGTAGCTACTTATGATAATTAATATAGGAGTTTGCGTAGGATTCTCAGCGAGGACCTTGCGCAAACATATTCTGAAAGGTTATTAACTCAATACTTATGGATTCACCACAAACTTCAAAGCTATATTTTTCTCAGCGCCACTTAAGGTGATGACGTAGATATTATTGGCTTCTAGTTTCCCCGAAGTATCTAAGTTAACCAAGTTCATGCCGTTTCTCAAAAGAACTTTATCATTAAAAATTCTTTGTCCTTTTAAATCAAAAATGCTGAGGTTAACAGTTTCATCTTTTGCCCAATTTAACCTTAACTGAGTAGCTTTTAAATCGCTATACACGTTTAAATTATCTTCTGAATTTGCCAATTGGAAATTAACAGCAATGGGAGGGAAAGTTTCTGTTTTACCATCCAAATCTGTTTGCGAGAGTTGGTAATAATTAACCCCATTAGCCGGGAATTTATCCCTAAAGTTATAATTCTGCAATTTAGATGAATTGATTGCACCTTTTATGGAAGCAATTTGGGTGAAATCTTTTCCGTTGCTGCTATGCGATAAGGTGAATTTTTCGTTATTAACTTCAGTACTGGTTTTCCAATTTAAATTTACCCCATCCTTGCTGGCTTCGCCAGTAAAAGATAAAAGCTGGATAGGTAATGAAGTAACTTCTACCAAAGAAACGTCATCTAAATACGCTATATCGGCAGTTTTATTAAATCTCAACCTGATAGATGTTTGATTAGCTGGAACCGTATAATTGGCAAATAAGGTAGTATTGCTTGATGATGTTGTGGTTAAAGGAGTAAAAGTTGTTGCAGCCTGATCACTTCCGTTTACAATGGTGCCACTAAAAACGCCACCTCTGGTTGGTCCGGCGCCACCGCTTGCCCCAGCAGCAGATTGTATCCTTGCTGTAAACTGTAATTTATAGGTTTTACCCGGCACTACCGTTATCGCATCTGATGTTAAAGTTCTGTTGTTTGTTGCAGAAGCAAACCTCATGCTGGTAATGTTGATTTCATCTACAATTTCTTTTACAAAATCTGCGGTATGAGCAGTTGTCCAGCCATTTATAAATGATGTCGTATTCTCAAAATCTCCATTAAAAACTAAATTTGCAGGAGAAGAGGCAAGATTGGTAGACCTAGTGTCAATAATATTGCTAGTTAAACTTGCGGTAGAAACATGGTCTTTATAGGTTTGCCCTAAAGAAGTAAGCGTTCCGTTTACAGAAGCAGGAAAAGTAGTTTCAAAGAAATAAGCATATCGCTCAATCCTGCTATCACCTTCTAAATAAGGTAAGGCTACTCTCATAAAGGCGTCTTGTACAGCTGCTGGTCTATTCACATTGGCATTAAATTCTGTTATCCAAATGGGTTTTTTATAACGATTATAAACTGCATCTATATAATTTTTAAAGCGAGTTAAGAGGCTATTAATATCTGGATTAGCGTTTGTTGATGATGACCAATTCCCCCAATCATACCAATGTATGGCAACAAAATCTATCCTTGCATCATCAGCTTCAGCAATTGTGGTAAAGTCAGATAGCCACCTGTTCCAGTTTTCTTCTTTGGTTGCTGGCGAGCCCATCCTATAACCTGTTCTCAGTAAATTTTTGTACACAGGCAACGCCACATTTACGTCGGGAATATTTGCCTGCGAAGTGCCATCAGGTTCGTTAAAAGCTAATAAGGTATTTACATCTGTTCTGGTTGGGTAGGTGTTTAAGTTCAAGAAGTTATTAGCCAAATTGATATTCCAGGCCATCAATACAAACTCGTTATTTGCTGTACTTACATCTAAAGCACCCCAATCATAAAACCAACTTGGGTTTACGTTTGCAACTAGATTATTGTCTTTTGTACCCATACCTTTTTTAGAGATATTACGTATAGGCATTACCCTTATAAAAGATACTTTATCTTGTAAAACAGCTGCTAAATCAACTGTTACGTTACTGGTAACAGCTATATAATTGAAGCTTTTTCCAGTCCCATCTTCATTCTCAGCCAGTGTAGCCATGTAGCCCATATCAAGTTTGATAGATTTGATTTGGTTGTTAAGTCCGCCGGGTATATTAGTCCCAATATGGATACCCGTGGCAGCACAAACTTGGCCTGTACCTCCTTGGCTGATATTTGGATAGATGGTTAGTTGTGCGTTTGTAATTTTGCAAACGCTTAAAAATATAAATATAAATGAGAGTTGCTTTACCATGATAGTTTGTTTAATTGTTTTTCTGGTACACCCTTACGTAATCCACTTCATAAGTCATGGGAAACTTAGATAGTGAAGGGTCTCCACCGTTTTCGCCTCCTATGGCTAAGTTTAAAAGGATATAATGTTCTTGGTGAAAAGGATTAAAACCATCCGGATTATTGGTGTTAGTGATAGAAATATCGTTAATCAACTCATCATCAAGATAAATTTTAATAGCTTCTTCATCCCAATCCATTCGCCAGATATGAAATTTCTCTAGCCATTTTGGGTCTTTCTCTAAAAAGTAAGTGATGGGTAGCACCTTACTATTCCATTTTGCCTCCGAGTTAATGCCTAAATGTGCGGCATTAGCTAAAATACTTTGTCGGTTGTTTTTGATGTAGAACTCCATAATATCAATTTCCCCATTTGCTGGCCACCGTTCTTTGTTGCCTAAAGTCCATATAGCTGGCCAGGAGCCTTTAGCAGAATCTATTCTAGCTCTAACTTCAAACCTGCCGTATTTCCAAGATTTTAAGCCTCTGGTATTGATACTTGCAGAAGTATAATCTCCAAAAGCTCTGTTTTCCCTCCAATCTTTACTATTTACATCATAATTGGGGTTTTTAACCTTTTCTTTTAATGCCGTTATGGTAAGTATGCCGTTTTTACAAGAGGCATTTTTTGCTTGGTACCACTGCAATTCGTTATTACGTTTGAAACCTGTTTCATAAGCCCAATATTTAACATCGGGTTTACCCTTTTTGTTAAACTCATCATGCCAAACCAATTGATAGTCTTTTAATTTTTTCGGACGAGAGAAATCTGCTTTAGTAGCACTATGTTGCTGACTGTAAAGCGTTAAAGAAGCTGATAAAATAAAGAGTGTAAAAAAGGTGTTTTTCATGACTTATGATGTAATATTATCGGCCAATTTTGATGCTTTGCTGGTATTCTCAACTGGGCGGAGTTGAAGTTTAGCTTCCCTTCGACTCCGCTCAGGATGACATTCCCTTCAACTCCCTACCTCAGGCAGGCAAGCGCTCAGGATGACATTCCCTTCAACTCCCTACCTCAGGCAGGCAAGCGCTCAGGATGACATTCCCTTCGACTCCCTACCTCAGGCAGGCAAGCGCTCAGGCTGATAATTTTATAAAATCTTAGCGTGAGATTTTAATACTTTGTTGTTCTTTATTTGCGCTTACGCTGATGACTCCAATATTTCCAGCAGATTTTTGAACAGGAAGTGTTATGCTATTTAAACCGCTTTTTAAAGAAGCTTTTTGCTGATAAAGGATTCTTCCATCTAAGCCTACATAAGAAATAACAGCTTCTTTATCTGTAGTTGATGAAATACTTATAGTTACTGCTAAATCAGAAGAACTTAATAAGCTAATTTTATTGCTGCTTAGGCCAAAGTTTACCGCTATAGGGCCAAAAGACTCTGATTTACCATCAAAATCTACTTGTTTTAATTGGTAGTAGTTATTACCTGTTGCTGGGCTAAAATCATCAAAAGAATATGTTTTTGAACTTGAAGAATTTCCAGAGCCATTAAGCTTAGCAATACTTACAAAGTTTTTGTCTTCTCCGGCTCTTAATACTTCAAAATATTGGTTGTTAGTTTCGCTAGCTGTTGTCCAGTTTAATTTTACACCATAGTTATTTGTTTGGCCTATGAAAGAGCTTAGTGTGATGGGTAAGACGCCTAAGTCGGTAAGAATAACGTCATCAAAATAGGCTATATTAGTACTTTTCGCTAAAGCTATTCTGATGCTAGTAGTTCCTGTAATTCCAGTTGTAAATTCTCTTGTATAGGTATCATTGGTATTTGAAGAAGTTGTAATATTAGTAAATCCTGATATAGTACCTGCTGTTGCAGCAGCAGAAACAGTAATTACACCTGTTGGAGTAACACCAGAACCGGATGCGCCAGCGACCGCATTAATGCGACAGGTAACCGATAATCGATATCTTTTATTGTTTTCTAAAGTTACAATTTGAGCCACTGAACTTGCATTCTGCGAACCCAATCTAAGTGATATAGCTCCATTAATTTTATTTGCAGTAGTTTCATTATTTATATCCGATGCTGCCCCTGTGTAGATAGGCCAACTAGCAAACTTAGGGCTGGCGGCAACATCAAATGTTTCAAAATCTCCATTAACTACAATTTGCGCAAAGCTATTCATGTAAAATAAACAGATGATAAAAATTGAAAAGTAAAATTTTTTCATAATTCTGGGTTTTTAAGATTTTATAATTTGGTTTGATAAAATTAGATGGAATTCGGTCGCCAAAGGGGTATCTTAAATTTCAAAATGGGGCGGCAGGAAGTTCATTAACTATCAAATGATGCTTTTTTTGGAACTTCCTTGCCTTAAATTAATTCACCCTGGTTGATTTATTCTTGATATCCTCCAACAAAGTCTGCATTTTCTTAACCTTTTTAGGATGCATAGCGGCAATATTATTTCTTTCAGTGGGGTCTGCTTTTAAGTTGTATAATTGTACTTGCTTGCTTAAAGCAGATTCAACTTTTTTGTGGTCTAGCCATTGCGGGGTAGACATGCTTACTGGGTGTATGTATTTCCACTGGCCCTGTCTTATGGCTAAAGTAAAAGCTTCTTCTACAATGTATTTTCTGCCTTTTTTACTTTTTCCTAAAATAACTGGCAGGGCGTCAAAACTATCCAAAGCTTCATTATGGTTTAATTTTACACCGCTTAGTTTTGCTAAAGAGTGGTATAAATCTATCTGTGTAAATAAGGCATCACTTACGCTAGGTTTAATTTTAGAAGGCCAATAAGCAATGGTAGGTACTCTTGTACCAGCTTCAAAAGCACTATATTTTCCTCCTCGGTATGGGCCAGCTGGTTTGTGCGAGCCTAGCATTTCAACCGATTTATCGTCATAACCATCGTCTAAAACGGGTCCGTTATCACTACTAAAAATAACTAGCGTGTTTTCTGCAATACCTAGGCTATCTAAGGTTTTCATCAATTCGCCTGTGCAATAATCCATTTGGGCAATAGCATCTCCTCTTGGGCCCATGCTGCTTTTTCCTACAAACATAGGGTGAGGCACTCTGGGTACATGTATATCCTGAAAAGCAAAGTATAAGAAAAACGGATTGGCTTTATTGGCAGTCATGTATTCTTTTGCTTTTTGAGTTAAAACCAAAGAAAACTCTTCATCTTTCCATAAAGCTGTTTCTCCGCCACTCATAAAGCCAATTCTACTTACACCATTCACAATGGTATTGCTATGTTGTAAATCAGCTTTCATTTTTAACAATTCAGGATTTTCTGTTCCAGTAGGTCGGTTTCCAATTTTCTGCTCGTAACTTACTTTAATAGGGTCTTTAGGGTCTAAGTTTACCACCCTTTGGTTTTCGGTATAAACGGTAGGCACTCTATCTCCCGTTGCCGGAATTAAGAAACTATAATCAAAACCAATCTCTTTAGGCCCCATTTCTATGTAACCATTCCAATTGATATTACCTGTGCCTAAACCCAAATGCCATTTACCAATTACAGCGGTGTTATAGCCAGCTCTTTTTAAAGTATTGGCAATGGTTGGTGTCTCTGGCGTAATTAATGCTGGAGCATCGCCAGGTAAAATAGCAGCCTTATTTCTGAAAGCGTAATTACCAGTAAGTAAAGAGTATCTAGAAGGTGTACAAGTAGAAGCGCCGCAATGCCCATCTGTTAACAATAAACCTTTTGCGGCCATCTTGTCTAAATTTGGTGTTTCTACACCTTTTGCCCCGGTAACGCCTAAATCTCCATAACCCAAATCATCAACATAAATAATAACAATATTGGGCTTTTTTTCCTGAGCAAACATGATCTGAGGAACTAACAAAGCAGCAGTTAAAGCGGCATAAAAGCTAAAAAAGAATTTATTCATAATGGATATGGTGATACATTAAAAAAACTGTTGGCTATCAATAGCAGCAGCAGTTTATTAATTGGTTTATAAACATCAAAAGTAAATGCTATAAGTTTTAAGGATGGGTATAGAGCATTCAAAAAGGTGCCTCAAATAAGTCAATATGAGATATTAATGCTATTAAATAAGCTTTTTTGCTTTTTGATGATGATTTCATGAGAAATCTTTATGCTTAACAAGTGCTAAATCTTAAAATGATAGAACGCATTTATTTTGAACCAAAATGGACCTTATATTGAATGCAATTTGGCTAACAGAGCTATTAGTTTATTTTACTTTTGAATAGATAAAGACCAATTATATTTTAATGCACTTATAAGATGAAGAAACTGTTGTTTGTATTACTGCTTGCCGTAGCCTCTATTTCTTTGGCACAGGCTAAAAGCTATTATTTTAATGCTAAAAATGGTGATGATAATGGTAAAGGGACATCGCCAGAAAGCGCTTTTAAAACTTTGGCTAAAATTGCAGCGTTAAAATTGCAACCCGGTGATTCTATTTTATTAGCAAGCGGTACAAGCTTTCAAGAATCTTTAATTTTAAACGCTATCAAAGGTGCATTGGGTAAACCTGTAGTTGTCTCCACGTATCCTAAAAATAGCCCTGAAAAAGCCATCATTGATGCTAAGGGTTTTGCAAACGGTGTGCTTATACAAAATTGCAGCTTTATAGAGGTTAGTCATCTGGCAGTATCAGCCAATGGAGGGAAGTTAGCCCCCATAGATGGTAAATTACCAGATATGAGATGCGGAGTATTGGTAAAAGCCAATGATGCGGGTAGGTATAGCCATATAAACATCCTAAATTTAACAGTTAAAGATGTTTTTTATGAAGAACCTGGCTTTACCAGAGGGAAAGACGAAGTGAAAACAGCTAATGGCACACAAAGATACGGATGGGGGATACGTTTCATCAGCGAGGGTGATGCCATATTTGAAAACGTTAGGGTAGAAGGCTGTGATATTGCCAATGTAAGTCATACCGGTTTAAAATTAACAGGTAAAAAAGAAAGTATCCTTAATATTAAACTCATCAATAACAAAATTACCAATGTGGGTGGCCCCGGGGTGCAGATGTCTGGCGTTAAAAAAGGTTTGGTAAGCGGTAACCAAGTTAATGGCTCTGGAAGTAAAAGCGATAGCAGAAATTGGAGCAGGGGAAGTGGTTTGTGGACATGGGGTACCTCTGATGTTATCATAGAAAAGAATGCTTTCTTAAATGCCAATGGTCCCGGAGATTCTGCCGGTTGCCATATAGACTATAACTGTAATAATATTATTGTGCAATACAATTTAAGCGCAAATAACGCTGGCGGTTTTTGCGAAATTTTAGGTAATAACTACAATTGCGCTTACCGTTATAACATCAGTGTAAACGATGGTTTTAGGATAAAAGGAAAAGATGGCGCTTTCCAAGAAGGTAAAATATTTTGGCTAAGCGGTTACATTGGCGATAAAGTAAAACCTAAAGGGCCGTTTAATAGCTATATCTATAACAATACTATTTATACCAAAAATGATATGATAGCGCAAGTAGCCGTGGCCACAAGTGCAGCGGGTGTTTTGGTAGCTAATAATATATTTCATATAGCAGGGCCAAGTAAATTTGTTGCCGGCGACCAGCTAAAGGCAGAAGGTTTAGTACAGGCTGAAATTGAGAACTGCTTTTTCCAAAACAATTTATTCTTAACCCAAAATAGCTGGCCTAAAGAAGTTATTATTCAAGATACAAAGCCCCTTTACGGCGATGCTGGTTTTGTTAATAAAGGTGGCTTTAAGTTAGAAGATTACATCCCAACAAATAGTTCTTTAATCAAAAATAAGGGCATTACCATTAAAAAAATTAATGGCGATGCTATTGGCTTAGAAGTAGGTTTAGCGGTTAAGTACGATATTTTAGGAAATAAAATTACAGGCAAGCCAGATTTAGGCGCCATAGAACTTAAGAAATAGTTTATGAGAAAATTAATTTTTTTCTTGCCTTTTGTGTTGTGTTTAACGATGCAAATTCAAGCTCAAAATGCTAAACCTAATGTAATTGTTATTCTAGCAGATGATTTAGGCTATCAGGATGTTGGCTTTAACGGTTGTAAAGATATTCCTACACCCAATATAGACAAGATTGCTAAAAACGGTGTTGTTTTTAAAAATGGCTATGTTACTTATGCAGTTTGTGGCCCAAGTAGGGCAGGCTTAATTACAGGTAGATATCAAGATAGGTTTGGCTTTAGTAGAAACCCGTTATTAGCTCCGCATGATATTGATATGGGACTTCCTTTAAGCGAAGAAACCATGGCAGATATTCTGAAGAAAAGCGGTTACAAAAGTACTGTCTTGGGTAAATGGCATTTAGGTTCGCACCCTGCATTACATCCTTTAAAAAGAGGTTTTGATGAGTTTTTTGGTTTTGTAGATGGCGGACATCAGTATTTTCCAGAAAGCTGGACCTTAAATGATATTACCGAAACCAGAACACAAAACGATGGTTACAGAACCAAATTACTAAGAGGTAATAAACCAATTGAGGAAAAAGAGTATTTAACCGATGCTTTATCTAGAGAAGCCGTTGAATTTATCGGTAGAAATACCAAAACGCCATTTTTTATTTATTTAGCTTATAATGCGCCACATTCTCCATTACAAGCCACCAGTAAATATTTAGATAGGTTTTCAGCCATTCAAAATCCGAAAAGGAAAACTTATGCAGCTATGGTTAGCGCTATGGATGATGGTGTTGGCGCTGTACTTCAACAACTAAAAGATAAAGGTTTAGAGAAAAATACCATGGTTGTTTTCCTTTCGGATAACGGCGGACCAGAAAATGATAATGCTTCTGATAATGGGATTTTACGTGGCCAAAAATCTAATTTTTGGGATGGCGGTATTAAAGTACCTTTTGCTATACAATGGCCGGGGAAAATTAAAGCTGGTACGGTGTATGAAAAACCAGTTATCTCTTTAGATATTTTAGCTACCGTTGTAGCATCGGTTAAGGCAAAAATTAATCCTGCTAAACCATTAGATGGGGTTAACCTATTGCCTTATTTAAACGGCGAAAATAAAAAAGCACCACATGATTATTTGTTTTGGAGAAATTACGATCAGGATATAATTGCTGTAAGAACAGAAAAGCATAAGATTGTAGTTACCAAAGCTTTTAATGAAGAATTGTTTAATAGCTTAGAAGATATAGCAGAGAAAACAAACCTTTTTCAAGATGATAAACAAACTTTTGATAAGTTAATGCAACAATGGAAAGTTTGGAATGGGCAGTTGAAAGAGCCTTTGTTTTTAGGTTTAACACAAGAAAAACAATATAACGAGCTAAACCCTAAACGCTTTGTTTTTGATAAGTAAAAATTGGTTTTATTATTTGTTGGTGGGTTTTTGTTATATGTCAAACAGCGTCTCTCTTTCGAGGACGCTGTTTTTTTGTTAGTTAGAATTAGTTGGTTAGTTAGAGTTAGTTAGTTAGTTGGTTAGTTAGTTAGAGTTAGTTAGTTAGAATTAGTTGGTTAGTTAGAGTTAGTGCCGCTATCAAATAATAATTAGAAATTATTCTTCATCTTTTTCATCCTCCTGAATTTGGCCTGTTTCTTTTTTGATGTAATCTGAAGGGGTCATGTTATATTGTTTGATAAAGCATTTTCTAAAGTGTTTGGTATTGTTAAAGCCAACCTCATAAGCAATTTGTTTAATGGTAAACTCTCCGGATACAAGCAGTTGTGCACTTCTTTGTATCTTAATAAACCTGATAAATTCTGAGCCAGACATATCTGTAATAGCTTTTAGCTTACGGTAAAAGGTAGAACGACTCATATTCATTTCCTCTGCCAATTCATCAATATTAAAGCTAGAATTGCTTAAGTTATCTTCTATTTTAACAATGATTTTCTTGATAAATTCGCCTTCAAAAGAAGTTATCTCTACTTCACTTGGTCCTAAACTTACTTTTTGGGTAAACAGCTCTTTTAATTTCCTTCTAGATTCTAGCACATTTCTTATATGAGAAAGTAGTATAGGCGAATTAAAAGGTTTGGATAAATAAACATCGGCACCTTCATTTACACCTTTTAAATGTGCTGATGAGTCTGATTGAGCAGTAAGCAAAATAACCGGAATATGTGAAGTGCTTAAGGCCGATTTTATCTTATGGCATAACTCATAGCCATCCATTTCGGGCATCATTACATCACTAATCATCACATCCGGTATCATATCTAAAGCTAATTTTAAGCCTTCTTTCCCGTTAAACGCAGAAAATGTTTGGTAATGAGGTTTAAGTAAAGAAACCAAATATTCATTTACTTCGGTATTATCTTCCACAATAAGGGCTATAGGTTTTGTACTTTCATTGGCATGGGTAGCCAATTCTATATCCTCTAAAATATCGTCTTGCGGGTTTAAATCTTCTTCCTCTTCTAAATCTTCATAAACAGGAGCGTCATCTGCAACATGCTTAGCGTGTAGAGGCAATAATATGCGGAAAGAGCTGCCTTTTTGTAGTTCACTATCCACAGTAATACTACCGTTATGCAATAAAACTAGGTCTTTAGTAAAAGCTAAACCAATACCAGTACCCGCAAATTTACCAGCCTCGGCTTTAGCAACCTGGTAAAATCTATCAAATATTTTTTCTTTTTCGCTGTCGCTGATGCCTTTACCTGTATCGCTCACAATGAGCTCGCAAAAAGGATTATTTTGTTGTTCAATAGCATTTACAGTTAAACTTACAGTTCCGTCGGCTTCAGAGAATTTAAATGCATTAGCCAATAAGTTATATAAAATGATAGTCATTTTCTCCTCATCAAAATCAAGCATGATTTGGCTGCTAGAGCTAGAAAAGTTAAATTTTATATTTCTTCTGTTCGCTTCATTCCTGAACGAGTAAAATATTTGCTTGCTGAAAGAAACCATATTCCCTTTACTAGCATTTAGGCTAAGCTTATCGGATTCTGCTTTCTGGAAATCTAATAGTTGATTAACCAAATTTAACAACCTTTTAGCTTGGTCTTGAAGACTTAAAACCACTTTTCTAACGCCAAAGTTTAAGTTGTCTGTTCTAGATAAATCATCAAGCGGACCTATCATTAAGGTTAGCGGTGTTCTAAACTCATGAGAAATATTGGTAAATAATTTCGATTTAATTTCTGTTATCTCACGCTCTCTTTTTAGACTAAGGTTAGCCAGTTCTAATTTGTTTTTTAATTTCAGCCTGTTTAAGCCAATGTATCTAGATAGCCACAGTAGAAATAAGAAAACCGTTACATAAATAAGTTTTGCCCACCAAGTTTTCCATGGTGGTGGCAATATGGTGATTTTTAAAGCAGCGCCTTTATCGTTCCAAATATTATCGCTATTAGATGCTTTTACTTCTAAAGTATAATTGCCTGCAGGTAAATTGGTATAGGTTACATTACGTCTGCGTCCGGCATTCACCCAATCTTTTTCAAAGCCTTTAAGTCGGTAAGAATATTGGTTTTTATCAGATGCATGGTAATCTAAAGCCGCAAAAGAAACAGTTAAGAAATCTTGTTTATAGTTTAAAGTAATGTGTGGTGTTGTTAGTAAAGATTGTTTTAAAACTACATTTCCTTCTATTTCTTCGCCAACAATAACCTGCTTATTATTGATTAATAAATTGGTAAAATATACCGGAGGCAGCATGGTATTAATCTTAATACTATCCGGATTAAAATAAGTGATGCCCTTTATCCCACCAAAATAAAAAATGCCTTTTTGGTCTGCAAAAGCAGCGTTTTCTGCAAAAGCGTTAGACAGTAAACCATCTCTAATATCAAAATTTTTAAATTCTTCTTTTTCAGTATTAAAGCTGGCCAAACCTTTATTGGTACTTATCCAAATTCTTGATTTTTTATCAGGTAAGATGGCGTGTATATAATCGTTAGGAAAATTATCGCCAGCAAAATAATTCTTAAAAGTGATTTTGTTTGGCTGTTCTATCAGCTTATTTAATCCGTTTGGTGTGCCTACCCATAGCGTACCTTTTTGGTCTTGCGCTATACTTAAAACAATACTATTGCTAATAGATGTAGAATCTTTTGTATAATGTTGGAAGTTTTTAAAACCATCTTTAGCGCTATCATAAAGATGTAATCCATTAAATGTACCAATCCATAATCTGCCTTTATCATCATTAAGCATAGCGGTAATACGCTCGCTCTGTAGTTTATCTGGTGATGATGAAAGGGCATATCTTTTCACTAAAGGTTCTCCCGTTTTTTTATAACCAATAACCCTATTGAGTCCGTTACTTTGGGTTCCTAGCCAAATTACACCAGCTTTATCTTTAATAATGGTTGTAATTTTATTTGCACTGATGCTTGTTTTCTCATCAGAGCTGATGTACCTGCTAATCTTACTGTTTGGCTTTAAGCCATCCATGATAAATAAGCCTTCGTTAGTGCCTATCCATAGCTTACTACCATCTTGTAAAACATTATTTACCCTAAAATTTAAGCTAGCTGGCAGGGGTAAATCAACTTTGCTGAAAGTTTTGCCATCAGCAGAATAAACCAAGCCACCATCTTTAGTACCTATCCATAAAGCATGATTGCTGTCTTTTAAAACAGAAACAATGTGTGTGTTAAGTATGCTACCAGGTTTATTATACTGGTGGGTGATGTTGTAAAACTTCTTTTTCTGCGGGTTTATTCTGTAAATACCACCCTCTGTACCAAACCATATTACACCAGAATGATCTTGTTCTATACTTAAAACAACTTTATTGATATAGTTTAAATTATCTGCCGATGAAAAAACATAAGGCGTAAAAGTTTGGGTATTGATATTGAATTTATTTAATCCACCGCCCCAAGTGCCTACCCATAAAGTTCTGTTTTGGTCTAACAAAACCCTGTATGTATTATTATTGCTTAGGCTATTGGGCTTTTTAGGGTTGTTGGTATAATTCTTAAAAGCTTTAGTTAAATAGTTATAAGAAAATAAGCCTTTAGTCCAGCTGCCTATATAAAGCGTATGATTTGTCTTATCTAAAGCTAATGAAGTAAGCGTAACAGAGTTAAGACCAAATTTAATTTCTGAGATGAGTTTTTTGTTTTTACCGTAATTTCTTAAGCCGCTGGTAGTAGCCGTCCAAATAATTCCTCTATCATCAGCCAAGATGCTATTGGCAATACTTTTATCTATTTGATTAAATTTTTGTGTTTTTTGGTTCAGATAATACAGCCCTTTAGAAGAGCCAACAAAAACATCTCCGTTTTTATCTTCATAAACTGCAAATATATCTATAACACCATCTACACCGGGTATGGTATAGCTGGTAATGCTATCTTTTGAAAAATCGTATTTATTTAAGCCGCCTGTTTTAGTACCTATCCACAAATACTCTTTACCAGCATACATGGCTTCTACCGCTTGGCTTGATAAATTATTGGCAGAACTTGATTTATTTCTTAATAATTTAAGATTGTAACCATCATAATGGTTAAGCCCGCCTCTGGTACCAAACCATAAGAAACCGTATTTATCTTGCTTTATAGATGTAACTTCATTATTTACCAGCCCATTATCAATAGATAAATAAGTATAAATATTCTCTTGAGCTTTGGCGCTAAAAGAATAAAATAAGAAGCACAAGCAATAAATTATACGTTTAAACATCATTTTAGATCAAGATAATTACCTTTTGATTCGTATGTGTACACGAGCAGCAATGTGAAGCATTAATAGGTTTATTTAGGTTTAAATAAATATAAAATAATTAGTTAAGAATAATGCATCACTAATCATTTTTACATCATAATTAATAAAAGAAACACTGCTATTAGAGCAAAATATACGGCGTACTCATAGCGATTCAATTTCATCATTTTCTATATTTTTTTGGCAATTACAAATACAATTAGATTTTCTAAATTAACATTAATATGCTTAGGCTGGATATTTAATATTGTTCAAAAGAGGGGGCTATTTGAATCATCTTTATATGTTATTGACTTATAAGAACCCTTATTTTGAACTATTTAAATCAAGGTTTTATAAATCTTATCCAGAACTTTAAAATAAGTTTAAAAGCTCTTGAATATGAATTTTACCAAGCCTAAGTATATTATTTTCTTTTTGTGTTTTGTTGCTTTTAGAGCTATTGCTCAGGATATTAAGGTTGCTAGTATTTTTGGAGATAACATGGTACTGCAACAAGCTATACACATTCCTGTTTGGGGTACAGCAGCAGCAAAGCAAGAAATTAAAATCATTTTTGGAGGTAAAAGCTTCGAAACTATTGCAGATGAAAGTGGGAAATGGTTTGTGAAATTACCCAAAATGCGAGCTAATCGTATTCCGCAAGAACTTAAAATCATTTCAAAAAGTGATACGCTAATTCTAAAGAATATTCTTATTGGTGAAGTTTGGCTAGCTTCCGGACAATCTAATATGCAGATGAAATTATCAGAAACCAACCAAGCTGCTGAGGAAATAAAACATGCAAATTATAATCAGATAAGACTTTTCAACGTTGGCTTGAATATCAGTCATCAACCCTTAAATAATGTTAAAGGAAGCTGGAAAGTGTGTAATCAAACAAATGCGGGAGGCTTTTCTGCCGCAGCTTATTATTTTGCTAAAGATTTACATCAAGATCAAAACGTACCTGTTGGTATTATTTCTGCATCATGGGGGGCAACTCCTGTTGAAGCATGGACATCCGGCGAAAGCCTTCTCCAACATCCAGATTTTAAAGATTCTGTTCTCAAATATCAAAAGCTTGAAGCTAACTGGGACTTACTTTACCGTAATTATTTAAATGAAGTAGAGCTGGCAAAAAAAGCAACGCCCCCTGCTAAAGCGCCAGTACTTCCAAAAGAGAAAAATTACCCAACGGCACTTTTTAATGCCATGATAGCGCCTATTATTCCTTATGAAATTAAAGGTGTTATTTGGTATCAGGGAGAAAATAATGCTAGTAGGGCAGCCCAGTACCATAGCTTATTTCCATTACTGATTAAGGATTGGCGCACCAAATGGCAAAAAGATGAAATGCCTTTTTTATTTGTGCAGCTAGCAAATTTTAGAGCCAAAAATGAAGAACCTGTTTTTACAGACCCTTGGGCTTTATTGAGAGAAGCACAAACGGCTACATTAAAAGTACCGCATACTGCTATGGCTGTTGCTATAGATATTGGTGATGCTAAAGATATTCATCCCAAAAACAAAAAGGATGTAGGAAAAAGACTTTATTTGGCAGCTAGCGCTATAGCTTATGATAAAGCTGTGGTTTACAGCGGGCCTACTTTTGCGTCTTCAGCAACTAAAAAAATGCGGTTATATTGAGTTTTAGCCATGTTGGTAAAGGTTTAACCAGTAAAGGCGAACTCAAATCTTTTGAATTGGCTGGTGCCGATAAGAAATTTTATTGGGCCGATGCTAAGATTGTAGGCAAGAAAATTATCCTAACATCTGCTAAAGTAGCCCAGCCTGTAGCGGTAAGGTATTCATGGTCTAGCAATCCTGAAGCAAATTTATATAATAAAGAAGGGCTGCCCGCAGTACCCTTCAGAACCGATGATTGGTAACATTTAATTCAGCACAAAAATATATACCCTTTCCATTTATAACAGTAATTTAAAGATTTATGAAGTACCTATTCGTTTACCTTATCATTACCCTTATTTCCTATACCACCATAGCGCAGGAAAATGCTTCTAGAAAACCAAATGTCATTGTTATTTTGCTAGATGATGCAGGTTATGCAGATTTTGGCTTTATGGGCTCAAAAGATTTACAAACACCAGAGATTGATAAATTAGCCAATAGCGGAGTAGTTTTTACTGATGCGCATACCAGTTCTACCGTTTGCTCTCCATCCAGAGCCGGTTTAATTACGGGTAGGTATCAACAGCGTTTCGGTTTTGAGTGTAATGGCACAGGCGATAGTTTAGGTTTGGATGCTTCTGAAATAACTTTAGGTGCTGCTTTACAGCAAAAAGGTTATAAAACCATTGCCATAGGTAAATGGCATTTAGGCGATAGAGAAATTTACCAACCCAATGCCCGTGGTTTTGATGAATTTTATGGCTTTTTAAGCGGCTCTAGAAGTTATTTTCCGCATCCGAAGCATGATAAGCCTAGCGATATAAACGCTATCAGAAACAACCAAAAGCATGTAGATTTTAAGGAAGGTTACCTAACCGATGTTTTTGGCGATGCTGCGGTTCATTATATCGATAAATATAAAAACCAACCTTTTTTTATGTACTTGTCTTTTAATGCAGTGCATACCCCTATGCATGCTAAAAAAGAGGATTTGGAAAGGTTTAAAAATCATCCCAGACAATTACTTGCCGCCATGACATGGTCTTTAGATGAAAATATTGGTAAAGTGATGAGGAAACTAGAAGCTGAAAAATTACTAGAAAATACTTTGATATTCTTTTTGAGTGATAATGGTGGCGCAAATAATAACCAATCTACAGTATTTCCTTTAAAGGGATGGAAAGGTAATAAATTTGAAGGCGGACACAGAGTACCTTTCATCATGAGTTGGAAGGGGCAATTACCAGAGGGTATAAAATCTAATAAACTGGTTTCTTCTCTAGATATTTATGCAACTTCTTTGGCTGTTGCAGGTACAAAAAATCCAAGTTATAAACCTACAGATGGTACAAGCTTAGTGCCTTTCCTAGATACAGATAATGGTCATAAGCAGTTGTTTTGGCGCAAAGATGAAGCCGCAGCCGTACGCAAGGGAGATTATAAGCTCATCAGAATTAAAAACGAAGGAAGTGTTTTATATAATTTAAGGTCTGATATTGGAGAAACCAAAGATTTATCTAAACAAGAAAGCAAGAAATATAAATCGCTAAATAAAGCTTTACTTAAATGGGAAAGCGGCTTGGTTAAACCTTTATGGTTAGAGGAGCCAGAGTGGATGCAGATTACAACTGATATTCATAAAGCTTTAATGAATAATGAAAAACCTAAAAAGATTCAGCCAAATGAAGTTAAATAGCTGTTTAGGTTTATGAATGGTAATATTATTTGGAGTAGAAAGTAAAAAGTATAAAGTAAAAAGAACCTAAAGAGTATTTAGCAGCTGCCTTTAATAATTAAACAAAACTTTTCCGAAGAATGAAAGATGGCCTTTGAAGATTTGGAAGTATAGTCAAATAAATGTTTGTTTAAACTTAATAAAGAACCTTCGTAAAGCAAAAATAGTAATCATAAGAAGAGTCGAAACTTATCTGATATACTCAGAAAATGCTTCGACTCCTCCGTCTTATATGAAGTGTTAATTTTGAGACTGAGAGAGCCTCTTTGTATTATTTAGCACTTACAGCTTTCAGTATGTAGCTATAAGCATATTTACTTTCTAGTAATCTGTATGGTTTATGAGGTAAAGCTCCCCAGCTATTATCACCGCCAACACCACGTTGTTTTAAATCTACATGTACGGCTATAGATTTTGCTAGAGGCACATCTACAGGGTGCTGATTTTTCTTGGTTAAACCCGGGTCTAAACTCTCTGTTAGATATGTTAAAGCGCTAAAGCCTAAAGGTTGTAAGCCATTTATTTCTATACCAGTGCCATCTTTGTCTTTTAAAGTAAGCCATCTAGTATCGGTTTTATAACCATTTTCTTGCGGTCTGATGTAGTTTGCTGTAAACTGATGAGCAACATCATCCTGATACAAGCCTAAGAAAGATGAAGTATTTCTGTCGCTATAATTCTCCCATGGGCCACGACCATAATAAGCTAAACGATCAAAGTTAAGCGGAATTTGTAAACGCATACCAAAGCGAGGAAGTTCTGGTAATTTCTTGTCGCCCATATCAATACTAGCATCTATTTTAATAGCACCATCATTTAAAATGGTATAAGTGGTGGTATAAATAGCATCAACATCTGTTAAGCGGAAAACAGCTTTTAAAGTTAAACCTTCAGCAGTTTTTTCGCCTACTTCAACTTTGTTAACTACTTTATTTAGGTGTGCAGTTCTCCAGATATTAGCTGTAGTTTGCATTTTGCTACCAAAGTCGTTATCGGTTGGTGCTCTCCAGAAATAGGGTTCTGGTACAGTGTTTAAAACAGATTTTCCATTTATAGCATACTGCATGAATAAACCTGTTTTGGTATTAAAAGTTCCAGAAATATCGCCAGAGCTAAAGCTTAAAACGGCGCCATTTGTTTTGATACTTAATGTTCCTGCGTTTTTGATATCCTTTTTAAAATAATTAACGGCATCATAACCAAATTGCTCTCTTGCCATCTCAAAATTTGCAGGAACTAAGGCAGAAGCCTGTTTGGTATAAGCATATACGTTTAACAAATATTCATTTCCATCATTAAAATTAATAGATGGTAATTTTATGGCAACCTGTTTCTCTTGTTGTGCATCTACATCGGCATTAAAAGTGCCATTTTTAAAGGGTTCTCCATTTTTGATGATTACCCATTTAAAGTTATAATCGGTTAAATTTTTAAAGCTAAATAGATTCCTTACGGTGATGATACCCTTTTTCCAGTCTTTATCCTTAAATAAAATATCTTGATAAACCTTTTTAACCTCGTATAATCCTGGATGCGGAGTTCTATCGGCAGCTACCAACCCGTTTGCACAAAAGTTCTCATCATTTTGAAGATTTAAACCACCTAAATCGCCACCATAAGCATAATAACTTTGGCCAAGAGCGTTTTTAGCTTTAATACCTTGGTCTACCCAATCCCAAATAAAACCGCCTTGCATATTTTTGCTACTTAAGATAATATCCCAATAGCGTTGGAAATTTCCGGTGCTGTTGCCCATAGCATGGGCATATTCGCACATGATATAAGGTCTGGTTTTGGTATTGTCTGCCGCATAAGATTCCATGTAAGAAATACTTGGGTACATGGGGCTAACAATATCAGTATTAGATTCTTCCATAGCCTGCTCAAACATGATAGGTCTGCTTGGGTCTTTAGCTTTTAACCATTTATAAGCATCAAAAAATACTTGGCCATTACCACACTCGTTACCCATACTCCAGATAACAACCGAGGCGTGATTTTTATCTCTCTCAAACATTCTTTCAATCCTGTCTTGAAAAGACGGAGCCCAAGATTTTAAATATGCAGGATGTACAGATTGATCAAAACTACCCGGTAAAACACCCATACCATGTACTTCAATATTAGCTTCATCAACAATATAAAAACCATATTCATCGGCCAGTTTATAAATAATAGGGTCGTTAGGGTAATGTGCTAATCTTATTGCATTGATGTTGTTTTGCTTCATCAACTGCATATCCTTGATAATGGTTTCTT
The DNA here is from genome assembly GCF_008195825.1 of Pedobacter aquae. NCBI lineage: Bacteria > Pseudomonadati > Bacteroidota > Sphingobacteriia > Sphingobacteriales > Sphingobacteriaceae > Pedobacter > Pedobacter aquae. The sequence goes on from NZ_CP043329.1 coordinate 3,757,091, forward strand.
TGTTAGGAACACGGCCAGTAACATCATCATGCTCATGCCTGTTAACACCATGGAAATAAACTTTTTTACCATTTACCAGAAGTTGCGCATCTTTAATTTCTACCTTTCTAAAGCCAATTTTGTTGCTGGTAGTTTCAATTAATTTTCCTGTTTTATCTTTTAAGCTAATCACCATGGTGTATAGGTATGGTGTTTCTGCTGTCCATTTAAAGGGGGCTTTAATTTTAGTGCTAAAATCAGCTGATAAATTATTGTCTATATTTTTAGATTGTTCTACAACCAATTTCTGCTGGGCATCATACAATTGTACAACCGCCTGATAGTTATTACCAAGCTCCTTTTTAAAAGAAGAGAAAGCTATATTCACGTTTAATAAACCATCTTTGTAGCTATTTTCTAAATCTGCTTTAACAAAAAAATCAGCTATGCTAAGATTATTTTTTGCAAACAGATAAACATCTCTTTCTATCCCAGATAAGCGCCAAAAATCTTGGTCTTCTAGGTAGCTACCATCATGCCATCTAAAAACTTGTGCAGCAATGCTGTTTTTTCCTTTTTAAGAAATTTTGTGATGTTAAACTCCGCCGGGGTTTTACTGGCTTTGGTTAAACCTACTTCTTGCCCGTTAATGTATAAATACATGGCGCCAGAAATAGACCCAAAATGAATATAAGTTTGTTTGCCTTCCCAATTTTCTGGTATTGTAAAGTCTTTTCTGTAAGTACCAACCGGGTTAAAAGCATGGTCTATAAAAGGCGGATTTTTAGGGAACGGATAAATAATATTGGTGTAAATAGGAATACCAAAACCGTTCATTTCCCAATTTCCAGGCACTTTTATGGTTTTCCATTGGCTATCATCAAAATTAGCTTGAAAAAAATCTACAGGGCGTTGCCCTGGTTGGTTAACATGATGAAATTTCCAGTCGCCGTTTAATAATTTGTATTGGTTTGATTTTGAAAAATCATCTTTCAAAGCATCATTCACATTTTGGTAAGCCGTGAAAGTTGCATGAGGTTTCTCTAAATTAATATGGACAATTTTTCATCTTCCCATTCGCGGTAAGTGAAAATTTTGTTTTGTGCAAAAGCATGGTTTGCTATAAGCACAATTGCAAGTGCTAATCTTAGAAATATAAATTTATACATGGATGAAATAAGTTTATCCTTCAAAAGTAGTTATAAGATGTGTGAAGAAGGGGCTTTAACAGATTCAATATAAGGGCAGAATTAATTCAAGTGAGGGTTTTAGAAATCGTATTTGGACGGAGTTAGTTTTTATGAGGCTTATATTTTGAAATAAAAATCTCCTAAATTAAATCAACCAAGTAAATCACTTTTATTCTTTTTATATTCTGATGGCGTACAACCATTTTGAGTTTTAAATACGGTTGAGAAGTATGTTGGAGAAGCAAATCCTACTTGATAAGTGATTTCAGCAATGGTAAGATCTTCGTTTAAAAGCAGGTATTTAGCTCGTTGAAGTCGTCTATTTAAAATATAATCTGTAATGTTTGTATCCATTAAAGCTTTTACTTTTCGGTACAGTTGAACTCTTGAAATACCAATTTGCTTACAGATATCATCTACGTTAAATTTCTCATTAGCTATATTACTTTCTACGATGCTTGCAAACTCACTTAAAAATTTCTTATCCAGTTTATTGGTAACGTTGTGTCTATTGTCTGTAGCAATTTCTGTAGTAAATCTGGTTTTTAGCAAATTACGGTTAAACAAAAGATTTTTTACACTCGCTTTTAAATGTTGTAAATTAAAAGGTTTAGTAATATAGGCGTCGGCCATGGTTTCTATACCTTCAATTCTTTGTTCTATGCTTCCTTTGGCTGTAAGTAAAACAATAGGGATATGAGAGGTTCTCATATCATTTTTTAATGTCTGTACAATTTCAGTCCCAGATTTATTGGGTAATACCACATCAGAAATTATTAAATCTGGAACTTGATCAAAAGCTTCTCTTATTCCTTGTAAGCCATCTGATACAGCATACACCTCGTATTCCGAGGATAATTTCTGAGCTAAAAAGTTTCTTAAATCGTCATTGTCTTCTATAATTAATATAGAAAATTCATGAGGGGCTATATTGTCTTCCTTTTTATGTGTTTCTGAAGATGAAATAGCAATATTTTCTAGCTCTGTGGTATAAATTTTAATATCATCATAGTTAGTGGTTTTATCTGTTTGGTAACTATAAGTTTCATCTATATTAAAATGCTTATCTCCAGTTGGTAGCATAACCGTAAAGGTGGTTCCAAGCCCAAGTTGAGAATTTACCAATATTTTTCCTTTATGAAGTTCTACAATTTCTTTGCTTAAGGTTAGGCCTAAACCAGAACCCTTAGTTTGATGAGTTTTACCTTGATAGAAGAGCTCAAAAGCATGTTTACTATCATCCTCTGCCATACCTAAACCTGTATCTTGGACGACGATTTTAATAAACTCATCATTTTCTAATTCTATGGTAACTTTTATTTTATCGCCACTATTTGTAAATTTAAATGCGTTTGATAACAAGTTGAAGAGCACTTTATCAAGCATATTCACATCAAACCAAACTTCCAAATCATTAACGGTCGATTTGAATTTGAGTTCTATATTTCTTTTTTGGGCTATATCTTTAAAGGCATAGATGATATCCTTACAAAACACAGTAATATTATTTTTACTAGGTTTTATTTTCATGCCATCATATTCTATTTTTCTAAACTCAATCAACTGATTTACGAGTCTTAATAAACGGACTACATTCCTGTTAATTAATTTGAGACTATTACTTACAGCTGGTGGTACGCTTGTATCAGCAATTAATTCTTCTAGCGGGCTGATGATAAGTGTTAACGGAGTTCTAAATTCGTGAGAGATATTGGTAAAGAAATTAAATTTAGCTTCAGAAGCAACTTTCGCTTGGGCAGACATTTTGATAAGTTCTTCTTGTTGAGCTATGATTTCATGATTTTTAGTTTCTAATTTTTTATTGCTCTTCCAATTTTCAGATAAAGCTAAAAATGCTATCCCACCAAAAATTAAAGCAAGTACCAAGCTTATAATCAAAACATTTAAAATGAATTGCTGGTCTTTATAGATTTTATTTTGCTCAGATAACATGTTCTGTTGCCGCTCTATATCTTCCTGCTGATTATCCATTTTTTCAATCTGCATTTTCATCAATTGTACGTTAGTAGCGTCAATAACTACAGATTTTAGGATATTCTCTTTTTCGAAGCTTTCTTTCTTTAATATAGCAAGTGATGTTCTTATGGCTTCTTTACCACCTGTAGGATACAGCATAGATGCAGAAATAATACCATCCCCAACAAACTTTTGACCTCCGTTTGGTAGGGCATCTACTCCAATAATTTTTACAGATTTTTCTAGTTTATTACTTTTAAGTGCATTATAAGCTCCTAGGGCCATTTGGTCGTTGTGTGCAAATATTGCATCAACATCCTTACTTTTGATATTTAAAACTTCTTTTTCGGCTTTATCAAGTAGCCAATTGCCGTAAACCTGCTCCGTAATTTTAACATTAGGGAATTTCTTTATGGCATCATAAAAGCCCCTTTGTCTTTCTATTGCTGGAGAAGAACCTGGAAGTCCCATGACTTCCCAGATTTTTCCTGTTCTATTTAGTCTATTAGCAAGATACTCTCCTGCCATCTTCCCTATCTCATAATTGTCTGCACCTACATAAGCGGTATAAAGGTTTGAGTTTGTTTTTCTATCAATAACAACAACAGGTATACCTTTTTTAAAAACTTCTTCAACAACAGGCGTAAGTGGGTTTGCTTCATTTGGCGAGATGATAAGTAAGTCAATCTTTCTAGCGAGTAAAGATTTTACTTGTTCAATTTGTCTACGACTATCGTTATCTGCATCTTCATAATATAAAGTAATACCGCTTTCAAAAGAAAGTTCGCGTTTAACTTCATCAAGCATCGTTTTCCTCCATTGGTCAGAACCAACACACTGCGAAAACCCGATGACATATTCCTCCCTAGACCCTGGTGATTTGCTTTGAAAACACGAGGTGGTAAGTAATAATAAAAATGATAACAGTGTTATCGTTTTCTTATTAAAGAGGTATAAGTATGAAATATTCATAATTTATAAAGAATCTATGAATTGGCTTAGTATTTAATTCTTTAAATAAGAATCGTTTTGTTTAAAGTTTAAAAGAATTGTCGATAATTCGAGTTCGAGAGTTTATATAGTAAAAGTAGGATAAAACTTTACAAATGGAAATACAATTTTACATTATTATTTAAACAATAACTGCTTACCAGTAAATCTTTCCAATCTTTTAAATAATAAATGGAAATCCCAATATCTAGTTACTTAAGATTCTTCTACTTTAACTTATGAAGCTATAATCTTCATAAGAGGAAATTCTAGTATAAGAAATCTTTTAAGGAGGGCAAATAGTTAAATGGAATAATGAAAATTGATGATATAATTTTTAAGATACCAGATACAATATTTAAGATACGAAAGAATATGAATATAGATTAATGGTACAAATGCTTGTTTTTTAGAGTTTTAAGTGCTAATCTGTAATTGGAACAATAACATATACATTTGATACATAATTGTATGTTATGTTTTGCAAAGTCCAATACTTTAGTCTTTGTAAACCTTACAATTATTATGACAAAAAATTCTGTTATTGCTTGGTCACTAGTAGTGGCTATGGGCGGATTCCTGTTTGGATTTGATACCGCTGTAATCTCTGGAGCGGAAAAATCAATTCAAGCTTATTGGAATCTGAACGTATTTGAACACGGCCTCACAGTTTCTATTGCCTTAATAGGTACCGTATTAGGTTCTTTATTAGGTTCAATCCCGTCTGATAAGTTTGGACGTAAAAACACACTATTTATAGTTGCTATTTTTTATTTAGTTTCTTCTTTAGGTACTGCATTAGCAACAGACTGGACAGTTTTCCTAATATTTAGATTAATTGGAGGATTGGGAGTTGGTATATCATCAGTAACAGCGCCTATTTATATATCAGAAATTTCACCTGCCAATTCCAGAGGGCGTTTAGTAGGTTTGTTTCAATTTAATGTAGTTTTAGGTATATTAATATCTTATTTATCTAACTATATTATTGGACAAGAAGGTGAATCTTCTTGGAGGTGGATGTTAGGTATACAAGCAGTCCCTTCAGTTGTTTTCTTTGCACTAATTTTCATGGTGCCAGAAAGCCCAAGATGGTTAATACTTCATAAAGGAAAAATTCAGGAGGCATTAGCAGTCCTTAAAAAAATTAATCCGCTTAATTGTGATGAACAGTTAAAAGCAATTCAAGAATCTCAGCAAGCTCATGCTTCACAAGAGCAGTTGCTCTCTAAAAAATATAAGCTACCTATAACTTTAGCTATCTTATTTGCAATCTTCAATCAAGTATCGGGTATCAATGCTATTATATACTACGCACCTAGGATATTTGAAATGGCAGGTTTAGGTGCTCATATCTCATTATTATCTACAGTGGGTATTGGTATGGTTAACTTTACTTTCACATTAATAGCTATAGCTTTTATAGATAAAATTGGTCGTCGTACACTAATGCTTATTGGCTCTGTGGGGTTAATACTTTCTTTAGCACTAGTATCTAGCACTTTCTATTCGGGTAATTTTAGCGATTCTGCCATTGTAGTTTATTTAATGTTTTATATCGCCTTCTTTGCTTTTTCTCAAGGCGCAGTTATTTGGGTATTTATTTCTGAAATATTTCCTAATGAAGTACGAGCTAAAGGCCAAACTCTTGGCAGTTTTACCCATTGGATTATGGCTGCTATTGTAGCATTTAGTTTCCCTTATTTCGCAGAGAAACTAGGCGGAGGCACAACCTTTATGTTTTTTAGTGTGATGATGTTCTTGCAATTAATATTTGTTTGGAAAATGATGCCAGAAACAAAAGGAAAGTCTTTAGAGCAAATAGAGACTAGTATGGTAATGCATTAAAGTTAAGATTAACGGGGATGAAAAATATAAAAAGAAAAGTAGTGTGTTACGGTGAAATTCTATGGGATAATCTTCCTACAGGCAAAAAACCTGGCGGAGCTCCTATGAATGTAGCTTATCATCTTAACCAACTAGGTATAGAAAGTAGTCTTATAAGTAAAGTAGGGAACGATAAGAACGGAGAGGAGTTGTTAGCTTTTATTGAGACCAAAGGGCTTTCCAAAAAATATTGTCAAATAGATGAAACTTATCCAACATCAACAGTTGAGGTTTTAATAGGTGATGATAATGAAGTGAAGTACGAAATTGTTAAACCAGTGGCTTGGGATTTTATAGAGGAAAATGAAGAAATTTCTACGCTTACCAAAAACGCTGATGCATTTGTTTTTGGTAGCCTAGCTACTAGAAATGCAACTTCTTACAATACCCTTCTTTCTCTATTAGATAAAGCAACATATAAAGTTTTTGATGTCAATCTAAGAGCTCCGCACTATTCTGAAAGTGGTATTGCAGATCTTTTATACAAAAGCGATTTATTAAAACTTAATATTCATGAATTAAACCTCATTACAAGTTGGTTTTTTTCAAATTGTAAAACAGAATGGGAGAAGATTGAAAACCTTCAGAACAAATTTGGAATTTCCGAAATCGTAGTAACAAAAGGAAGTTCTGGCGCTACTTATTATACTAAAAATGAACAGTATAATTATCCAGCATATAAAGTCATTGTTAATGATACCATAGGAAGCGGAGATTCTTTCTTAGCCGCATTCCTTTTGAAAAAATTAGCACATGCAGATATTAATGATACACTAAGTTATGCCGCCGCTTTAGGCGCATATGTAACCATGCACTCTGGAGCTTGCCCAGAGTATAAGCCAAATGATCTTAATTATTTCATTTGGAAAACCGAACTAGCAACTATTAACCATTTATACACCTAAACAAATTAAAATTATGAAAAGGATTTTACTAATTATTCCTCTTCTCATGGCAGTTTTTAACCTATTAGCACAGGAAAGAAATGTAAAAGGGAAGATTACAGACAAAAGCAACGGAGAACCCATTATAGGAGCCTCTGTGTTTAATGTAGAAACAAAACAATCTGCGGTTGCAGATTTGACAGGAAGTTTTTCAATTGCAATAACAAGCGGACAAACATTAAGGGTTTCTTACTTGGGATACCAAACGTATGAGTATAAGATTACGTCCAATGATAAAATGCTAAATATAATTTTAGAGGAAAGTAATTCCAATTTAAATGAAGTGATCGTAACTGGTTATCAAACTGAAAGAAAAAAGGATATTACTGGTGCGGTAGCAATTGTGGATGTTAATGAACTTAATAAGCAAACTGTAGCAAACGGTATGAGGGCGGTGCAAGGGCAAGTTCCTGGTGTTTATATTACCGGTAGCGGTTCGCCAAGCGCTCCAACAACAGTTAGAATCCGTGGAATAGGTACTTTTAACAACAACGATCCTTTGTATATTATTGATGGAGTACCTACAAAATCAGGATTGCATGAACTTAATCAGGCCGATATCGAATCTATGCAGATTCTAAAAGACGCTGCTTCTGCAAGTGTTTATGGGGCAAGAGCGGCTAATGGTGTAGTAATAATTACAACAAAACGAGCTAAAGGAAGCGGTACACAGGTTAGTGCTAACGCATTTACTGCCCTATCATCGTATCTTAGTAAAATAGAGATGTTAAATGCTAAAGGTTATGGGCAGGCGATGTGGCAGGCTCATGTCAATAACGGGATTAATCCAAATTTAAACTCTATTCAATATTCTTATGACTGGTCTGTAGATCCCGTAACTAGCCAACCTGTGCTACGTAATATTACTGTACCAGAGTATCTTAATCCCCAACAAACCATCAAATCTGCTAATACTAACTGGTTCAATGAAATCTCTCGTATGGGGGTTGTGCAAAATTATGATGCACAGGTTTCTAACGCAGGAACAACAGGTAACCAACTTTTATCTATTGGATATTATGATAATAAGGGCATTATAAATACTACTGGATTTAACAGGATATCTGTTCGATTAAATACAGATTATAAATTATTTGGAGGTGCTGTTGTTGTTGGACAAAATTTAAGTTTAACCAAAACAAAAGAAGTACAAGCGGATATTATCAATTCGGCTTTACAGGCACTCCCAATTATACCAGTTCGTACAGTTGATGGAATTGGTTGGGGCGGCCCAGTTGCCGGAATGAATGATAGACAAAACCCAGTACGTGTTTTGGAAGATAATAAACAAAACCATTATGATTTTTTTCGTTTGTTTGGTAATTTCTTTGCTGAAGTAAACTTAGGTCGTGGGTTTTCGCTTAAATCAAATTTCGGGATAGATTATGGTGATTTTTCTTCAAGAAACTGGGACAAAAGATATGTTAGTGGATATCTTGTTAATAATACCAATAGACTTACAAATTCACAATCAGACAATCTAAGACAAACTTGGACCAACAGTATAAACTACAAGCTAGAGAATAATAAACATCGTCTTGATGTTTTTGCAGGTACAGAGTATGTTTCTGAGAATGTTAGCTCATTTAACGCCTCAATAACAGATTTTGTAATTGAAGATTCAGATTATCTTTACCTAGACGCAGGAGTAGGCACTCAAAATAACAGTGGCTCAGGTGCAAGAAACGCTTTGTTTTCTTATTTTACAAGAGCTAGCTACAGTTTTTTAGATAGATATTTGTTTTCTGCTACCATTAGAAGGGATGGATCTTCTAGATTTGGCAGCAACAATAAATACGGAATATTTCCTGCCTTATCAGCCGGTTGGAGAATTAGTGAGGAACCATTTTTTAAAAATAAGATAAATTTCTTTGACGATTTAAAATTAAGAGCAAGTTGGGGATTAAATGGTAACCAAGAGATTGCTAATAACGCAATTTTTAATATTTATTTGCCAAATTATAATATAACCGCTTATGATATTAGCGGGAGAAAATCAGGTACACTTCCATCCGGTTACTACCTTTCTCAAAACGAAAATCCAAATCTAAGATGGGAGCAAACTATGCAAACGGATTTAGGAATTGATTATTCCATCTTAAATCAAAAAGTTTATGGTAGTTTAGGCTATTTTGTAAAGAAAACATCAGACATACTTATATTACCACCTTATGCTGCAGTATTGGGCGAGGGGGGTAACAGATGGGTAAATGGTGCATCTATGGCAAACCGTGGGTTTGAATTCCAAATTGGGCATAGGAGCAATATCTCAAATGACCTTAGTTTAGACCTTAGTGGTAATTTTGACATAATAAGGAGTAAAGTTACAGAATTACCAGAGGAAGTTATCAATTCTTATGGTGGTAATGGACGAGATTTAAATATACTTGGTCGTACCGTTGGATCTTTTTTTGGATACGTTGCTGATGGGCTATTTAATTCACAAGCCGAGGTTGACGCTCATGCAATCCAACCGGGTAAGGATTTGGGTAGAATTCGCTACAGAGATATTACACAGGACGGTGTGATTGATATTAACGATCAAACTTGGATAGGCAACCCACTACCAAAAATGACTTACGGCTTTAATGCCAATGTTAAATATAAAGCGTTTGATATTTCGTTTTTGTTACAAGGTCTTGGATCTGTTGATGTTTATAACTCTGCTAAAATGCATACCGACTTTTGGAGCGTTGTAGAATCTTCATCAAATAAGGGTGTTAGGGTACTTGATGCATGGACACCACTTAATTCAAACTCAACAATACCTGCATTAACGCTTACTGATGGTAATTCCGAAAACAGAAGTTCTACTTATTTTATAGAAAATGGTTCTTATTTAAAACTTAGAAACTTACAGATAGGTTACACGGTTGATGCTAAGAAATTAGCAGCCTTAAAAATAAAATCATTAAGGTTTTATGTTGGAGGTGATAATCTTGCTATTCTTTGGAAATCAAAATCATTTACTGGGTTAGACCCTGAGAATGCAGGGTTTGGTTATCCTAACCCAACGATATTTACAGGTGGTTTAAATTTGAAATTTTAAAATAATAAAATCATGAAATTTTTTAGCAAAAAATATATATACATGGTGTTCATTGGCACCACCATAACACTTGGGGCTTGTAATAAGGCACTTGATGTGGGCCCAAAAGGATCTTTAAATGAAGAGCAAGTAGCAACGCCTGAACGGGCAGATGGTTTTGTTATTGCCGCTTATTCTCAATTAGGAAATGATGAAATTAACAGAGCGTTTAGTATGTACCAGTATGGTGATATTAGATCTGATGATGCTTACAAAGGAGGAGGTGGCATAAATGATGGCGATGTGTTTCATAGAATGGAAACTTTTGTATCATCACGCCCAGACCAATGGAATTATGATGCGATTTGGTTTAATATTTATGTAGGAATCAGAAGAGCTAACGAAGGCCTTCGTATCTTAAATAAATTTAATAAAGACGAGTTTCCTCTTTTAGAAACCCGTAAAGCAGAACTACGTTTTTTACGCGGTTATTGGTACCTAATGCTAGAAAATTTATTCAAAAATATCCCATATATTGATGAAACTGTAGCGCCAGAAGATTACCAAGCGATTGGAAACGATGTATTTACTAGAGATCAGATTTTAGAAAAAATCGCATTAGATTTTGAGTTTGCAGCTAATACATTACCTGCCGAGCAACCGCAAATAGGAAGAGCAAATAAGTATGCAGCTTATGCGTTTCTTGCAAAAACAAGGTTGTTTCAAGCTTATAAACAAGATGCAGCTCACCAAGTAACCAATGTTGATTTAGCTATTTTGGAAAAAGTAGTAAAAGCAGCTGATGAGGCTTTAAATTCTAGTTACAAACTTGAACCAGATTTCGCCAATAATTTTTTGCCTGGTAGCTTTGAAAATGGCAGAGAAGCATTTATGTCTGTTCAGTTTTCTCTTAATGATGGCGCAGGATTAGGACGTGTAAATTTTGGCGATATGTTAACAGTACCACAAGGTATTGGATGTTGCGATTTTAAGAAGCCATCACAGTCGCTTGTGAATTCATTTAAAACAAATGGAGGCGTTCCTCTATTTGATATTTACAATAATCAGGATGTAAACTTTAATAGCAATACCGTTGATCCTAGACTTGACCATACCATATCAAGACCAGATGCACCTTGGAAGTATGAGCCTACCCGTGTAGTTACAGAAAGCTGGGCAAGAAACCCTGCCTTATATGGTTATTACAATTCTATGAAAGAGAATGTTTCTCCTGATTGTGATTGCTTTATTAACCTTGCTCCTTTTTTCGGGAATTCAAAAACCAGAATACTTATTAGGGTAGCAGATGTAATATTGTTTAAAGCAGAGGCTCTTATAGAATTAGGTAGACAAAATGAAGCACTCCCGTTAATTAATCAGATTAGAACAAGGGCGGCAAGCAGTGTTTCTAAATTACGCAAAGCTAACGGGCAACTAACTTCACTTTATGCAGTTTCTAATTATGTTCCCGGGGTAAATGTTGTATGGAATCAGTTAAATGCAAGAAAGGCACTTAGATTTGAACGCCGTTTAGAGATGGCCTTAGAAGGAGGAAGATTTTTCGACTTGATAAGATGGGGTGTAGCAGAACAAGAAATGAACGCATTTTTTCAGAAAGAAAAAGTTAACCGTTCAATTTACCAAAGTGCACAGTTTACCAAAGGGCGTGATGAGTATCTTCCGATTCCTCAAAATCAAATCTTCTTTAGTAAAAACCTATACAAGCAAAATCCTAAATATTAATCATCAATTAAAAATTAAATGAAATGAGCAAGTATAAACAACTTTTAAAAAGTGTCGGTTTTTCCATACTATGTTTTGCAATATTGGCTGGTTGTAAAAAAGATAATAATCCCGATCTTGATCTAACAGGTAATGTAACCCTATCTAATTTTACTATAAATGGTACAGTTGCCGATATTGACCAGAAAACAAACAAGATTAATGTAGTTGTACCTTTCGGTGCAGATATAACCTCGCTTGTACCCAATATAGATTTACCCGAAGGTGCCGTAGTTAGTCCAGCACCCGGAACCCCAATTAATTTTAATGGTTTAGTTAAATTTAGGGTTACAAATAAAAATAAATTTAGAGAATATCTAGCAGAAGTAAAGGTAGCATCGCCGTTTGTATCTTTTAAAATCAATGGTACTGCTGGTGTTATTAATGATGAAGAGAAAACCATTACTGTTATTTTACAAGAAGGTACCGTATTAAACAACCTCTCACCAGAAATTGTGATGGCATCTGGTGTTAGTATTTCGCCTGGTTCTAGAACTCCAAGAAACTTCACAAACGAGGTAAAATATATTGTAACTAAAGGAAGTAAAAATGTTGAATACAGCGCAAGGGTAATTATTGATTCAGAAAATGAATATGCTTTTATTGGTGTTGCAACTTCTAGAAGTGCAATTACCAATGCTGACGAAAAAGCTGCTGCAGATTGGTTTTTCTCAACTTATCCGGCATCAGATTACGTGTCATTCCAAAGTATAGCCAACGGTCGTATTATGACTGGTTACAAGGTAATGTGGTGGCATTATGATACAACACAAAGCCTTCCAAATGCAGCAATAGCACCTGCTGTAATTGAAGCTTTAAAGCTTTACAGAGCCTCGGGTGGTAATTTACTACTTACAGGATTTGCTGGCAGGTATGTTGAAGCGCTTAACGTTGTGCCTGCGGGACGTGGGCCAAATAATGTATTTGGTGATATGGATGTAGATCCAAACGATGCGAATGGTTTTGTTGAAACAAATAATGATTGGGGAATATCTTTTAGAGGAAGAGAGAACCATCCGATATTTAGTGGCTTAGAAACCTATGAACCAGGGAAAGCAAATTTGCTACAAAAGGGAACATATAGAACTAACCATACCGCTTGGTGGTTTCTTCCTGATTGGGGCGGCTATGTAAATGCAGCAGGTTGGCGAGAAGCTACAGGTGGTATAAATTTAGCATCTGAGAGCTGGGATAACGAACTTAACGGCAGAGTGGGTATTGCCGAGTGGCAAACGAATGGAAATGCAAATGTTGTAATCATTACATTTGGAGCTTATGATTGGTTTACCGAAACAAAAAAAGGAGGAAGCCCAACTAATGGTTTCTTAAAAAATATCAAAACTCTTACCAAAAATTCTATTGATTATTTAAAGAATTTTTAATGCTTTTATACTGTTACTGCATTTAAGTGCAGTAACAGTTTTTTATTTTAAAATAAACTGTAAGATGATGAAGAAAGTAAAGTTGACCATGATTTTAACTGGTATTGCTCTATTAACAAGCTGTGCTAAACAAAAAGAATCAGCTCCGGTGATAACTAACCCAGTGGTAGCAGATGAAGTTACAATTTTCCCAAAACCAACCCCCGCAAAATCAAGTACTGAAACTGGTTATGTAGGGTGGATAGGAGACGTAATGCCTTACTACTTCAACAATCAGTTTGAGATATTTTTCTTACATGATGCAACAGATCAGGTAAAGCAATTGAGTAAAGGCCAGCATCCAATCCATAGGTTTACAACAAAAGACTTTTTGAAATTCAATTACGAAGGCGAGGCTATTGCCTACAGTACCGCTGACCAGCAAGACCAACTAATTGGCACTGGTTCAATTGTGAAACACAATCAACTTTATTACTGTTATTATACTGGTCATAATGGAAGCGTTAACTGGATTTCATCAAACCCTAGAGAAGCAGTAATGTATGCTACCAGCACAGACCTTAAGACTTGGACAAAAAAAAATACATTTAAGCTTGTTGCGCCAATAGGCTATAGCAGTTTCGATTTCCGAGATCCATCTGTATTTTACAATGAAGAATTTAAAGAATATTGGATGATGGTAAGTACCCAAAAATCTAATAAAGCGGTAATATTGGTATTTACTACTAAAGATTTGGCTTCAGATAACTGGGCTATTAGAGGAACACTTCCGATTGATAATGATAATTATTTGATGATGGAGTGTGCTGAGATTTTTAAATCTGGCAGCAAGTACTATTTGCTATTTGCTGAAAACTGGAGTGCAACTCCCGGAACAAGATATAGGGTAGCAAACTCTACCGAAGGCCCGTGGACAATGCCAGTAGCAGGTAATGATATGTTTGATGGTCATCAATTTTACGCCGGACGCTCCGTATCAAATGGGACTCAAATATACACTATGGGATGGGCTCATCGCCGTAATCCTGAAACCAACACAGGAACTTTGACTTGGGGAGGAAACTTAGTTACTCATGAATTATATACACTATCAAATGGAAATCTTGCGGTTAAATTACCTGCTTCTGTATTGAACTATTTTAATAGCGAAACGGATGCGGTAGTAAAAAACAAAAGTGGAAATGCAGTGCATACTGGAACTGATTTCATGTTTAATGGAACAGGTTCTATAATGAGGTTTAATGCGTTGAATAAAACGACCATGATCAAAGGGAGTATTAAGCTTGCAGAGCTCAATGGATCTTTAATTTTTGGTTTAAATGCAAAAGACGACAATACTGGAAGTTATACGATCAAAATAGAACCACAAAAGAACCGTATAGCAGGATATAATAATAACTTGGAAATTACCCGAGTATCTTTTAAGTTCACTGCAAACACAGTGTATAATTTCAAATTGGTAATGGAAAAATCAGTTGCGATTTTATACATCAATGATGAAGTAGCACTTACCAATCGGGTATATAACTTAAATAATAATCTTTGGACAATTTCTGCAGAAGGTATCAACGCAACTGTTAGAAACATAAAAATAGCAACTCATAAATAATTATTATGAAAACAATCGTTTTTAGTGTTCTAGTTATGTTCTTTTTCCTTGCATTTAATGCCTTAGCACAGGACACAACATCTTACGTTTCACAGAAGTACAGACCTTTATATCATTTTAGCCCAGCAAAAGGATGGATTGGAGATCCGGATGGACTAGTATATAAAAACGGATATTTTCACTTATACTGGTGGGGTCATGCCATTTCAAAGGATCTTGTACATTGGTCAGAACAGCCAAGACCAATGAAACAGAATAAGAATTTTTCATTCTTTAGTGGTTCTGTGGTTGTTGATAACAATAATACATCCGGCTTTGGAAAGGAAAGTTTCATCGCGGTTTTTACGAGACATTTTAGAGGAGATTCACTACCTGAAACACAAATTCTTGCTGTAAGTCAGGATTCAGGAAAATCCTACAGTCTTTTTGAAGGAAATCCGGTTTTAGATGTAAATAAAGTATATTTTAGAGACCCACAAGTTTTTTGGCATGAGCCGTCATCTTCCTGGAAAATGGTGGTGGCCGTACCAGATATTCAGCAAATACAGATTTTTGAATCTAAAGACCTTAAAAATTGGAAATTTTGTAGTTCTTTCGAAGGGCTGGGTGCGCAAAATTCTTTTTGGGAGTGCCCAGATCTTTTCGAAGTACCTGTTGCTGGCTCTACAATAAAAAAATGGGCAATGATTATCGGGAGAGGACCGAATAGGGTGCAGTATTTCATTGGAGAGTTTGACGGAAAAAAATTCACAGCCGATACTGATTTTACAGATTACCTCCGCTTTGGAAAAGGTATAGATGGGGAGGTTTTTGATGATTTTGAATCTGGAACAAAAGAATGGGTGGTTAAAAACTCAGCTTTTTTCGGACTTAGTCCTCGCCATATTAGTGGTTATTTGGGGAATAGTTTTGTAGGCACCGCAACAGATAAGCATTCCACTGGCATTATGAAATCTAAAACTTTCAAAATTAATCATAACGCGATAAATTTTTTAATTGCTGGCGGATTGCATCCAGATACCACTTGTATTAAACTAGTAGTTGATGGTAAAACTGTTAGGATGACTTCTGGCGATAACACCAATGTTTTCAAATGGCATGGATGGGACGTCCGAGATTTAAAAGGGAAAAACGCTTTTATAGAAATAGTTGACCGTGACACCACAAGCAAGCTCGGGTTTATCGCAGTTGATCACATTTTGTTTAGCGATAAATTGTACGACCAAGGTTTAGAACATGCTTTATGGCTGGATTACGGACCAGACTATTACGCCACAAGAACTTGGCGAAATTATGATAATAACCGTTCTTTCCGAGATACTGTATTTAGTATTGGTTGGATGGGAAATTGGGATTATGCTAATAAAGTTCCTACAACTTGGGGAAAAGGGTTTGAATCTCTACCTCGGACTTTAACGTTAAAGAAGAGTGATTACGGCTACAGGCTAATTCAGATGCCGGTTACTGCATTAAACCAGTTACGTAGTAATTTGTTTAGCGGAAGTGCCATAAAGCTTAAAAAAAATCAAAACTGGAAAAAGGTTAAGCCAAAGCGAAATTCTTACGAAATTGATCTTGAGGTAAATCCAGGTAACGATATCTTCGGGATAAACCTGCTGGTAGGAGATGGTCGAAAGCTGGTGCTTAGTTACGATCCTTCAATCGCTGTGTTGACGCTTGATAGATCAAATTGCACCGATTACTTATCAGATAAGGAATTTACCAAGTTATTTGCAAAAAAGATACAATCTCCTTTAAATATGCATAATGAAAAATTAAGGATGAGGATATTTGTAGATCAATCATCCATTGAGATATTCAATAACGACGGAGAATCTGTGATTAGCGCAGTAACTTTTCCCGCAACAGACCAAACAGGAGTTGAATTTTTTACAGAGGGCAATGATGCTATTTTGAATACACTAAATGTTTGGAACCTCAACACTATTTGGAAGGGTAGTGTGACTAGTAAATAGACTTAAGAATATTAAGCGTTTAAATCAACGAACTTTACAGTTCTAGTAATCATTTTTAAAAACCATAAAAGCTATGAAAGAAAATATTAAGTACCTGATTTTTTGTTTTCTAATTTCTGCATGTTCTGTAAAGAAAAGTGCATCAGAAAATACAACCACTTATAAAGAAGCATATCGCCCACAGTTTCATTTTACACCCAAATCTAGTTGGATGAATGATCCAAATGGGTTAATTTATCTTAATGGCAATTATCATATGTTCTTTCAGCACAATCCTGATAGTACAGTTTGGGGGCCTATGCATTGGGGGCATGCAATAAGTAAAGATTTGATTCATTGGGATGAGCAACCAATTGCATTATTTCCAGATAGTTTGGGTTGGATATTTTCTGGAAGTGCCGTATATGACGAAAATAACACATCCGGATTGGGTAAAGAAGGTAAAATGCCCTTAGTCGCAATTTTTACCCATCACAATCGAAAGTTAGAAAGCGAAGGTCGTAAAGATTATCAGTACCAAAGTTTAGCATATAGTTTAGATGAAGGGAAAAGCTGGGAAAAGTACGAAGGAAATCCAGTATTAAAAAACCCTGGAATAGTGGATTTTAGAGACCCGAAAGTACGTTGGAACGTTGAAGTGAAAAAATGGATAATGACCCTTGCTACAAAAGATAGAATTACATTTTACTCTTCGCCGAATTTAATTGATTGGACTAAAGAAAGTGAATTTGGAGAAAAGGTAGGCGCTCACGGAGGTGTTTGGGAATGTCCTGACTTGTTTCCAATGAAGGTTGATGGAAAAGAAGTGTGGGTTTTATTGGTAAGTATTAATCCGGGTGCTCCAAACGGCGGGTCTGGTACGCAATATTTTATTGGGGACTTTGATGGTAAGAGTTTTAAACCTTTCAATACCAAAACAAAATGGATTGATTATGGAACAGACGATTATGCAGGTGTAACTTTCTCAAATACCGATCGACTGATTTTCTTGGGATGGATGAGTAATTGGCAATATGCAGAAAAAGTACCCACAGAAAAATGGAGAAGCGCCATGACTTTGCCTCGAGAATTAAGCTTAGAAATTGTTGATGATGAGTTTTTATTGGTTAACAAGCCTGTTAAAGAGTTAAAGAAGATTATTGGTAAAAGTAAGTCTAGCAAGAATATTCAAATAACAGACGCTTTAGATTTATCAGCAGATATTGCCCAGGCTGAAGGGAAATTCCAACTCAAGTTTAATTCGGCTACTATTCAAGATTATAAAATTGTATTATCTAATGACAACAATGAAGAATTAATTATTGGATACAATAAAAAAGACAACCAATATTTTATTGATAGGCAAAATGCAAGAAAGGAAATCTTCGAAAAAGGATTTGGAGCGGTGCATACAGCGCCACGTTTGTCGCGTTCAACTTCAACAGATATAGAGCTTCTATTTGACGCTGCATCGGTAGAATTTTTTGCTGATGGAGGCCTTACTGCCATGACAGATATCTTTTTCCCAACGCAGCCTTTTAATAAATTACAAATTAAGTCTAAAGAAGGAATGTTATTAAGAACCTTAGAGATAGCAAGTGTCCAAAGTATTTGGAATTAAGTGTAAGTTAGAGTGTTTATTCTCCCTGACTAAACAGTGTTTGTCAGGGAGTTTTTATTTTATAGTATGAAATTTTTTTGGAGCATCATTTTAAGTGTTTTCTTAAGTATTGGTATGCTAAACGCACAAGAGCCAGTACGCACAATACCATCTTTTAAGTTCTTCCAATTAAGTGGAACTTCTTTAACCGATAAGAATATCCCTCTGGGGAAACTTTCCATTTTTAGCTTTTTTGATATTACCTGTTCGCACTGCCAAGAAACCATGCAGCTTTTAGCTAAAGAGCACCCAAACTTGTCTCATGTTAACCTATACCTAGTAACCATGGATAGGAAAGATGGTATACTAAAATTCATGAACGTTTTTGGTGCTAATCTTCTAAACAAAAAGAATGTAACTATACTACAAGATCTTAATCAAGAGTTTATCGCTAAGTTTTATCCCAGAAAATACCCTTCTGTTTTTCTGTTCGATAAAAATAAAAAGCTTCTAATGTACCAAGATGAAGAGGCTAAAATCATCAATCTTATTGCTAAGGCTAAGGCCTATAAATAAGTATAAGTAGTATTAAAGCGCTTTTAAAACATTAAGCTGTTTTCTTTACTCTTTTAGGTTTCTCTTTAGTAAATAAATCTGCGGTGTATTTCTCGTACAATTCAAATAGAAATTCCATGCGTTTGGCTTCGCTTAAAAAGGGCTGCGGGCGGTACGCCAAATCAACTGCTTTATCTAACTCGTTATGCGCTTTTACTAAAGCTGGAGGCATAGTTAATGGGTTGTATAAATTTGCTAAAGAACTGTTAGGAAATTCTGCTCTTACATCTAAAACCTTTTGTGCTTTTTCTTCTATTTGTTGAATTTGTTTTTCACTTGGATTTTCTGGCCAAGGATAATTATTATAAACAATATCTTTTGAATACCTGTAATCACTTTTTAATCTACCACAAGTTGTTTTGACCCAAGCCATATGCATTAAAGACATCAATATTCCAAAGTGATACAAGTTTCCATCTGGTAATATATGACAGCTATTATGTGGTATATTATCTTTTTTAAAGAATGCAAATGGAATATATTTTCTATTTTCCGATGTTGTGCTGGGTATTAAAATATAACTTTCGGGATTTCTTATATCTCGAAATTGAGTTGGTTTGAGGGCTAATTTTCTTGCTCCCTCATCAATACTATTCTCTCGTATTTTTTTTACATTCTTAATTCTATCTAAAACATAAGGCATTTGTTTTATTTCTTCTGGCGAAGCATCAACTAACCAAATACACCATCTTTTTTCACCATTAAGAAATTCTTTAGCGCTAATTAATGGTTTAATAAACTTTGATGCTTTTGGTTCCAGTGTTAGAAATGCACCTAAATCTTTATCGGAAATTATGAGATTACCTCCATCAACTGGTTTATTCCCCCATGCAATTTTCGGAACATCACATATAGTTTTTTCATTTAATGATAATGTGAAATCTTTTCCCTCTACTAAATAAGGATTGATATTTTTAACTCTGATTTCATGAGGCTCACCCTTTATATTCTCATATTCAAATATTCTTTTATTATTGGTATCAAAGTTTGCAAAGCCAATGATAACACAATGTACAGCTGCATTTCCTCTCGCTTCATTATTCCAACTGAATGTTCTATGTGCAAAATGTATTTTAATATTGTATTTACGGAATAGTAGTTCCCAAAGTATTCCTACTTGTTCTCCTTGAGATATAGAATTTGTAGAAACAAAAGCTACCTTGGTTTTGGTGTTTTGTATAAACTGTGCCGCTTTTAAATACCAAGCGCAAACATAATCTAAAACTCCAGCACCATTTACACCATTAAAAAGAATAGACATTTCTGCTTTTTGGTTAACATTCTGATTACTCTTCCCTAAAAATGGAGGGTTTCCTAATATAAAATCAAAGCTGCTATCCTCATTGCCTTTTATACTGCTTAATTTATGTTCTTGAGACTTATTTGTGAGGATGTTTACCGTATTATATTCGTGTATAGGCTCTTCTAGTATAAAAATATTAGTCTGTTCAGCAATAACATTAATATGGTCTAGAGGAAAAAGCAAACTATGCCAATTAGTGGTTAATGCATTACCATGTACAATTTTTGCAGCTTTCTCCAATGGCAATCTCGCAAAATACTCCCCAAACTCATTGCTTATCAGCATATTCATTTGGTGGTCCATCAGCCACATGGCAACTTCGGCAATACGGGCAGGGAATTCTTCGTATTCTATGCCGTACATCATATCTACATTTAACCAAATAATTGATGCTATACTTGTAGCTAGTTGGTTTTTGTATTGCTCTCTTAAAATTTCTATTTCTAACAGGCGTAACTCTCTATAAGTAATCACTAAAAAATTACCACAACCACAAGCAGGGTCTAAAAATTTAAGCTGGCTTATCTTTTTATGAAACTCTTGTAGCTTAGGCCTATTCTTTTTTACAGCTTCAAACTCTGCGTATAAATCGTCTAGAAAGAGTGGTTTTATCAGCTTAAGGATATTCTTTTCGCTGGTATAATGTGCGCCTAAGTTTCTGCGTTCTTGCGGATTCATCACACTTTGAAACATAGAGCCAAATATGGCTGGCGAAATCTTACTCCAATCTATATAACAACATTCTAGTAAGCTATTACGCATAGCACTGTCAAAACTTGCAGAGGGTAGTATTTCTTCAAACAGTTTACCGTTTACATAAGGGAAAGCATTTAGCTGTTCATCAAGATTTTTAAAGCGGTTGGCATGTGGTGTATTTAAAACCTGAAAGAGTTCTTGAATTTTGGCTGCTAAATCGCTTCCATCTTCATTAGTTCTATCCTCTATAAAGTGTTGGAACTGGTGTTTATCAAAAATGGTGGTATCTTCTGCAAACAAGCAAAATAATATCCTAACCAAATAAACCTCTAGCGGGTGCCCAGTATAACCAATTTCCTCTAACCTATCATGCAGCTTACCCATTAATTCGGCTGCTTTAATATTTACAGGGTCTTGCTCTTTATAAATACGTTTTTGGTAACCTGCTATAAATCCAAAATGCTGTACATAGTTTACAAGTTCATTAAGTTTAAATTCTAGCGTTTTATTTTCTTCGGTATCAAATAACCTAAAATTCTCAAAGTCTGATACTAAAATGTATTTAGGTAATTCATGCTCTTTTAAGCCATGTATATAATCTTTTGCTTGTATAAATGCTTTATCTAAGTTTTTGCCCTTAGATTTCATTTCTATTAAGATGGTACCTTTCCAAAGCAAATCTATATAACCATCCGCATCATTTAGTTTTTTAACCCGATGCTCAAAAGTTCCTACTCTTTTACGAGTAATGCCAAATACATTAAAAAATGCTTCAATAAAAGATTTTGCCTCGGCTTCTTCATTAAATGTATCAGCCCATTCTTTAGAGAATAGAACGGCTCTTTCTTTAATTTCATTCCAGCTTAATGCCATGGTAGATAAGAATATTTTATTTCGAGAAAGATAAGAAATCTGTTAAAATTATAAATCTAATTTTAAAGATAATTATTTGGTCTCTTTTACTATCCTCTGTAATAAAAAATCCTTGCAAATTTATCATCTACAAGGATTTATAAGATATTTTGCGGAGAAAGAGGGATTCGAACCCTCGGTACCGTTGCCAGTACACCAGCTTTCCAAGCTGGCTCATTCGACCACTCTGACATCTCTCCGTTAAATAATACCATTTTGTTTAAGGTAATGGTAACCTTCAATTGATTTGTAAAACATTTCTCTTTTAAATGCTTCACTTCTTGTGTTATGCACTTCAAAAAAGTGTAACTCTAAAGGTCTTCTATTTTTTGTAGACTTAACATCTCCTTTATTATGCTTGATTAACCTATTACTCAAATTTATAGTACTTCCATAATAGTACCGGTTATCTTTAAAGCTCTTAAGAATATAACTATAAAACACTTTAATTATAAATTTATTCGAACCCTCGGTACCGTTGCTCCTAAGGAGCCCTGCGGGCCAGTACACAAGCTTTCTCCAAAGGAGTCCTTCGGACCAAGCTGGCTCATTCGACCACTCTGACATCTCTCCGGTTTCCCCTTTCGGGGGATGCAAAACTAACTAATTCTTTCAATTTTACAGAACAATATCTCCTAATTTAAACGTTAAGCTTAAATTAGCTTTCTAAAATTTTCAAGATATGGATTATCAGGCTTATTTATTCGATTTAAACGGAACCATTATAGATGATATGCAGTTTCATGCCAGAGCATGGTATGATATTTTAAGTAACGATTTAAAATCAGATATCACTTTTGACGAGACCGTTTTACAGATGTACGGCAAAAACCAGGAATTGCTAGAGCGTGTTTTTGGTAAAGGTTATTTCACTCAAGAACAAATTGATAAGCTTTCTATGGAAAAAGAACAGCGTTACCAAGCCGAGTATAAAGCCCACATGAAACTTATTGATGGTTTAGGCGATTATTTAGAAAATGCTAAATCCAAAGGTATAAAAATGGCTATAGGCTCGGCCGCTATTCCATTTAATATTGATTTTATTTTGGATAACCTACACATCCGCGAATATTTCCCTGTTATTGTAAGTGCAAATGATGTTGCATTAAGTAAACCACACCCAGAAACATTTTTAAAAGGAGCAGAGCTTCTAGGGGTAGCCCCAAGCGCCTGCGTAGTTTTTGAAGATGCACCAAAAGGAGTAGAAGCAGCACAAAATGCCAATATGAAAAGTGTTGTACTCACCACCCTACATGAACCTGCTGATTTTAACGCTTACAGTAACATTTTAACTTTTACAGCTAACTATCAAAACCTAAATATTTTTTAAAAAATTAATTTTTCAATCATGAGCAATCTTTTATAAAAATAAATAAATGTTATATTTACACTTAATAAAATAAATTGTATTTTGCAGCGCAATTATAAATCTCAAATTCTTTAATAATGAGTCAAGGTAAATATGTTATAGGGGTAGATTACGGGACAGATTCTGTACGTTCTGTATTGGTAGATGCCTCAAATGGTGCAATTGCTGCTACTTCGGTTTTTTATTATCCCCGTTGGAAAAAAGGATTATACTGTAACCCTGGTCAAAATCAATTTAGACAACACCCCTTAGATTATGTTGAAGGCTTAGAACAAACCATAAAAGCTTGTTTAGAGCAAGTAGGTGCAAACATAGCGCAACAAGTAAAAGCTATTTCTATAGATACAACAGGCTCTACCCCGGTAGCGGTTAATGAGCAAGGTGTACCTTTGGCTTTAACGCCAGAGTTTGCAGAAAACCCTCATGCTATGTTTATCCTATGGAAAGACCACACCGCATTAAAGGAAGCTGCCGAGATTAATAAACACGCAGAAAAGTTTGACGATAATTACCTAAAATACGTTGGCGGAATTTACTCTTCAGAATGGTTTTGGGCAAAAATATTAAGAACCCTCAGGGTTGATGAAAGCGTTAAAAAGGCTGCTTTTTCTTGGGTAGAGCATTGCGATTGGATTCCGTTTTTACTAACCGGGGCTCAGCATGTTTCAGAGTTAAAAAGAGGGGTTTGCGCTGCCGGTCATAAAGCCCTATGGGCGGAGGAGTTTAACGGTTTCCCTCCAGAAGATTTCTTTAACTCTTTAGATCCTCTTTTAAAAGGTCTAAGAGAAAGAGTTTCTCAGGAAGTTCTACCAGCTTCAGAAGCTGCGGGTACATTGAGTGCAGAGTGGGCGCAAAAACTAGGCTTAAATACCGATGTGAAAATAGGAATTGGTGCTTTTGATGCACACATGGGCGCTGTTGGTGGCCAAATAGAGCCTTACCATTTAAGTAAAGTAATGGGTACTTCTACCTGCGATATGTTGGTAGCACCTTCTGCAGAAATGACAGGTAAATTGGTTAAAGGTATTTGCGGACAAGTAAATGGTTCTATCATACCGGGTATGAGTGGTTTAGAAGCTGGTCAGTCTGCCTTTGGCGATGCTTATGCATGGTTCCAAAAAATGTTAAAATGGCCTCTTGAGCAAATTCTAGCCGATTCTAATGCTATTTCTGAGGAACAAAAGGAGAAATTAAGAGAAGAATATAACGAGCAAATCATCATTAAACTTAGTAAAGCAGCGGCAGCACTGCCGCTGGATGTAAAAGATGAATTAGCTATAGATTGGTTAAACGGAAGAAGAACGCCAGACGCTAATCAAGAATTAAAAGGTGCTTTTTGGGGTTTAGATTTAGGTACCGATGCACCTGCTATGTTTAAAGCCTTGGTTGAGGCTACTTGTTTTGGCGCAAAGAAAATTGTGGATCGTTTTATAGAGCAAGGCATCCCTGTTAAAGGTTTAATTGGTTTAGGTGGTGTGGCTAAAAAATCTGCTTATATTATGCAGGTGATGGCCGATGTGATGAATATGCCTATCAGGATTCATCAATCAGATCAAACTTGTGCTTTAGGTGCTGCTATGTTTGCCGCAACTGTAGCAGGTTTTTATCCAACTGTAGAAAATGCCATGGAAGCTATGGGACATGGTTTTAGTGATGAGTATTTCCCTAATCAAGAAAATGTTGCGCTTTACCAAGCTCGATACGAAAAATACAAAGCTATGGGAGCTTTTATAGAGAACAACTGATAACCTATAACTGTAAACTGAAAAAAATGAATAAATATAGAAAAATACAAGAAGAAGCTTATGCAGCTAATATGCGTTTACCAGAGTTAAATCTGGTGATTTTTACCTTCGGAAATGTAAGTGTTGCTGATAGAGATTTGGGTGTTTTTGCGATTAAGCCTAGCGGAGTAGATTATACCAAACTTCAGGTAGAGCAAATGGTAATTGTAGATTTTGATGGAAATACCGTTGCCGGAGATTTAAGACCTTCATCAGACACTAAAACGCATGCTGTTTTATATAAGCATTGGGATAATATCAATAGCGTGGTGCATACACACTCCACTTATGCCACGGCTTGGGCGCAATCTCAAAGAGATATTCCTATTTACGGTACTACACATGCAGATTATACCACTTGTGATATTCCTTGCGCTCCGCCAATGAGCGATGAAATGATAAAAGGTAATTACGAATATGAAACTGGCTTCCAAATCATCAATTGCTTAAAAGAAAGAGGTTTAAGTAATAGCGATGTAGAGATGATTTTAGTAGGTAACCATGCACCTTTTACTTGGGGTAAAACGGCTGATAAAGCAGTACATAATAGTGCTGTTTTAGAAGAAATAGCCCGTATGGCATATTTAACTGAGCAAATTAATCCGCAAGTGCCCAAATTAAAAGACGCTTTAATTAATAAGCATTACGATAGAAAACATGGCGAAGGCTCTTATTATGGGCAGTAATTAGACGCTAGATTTTAGATAATAGAAAATAGAGGTTATTAATCAATTTATAAACATTATACAAGCCTTGTAGGGAGTCTGTCTCAAGTCACCATTTCGTGTGTCAGGCTGAGCGGAGTCGAAGCCTTTTCTGAGTGAATATCAGAGAACATTTTGACTCTGTTCAATATGATAAATATAATTTTTGAGACATCCTCTTTAAGATAAGGCATAAAAAACATCAAAAATGATAGATTTAAAGAAATTTGAACTTTGGTTTATTACAGGTAGCCAAGATTTATATGGCGAAGAAACGCTAAAGCAAGTAGCACAGCATTCGCAAATTATTGCAGAATCATTAAACAAAGCAAGTGCTATCCCGGTAAGGGTAGTATTTAAGCCAACTGTAAAATCTCCTGATGAGATTTTTAACATCTGCCAACAGGCAAACGTAACTGATAATTGTATTGGTATTATTGCGTGGATGCATACTTTCTCGCCAGCTAAAATGTGGATTGGTGGTTTAAAAGTATTGCAAAAACCTATGCTACACTTGCATACGCAGTTTAATCGTGATATTCCTTGGGCTAACATAGATATGGATTTCATGAACCTTAACCAAAGCGCCCATGGCGATAGGGAGTTTGGTTTCATGGTATCGCGTATGCGTATTAACCGTAAGGTAGTAGTTGGCCATTGGGAAGATGAAAATGTCATCTCTCAAATTGGCGATTGGGCTCGTGTTGCAGCAGCTTGGAAAGACTCTAACCAAACTAAAGTTGCTCGTTTTGGCGATAATATGCGTTACGTAGCCGTTACAGATGGTGATAAAGTTGAGGCAGAAATTAAGTTTGGTTACCAAGTAAATGGTTATGGTATTGGCGATTTGGTAAAAGTTATTGATACCGTTTCTGATGCAGAGGTTGATAAATTAATCCAAGAATATGGCGATAGCTACCAATTGATGGAGAGCCTACTTAAAGGTGGTGCACAACATCAATCTTTAAGAGATGCCGCTAAAATAGAATTAGGTTTAGAGCGCTTTTTAACCGATGGTGGCTTTACCGCCTTTACAGATACTTTCGAAGATTTACATGGTATGAAACAATTGCCGGGTATTGCTTCTCAAAGGTTAATGGCCAAAGGTTTTGGTTTTGCTGGTGAGGGCGATTGGAAAACAGCAGCTTTGGTACGCACCATGAAAGTAATGGGTACTGGTTTAAAAGGTGGTAACTCTTTTATGGAAGATTATACTTACCATTTCGACCCAGCTAACCCTCAGGTTTTAGGCTCTCACATGTTAGAGATTTGTCCTTCTATTGCTGATGCTAAACCAAAATGCGAGATTCATCCATTAGGAATTGGTGGTAAGGCAGATCCTGTACGTTTGGTATTTAACTCGGCAGCAGGCCCTGCTATTAACGTTTCTGTTGTAGATATGGGTAATCGTTTTAGAATTTTGGTGAACGAGGTTGATGCTATAGCACCACAACATGATTTACCAAAATTACCTGTAGCAAGAGTTTTATGGAAACCACAGCCAGATATGTACACAGGTTGTGCTGCATGGATTTTAGCTGGAGGTGCACACCATACTTGCTATAGCCAAAACTTAACGGCAGCGCAAATCCAAAGTTTTGCAGAAATTGCTGATGTTGAGTTTGTTTTAATAGGTAAAGACACCAACTTATATCAATTCAAAAATGAATTGAGATGGAATGAGGTTTATTATAAATAGGTGATTATTTATTGTAAGAATCAGGCCTTGTAGTTTTGCTACAAGGCCTTTTCTATAAGGACTTTTTAACAACAAGAAACCCCTGGCGAGCTACTATCTAATGTTGTAGTAAAAGGGATATTACCACCGCAACCCTCAAATATTCCATAATGGGTATCCCAGGTTCCGTAAAAGTCAAAAGCATCCCGGTAACGGGTATCATGAAGCATTTTGTAGGTATTTCCGCACACACTTACCAGTTTGCCTTTAGGGAAATGGTGGTGATTATCTAAATCAAAAGCATGTGGAGCGCCTTCAACCGTACCTTTATAAGCAACGGCCTGTCCGTAATCTTCACAATCACTTTCTAAACCATCAATTTTGAATAAACGATAAGTTACAGAGTATACTTTTATCTCGCCCATTAAAGCCTCAATTTCTTCGTTATTTACCGCAATAGGCTTGTCTTCTACAACGCGTGGGTCTGTAAAACCTGCTTTTTTAGCAAAATTTAGAAAATCATTCCAGTAAAGAGCGCCACTTAAGCATTCTCCCCAAAGTATAGGGTTATTTTGTAAAGTTTTAGGGAAGCGTCTATCTGCATAAACGTCAGAAAAATACATTTCGCCACCTTTTTTAAGAGCTTATAAGCATCGTTAAGTACTTTTTGCTTATCTGTAGCCAGGTTTATCACACAGTTAGAAATAATTAAATCAAAGCTCTCAGGCTCAAATCCAAGCTTGTCTAATTGCTCTATATTTCCCTTAACAAAAGTTACATTAGATTTCTGGTAACCAAATTGTTCACGGTGGTATTCTAGATGTTTATTGGCAACTTCTAGTTGTTCTGGTGTCATATCCACACCCACAACTTGCCCTTCTTCGCCAACCAGTTGTGCAGCAATGTAGCAATCTCTACCACTTCCCGAACCTAAATCTAATATTTTGAGTCCTTTTAACTGATTAGGAATGGTTAATCCGCAACCGTAATATTTAATAACTACCTCATCATGAATAAGTTTTAAAGCTTCTTGTATGTGTTTAGGGGGTGGCGCCAATGTACAGCAGGCACTTGTTTTTAAATCAGAACTTTGCTGTAATTCTTTACCATAATAATGTTGTACTTCTTCGTGTATGTTAGACATTCTTATTTTTTGTTTGATATTTATACTAACCTTTAAGATGCAATTTCGCCTCCACAGCTACTTCCCGAGCCAGCGGTACAGCCATAGCAATGGTTATTTACAATAATATTTCTATTTAAAACCTCATCCATATCAAAATCATTGATATGTTTGGCTTTGCCGGTAAATTTTAAATCAAGCATTTGGTTAAAGTCACAATCGTACATATAACCTTCCCAGCTAATGCTGATGGTGTTTCTACACATCAAGCCGTTTAAAGTTGCTGGGTTAAAAGCATCTACCAGTTGATGCATGTAATCTAAATATTTGCCCGTTTCTAATAAATAATCTAAAAACCTACTGATAGGCAGATTGGTAATAGCATACAGATTATTAAAAACGATATCAAATTTACGTTTCAGCTGTCTTTTAAACTCGGCTTCTAACGTTGTTTGGTCGCCTGGTAAAAAAGCTCCTGAAGGATTATAAACTAAATCTATAACCAAACCAGCATCTTCTTTTCCATAGCCTACTTCATTCAGCATTTTTAAGGCAGCAATAGAATCTTCAAAAACCCCATCTCCACGTTGTGCATCAGTTCTTGAAGCAGAAAAATGAGGTAAAGAAGATACCACATGAACTTTATTGGTCGCAAAGAATTGAGGTAAATCAGCATATTTCTGATTAGCCATAATGATGGTGAGGTTGCATCTTACCATCACTTTAACCCCTAAGGCACTACAGTTTTCTACAAACCACCTAAAATGTGGGTTCATCTCTGGTGCGCCACCAGTAATGTCTACGGTCTTAAATCCGTATGTTTTAATAAGGTATAAACATCTTTCTAATGTCTCAAAAGACATGTTTTCTTCCTTACGGTCTGGTCCAGCATCTACATGGCAATGGGCACAAGTTTGGTTACATAATTTTCCTATGTTAAGCTGAAATATTTCTAGTTCACTAGGCTTAATAACAGGTACACCAGCTGTATTTATTTTATGGTTAAAATGCTCAAAACGACCATCTTCTATCTCTTTTTGTGAGAGCACTTTTAGTTGATAAAAATGATCACCAAGAGCGTTGCCTGATGCTTTAAGCGATTTTGAAATTTGTTTTACACCCATAATTACATGGTTTGTTCCTTAACATGATTCATCATTTGTACACCAAAAACCAGTGTAGCACCACCTTTTATGGCGGCCGCTACATGTACTGCTTCCATCATTTGTTCTTCATCTGCACCTTTTTGTAAGCAATCTGTAGAGTAAGCATCAATACAATAAGGACATTGTACGGCATGTGCAACAGCTAAAGCAATAAGAGATTTTTCTCTAGCCGTTAACGCACCTTCTTTAAAGACTTCTCCGTAATAATCGAAGAATTTTTTACCTAGCACTTCTTGGAAATCAGTAATGTTTCCAAATTTTTTTAAATCTTCCGGATTGAAATAGTTCTTAGCCATAATATTGTTTGTAGCTTTTTATGAGTTCTTGTTTGTATAGAAAGAAATTGCCCTCAAAGCAGCAATGCTTTTACAAAATAGAACCCTTTAAATAAGTTAGTTGGTTTTAAATTGAAAAAATGTTTGAATGGTATATGCCTAATTGATAACAGGCGGAGCTTTGAAATCGTAATTTCTTATGCTTTTTTGAGTATAAAAAGTTTGATGAAATATACTTTTTGAAACAGGATGAATAAATTCAAGAGCTGTAGCAACAAGTTTGTTTTCTTTTAACTGATAAAAATCAGCCAAATAATCTAAATCTTGAAGCTCTTTCAATTCAAGCAACTCTTCATCTTGGAACAGAGCTTTTAAATCTTTATAGGTACAGCTACTTTGCCATTTCACCTGCAAAAAATGCTTTTTATGAAATGCTTTTTTGGGGATAGCAATTAAATAGGCACCTGCATCAGTAGTTGGCCCTAAAACTGTTTTTCCGTTTTCAATTGCTTTAAGGGCTTTTTGAAGCGTATGCTCTTGAAGTTCTGGACAATCATTACCGATACACACTACAGCATCATAACCTTTAGCATACATACTTTCAAAAGCATTAGCCAAACGTTCACCAAAGTTTTTGCCTTCTTGTACCAAACTGTTGTGCCAAAAAGTATCAGTATGGGTGTTTTTTGCTAGCTCTATAAAATGTTTAGTAAAAAGTGCAGATACTCTTCTGGTATTTTTAAAACCTGCAAAATCTTTTATCCTAGCCTCTATTTCTGGCACATGGGAAAAAATGATAATGGCGGTTTTAGACATGCTGATGTTTTTATGCTTAAATACGGTGTATCGGTTAAACCGGATTTATATCTTTTACAATAAATATAATAAATAGTTTTAGTAAGCCTCCCTTTTTAACTGATATTTGCATTTGGTAATTTGATACACATTGGGAAAGTTTAAATTCTACAGACATATTATTGCACTTAGTTTCTTAATTTTATTAGGCTTAAGGCTGGGTAAAATGAAAGGGGTATTAATGGTGTTGGTGGTTTATTTAGCTTTAAATATGGCAACTATTGTAAGATATATTAGAGAAAGGAGCGTAAGAAATGGCAAATTTTAAAGAAATTATAAATTCTGGTAAACCCGTATTGGTAGATTTTTTTGCTACTTGGTGCGGCCCTTGCAAAATGATGTCGCCCATGCTAGACGAATTGAAAAAGCAAGTAGGAGATAGCGCAACCATCATTAAAATTGATGTTGATAAGAACCCACAAGCGGCAGCAGCCTATCATGTACAAGGTGTGCCAACTTTAATTTTATTTAAAGATGGCGAAGTGAAGTGGAGGCAATCCGGTGTTGTACCTGTAAATGAATTGAAAAGAATAATTTCTAGTAATAGCTAGCTCATAAAAAAGAAGAGGCTGTCTCAAAAATAGTATCTGTCACATTGAGCGGAGTCGAAATGTTCTCTGATATGCTTAGAAAAGGCTTCGACTCCGCTCAGCCTGACACAAAATGGTAATTTGAGAAAGCTTCTTATTT
Source organism: Pedobacter aquae (assembly GCF_008195825.1). Lineage (NCBI taxonomy): Bacteria > Pseudomonadati > Bacteroidota > Sphingobacteriia > Sphingobacteriales > Sphingobacteriaceae > Pedobacter > Pedobacter aquae. The sequence continues at coordinate 3,788,584 of NZ_CP043329.1, forward strand.
GCTTATAAACTTGTTAACGTTACTTTCTTTTTATTAATCGGTTGAGGAACTTTTACATAATAACCAGTACCATCATAGGGGCGCTTACGCGGATGTTCTTTGCATGCTGTAGAGCAAGCTCCATCTAATTCCCAGCCGCATTCATCGCATTGGGTAAAGTGCTCATTACATTCTGGATTGGCGCAGTTAATCATTTTAGGTGTGGTTTTGCCACAATTTCTACAAGTAGAAACGACTACGGGGTTAACCGAGTTTACATCAACAGCTATACGGTTATCAAAAACATAACATTTACCTTCAAAATCTTTACCGCCAGCTTCTTTACCATATTTAATAATGCCGCCATGTAATTGGTAAACATCTTTAAAACCCTCATGAAGTAATAAAGCAGAAGCTTTTTCACATTTAATACCACCGGTACAATAAGTCAGTATTTTTTTGTCTTTATATTGTGCGAGCTCATTTATCATGGCAGGGAAATCCCTAAAATTATCTATATCAAGCGTAATGGCATTTTTAAACTTACCTAAGTTATGTTCATAATTAGAACGAACATCTAAAATAACCACATCATCACGGTCTTTCATTTCCATGAATTCTGTTGGTTCTAGATGTTTTCCTGTTTTCTTGGTAGGGTCTATAACATGAGGGTCTTTTAAGCCAGAATGTACAATTTCAGATTTATAGCGGCAATGCATTTTCATGAAAGAAGGCTCATCTACATCGTCAATTTTAAATTCTGTAGCATTAAAACGGCCATCGGCATAAATATAATCCATGTAAGCTTTACACTGCTCACGTGTACCAGATACGGTTCCGTTTAGGCCTTCATCCGCAACAATAATTCTACCGGTTAAGCCTAAATCTTTACAAAATTTTAAATGGTCTGCTGCGTACTGCTCCGCATCCTGGATGTGGCTATAACAGTAATAAAGAAGTGTTTGGTATGCTTTCATGATTCATTGATACTGCTGTAAACAGTGTTAAATGAGCTGCAAAGGTATGTTTTTTAGGGAGATAATAAAAATGATATACATCACAAATAGCAGTTACCTAGATGTTTTAGAAAGAGTAAGCTAGTTTAAAACCTTGGTTTAATCGCCCATTTTCTCCAAAAGAAATAGCATAATCTGCTCTTACAGTTAATCGGCTTAAGCCGATATAAAATTCATAATAGCTCCCTCTATCTGGGCTTCCTAGGTAAGCCGCACCCGCCAGTTCCTGAAGTTTTAATTTTCTTAATAAAGGTAATCTTCCAATAAATTTCGAATTGAAATTATGCTCATAATGAGCCTCAATAAATTGTTTATCAGTACTGTAAGCATAAAAATCTAAGAAGTGAAAACTTTTAAGCCCACTATTAAATACCAAGGCATTATTACCTAAAAAGTGTTTCCAATCTGGGTAATAATTGATGCTGTTATTCAAAAATTTACCGGTAGAGAATGAAAAGGATGAAAAACCCCAAAGGCCTAAATTTAAGCGCTCTTGCTGTATCTCTAATTCAACAAAATCATAATCAGTTTCAGAACCTAATATATTGGGGATGCCTTTACGGTAAGAAGCAATGATTCTCGGGTTTTTAGGTATCTGATAAATTTTAATGCCTTCTTTGGTGATATAATGGTGATGAAAATTATAAATCAAAGAACCCGAAAGTCTAAACGTAGTATGGTCTGGAAATAGCTTGCCACCTGTAATGGGGTCAAAAGGGTTGTTTGAGGTGAAGTTTCTAGTTTTAATATCTCTAAGCGAATATTCAAAATTATTAGAAACAGATATATTTTTAGACAGCTCTAAACCTCCAGAAAAATAAAGACCATTTGCCAATTCTCTACCAGATGAAATGCTTACATATTCTTTACGGTATAATTTCAGGAAATTTTGCTCAAATAATAGGGTGTTTAAAGAGTTGTTTAAGGTGCTTAAAGTGCCATTAGGATTTAAATCTCGGTAAGTACTTCCTAAACTTAAGTTTACAGCGGCTCTGTTTTTAAGATCGTACAACCAAGAAAAAGATAAGTCAGAATTAAGTTCGTTATTTTTAAAACCATATCGTATCTCGGGTCTAATATGCCAATAACTACCATTGTTGGCGTATTTGAAAAATTCTATACCATACTTTATACCAGGCCCTTCTACGGTATTATAAAATAAAGAAGGTGCAACGGCATCCATATATAAAGTATATTTTCTATAAGAGTTTTGGAACTTAAATCTGCTAAAAAGTAAAGGATAAAGTCTTTGTTTTAGGGTAAGCCTGTCTAAAGAATCTAAATACTTTCGTTCACTTTGGCTATTTTTTAAACTATCATGTTTAAAACTGGCTTTTTGTTCTAAAGGACTAAGCGGAACAGTTCTTTTATTAACAACATAGTTATTTGAACTACTATCCTGAGCTTGAATTTTTTGTACTTCTAAAGGAGCAAAAGTTTTAGCAAAAACAGTATTGTGCATGTAGCGATAAGTTGCTACACAAGTGCCGCTAAAGTAAAAACCAGCTAGGTTACCCTGGTAGGTGATTTTTGTTTCTGTAGGATAATAAGTGCTATCTATCTGTAATAAATTTTGCTCTATCTTAATTTGGTTTACAAAGCTTATTCCTGCATTGTTCCCCAATGTTAAAGAGAGCTTACAAATTTGTTGGGTAGTGGTATTTATATGGATATAACCATTAAAAGTAGGTGAAAACTTGTTTTTTGGGATGATTTTTATAATATCCGTTTTGATACCATTTTTATCGGTTTCGGTTTTTTCTAATTCGTAACGGTAAAATTTAAAAGCATTTTTAGCAATAGGCGAAACAAATTTTTTAGGAGTTAAAACCTCTAGAGTGATATAGTTTTTGTTAAAGTTGAGTTGTAAATCTGCGGCATGTTTAAATTCCCAGGTTCTGTATTTGCCTAAAGTTTTGTAGGCTTTTATATCTTCTTTTATTTCTCCTGTTTTAGAAAAATACAACTTTGAACTAGCTTCATAAAGCGATAAAATTTGCTCTTTATTGGATTCTAGCTTTAATAGAGAGGTTACTTTTTTTCCCAAAAATCTTTTTGGACCTTTATTTAAAACATGCGAATTTTTAAGATAAGCTTCTGCCTCTAGGGTAAGGTAACTGTCAACTTTATTTCTTTCTATTACCTTTCTGATAATACTGTCTGCTATACCTGTAGCTTTCCCTTTTGGATTAGAAAATCCATATAAGTTGCACAAAATCAATAGCAATACCAGTGTACTTTTCATATTTGGTACAGCGAAACAAATTACCCCGCTAAAATCTTTCTTAAGTTAAAAGGTTGTTCTAAAGCCTTGTAATGGCTTTTACCACAGCATTTCTTCCACGCTGCATCATCTCTATAAATATAGCATAAACGTGTAAAATTCTAAAGTTCTTATCTCTAAAATAAAAATGTTTTTTAGGGCCGAGTTTACACATGCTTCAAATGCCTCAATTATTTTTATTAAATTTGTGACCTATGCAGTCTAAAATCAGTCAGTACACTAGTGAAATAGAGGTTTTTGAACCCAAAACAGCAGAAGAGCTTGAGAATTTCAGAATAAAGTTTTTAGGTACAAAAGGTATTGTAAAAGACCTTTTTGAAGAGTTTAAAACCGTTTCTGCGGAAGAGAAGCGTGTTTTAGGAAAAGTATTAAACCAATTTAAGCAGCTTGCAGAAGCTAAGTTTAATGATTTTAAAGATGCTTTTTCTACCCAAAAAGGTCAAAAAGATATCCCTAATGATTTAACCTTACCTGGTTTTGGTGTAGAAACTGGTGGCAGACATCCGCTTTCTTTAGTGAGGAAAGAGATTGTAGAAATCTTTAAAAGACTAGGTTTTATTGTTGCAGAAGGACCAGAAATTGAGGATGATTGGCATAACTTCTCGGCACTTAACTTCCCAGAAGAGCATCCGGCTAGAGATATGCAGGACACCTTTTTTATCAAGAAAAATAGCGGGCAAGATGATATCGCTTTAAGAACGCATACTTCATCTGTGCAGGTACGTTTAATGGAAGCTGGTAAACCGCCTTTTAGAGCATTAATGCCGGGTAGGGTGTATAGAAATGAAGCTATATCTGCCAGAGCACATTGCTTCTTCCATCAGGTAGAAGGTTTATATGTTGATGAAAATGTATCTTTTGCAGATTTGAAACAAACCTTATATTACTTCGTTCAAGAACTTTACGGCGAGGGTACAAAAGTACGTTTCCGTCCGTCTTATTTTCCTTTTACAGAGCCATCAGCAGAAATGGATATTTCTTGTACCATTTGCAAAGGTGATGGTTGCCAAATGTGTAAACAAAGCGGATGGGTAGAGATTTTAGGTTGCGGAATGATAGATCCAAACGTATTAGAAAATGTAGGTATTGATAGCCAAAAATATTCGGGCTTTGCATTTGGAATGGGTATAGAGCGTATCACCAATTTAAAATATCAAATCAGAGATTTACGTTTGTTTTCTGAGAACGATATCCGTTTCTTAAAACAATTTCAATCAGAAATCATCTAATGATACTTAAAAAATTAACAGCAATTCTCATAGGATTTGTTTTCTTAAGCGCTTGTGGCAATAAAGAAAACTTAATTCCTGATGTGCCTGTTAATTATAATGGCTCTTTAATAGGTGGCGAATTAGAAGGCATCACGAGTCCAGGTAATGTAAGAATAGTATCTAACACAGCTGTAGGTGTCGCTGGACTAATTTTATACAATCATGCTGGAAATATAAGAGCTTATGACCGTTGCAGTACAGTTAACCCAGCTCAAAAAAATGCTGTAGTGCCTATTGGCGGCAATTTAGCAGAAGATAAAGTGAGTGGCGCATTATTTAATTTACAAGATGGCTCGCCTGCTAAAGCGCCAGCTACCATGCCTTTAAAGAGATATAGAGTCTCTATAAATGGAAACCTCATATCGATAACAAACTAATGGAGATAGATAAAATCAAGGAAAGCATCAAAAAAGCAGCTCAGGATTTATTTCGTAAATACGGGTATCATAAAACCAGTGTAAACGAAATTGCTAAGAGAGCTAAAATCGCGAAAGCTACTATTTATAAGTATTTCGAGAGTAAAGAGCTTGTTTTACATGCCATTTTGATGGATTATCTTAAAATAAGCGTTAACGATGTAGTGCATCAAAACACATCAGGAATCTCTAAAGAAGAGCATCTTAAAAGCTTAATTTTAAAGGTTAGCAGGTTGTCTTATACCGTTTGTAACGAGTTTATTGGATGGGATTTTATCCGTGAGTCTACCAACTCTCAAGAGTTTTTGAAAAAACTATCAGACGAGTTAGAGAATTTATTGTATAACGAGTTTATCGCCATTGAAAAATTTAACGATGGTAATAACTATGCAGAGCGTTTAAGGTTTTTAATTAAAGCCAGCAAAAGCATTATTTTTTCTTTTGCTTTTACCTCTGTTAGCGATGCCGATGTGCGTAAAAATTTTATATCCTTCCAAAAAGAAATATTACCCTATTTGGTTAAGGCGGCTTTGTAATTACTTATAAAAAAATTAAAAAATATAATATAGAATAGTCATATATTTGTACATCTAATTGTACAAAATATGTTAACTACCACTATCTCCGATTTTAGGAAAGACATTAAAAATTATTTCGATAAGGTTTCTAAAAACTTTGAGACTTTAATTATCAACAGAGGTAAAGATAATGGTGTTGTTATCATGTCTTTAGATGAGTATAATTCTTTACTGGCTACTAAACATGAATTAAGTTCTAGGATAAATGAGAAACGTTTAGATAATGCCATTGAAAAGATAGAAAATAGGCAGTCTTTCCAAAAGGATTTAATTGAATCATGAAATACATTTTTGTAGATGAGTCTTGGGAAGATTATCTGTACTGGCAAAAAGTTGATAAAAAGTTATTATCAAAAATTAACGATTTATTAAAAGATATATCAAGAACACCTTTTCACGGTTTAGGTAAGCCAGAACCATTGAAATTTAAATATAAAGGATATTGGTCTAGAAGAATAAATGATGAGCATAGGTTGATATACCAAGTACAAGATGATGAAATTTTAATAGTTAAATGTAGGTTTCATTACGATTAATTATTATTGTATCAACACAGTTATAAAACTTAGGCTTTTTTACATAGATTAAACATAAAAATCCATAAAATTGTAAATCAAACCCAGCGATTATACAAATGGATAATTCCTTTTATCAATACATTTTTAACAAGCATCAGCAAACAGAAAATGTACCGCCAAATTCTGATATTGCCCATTGGGCTATTAAGCTTATCAGTTTATTGTTTCCACAATACACCAATTTTTCTTTCGCTCAGGAAGCTGATGTAAAAGTATCATTTGATGAATTGGAAACCGAGCTATTAAGTTTGCTTAATGCCACTCAAGCTTGCAAAGAATGCAATAATGAGGAAATTGCTCAAACCTTCATCAATAGCATTCCTAAACTTTACCAAACTTTGCAAACAGATGTTTCTGCTATGTTAGCCGGAGACCCTGCTGCTAATAACGAATTTGAGGTGATTAGAACTTATCCAGGTTTTATCGCTATCTCATTTTACAGAATTGCAAACCTCTTGTTAAAATTAAAAACGCCGCTTATTCCTCGTATTTTAACAGAATATGCACATTCTAAAACAGGTATTGATATTCACCCTGGTGCAGAAATAGGAGATTATTTATACATAGACCACGGTACAGGCATCGTTATTGGTGAAACAGCCATTATTGGAAACCATGTTAAATTGTATCAAGGTATTACTCTTGGTGCTTTAAGTGTAGAAAAACACATGGCGGGTATCAAAAGGCATCCAACAGTAGAAGACCATGTGGTGATTTATTCTGGCGCAACCATTTTAGGTGGCGAAACGGTAATAGGTAAAAATAGTATCATTGGAGGTAATGTTTGGCTTACCAAAAGTGTTCCAGAAAACTCTATTGTTTATCATTTATCATCGGTACAAGTAGCAGAAAAAAGTAAGTCGAAGTTTTAATTATGGCAGGCATTATAGATTTAGTTGGTAATACCCCTTTAGTAGAAATTCAGCGTTTAAACCCAAACTCGAACGTTAAAATATATGCCAAATTAGAAGGTAATAACCCTGGCGGAAGCGTAAAAGATAGGGCTGCCCTCAATATGATTAAAAGTGCGGTGGAGCGTGGCGATATTAAACCGGGTATGCGTTTGGTAGAAGCTACAAGTGGTAATACAGGAATAGCCTTAGCCATGATTGCGAGGTTATTTGATATTGAAATTGAATTGGTGATGCCTGCAAATTCTACCAGAGAGCGTACTTTAACCATGGAAGCTTTGGGTGCTAAAGTAGTTTTACTAGAGGATATAGAAAAGTGTAGAGATTATGCGGAGGAAAAAGGAGCTAGTGGCGATTACTTGCTTTTAAACCAGTTCGCTAACGCGGATAATTACTTAGCGCATTATAAAAGTACCGGGCCAGAAATTTGGCGTGATACGCAGCATCATGTGACACATTTTGTAAGTTCTATGGGTACAACCGGAACCATTATGGGCACATCCATGTATCTTAAAGAACAAAATCCTGATATACAAATTGTAGGTTGCCAACCTACCGAAGGTTCTTCTATACCGGGTATTAGAAGATGGCCAGAGGCGTATTTGCCTAAGATATTTAACCCAGAAAGGGTGGATAGGGTGATAGATGTTTCTCAAGAAAATGCTACCTTAACCACCAGGAAATTAGCTAAAGTAGAAGGCATATTTGCCGGAATGAGCTCTGGAGGCGCTTGCTATGCTGCTTTAAAACTTGCTGCCGAGTTAGAAAGTGGTACTATCGTATTTATAGCTTGTGATAGGGGAGACCGCTACTTAAGTAGCGATTTATTTGGTTAAATAAGCAAAAAATATTTGGTCTGGTTTTTGGGTTGTTGTGCTAAATTTAAAAAACACATCACCATGAAAAAATCATTTTATTTAGCAAGTGTACTTGCAGCAGGTATCGCTTTGCAGGCATGCAATAATCAACAATCTAGTCAAGACAGTGTAGACAGTGCAGAAGCTGTTAACGATTCTACACTCACCAACCAACAAGACGACCCCGCAGAGTTTATGGTAGAAGCCGCTAGCGGAGGTATGATGGAAGTTGAACTAGGCAAACTAGCCCAAGCTAACGCTAATCATCCACGTGTTAAAAGCTTTGCGCAAATGATGGTTGCAGACCATACCGCAGCCAATACCGAGCTGATGACTTTAGCTCAATCTAAAAATGTAACGCTTCCGCAAACCATGGGAGAAGATCATCAGAAAATGATAGATGATTTAAAAAACAAAAAAGGTGCTGATTTTGATAAAGCTTATATGGACATGATGGTTGATGACCATAAAGAAGGTGTTAACCTTTTTGAAGAAGCGGCTACCAGTAACGATGTAGAAGTGAGTGCTTTTGCAGGTAAAATATTACCTAAGCTAAAAATACATTTAGATTCTGCACAAGCTATACACGATGCCGTAAAGCAGAAATAATTATTTAAATATCTTAAGATAGGCAGTCTTAAAGTCACTTTTGTCTACCAAAGTTATCGTACACTCATTGTCATCCTGAGCGGAGTCGAAGGATTAGAAGAGAATTTGTTTATGCTTAGTTTAACAGAAAATTGTGATTTTAAGACAGCCTCTTTTTTTATTCAAAATAAAATATATACCATTTTGGTTTTTGGTATAAAAATTGCTATTTTGGAATAAATAGATTAATTAGCCATGAGAAAGGAATTATTAGATTTTTCTTTATTGATAGATGAACGCTTTGAAATTGCTGATGAACCACAAGTAAGTTGGTTTGCCTTTTTACTAGCTTTGTTTAAGTAGTTGCCGTTTGTATCTAGCAATTTTACCATTTGTTAGCCTACTTAATTTCTACAAAAGTTATTAAAATGGGCGCTTTATGTCCTTTTCTATCTAATCAAAAACAACCGTTTTATTGTCTAAAACAAAAACTCGGTCGTCAAAAACTAGCTGAATAGCTTTAATTAAAACAGCTTTTTCTATTTCTTTTCCGGCTTTAACCATGTCTGCCACGCTAAATGTATGGTTTACAGGAATGGTTTGTTGGGCAATGATTGGTCCTTCATCTAATTGGTTGGTTACAAAATGTGCGGTAGCGCCTATCAGTTTCACACCTCTATTAAAAGCTTGTCGGTATGGGCTAGCTCCTATAAAAGCAGGTAAAAAAGAATGGTGGATATTGATGATACGGTCTGGAAAATCAGCTATAAAAGTTGGCGATAGGATACGCATGAATTTAGCTAAAATCAGATAATCAAAATGGTATTGATGAATTTGCTGTTTAATTTCTTCCTCAAAAGCCAATTTGTCTTTCCCTTCATGATTGATGAAATGAAAAGGAACCTCAAACCTTTGGCAAATATTTGCTAAATCTGGATGATTTCCGATAACGGCTTCAACACTAGCGCCTAAAGTTTTAAAATGATTTCTGATAAGGATATCGCTTAAGCAATGGTATTCTTTGGTAACCAGTAAGATAACTTTCTTAACAGGATTTGGATTAACTTTTATACTTGCATCCTCCGGAAGTACAATTTTTAAAGCTTCCTGTAAATCAGCTGCATGCTCATGAGCATCAACTACTAAGCGAGCGAAAAATACACTTGCTGAAGTGTCTACAAACTCCCTCATAGATAAGATATTGATGCTATGTTTGGCCAATACGCCCGATATCAAAGCAACCAATCCAATTCTATCTTTACACTGTATAACAATAACCATATCTTTAAACTAAAATCCGAAAATAGCGATTATCTTCTAAACAGCTTCCTAAAATAGTTGTAAAAAGCTCCTTATTTATCATCACTAAACTCATGATGCTATTTGTAGCAGCTCATACAATTATCATTTATTCATTCAAATAATGGCTTATCACATAAAGTATGTAAGGAACATTTTAATGAATTACTTGTTAAGTCTAGTAGTAGCTATGAAAAAAAGTATTTTTATTGAACAGAAATAAGTTAAAAACAAAAATGACAAGAATAATAACATTGGGCGGAGGGTGCTTTTGGTGTACCGAGGCCGTGTTTATCGCTATAAACGGAATCACAGATGTAAAACCTGGCTATATGGGCGGAGAGCGAGAAAACCCAAGCTATGAGCAGGTTTGTAGTGGTGCTACAGGGCATGCAGAGGTTATTCAAATTACTTATGATGATGAAGTGTTAAGCTTAGAAGAATTGTTGTACGTGTTTTTTTATACACATAATCCAACAACTTTAAATAGGCAAGGTGCTGATGTTGGTACACAATACCGCTCTGTAATTTTTTATGAAGATGCGCAGCAAGCAGAAATAGCTCATCAGGTTATTGCTAAAATTAATGAAGAAGAAGTTTATACAGATAAAATTGTAACAGAAGTTAGTTTGGCTTCAGTATTTTATGTAGCAGAAGATTATCATCATCAATATTTTATCAGAAATAGAAATCAGCCTTATTGCATGGCCGTTATAGAGCCCAAGCTGGTTAAGCTTTTGAAGAGTTTTAAAGATAAAATAAAGCCAGAATTGCTATAATTAAAAGTACAAATAGGCTTATTTAAAAATAAAGTGCTGTTTATGAATAAGTTTACAGTATTTTTTAATTTTAATTTGCAGGAGATATAATTAAAACCTACATTTGTGCCACTTTAGAAAAAAGACACGGGTTCTAAAGTTGTTATCAAAAACCCTCATCGGGGTGTAGCGTAGCCCGGTATCGCGCCACATTTGGGATGTGGAGGTCGTAGGTTCGAATCCTGCCACCCCGACTCAACTCAGTACAAATGAGTTCAAAAGCCTCTAAATATCATGTTTAGAGGCTTTTTTGTTTTCTAAATAGTCTACCTGAATACGATTTAATCGGATCAAGCGTAAAAGTTGGGGAGGAGACATTAAGCGTATATTTTAGCTAGTCTAAAGGGATCAAGCGTAAAAGTTGGGGAGGAGACATTAAGCGTATATTTTAGCTAGTCTAAAGAGGAAGAACTTCACATTTCTTACGCCTCTGAACTGCGATCGGAAAGCTTTTATCTTGGCATTGAAAGATTCTGCGGATGCATTTGTGCTTCTGTTATCAAAATAGTTCAATATGGTTTCATAATTGTTCTGAATGGTTCTAGCTATGGTATTGAAGGGTTTATAACCTAGTTTTTCTATCTTATTATACCATATTGCCAACTTTTTGAAAGCTATTCTTCTGTCTTTTGAACGGCTAAATATAGAGGACAACTCCTGGGAGATTTCATAGGCTTTCTTTAAATCTGGATATCGTTTAAACAACAGTTCTGCTCTATGATTTTGGGACGATGTCCAATTCACCTCTTTCTTAAACAGTAAATACCTGCTCCTTGCCAATAATTGCTTTAAGGTATCTCCATTTTCTAATAATTCTGGAATCCAAGGCTTCTTTATTTCTTTAGCAAGATCCATTTCCTTGTTTTCCTGTTCAATAGCATCCCATCTATGTTTTATCCTGATTTCCTGAACAGCTTCGCTGGCTAGCTGTTGCACATGGAATCTATCGGAGACAAGCTTTGCTTTTGGAAAGCTCCTTCGTACGATCTTAGCCATGGTGGGAGCTAGATCAAGAGTGACCTCTTTTACCTTTTTTCTCGCCCATTCTTTTATACGGCACAGAACTTTTATAACCGTTTCACTTTCTGTGCCTTTTACAATAGCAACCAAAGCACCTTTTTTGCCTTTTGCTGCTTTATTGGTAACAATGGTATATAGTTCCCCTTGTGAAAGGCTGGTCTCATCAATAGATAGATATTCACCAAGGTTGTCTGGAAAAAGCAACCAGTCCTGAGCATGTTCAGCTTGATCCCAACTCATAAAGTCACTCAAATGGCTTACATACTGTTCTTGCAGTCGTTTACCCTCAACTCCAAAGAATCTTCCAAGTGTTTTACAGCTTATTGGGCTTGAATCCAAATAGTCTCTCAAAAAAAAAGGCAAACTCCTGAGTCATTTTTGTCCCTTCTGCTACCAAATTCCAATCTCTAAATACGATTTCTCCTGTCTCTACGATCATCCATTTCCGCCTTTTAAGCTTTAAAAAACAAGGTTTTCCGCGTAAGGGAAAGTCTCTGACAGAAATCTCTTCGAAAAAACCCTTAGAAATTAACTTTTGAGCGGTGAACTCTTTGGGTTGTATATTCCTTTCTTTAAGATAGATGTAATAAGAATCCGATACAGTCTCTACTTTGTCCAGTTCAAAGTATTCGCTAAGACCTTCGGGTAAGATTAATGATAGTAAGGTAGAATCCAAAACATTGATTTTCTACAAAAATAATCAAATCTGTAATCCTCCCCAACTTTTACGCTTGATCCATTTAATCTACCTGTCTTGTGAACAAAAAGGTGAACAGATTTATAATTTATACTTGTTCACCAGAAAGGGTTTAACGTATTGATATTCTGGTAATTGAGAGTATTATACTTAGATTCAAATGTATTCATATGAATCACTTTTTTGGTTTTCATGCGAGCAGTTTTGATAAATAAGTTCAAAACAATCAATGTATCACTAAAAATTAAACTAATGAGAACAAGCAACACCTTCTGAATTCACTTCGTCCTTCGGGCAAATCGAGGTAAAAATGGGAAAGCAGCAATTTATGTAAGAATTGTTGTTAATAAAACGAGAAGTGAAATCGCATTAAAAAAGTCTGTTGCATTTGATGAATTTAATAGCACTTAACTCTACCCTAGTCTGCAATCTTTATTATGGATAAATTTGGATACGTTTTGGATATGTCTATAGTGTAGAGTCAGAACTTAAAATATATAAAGTCCAAAAAATATGGATACATTTGGATACATTTTGGATATATCCAAAAAATAAAGACATGGATAAGAAGTTAGAATTTGGTGGTGCTGCTTTTCAGCAGATCATGAAGCAGCTGAGCATCATAGATAGCTTTAAAGGCAATTGGCAGGCTATTGAATTAAAAAACAGCAAACATCTTAAAGAGCTTAGGAAGATAGCAACTATAGAAAGTATTGGATCGTCTACCCGTATAGAAGGAGCAACCTTAACAGATGCCGAAGTAGAGAAATTGTTGAAATCCGTAAAAATTACAAAACTTACTACACGTGAACAGCAGGAGGTTGTTGGCTATTATGATACCTTGCAGATTATACTTGAAAATTATCAGGATTTAGAACTTACGGAAAGATATATTCATCAGCTACATGGTATCTTATTGAAGCATAGCGGAAAAGATCAGAGCCATAAAGGGAAATATAAAGCACTTTCCAACCAGGTGGTTGCCAATTATCCCGACGGTACACAGCGAACAATCTTCAGGACTACAGAACCAGCTATGACTGCAAAAGAAATGGAAGAATTGCTGAGATGGGTAAATGAACGGTTTGAAAAAGCAGATATGCATCCCGTGATGATTACAGCAGCTTTTGTGTATGAGTTTTTGTCCATTCACCCTTACCAGAATGGCAATGGCCGGTTATCCCGTTTGATGACCACGTTGTTGTTGATGCAGCAAGGCTATGAATTTACGCAATATGTATCTTTTGAACATATCATAGAAGAACGTAAAGACGACTACTATAGAGCCTTGATGGAAGGTCAGAAGAACCGGTATAACCCAGATGAAAGGATAGACCAATGGGTATTATTCTTTTTGGATTGTTTGGTGACACTCATCAGGCGATTGGAAGCCAAATATCAGATTTACAGCAAGCTATCAAAAGAGTTGAACGATAGACAGCAATCTGTACTTGAATTTGTGAAGAAACAGAAAAAGGTACAGATAAGCGAGATAGAAGAAGCTTTACAAGGTCATTCAAGAAATACCCTGAAAAAAGATATGGCTTACCTTGTTAATGAGGGTTTGGTGCTGAAAACCGGCGAAGGAAAAGGAACCAGATATCATTACCAAGAGTAGATATTATATCTAACGCTTTTGATATTTTTGATTTAACCTGTAAAAATTTTTAAATTTACCAAGCAAACGGGATGATAACCAATAAGTTACTCGACAACCCTCACTGGCGCAAGTCTTAACGAGTAGGGGTAAAGAGCGAGAGCCTGACTTGTGCTTATGCAATAAAAGCACTAAATAAAAATGAGTCCAAAGTATAAGTTTAACAATTTCTATTCAGTGCCATCTTAGGGGTTTAATAGAAATAGATGTATTACAGTGATACAAGCACAAGTCGGGCTTTTGCTCTGTCTAGCCCGCTAAGACTTGCGCTAGTAAGGTCATGCCGCCCCGACTCAACTTTCAAACCAATGAATTCTAAAGTTTCTCAATATTGCCTGGGAGGCTTTTTTGTTTTCTAAATAATCTATTTCAATATATTTATCACTTGTGAAATTAACTCCATGAGCTCGTTCCACCTCTCATTTGATTCATTTTCATCCGTTTTTAAGCTTAAACTTCTGGAAATTTACATCATGTATTTTAAACAATTGATGTTCTTCAATCCCATAGCGTTTGAATGCTAATTACCTGTCATGACTTTAATACCTTACAGTAGAGGGGAATCTTTATCTTTACCCAATTTTAAAAAATGAAAAAGAAAATATTTGCGTTAGTACTATTTCTAGGACTTGTTTCTACCAGTTTTGCTCAATATCAAATTAAAGGTCGGGTTTTAGATTCCTTAACTAAAACACCTATAGAATATGCCAGTATTGGTGTGTTTAGTGCTGCTGATGCTAAAGTTGTAAACGGTAAAATTAGCGATGAAAAAGGCGCTTTTAACATCACAGGCTTAAAAGCTGGTGTATATAACCTTAAAATAGACTTCATCGGCTATCAATCAAAAAGCATTAATAACATCAAGCTTGAAGCTGATAAAACTATAGATTTCGGCATCATCTTACTTAAAGGTACAGCGCAATTACTTAGCGAGGTAAAAATAGAAAGTAACCGCAACAACCCTATCAATAAAATAGATAAGCAGGTTTTTAAGGCAGACCAATTTGAATCTGCTAAAGGAGGCACAGCTATAGATGTGATTAGAAATATGCCATCTATTACAGTTAATGGTGAGGGAGATATCAGATTAAGAGGCTCAACCGGTTTTCTTATTTTATTAAATGGCAAGCCTGTACAGACAGATGCCGCAACATTGCTGAATCAAATTCCAGCAAATGCCATAGAAAATATAGAAATTATTACGGCGCCATCTGCTAAATATGATGCCGATGGTAAATCTGGTATCATCAATATCACCACCAAAAGAGGTGCGGGCGATGGTTTATCTTATGTAGTGAACGTAAATGGAGGATTGCCCAGCGTTAGTAATTACGATAATAAAGAAACACCCAAAAGATACGGCGCCGATGCAACCATCAACTATCAAAAGAATGAATGGGAATTATCTTTTGGAGGCAGTTATCAGCAAAATGATTTGGCTGGTAAAAGGGTAGGAGATGTAAATACAACTATCGGGAATAGGTTTACGTCATTCCCATCAACCGGAGAGCGTAGTTTTGATAGAACCAATTACTCAGCAAGAGCGTCTTTAACCTATACTCCTGATAAAGCAAATACTTTTAATGCTGGTTTTTATGCTGGCCAAAGGAAACAATTTAGGCAGGCTGATATCAATTATAATAATCGTACTACAGATATCAATACAGGAAATATCATCAATGAGTTAGCTTATTATAATGCCAATTTGGTGCTTAGGCAAGGGAATTTTGTTTTAGGTAACCTAGATTATACACATAGCTTCAAAAATAAATCAACCTTAACTTTATCTGGTTTGTATGAGCATGCCAAACTTGAAGGCTTCACCAAAAACAACAACCTCAATATTAATGATGATACCGATACCATACAGTACGTTTTAAATACAGGAACCAGTCCTTTAAATGCGGTAAGGTTGAAATTAGATTATGCTATTAACCTAGGTAAAGGGAAATTAGAAAGTGGTTATCAGTTAAGGTATCAAGAGCAAACAGGTAGTTTCTTATACCAAGAAGCTATTTTAGGAACAGGCAGATTTACCACTGTGCCCGAGTTTAGTGATGATATCAATGTCGTCAACAACATCAATGCTTTTTACACGCAATACGCAGCAAAAGCAGGTAAATTAGAATATACCGGCGGTTTACGTTACGAGTATGCCACACGTAGTTTTAAAGCCAATAAAATTGCAAACCCTATCGATTTAAATTTGTCTAACCTTTTTCCATCTCTAAACTTACTTTACACGTTTGATAAAGGCTATAAATTAAAAGGTGGTTTTAGTAGAAGGGTGCAAAGGTCTACCAATAACGAGTTAAACCCTTATGCAGAGAGAGAACATTCTGAAACATTAGAACAGGGCGACCCTACTATCCTTCCAGAGTTTATCAATTTAACAGAGTTAGGTTTGATAAAAGATTTTACTAAAGGCTCTGTTTTTGCTACTTTATACAACCAGCAAATTAGCAATGTGGTAAACCGCGTGAATAGTGTGTATGCTGATACTGTTTTAAACAGAATTTATACCAATGCTGGCGATGCTAGCCTTTGGGGGATAGAAACAGGGCTGAATGTGAAACCTATAAAATGGTGGTCGGCCTATGTTGGCGTAAATATTTACGATTACCAAATAAAAGGGGCGCTGTTTAATAATACAGTAGCTGTAAATAATTCTGGTTTGGCCTATTCTATCAATACCAACCATAGTTTTAGTGCAGGAAAAAATACCAGCATACAGTTTAACCTTAATTATTTATCAGAACGACCAACTGCCCAAGGCGAGGATTCTAGATTTATAGTGCCTAATTCATCTGTAAAGCAAAGCTTTTTAAATGGTAGGTTAACAGCTAGCCTACTTTGGCAAAACATGAGTTTAGGGATGATTAATAGCAACGAACAACGCATCACTACCCGCGGTAGAGATTTCTTTACCACAACCAATTACATTCATGAGAAAGATATCTTCATGATTAACCTAAGCTTTAACCTAAACCCTTTAACCAAAAAGTTAAAACTACCTAGTAGCGAGTTTGGGGAGAGAGAGTTTTAAGTTTTAAAAAACATCCACAAAAAAATAAGCAATAAATAATTGCAGATATGAATATTTATATTTTACTTTGTATTTCAAAGTACTTTTAAATGAAAGAAAAATATCTAGAAGATATCAAAGAAATTAAGGAAATCATGAACCGCTCAACAAGGTTTATTTCTTTAAGTGGCTTGTCTGGTGTTTCTACGGGTTTAATAGCATTGGCTGGGCTTACAGCGGCATATCTTATCGTTTTCCAAAAACAAAACTGGTTAATAGAACAAGCTGTAAGTATAGATGCTACAAACTTATTTTATTTATTACTTATTGCTGTGGTAACGCTAGGCCTGTCTATTGGCTCGGCTATTTTCTTCACTACGCAAAAAGCTATCAAGCAAAGTCAAAAAGTTTGGGATCAGCAAAGTAAAAGATTGCTGGTTAATTTAGCTATTCCTTTACTTACTGGTGGTTTGCTATGTTTATTGCTTTTATTTAAGGGTTTTATTGGGTTTTTGCCAGCTTTAACACTTGTTTTTTATGGCTTAGCACTTATCAATGCGAGTAAATACACATGGCCAGAGCTCAGAAATTTAGGTTTGTTTGAGATTATTCTAGGTTTAATAGCTATGCAATTTATAGCATATAGCCTTTTGCTGTGGGCTTTAGGTTTTGGAGTTATCCAAGTTATTTATGGTTTAATTGTCCAAAAGAAATACAAATAGTGAAGGAAGTCTTAAAAGATTTAGACAAAGCATTTGAAAACAGAATTCGGTTAGGAATTATGTCTGCCTTGGTTGTAAACGACTATATAGATTATACTTCCTTGAAAGAGCTTCTAGATGTTACCGATGGTAACTTAGCTAGCCATTTAAAATCTTTAGAGAAATGTGGTTATGTAAGCTATGAGAAAGCCTTTGTAGACCGTAAACCTAATACCAATTACACTGCAACAGAAAAAGGTAAAGAAGCATTTATCAAACATATAAAAGCGATAGAGCAACTTCTGCAATAGAAATATCAATAAAAAAATAAAATTTTAAGATTATGAAAATGAAAAGCTTAATCATCATTTTAGGGGTAGTGGGTGCAATATTGCTTATTCCATTCATCGCTATGCAATTTACTTCAGAAGTAGATTGGTCTTTGTTCGATTTTATCC
Organism: Pedobacter aquae; assembly: GCF_008195825.1. Taxonomy (NCBI): domain Bacteria; kingdom Pseudomonadati; phylum Bacteroidota; class Sphingobacteriia; order Sphingobacteriales; family Sphingobacteriaceae; genus Pedobacter; species Pedobacter aquae. The sequence continues at coordinate 3,806,737 of NZ_CP043329.1, forward strand.
TTATGGGGATATTATTGACTGGTACAGGTTTATTAATCGAATTAGTTATCAGAAAAATAAAAACCAATCCGCAGAGGTTAATGGTGTTGGGAGTTATTCTACTTGGTTTCTTTTTAATTTGGGTAGAATTAGCAGTAGGTATATTTGGGTCTCCTTTTGCAGGGAGTTAGGTTTTAATCGATATTTAGGATTCATGAAATCATTCTAAAGGGCAGCAATGCTCTTTTTTTATGCTTTAATTTTGTGTTTTCACTATTTCTATCAATAAAAATTTAAATTTGATTAAATAAAGCCTAATTAAATAAACGCCTCTTAACAGAGCACACAACCATTTTATGAGAAAATATAGATACCGCTATTTTAGCCTTTTTCTTGGGTTTACATTTTTAAGTGTATTTTGTACAAGTATTCAGGCGCAAACCCAAGAAAGAGCTAAATACAATTTTAATGCTGCATGGAAACTTTTTGTTGGAGATGTAGCAGAAGCACAATCACCAGATTTTAACGATAAAGATTGGAAAGCAGTTACATTGCCAAGTGCTTGGAATGAAGATGCCGCTTTTAAACTACCTATTCATGAGCATCCAACAGGGATAGTTTGGTATAGAAAGCACTTTGTTATACCAGCATCAGCTAAAGGAAATAAAGTTTTTTTAGAATTTGAAGGTATTAGGCAAGCCGGAGATTTTTATGTAAACGGTAAACATATTGGCTTTCATGAAAATGGTATCACAGCTTTTGGTTTTGATATTAGCGATGTTATAAAACCCGGTGAAGAAAATATTATTGCCGTAAGGATAGATAATGCCTGGGATTACAGAGAGCGAGCTACAAAAACCAAATACCAGTGGAGCGATAAAAACTTTAATGCCAATTACGGTGGTATCACTAAAAATGTTTGGCTACACGTTACTAGCAAGCTTTATCAAACTTTGCCTTTATTCTCTTCTTTACAAACTACAGGACCATACATTTATGGGCAAAATTTTAATATAGCTAAGAAGAGAATGACTTTAGTAGCCCAAACTGAGGTTAAAAATGAATATCAGGAAGATAAAATATTTGATTATGAAGTTGAAGTAAAAGATATAGAAGGGAAAATCATTAAACTAATCCATGGAGGTAAAGTAGCCATTAAGGCCGGAGAAACTAAAGAAATTAAGGCTCAAGCTGCTTTAACAGATGTTAATTTTTGGAGTTGGGGTTACGGATATTTATACACCATCAATACCAAATTAAAAATAAACGGCCAGCTGATAGATGAAGTGGCTACCAAAACCGGTTTTAGAAAGGTAGAATACCAAAATGGCATGGTTTACCTTAACGATAGAGTTTTGATGATGAAAGGCTATGCTCAACGCACCAGTAATGAGTGGCCCGCTTTAGGGCTTTCTGTAGCGCCTTGGTTAAGTGATTACAGCAATGGCTTGATGGTAGAAAGCAATGCTAATTTGGTTAGATGGATGCATATTGCCCCTTGGAAACAAGATATTGAATCTTGTGATAGAGTTGGCTTAATACAAGCTATGCCTGCTGGCGATGCTGAAGCCGATGTACAAGGCGTAAGATGGCAGCAGCGTGTTCAGGTGATGCAAGATGCCATAATCTATAACAGAAATGCACCAAGTATTTTCTTTTACGAGAGTGGTAACGATGGGATTAGTGAGGCACACATGCTTGAAATGAAAGCATTAAAAGAAAAGTACGACCCACACGGAGGAAGAGCGATAGGTTCTAGGGAAATGCTAGACAGCAAAGTGGCAGAGTATGGTGGCGAGATGTTATACATCAACAAAAGTGCTGATATACCTTTATGGGCAACAGAATATTCTAGGGACGAAGGCTTAAGAAAATATTGGGATGAATTTAGTCCGCCTTTTCATAAAGATGGCGATGGGCCTCTTTACAAAAATATGCCAGCCAGAGAGTATAACAGAAACCAAGATTCTCATGCCATAGAAAACGTTATCAGGTGGTTTGATTATTGGCGAGAAAGACCTGGTACCGGAAAACGTGTAAGTTCTGGCGGTGTAAACATCATTTTCTCTGATTCTAATACCCACTTCAGAGGGGAAGAAAATTACCGAAGAAGCGGCGAGGTTGATGCACTTAGAATTGCTAAAGATGGTTTTTACGCCCACCAAGTGATGTGGGATGGCTGGGTTGATGTAGAAAATCATCGGGTACATATTATTGGGCATTGGAATTATCAAAAAGGAACGGTTAAAAACATATATGTTATTGCTTCCGGAGAAAAAACTGAGCTATTCATCAATGGTAAATCAAAAGGTTATGGAGAGCGCAGCCATAATTTCTTATTCACTTTTAAGAATATTGCTTGGGAACCTGGTGTCATAAAAGCTATTAGTTACGATGCAGCCGGTAAAATATTAGCTCAAAAAGAAATAAAAACTGCTGGCGAGCCTTATGCTTTGCGTTTAAGTAAGATGATGAATCCCGTTGGCTTTAAAGCCGATGGCGCAGATTTAGTTTTGGCAGAAGTTGAGGTTATTGATCAAGCAGGAAACCGTTGTCCTACGGCTTTAAACATGATTAATTTTAGTTTGGAAGGCGAAGCCGAGTGGCGAGGTGGTTTAGCACAGGGCGCTGATAATTATATTTTAGCCAAGAATTTACCGGTTGAGTGTGGTGTAAACCGAGTTTTAATTCGCTCTACCACCAACGCTGGTAAGATAATGTTAACCGCAAAAGCAGCAGGTTTACAAAGTGCCTTACTAGAATTTAGTTCTATCCCGGTTAAGGTAGAAGGCGGTTTGTCAAAAGAAATGCCAGCTGATGGTTTAAAGCCTCTATTAAAAAGAGGGCCAACACCATTAAGTCCATCTTATCAAGTGTCTGGAAAAACTTTAGAAATTAAGTCTATTAAAGCAGGTGCAAATCAAGATGTCTCTTTTGCAAGTATAGATGATAATGAATTAAGCGATTGGTCTAACGATGGTAATTTAGCTACCGCTTGGATTACTTATACATTTAAAGAAGCTTCAGTAGTAAATGAGCTTAATCTTAAGCTTAATAATTTCAGAACTAGGATTTATCCACTTCAAATAAAGGTTGATGATCAAGTGGTTTTTGAGGGCAATACCCAAAAAAGTTTAGGCTATTTTAAAGCTATTTGCAAACCTGTAAAAGGCAAAACACTAACTATTAGGTTAATGCGGGAGAACTCTGGTAAAGATGATAGCCAGATTGCAGCAGAAATGGGAGGTAAAAAGTTGGATGATGGTATAGCAAGAAATGATGCAAATGCAAAAGGTAAGCTCAGCATCATTGAGGTAGAGATTATTCAAATAGTTAAATAAATTTTTATAAATTACACTAATAATTAATATAAATCCTAAAATTAAAACAAATGAAAAGAATCTTTTTAAGTGTAATTTTTGCCTTAACAATAGTTTGTGCGGTACAAGCTCAAGAAGCTAAACCTGCTATGTCCAAAGAACAAGCAGCTGCTCTTAAGGAAGCTAGAGCTAAAGAAGAACAAGAAATTTTTGCTAAATCGGGTTTAACTGACGCAGATATTGTTCAGGTGAAAGCAATTTCAAAAGAAATAGATCAGAAAGTACGTGAAGTAAAAAAAGAGCAAATTTCTGAAGAAGACCAAAAAGCTAAACTTAAAGTATTGAGTGCTGAACGAAAAGAAAAAATCATTGCGGCTATTGGTGAAGCAAAATATAAAGCTTGGCAACAAGAAAGAAAAGCTGTTGCGGATGCTAAAAAAGCTGCTGCTCCTACAACAAACTAAAAATAAAAAAGGTGGTTTAGAAAAACTAAACCACCTAAACATATATACTGATTGGCTTAAATTAAGCTAATTCAAAACGGTCAAGATTCATTACTTTGTTCCAAGCGGCAACAAAGTCTTTTACAAATTTTTCTTGTCCGTCTGCACATCCATAAACTTCTGCAATAGCTCTTAATTCAGAATTAGAACCAAAAATTAAGTCTACTCTTGTACCTGTCCATTTTACAGCGCCAGTTTTACGGTCTCTACCTTCAAATACATTTTTAGCATCTGCTGTAGCTTGCCATGTGGTGCCAAAGTCTAATAAATTCACAAAGAAATCATTAGATAATACTGCTGTACGGTTGGTAAATACACCATGTTTAGAACCATCAAAGTTTGCGTTTAATACACGTAAACCACCAACTAAAGCAGTCATTTCTGGTGTAGTAAGTGTTAAAAGTTGTGCTTTATCTACCAATAACTCTTCTGGTGAAGCGGTATGATGTGTTTTTAAATAGTTGCGGAAACCATCAGCATGTGGCTCTAAAACTGCAAAAGAATCAACATCTGTTTGTTCTTGAGAAGCATCTGTACGACCAGGAGTGAAAGGTACTTCAACATGGAAGCCAGCATTTTTCGCAGCTTGCTCAATACCTGCACATCCACCCAGTACAATTAAATCAGCAAGAGAAACTAATTTTCCATCAGTTTGAGCTGCATTAAAGTCTCTTTGTATTAGCTCTAATTTATCTAACACTTTAGCTAATTGAGAAGGATTGTTAACTTCCCAATATTTCTGAGGCGTTAAACGTATACGAGCACCATTAGCGCCACCACGTTTATCAGAACCTCTGAAAGTAGAAGCAGAAGCCCAAGCTGTAGATACCAATTCTGAGACGCTTAATCCTGATGCTAGTATACTTGCTTTTAAAGCAGCAATATCTTGGCTATCTATTAATTTATGTGTTACAGCCGGAACTGGATCTTGCCAAATTAATTCTTCCGCAGGTACTTCTGGACCTAAATAACGAGATTTTGGTCCCATATCGCGGTGCGTTAATTTAAACCATGCTCTTGCAAAAGCATCTGCAAATTCATCAGGGTTTTCGTAAAAACGTCTTGATATTTTTTCGTAAGCTGGGTCTATCCTTAAAGCTAAATCTGTAGTTAGCATAAACGGAGCATGTTTTTTAGCTGAGTTATGTGCATCAGGTACAGTACCTTCGCCAGCGCCATTTTTTGGTCTCCATTGGTGTGCTCCGGCAGGGCTTTTAGTTAATTCCCACTCAAAACCAAAAAGATTTTCAAAGTAATTATTACTCCATTTTGTAGGCGTAGTTGTCCACGCACCTTCTAATCCGCTGGTAATGGTATCTTCACCGTTTCCAGTGCCGTAAGTGTTTTTCCAGCCTTGGCTTTGCTCTTCTATCCCGGCTCCTGCAGGTTCTTTACCCACATATTTGCTAGGGTCGGCAGCGCCGTGTGTTTTACCAAAGGTATGTCCACCAGCTATTAAAGCAACTGTTTCTTCGTCGTTCATCGCCATACGGGCAAAAGTTTCACGAATATCACGAGCAGAAGCTAGTGGGTCTGGGTTACCATTTGGTCCTTCTGGGTTAACATAAATTAAACCCATTTGTACAGCAGCAAGAGGGTTTTCTAAATGACGGTCGCCACTATAACGCTTATCGCCTAACCACTCTGCCTCAGAACCCCAATAAATATCTTCTTCTGGTTCCCAAACATCATCACGGCCACCACCAAAACCAAAAGTTTTGAAACCCATAGATTCTAGCGCACAGTTACCTGCTAAAATCATTAAATCTGCCCAAGAAAGTTTCTTGCCATATTTTTGTTTGATAGGCCAAAGTAATAATCTTGCTTTATCTAAGTTGGCATTATCTGGCCAACTGTTTAAAGGCGCAAAACGTTGTGTTCCTGCTCCTGCACCACCTCTTCCGTCGGCAATACGATAAGTACCGGCACTATGCCATGCCATACGAATAAAAAACGGACCGTAATGACCGTAATCTGCCGGCCACCAGTCTTGCGAGGTAGTCATTAACTCATATATATCTTGCTTAACAGCGTTAAGGTCTAAAGATTTAAATTCTTCGGCATAATTAAAATCCTTATCCATAGGGTCAGACAAATTAGAGTGCTGACGAAGAATATTTAACTTTAATTGATTTGGCCACCAGTCGCTGTTTCTGGTACCACCGCCTGCACTTTTTCTAAGTGCTCCGCTAGAGAAAGGGCATTTTGCTGCGCCGCCTTCATTAACATCAGCTAAGGTTGTTTTTAAATCTTTTTTCTCTTCCATTACAATAATATTTATGTATGATATATAATTTTTTCTGAACTCTAAATTAAAGGTATAGGCATGATAATTTTCATCTATATTTCTGATAAGGATATAGCGAAAATCTATTAAGTATAAAATGATGCTTCAAGATAAGCAAATTATTAACAATAAATTAGCTTATTTCTTAAGAGGGATGGTTTTGAATAAAAACTATTGCTAGCTTTTCAAAAGCCAGCAATAGTTACTAATGTTTGCTTAGGGTTGAGCAACCCTTTTAATGATGAAATTTTGTATCCCGCTAGGCATTTCCCAGCTTACTTTTACACCTTCCTGATAGCCTAATACCGCTATCGCCATAGGGCTAAATACTGATATTTTATTTTCTTTCATATTGGCTTCTTCTACAGGAACAATCTGAAAAGAAAAGGTTTTCTTACTTGTTAAATCCTCAATAACTACTTGAGCGTATAAACCAATAACGTTTTCTGGAAGGTTGCCTGTTTTAATAATACTTGCATGCTTAAGCTCTTCCATGAGTTTTTTTCTGTTAAAATCAGAAAGTACTGAGGTTTTGAAATGTTTTTCTAGTAATTGATGTTCTTTTAAACCTAATATTAATTGTTCTTTTGTCATGTCTTTATTTTCTATGTTATAAAACATGGTTCAAATAATAAATGCTTACCACCTTAAATGAGGAGGTATTTTATCATTATACAAAAACCATATAAACTATTTGATAATTTATACCGCCCCATAAAATATCTATGGGGCTTAAGAAATAAAGGCTTTATTTGAAGAAAGTAGCAAGAAATTAAATAGTAATAAGTTTCTAATAGCTATGATTTTAGCTTTATGGTTAGAAACAGTAATAATTGCAAAAAGAATCATCATTATAAACTTAAGAATTAGTAAAACAAGCAGTTTAATGGGGCCCCTTGTGAATTGTTTAAGTTGGGGCTTAAATGATAAAGTCTTTAGAAGAATGAAATTGCGAAGAAGAAACACATGATGAGCTACTCCCTAAAAACATAGGTGCATTTGTTGATGCAAAAAAAACGTTTTGAAGAGAATAAATCATGGTAGATTAAATCATTGTTTCTTATCAAATATAAAGAATTCGGTAACTAATCGGCAATTTTTATTAATTTTCCCTCATGGCTTCGGTACTTATCATATTTGCACATCCGGTTTATGAGAAATCTCGGGTAAACCAATATTTGGTAAAAGCAGTAAAAGGTTTAAAGCAAGTTACTTTTCATGATTTGTATGAACTTTACCCAGATTTTGACATCGATATCAAAAAAGAACAAAAATTATTAGCCAAGCATGATATTATTGTGCTACAGCACCCCTTTTACTGGTATAGCATGCCTCCGCTTTTAAAGCAGTGGCTAGATTTAGTATTAGAATATGGATGGGCTTATGGCAAAGAGGGTACTCAACTGAGAAATAAAAAGCTGTTTAATGCTATAACTACTGGCGGTACTTTTGAAGCTTATCAAAAAGAAGGTCATAATCGTTATACCATTCCAGAGCTTTTATATCCATTAGACCAAACTGCTTTTTTATGTAAAATGACTTATTATCCGCCTTTCATTATTCATGGTACGCATCGTCTAACTGATGTTGAAATGCAGCAATTTGCTCAAGATTATCAACAAATCATTACAGGCTTAAGAGATGATTTATTTCTAGAGGATGATTTGGTAAGTGCTGCTTATATGAATAACTTAATTGACAAACCTTACTCGCTATAGTTATGGATAAATCTTTTCTATTTCAGGCAATTGTTTATTTAGCTTCGGCAGTTATAGGCGTTAATATAGCTAAGCGCCTAGGCTTGGGAACTATTTTAGGCTATTTACTAGCTGGCGTTGCTATTGGTCCGTTTGTTTTAGGTTTTGTGGGCGAAGAAGGGAAAGACATTATGCATGTGTCTGAATTTGGCGTGGTCATGATGCTTTTTGTGATAGGTTTAGAGTTAGAGCCTAACCTTTTATGGCGCATGCGTAAGTTGGTTATAGGTTTAGGTGGGATGCAGGTTTTGGGTACAACCATTGCAATTAGTCTTGCGGCATATTTTTTAGGACAGAGTTGGCAAGCGGCTTTAGCTATTGGCGCAACGCTTTCTTTATCATCAACAGCAATAGTGATGCAAACTTTAAACGAGAAAAGTTTACTCAAAACTTCATCCGGGAATTCCGCATTTGCAGTATTGTTATGTCAAGATATTGCTGTTATTCCCTTATTGGCTGTTTTTCCAATTTTAGCAACAGAGGTGGTTGATAATCAAAGTGCAAGTTTGATTGGAAACTTCTCAGGCTGGCAACAAACTTTAATTGTTTTAGGCGCTATTGCAATCATTATTGTGGCAGGTAAATATGTAGTGGGTCCGGTTTTTAGATGGGTGGCCAAAACCAGACAAAGAGAGTTATTTATGGCAACAGCACTTTTGCTTGTTTTCTTAATTGCAGAATTGATGATTGTAGTAGGTCTAAGTCCTGCTTTAGGGACTTTTTTAGCAGGTGTTGTATTAGCAAATAGCGAGTTTAGGCATGAATTGGAAAGCGATATAGATCCTTTTAAAGGTTTATTATTAGGCTTATTCTTTATATCTGTTGGGTCTACCATAGATTTTGGCTTAGTAAAAGATAATTTTCTGTTAGTAATTGCCTTGGTTTTAGGTTTGATGTTCTTAAAAGGTATTATCTTGTATGTGCTAGGAAAATCTTTCGGTTTAAAAGGCGACCAGAATATGCTCTTTGCAGTTTCTTTAGCGCAAATGGGTGAATTTGCTTTTGTACTTTTTTCTTTTGCTGGTCAGTATGCCTTAATTAGTGCCGGAGATATAGATTTATTAATTGCAGTAGTTGCGCTTAGTATGGCGCTTACACCGCTATTCTTTGTGGTGAATGAAAGGCTTATCTTACCTAAGTATTTCACCAAAGAAAAATCAAACCGTAGGGCTGATGAAATTCATGATAAAAACCCGGTTATTATTGCAGGCTTTGGCAGGTATGGTAATATTGTTGGTCGTTTTTTAAGGGCCAACGGTGTATCTGCAACAGTATTAGATAACGATTCTGATAGGGTAGAGCTATTAAGAAGATTTGGCTATAAGGTTTATTATGGTGATGCATCGAGGTTTGATTTAATGAAAGCCGCAGGAGCAGAAACCGCTAAAATCATTATCATTGCGATGGATACACCACAACAATGTTTAGAAATGGTAGCTATGGTAAAGAAGAATTTCCCTCATCTGAAAATATTGTCTAGAGCGTATGATCGTAATGATTCTTTTGATTTGATGGAGTCTGGTGTGGATTTTATTTATCGTGAAACGCTTGATTCTTCTTTGCGTTTAGGTGCCGATGCTTTACAAATGATTGGTTTTAGAGCTTATCAAACACACAGGGCGGCCCGTACTTTTTTAAAGCATGATGAGCGTGTTCTGGCAGATTTAATCAAACACAGGCATGATAGCAAATCTTACATCAGCGTAGCGAAAGAAAAAATAACCGAGTTAGAAGAGCTTATTTTACGGGATATTAAAGACGAAGGAATTTTAGAAAGAGATAGCGGCTGGGATAGCGATAAGCTAAGAACAGCCCCAAAATCTTAAATGGTTTTCATCTTTTTGATTAAGCCCTCAATAACTTTAGGGAAGTGTTGATGTTCTAACTGCTGCCCTTTAAACTTTATCATTTCTAAATCGTCTGTGGCTTCAATTTTAAACCTCGCTTGTTGTATAACTTCTCCTTCGTCAAAATGCTCGTTTACAAAATGGATGGTAATGCCAGATTCTAGCTCTTTATTTTCTAGAACAGCTAAATGCACTTTATCTCCATACATACCTTTACCACCGTATTTAGGTAATAATGATGGATGTATATTGATGATTTTATTAGGGAATGCTTTTAATAAGTTTTCAGGAACCAACCATAAAAAGCCCGCAAGTACAATTAAATCTATTTGTAAGTTTTTGAGTAATTGTACCACGTCATCGGTCTCTCTAAATTCTTTTCTATCAAAAACATGAGACGGAATTTCAAAGTTATCTGCTCTTTGCAGTACGTAAGCATCAGGATTATTGGTTAAAACAATAGCAACTTCTGCATCATTACTTTTTTTGAAATATTCCATGATTTTTTGGGCATTAGAGCCCGAACCAGAGGCGAAAATAGCTATGCGTTTCTTCAAAACTTCTTAATTTTTGTATCAAAGATAAAAGTTTGAACGTTTTTTAGAAATCCTAAATGAGAAAATGAAACTTAAAGCGAAAAATGAAGTAAAAAATGTTTGTTAAATGTAAATTAAATAAGCTCGATACTTTTTTCTAATTTCATTTTAATATCAAATAGGCAAATTGCCAAGAAGTGCTTAAATAAACATCCATGAATATATTAATTGTTGAAGATGAATTTGATGTTCTTAAAGTGATTAAAAAAGCACTTGAACAAGAAAATTATACGGTTAGTGTAGCTATGGATGGCAATACGGCCTTAAAAATGTGCCTCGAGCATCATTTTGATTTAGTCTTACTTGATGTCATGCTGCCAGAAAAAAATGGTATTGAAGTTTGCCGAAGGTTGAGAAGTGAGGATTACACTGTCCCCATTTTAATGTTAAGTGCGCTAGACTCAACAGAAAATGTAGTTACAGGTTTAGATGTTGGTGCAGATGATTACCTAGCTAAACCCTTTAAATTGGTAGAGCTTCTAGCCCGTATAAAGGCTTTGTTAAGAAGAAAGCAAGCTGTTTTACCCAAGGAAAACAATACCATTAAAATTGCCGATTTAGAATTTAACTCCGAGGCTAGAACTGTTTTTAGAAATGGCGAGGCTATTAATTTAACCGCCACGGAGTATAGGTTGTTAGAGTATTTTATCAAAAACAAGAAAAAAGTATTATCAAGAATAGATATTTTAGAAAATGTTTGGGATGTTACTTATGATTTAGGTACCAACGTGGTTGATGTTTATGTAAATTATCTTCGTAAGAAAATAGATAAAAACGCAAGTCAAAAGCTTATCCACACCAAAGTAGGCATGGGTTATATCTTGAACGACGAATATGAGTTTTAAACAACAGATAACATTAGCTTTTACTGGTTTAACAGCATTAATTTTTTTGATGATTGGTTTGATGATGTATTTTTTAACTGAGAAATACACCCGTCAAGAATATTTTACTCGACTAAAATTACGCTCTGAAGTAGCTGCAAAGGCGGTATTTGGGGCCGATAAATTAAGTAATAACATTTATCAAGAGGTAAGAAAACAACATTTGCAAGCTTTACCTAATGAGAAAGAACACATCATTAAAGTAGAAAACGGAAAACCTATTCTAGATGCAGATGCAAATCTTCCATCGGTATTAATAAGAAAAGTTATACAAAGTAATTATGCAGAGTATACCCAATACGGAACTTATTTTGTAGCCACACTTTACAGAAATTCTCCCAATGAAACTTATATCGTTGCTATTAGTGCTACAGACCCAGTAGGTAAACAAGATTTACAGCGCTTAAAGTTTATTTTATTGTTTTGTTTTTTGGTAATGAGCTTATTGTCTTATTTTATTGGGAATTGGTTTGCTATTCGTTTTACTGCTCCAATTTCTAAAATGATAACCAAAGTGAATAATATTAGCGCTTATAACCTTGATTTACGTTTAGATCCATCAAAAAAGGCTAAAGGAGAAATGGAGAAGCTAGCTATTACATTTAACAATATGCTAGATAGACTAGAAACGGCTTTCCAAATTCAAAATAACTTTGTAAGCAACGCTTCGCATGAATTAAGAACACCTCTAACAGCTATTTTAGGTGCGGCAGAATTAGCACTAATGAATCCGCAGGGGGATAACAAAGAAGCTTTAGAACTTGTTTATAAGCAAGCATCACGCTTAAATGATATAATAAATGGTTTATTAAAATTGGCCCAATCTGGCTATAACTATAAAAAGCAGTTAAATGATGTCATTAGGTTAGATGAGTTATTGCTATCTATCATAGAGGATTTAAATGTTACCAATCCAGATAACCGGGTTCAATTAGATTTTTCTGAACTACCAGAACAAGCTTCTGATTTAGCACTTTTTGGTACAGAACCCTTGTTAAGATTGGCTATTAATAATATTATTCAAAATGCTTGTAAATACTCTGATAATAAGCCGGTTTTAGTTAAATTGTCTACTAAAAAGGATAAAATATGCATACTTGTGTCAGACCAGGGTATCGGTATCCCACAAAAAGATTTAGAACATATTTTTGAACTTTTCTTTAGAGCCTCCAATCATGGTGATAGGATGGGCTTTGGGTTGGGGCTACCACTTTCATATCGTATTTTTAAAGTACATCAAGCTATTTTGGACATACAATCTGTTGAGAGTAAGGGTACAGATGTTTATGTATATTTCAACAAGAAGACTTAATCTCACTAGAAAGAGTCTCATCTATATGATTAAAATCCTCTAATGTTATATAATCCCTATAAAACGGTTTTTTTAGTTTAATACATCATTAAAATTTTAAAGTGCTTGTAAAATTTAATGTCCTTCTAATCTGTTTAATTGCTTTTTAATTTCTGTTTAAATCTGTTTTAAGTGTTGTAACAGATATTTATGAAAAACAATGGAGATTATGAAGACAATCAAAAATATTTTAGTTCCTACCAATTTAACCGTTGGTTCTTTAAGTGTGGTACAATATGCTTTGCATCAGTTTAAAGGCTATGCTTTTAATATTACACTGTTGCATGTTTTGCCATTACCAGACGCTATTTCAGATTTGTTGATGCTATCAAGAAAATCAGATGAAAATGAGCATATTCCGGCCGAATTTCATGAGGCTGTACAAAGGCTTACTTTATTATTCCCACTTCGTATTTCAGGCATCCAGATAGAACATCAATATGGTTTATCCGCTTCAATTTTATCGCAAATCATCACTAGTAAAGAGATAGATTTGATTTTACACTGTAAAACAGTATTTAAAAGTGCCGCCAATAGTGATGAGCAAAAGCTATTGAAATTGCTAGACGAGAGCGCTTATCCGGTGTTGTATGTTCCAGAAGTTCCACTTACTGATACTCCCAAAAACATCAGTTTTATTTTAGAAGAAAATGTAAACTGCGTTGCTATTTTAAAAAATATGTTAGACCAATTGTTGGTACAAGCCCAAACAGAAATAAGATTGGTTGCTGCAATGCCCATAGCAAAAGTTGCAACTTTAATATCGCAATTTAAAAACGAGGTAGAAAAAGGGAAGCTTTTTGGCATTTATAAGTTTTCTATACATATGCTTCAGGGCGAGAGTTATGAAGAATCTGTGATGCAATTTACAGAAGATTTTGAGGTTGATATGATTTTCTTGTTAAAGAAAAAAACATTTTTAAATAGGTATTTTATCAATCAGCATATCCTTAATCAAACATTAAAACAAGCCAGAATTCCAATATTTACACTGGCTTAAAAGTCTGGTATGATTGTTTTGGTTTAGTGTTTGCTTATTCTCAAATATGTTTCACCTAAAAAACATTGTCATGGGAAAATTAAGTCATAAAAGAATCGCTATTTTAAGTGATCATGGTTTTGAGCAATCTGAACTTACAGAACCTAAAAATGCTTTACACGAAGCTGGTGCGTTGGTACACATTGTATCGCCACAAAAAGATAAAATTAAAGCTTGGAATGAGGATAACTGGGGGATAGAAGTTAAAGTGGATATTCATTTAACTGATGCTAAAGCTGATGATTATGATGCTTTACTTATACCAGGCGGTGTAATGAACCCTGATTTTATGCGTAAAAACCAAGATTGTGTAGCATTTGTGAAAGCATTTTTTGATGCTCAAAAGCCTGTTGCCGCTATCTGCCATGGACCGCAATTATTAATAGAAACGGGGCTTTTAGAAGGTAGGAAAATTACTTCTTATCCATCTATCAAAACAGATTTGATAAATGCCGGAGCCTTATGGGAAGATAGCGAAGTCGTGGTAGATGAAGGTTTAGTAACCAGTCGTTCTCCAGAAGATATTCCAGCTTTTAACCGCAGCATGATTGAAGAATTTGCTGGAGTTCAAACAGAAGCTTAGTTTTAAAACTTTAGAAATTTAAGCAGTGTCATTTTTTGGATGACACTGCTTTTTATTTTAATATCAGGTAGCACAAACAAAAATAAAGGTGATGCTGCCTTTATAGCTTATTTATGAGTTAGATAGCTTAGGATATTATTTTTTACTAGCTTCATAAACTCTAAACTTTCTTAACTCATGCGGGCTAGTGCCAACACCTAAAGAAATACTGTTTTTAGGGATTCCAAATTTTTCATGTGTGCCTATTACAGTAACACCATTACAAGTTGCCCTTACCACATTTCCTATAAGTTCTAAACGCAAGGTATACCATTTTCCGGGTTCAAAAGTAGCCGGTTTGTTCATCACGGTAGTGATAACACCTGGTTTCCATTCATCATGTTCTAATACCATACCTAATGCCCGCCCAGTATTGTTAGCATTTGCCCAAACAGAAGCTGCATAAGCTCTTGGATTAAGCTGAGGATTTGTTGCAGAAATTCTACAAGCAGACCATTTACCTTCTTGTGCAAAAAATTTAAACTCTAATTCTATAATGGCATCTTTAAAATTACCTTCATAGGTAAGTACAGGCATGTGACCACTTTCAAAAATGCTTTTTACCGAATTATTTTCTTGCTTCCATTTGGCATGATTAGCCCTTACCCGCCAACCATCAGCCACTTGTTGATATTCCTTAGAATAAACCATGCCGTTGTTAAAATCGTCCTTAAAAAGGAGTTTACCTTTTTTCGCAATAGGAGCATCTTTTTCTTTCTTAACCCTTGCTTGCTCAAACATTTTTTGAGTTTCCCCGATAGTACTTCGCATAGCTGATAAGGCTAGCATACTGCATAGCAGTAATGGTGCAATAAAAATTTTCTTCATTTTATTTTTGATGAATAGGTTTAACAAAGCCACCCGGGGTTGTGGCTACTGATAGCTAAAGTAATCAATCACATCTGAAATATAGCGAAGATTAAAAGAAAATATTTTAAAGCTCAATTTTGACAAGTACAAGAGTTTCTTTTTCCCAACTCATTTATAAGGGAGAGACTGTATAAGACTACTTATATACAACCTCTCCTGATATTGTGCTGGCAGCTAGCATAAATACTACTTCTTGTCTAGCATTAAAATTTCGCTTACTACAATTTCTGTAGAGTAACGTTTGATACCTTCTTTATCTGTATAAGAATTATTAACCAATTTACCTGAGATAGCAACCTCGCTTCCTTTCTTTAAATATTTTTCTGCAATGCCGGCTTGTTTATCCCAAAAAACCAATTGATGCCATTGGGTTTCCTCAACTTTTTCGCCTTTATCATTTTTATAAGTCTCATTGGTGGCGATACGTACTCGAGCTAGTTTTTTCTTTGTTTTTGCAAGTTCTTTAACTTCTGGGTCTGCGCCTAAAAATCCAATTAATGTTACGTTGTTTTTTAAAGTACTCATGATCTTAATTTTTTAAATGTTAATGTTTCTTGATGTTTAACGACCAGCTAGCTTCCTTGCCAACCGACGATACAAAGATGTGGAGCTGCCAGAAAATTAGCCGGATATTAAACGGATATATCCGTATATATCCGGGTATACACGGATAATTTGATTAAATCAACTTAAGTATTATCTTAGTGTTTAAACTTATAACCTATGAGTAAAAATTGTCTAGACTGTGGTAAGCCTATTATGGGCAGAATTGATAAGAAATTTTGCGATGACCAATGTCGCAGTAATCATAATAACAAGAATAAAAACAAAAACAACAGTTTTATAAAAACGGTAAACGCTATTTTACTGCGTAATAAAAAGATTTTGGAAAAGCTAAATCCCGAAGGAAAAACTAAAACCACCTTAGAAAAATTGCAAAAAGCGGGTTTTAATTTTTCTTATCATACCCATCAATTCACTACACAAAAAGGTAGCGTATACACATTTTGTTATGATTATGGTTATTTGCCTTTAGAAAATCATTGGTTTTTGTTGGTGAGGAAGGTGGAGTAGGGTTATTTTGGATGATTATAAGTAAGTGATAAATGTTCAATAGACATAATAGTCATAAAATAAAATACTTTAAATGAATATTAAAAGGGTTACTCTAAGCAATGGAGAATATGTTTGCGATATAGATATTTCAATAAATGAATGGAAAGTTATACTTCAAGATGAAAATTTACTAAATGAGAACTATAGGGATGTGTTAATTAAATTTTATTCTGAACCTAATCACAAATCAACATGCAAAGCTCTTGGAGATAAATACAATGTTTCTCCACAATCATATAACAGTACAATAACAAATTTTGCAAAAGCCGTTCAGAAAAAACTAAACCGCTTTGAAATAATTGGTACAGACGGAAAACCATCATATTGGATAATCCCAATGCAAGGGAGATATATAGGAGGTTTTTTTGAATGGACGTTACGACCTGAATTAGTGCAAGCAATGGAAGAATTGAATTTAAAAGGTAAGCATTTGTTACAAAAAATATATGATGAAGCAATTGAAAATAAAAATTGGGTCTTTTTTGATTGGTTTCCCTCATACAAAAAGTCTGTGCAAGAATTTAAAGAACAAACAATAAATAATAATTGGACAGATACAGTATTTCAAAAATTAGTAAAGGATACAACTAAAAATGGTATTTCAGATTTGCAGCAAGGAAATTTTACTTGGGAAGAATTTGAGAAAATTAAAAACAACTGGTCTGAAATACAACCAATAATAAAAAGCATTGCAGAAGAAAACCAAATAAGTAAAGCTCAATATCAGGAAATTTTAGTTTTTTTGGTAAACAAACTTCGGGGAATAGACCTTCTGGAACTAACAGAGTTGTTGCGGCATTTCTTCCAAACTTAGTAACAACAGTAGTAAATTACAGATATTTAAGAGATGTAATTGCTAATTTAAAGAATAGACTTCCTGATTATCCAATAATTCAAGAAGAATGGTTAAGCGACAATTTTAATTTTATTAACTATTGTAATTCGCATGTTGAGTTCAAAGATTCATGGCACAGTTCTTTATTTGCTTGGTATTTAAAAGAATATTTTGAAAAAGAGAGACAATTAACTCAAAAAAATGAAGCTTATATGCAAAAATATATTGACTTGCTTTTGAACAATAAGAATTTAATTCTTACAGGAGCACCAGGGACAGGTAAAACATATTTAGCAAAAGAAATTGCTAAAGCATTAAATGCAGTAACTGAATTTGTTCAGTTCCATCCTTCATACGATTATACGGATTTTGTTGAAGGTTTAAGACCAACCGCACCTGACGATAATGGTAATATTGGATTTGGAAGAAAAGATGGAGCTTTTAAAGAGTTTTGTCGTAAAGCACTAAAAGCAAATACGACCAATAAAGTTGATAATTTTGACGAAACGTGGGATAAACTGCTTGTTTTAGTAAAAGATAATTTAGCAAGTGGTCAGTTAACAAAAATTGGTTCTTGGGATTTTAGCCTTTCAACTAAGGATTCTCTCAAATATTCGTCAACAAATACTCCATCTCAATATAATTTTACAATTACCAAGCAAAATGTTTATGACGCATACCAAAATAAAAAAGCAAGACCTTCTGGGGCTTTTCAAAAAGATATGGAGGATGTTGTTGAATACATGAAAGAAAATTTTCAATTAAAAGATTATCAAGAAGGAACAATATTACAAGAGGCTGAAAATAACTTTTTTGTTTTCATTATTGATGAGATTAATAGAGCAGAAATATCAAAGGTTTTCGGTGAACTGTTTTTCTCAATAGATGCAGGATATAGAGGTGAAAAAGGGCGAGTAAAAACACAGTACACAAACCTTCAAAATGATGGAAATGATTTTAAAGAGGGGTTCTATATTCCAGAAAATGTTTATATTATAGGGACAATGAATGATATTGACCGTAGTGTCGAATCTTTTGATTTTGCAATGCGTAGGCGCTTTGCATGGAAAGAAATAAAAGCTATTGATAGAATTTCTATGTGGGATGGTGTAATTGATGATTGGAAAGATGAAGCTTTAAAAAGAATGTTATCACTAAATACAAAAATCGAATCAATTCAGGGTTTAAATTCTGCTTTTCATATTGGACCTGCATATTTTCTAAAACTTAAAAACTACGAAGGAAGTTTTGACCAGCTATGGGATAATCACTTAGAAGGCCTATTGTTTGAATATTTACGGGGCTTTCCTGACAGTGATTCACGATTAAATGAATTGAAAACGGCTTACGAAGGTGTCATTTAATCCTAAAGTAATGTTGATAACGACTGATAATAACTGCGGAAAGGATATTGAAAAGGATTTTTTGCCTGACCTTAATTTGATTGCTAATAAAAAGATAAGCGATTTGATTTTGGAGGACAATCCTAATTTGCTCATATTCCCAAACGATTTAAACCAAACTTGCGATAAAATTAGTGAGGAGCATATTTTTTCACTGGATGGTTCTATTCTGACAACTGGTAATATTATGGGTTTTGTTGGCATAAATAATACTGAGATTACTATTCATTCAAGATTTGCAAAAAATAACAATGACTATTTTTTGCATTATATGCTTCAAAAAGTATTTTCAATTAACCTATTTGATTTGAAACATGGTATTAATAATGAATCAGTATTTGATTTTCTGTTATATATGTTTCCATTCTATTTGAAAAAAGCCTTAAGACAAGGTTTATATAAAGAGTATCACAAACAAAATTATAATGATTCAAATGTTAGAGGAACAATTGATATAAATCGGCATTTAAGAAAGAATATTCCTTTTATTGGAAGTATTGCTTATCGCGTTCGAGAACATAGTTTTGATAATAAAATCACGCAATTAATTAGGCATACAATTGAATTTATAAAACAGCACAAGTATACACAAGGTATTTTAAATCTCGATTTAGAAACG
The DNA here is from genome assembly GCF_008195825.1 of Pedobacter aquae. Taxonomy (NCBI): domain Bacteria; kingdom Pseudomonadati; phylum Bacteroidota; class Sphingobacteriia; order Sphingobacteriales; family Sphingobacteriaceae; genus Pedobacter; species Pedobacter aquae. The sequence goes on from NZ_CP043329.1 coordinate 3,825,765, forward strand.
CAAACTTTTGTAAATCAAATACTTCAAGTTACGCCAAGTTATGAATACGGACAGAGAATCTCTATTGTAAATAAGAACCTAAAACCTTTTTCTCATCCCTATTATTTTGAGTATAAATCATTAAAAAAGATTTGCATGCAAATCTTGAGGTATGAAGGTTTAAAATATGGAAAGGAAAAGGATAAAGTTTATGGATTACTCTTTGATGGTGCATGGTTATGGGAAGAGTATCTCAATACTTTTTTAATTAAGTGCGGGTTTAATCATCCGCAAAATAAAAGTTCAAAAGGAGCAATATATTTGTTTAAAAATTTAATTGGGAAAAGATTTCCTGACTTTTGGAAAGAAAATTTCATATTGGATGCTAAATATAAAAGGTTAGCAGGAAAAAAAGCTGAAAATATTGACAGAAATGATATGAACCAAATAATTTCATACATGTATGTTAAAACGGCTCAAATAGGCGGTTTTATATGTCCTTCTGACGATGATGAATTTAGAGCAGAGAAAACAAATATTGGACAACTAAATGGTTACGATGGAGAAGTAAGTATTTGGACACTTTCTATTCCTCAGCAGACTAGTAGTTTTTTTGATTTTTGTAGTAAAATGAAAGAAAACGAAAAACTAATGATTGATATACTTGAAAGATAAACTAAAAGCATATACATCTTTAACGTTTTAACAACACTTTCCGTTTTGTAAAAACAACTCAGTCTATAAGTTAACAAATAGAAAAGAAATCATTTATAAACCTCTACAAGATTAATCACTATATTTAATCATCACAACCAAAACATTAGAGATACTCATATTCACCCCCTCATGACTCCCAATAACCCATTTCAAATCTCAGGTTTAAGTACAGAAGAAGTACTGCAATCAAGATTGAGCCATGGTGATAATAAGGTCGTTTATAAAAAGCAAAATAGTTTTGTAACCTCTTTAGTCGGCTTGGTAAAAGAACCTATGGTGATTTTACTTTTTGCGGCTTCTTTCATATACCTCATCAGTGGCGAGCCTGAGGACGCCCTATTTCTTGCCGTAGCTATTGTGCTTGTTGCTACCATTTCTATTTATCAAGATTATAGAAGTAAAACAGCTTTAGAAAAGCTCAAAGAGTTTACACAGCCGGTTTGCAAGGTTGTCAGAGATGGTGAAATTATCGCTATAAAAACCGAAGATTTGGTTATTGGAGATTTTTTAATTGCCGAGGAAGGCACTACCATTACCGCAGATGGTATGATGGTGAAAGGGAATGATTTTTCTGTGAATGAAGCGGTACTTACCGGAGAGTCTTTTGCCGTTTTTAAAAATCATAAAGACAATAGGGAGCTTTATCAGGGCTCCCAGGTGGCAAGTGGTATGGCTTTAATACAAGTTACGGCTATTGGGAAAGCTACTAAATTGGGTAAAATAGGGAAAAGCCTTGGCGATATCGAAGAAGAAAAAACACCTCTAGAAATACAGATTGGCTATTTTGTTAAGAGGATGGTGATTATTGGCGCCCTTGTATTTGCGATTGTTTGGGCTTTAAATTATCTAAAATCTTACAACCTGCCAGATAGCTTATTGAAAGCTTTAACCCTAGCTATGAGTATTTTGCCAGAAGAAATACCGGTAGCATTTGTGACTTTTATGGCCTTAGGTGCTTGGCGATTGATGAAAATGGGTGTTGTGGTAAAGCAAATGAAAACCGTAGAAACTTTGGGTAGCGCAACAGTGATTTGTACAGATAAAACAGGTACACTTACAGAAAATAAAATGGCTTTAGCCCGATTATTTTTATTGAGCGCTAATCAGGTAAGTACTTTTCAAGAAGATGTTAAGCCAGAGGAAAAAAATCTGATAGAAGTAGCTATGTGGGCTAGTGAGCCTAATCCCTTCGACCCGATGGAAATTGCCCTTCATCAAGCCTATAAAAAAGCTACGGATAGCGATAAAAGACCCGATTTTCAGATGTATCATGAGTATCCGCTAGGAGGTAAGCCACCTATGATGACACATGTTTTTGAAAATCAACAAAAAGAAAGAATAATTGCTGCAAAAGGTGCACCGGAAGCTATTATAGCCGTTTGTCAGCTTACCGAGGATGAAAAGAATAGCATCCAAAAAGCAATAGCAGAAATGGCTTTTGAAGGTTTTAGGGTATTAGGTGTAGCAAAGTCTGATTTTAGGGGCGATGATTTTCCTCAACAACAGCAAGATTTTGATTTTCAGTTTGTAGGGTTGGTTGCCTTTTATGACCCACCAAAAAATAATATCTCTGAAGTGCTTCATGGTTTCTATCAAGCGGGTATAAAAGTGAAAATTGTAACGGGCGATAATGCTTTAACAACTAAAGCTATAGCTAAAGAAATTGATTTTAAAGGTTACGATAAAGGTATAAGTGGCGATGAATTGATGCAGTTAAATGATGAAGAGCTTGTAAAAGCTGTACAAGAAAATGCAGTTTTCACCAGGATGTTTCCAGAGGCTAAACTCAAAATCATTAATGCCTTAAAAAGTAATCAGGAAATTGTAGCCATGACAGGCGATGGCGTTAACGATGGTCCGGCTTTAAAAGCATCTCATATCGGTATCGCTATGGGTAAAAAAGGAACTGAAATTGCGAAACAGGCAGCTTCTTTAATTTTAGTTGAAGATGATTTATCTAAGATGTTAGATGCCATAGCCATGGGTAGAAGAATTTATACCAATTTAAAAAAGGCTATTCAGTATATCATTTCGATACATATTCCTATTATTTTAACGGTTTTTATTCCTCTAGCTTTAGGATGGTTGTATCCAAATATATTTTCCCCTATTCATGTGATTTTTCTTGAGCTGATTATGGGGCCAACTTGCTCTATCATATATGAGAATGAACCTATAGAGCAAAACAGCATGTTGCAAGCGCCAAGACCATTTACAGTAAGTTTCTTTAATGGTAAAGAGTTATTTACGAGTGTGATACAAGGTTTAGCCATTACAGCCGGAACTTTGTTTGTTTATCAATACGCTATTCATCAGCAGCTATCAGAAGAGCTTTGTAGGACGATGGTTTTTACAACCCTTATTTTCGCTAATATCTTCTTAACCTTAGCTAATCGCTCTTTTTATTATAGCATTTTTACCACGCTATTTTATAAAAATTCATTAGTCTCTGTTATAATTGCAATCACACTAGTTATTTTATTTGCCTTACTTTATATCCCTGCTTTTACAAATTTCTTCGAGTTTGAAAGCTTAGGTGTAACTCAATTATTGCTTGCTTTTGTTGTAGGTTTTATAAGTGTTATTTGGTTTGAGGTAGTGAAATGGTGGAAGAGGTCTTGATATTTTAAAATTAGCTATTACGCAGAAGGCTTTCCAACCCTAGCCGGGTAGTGGCTTCTTTCTTCTTGTAATAGCTTTTTCGCACAAGGCTTTCCGGCCTCATAGGCGGCCAACCCTATTTACTTTTTTCTTGATAAAAAAGTGCCCAAAAAACGAGGAACGAGTTCATGAATACCTAAGAAAGCCATAACCAAAAAATGAATAAATCCTGCCTACCGGCAGGCAGGCAAGGCTATTGAATATTTGTCGTTCCGTCTAAATAAATCTTCATTCACAATCCTGAGTGGTGTGAATGTTTTTGCTTGATGAAAGTATCTACAACACCCGTCGGATTGTTTTCCGCTAGTTCTCTATGAAAGTTTTTGCAAAAGATTTATTTGCCTTCACTTCCAAATCTTCATAGGCCGTCCTCGTTCTTCGGAAAGGCATATTTAATTTTCAAAGGAGCTTCCTAAATATCCACATTTCAGGTTCTTTATACTTTTGCCGTCTTGAAAGAAACAACCATTCATAAATAACAGTCTAAACCGAAGCGCATGGGCAACAATTAGTTATTCGTTACTAGTTGATTAGGTTGTTAGGCCGAAATATCTAATATTTAGGCATCTTTTTACTTTATACTTTTGACTTTTTACTTAAATAAAGCCTATAGCGAATGTGGTTTTGCGTTCGAGTTTACACTAACGTACAAAAACTATAACCTAGCAAAAATAAGCGCTCCTTGTTTTTGAGTGTGGGAGAGTCTTGTGCGGCAAAGGCTCCAGTGGGATTGTTCAGGACTTTTGGTTCCTTTTGGTCCCGCAAAAGGAACGAGCCCCGCCGGCGATAGAGGCGGGTAATTATTATCATTAAAAATTACTGAGCTAAGTGAAGCGTTTGGAAATGGCAATTTCGCACAAGGCTTTCCGGCCTCATAGGCGGCCAACCCTATTTACTTTTTTCTTGATAAAAAAGTAAACAAAAAATCAAGGCTATTGAATATTTGTCGTTCCGTCTAAATAAATCTTCATCCACAATCCTGAGTGGTGTGAATGTTTTTGCTTAATGAAAGTATTTACAACACCCGTCGGATTGTTTTCCGCTAGTTCTCTATGAAAGTTTTTGCAAAAGATTTATTTGACTCCATGTCCAAATCTTCATAGGCCGTCCTTCGTTCTTCGGAAAGATAAGTTTTATGTTCAAAGGCAGTTCCTAAAAATCTCAATTTTAGGTTCTTTATACTTTCTACACCCAGACAGGAACAACCATTCATAAAAAACAGGCTATCCCGAAGCGCATGAGCAATCCCCCAGAGCCGGAAAGGACGAAAAAACAGCAGCAGAAATTAAAAAATCTTGCACTTCCAAGCCTATAGCGAATGCGGTTTTGCGTTCGAGTTTGTAAAAACCTTCCTAAATCACTTGCTAGCAAAAATAAGCGCTCACTGTTTTTGAGTGTGGGTGAGTTTTGTGCGGCAAAGGCTCCAGCGGGATTGCTCAAGGGTTTTGATTACTTTTTTCCTCTAAAAAGTAATGGGCCCCGCCGGCTCTTGAGGCGGATAATTATTGTTTTATGGAGATTGTGAACTAATGGGCTATTACGCCCAAGGCTTCCCAACCCTAGCCGGGTAGTGGCTTCTTTCTTCTTGTAATAGCTTTTTCGCTCAAGGCTTTCCGGCCTCATAGGCGGCCAGCCCTAGGCACTTTTTTCTTAAAAAAAAGTTCCCAAAAATTCAAGGCTGATGAATATTTGTCGTTTCGTCTAAATAAATCTTCATCCACAATCCTGAGTGGTGTGAATGTTTTTGCTTGATGAAAGTATCTAAAACACCCGTCGGATTGTTTTCCGCTAGTTCTCTATGAAAGTTTTTGCAAAAGATTTATTTGACTCCATGTCCAAATCTTCATAGGCCGTCCTTCGTTCTTCGGAAAGATAAGTTTTATGTTCAAAGGCAGTTCCTAAAAATCTCAATTTTAGGTTCTTTATACTTTCTACACCCAGACAGGAACAACCATTCATAAAAAACAGGCTATCCCGAAGCGCATGAGCAATCCCCCAGAGCCGGAAAGGACGAAAAAACAGCAGCAGAAATTAAAAAATCTTGCACTTCCAAGCCTATAGCGAATGCGGTTTTGCGTTCGAGTTTGTAAAAACCTTCCTAAATCACTTGCTAGCAAAAATAAGCGCTCACTGTTTTTGAGTGTGGGTGAGTTTTGTGCGGCAAAGGCTCCAGCGGGATTGCTCAAGGGTTTTGATTACTTTTTTCCTCTAAAAAGTAATGGGCCCCGCCGGCTCTTGAGGCGGATAATTATTGTTTTATGGAGATTGTGAACTAATGGGCTATTACGCCCAAGGCTTCCCAACCCTAGCCGGGTAGTGGCTTCTTTCTTCTTGTAATAGCTTTTTCGCTCAAGGCTTTCCGGCCTCATAGGCGGCCAGCCCTAGGCACTTTTTTCTTAAAAAAAAGTTCCCAAAAATTCAAGGCTGATGAATATTTGTCGTTTCGTCTAAATAAATCTTCATCCACAATCCTGAGTGGTGTGAATGTTTTTGCTTGATGAAAGTATCTAAAACACCCGTCGGATTGTTTTCCGCTAGTTCTCTATGAAAGTTTTTGCAAAAGATTTATTTGACTTCGCTTCCAAATCTTCATAGGCCGTCCTTCGTTCTTCGGAAAGACATATTTAATTTTCAAAGGAACTTCCTAAAATATCTGCTCTTTAGGTTCTTTCTACTTTGTACTCAATACTTTTTACTTAAAAGTCAGTCCCTAAATATTCGTTTTTTAGGCTCTTTCTACTTTCTACTCAGTACTATTTACTTCTCGTCCCTCAAATTCTCTAAATTAAGAACACCTCTTGGGCAAACTGCCGAGCATACACCACAACCAACACAAGAAGCTCTGATGATATTTTCGCCTTTTTGTGCGTAAGCTCTTACATCAATACCCATTTCACAATAGGTAGAGCAATTGCCGCAAGAAATGCACTGTCCGCCGTTGGTAGTTATCCTAAATTTAGATTTAAATCTTTGAAATAAACCTAAAATAGCAGCCATTGGGCATCCAAACCTACACCAAACGCGATTTCCAAAAATGGGATAGAAGCCTGTACCAATAACTCCAGAGAAAATTGAGCCTATAAAAAAGCCATACCATTGGGAAAAATTGCCAGACCATGTGCCTAGTAAGCCACCTTCCCAAGCAGAATTAAGCCATAACATGATGGTGGTGATGATGATGAAAACTAAAACACCATGTACGGTATAGCGTTCTATTTTCCAAGCTTTTAAAGATTTATCAGAAAGTTGCCTGTAAGGGTCGCCCATAGTTTCTGCCAAACCTCCGCAGCCACAAACCCAAGAGCAATACCACCTTTTACCATACTTGTAGGTAAGTAAAGGTGTGGCAATAAAAGTCATGATAGCTCCCCAAAAAATCATGAAATAGCCCAAACCTCCAGAAGAAACTACGTAATTAATATCGTTTGGCCATAAATAGCCATATTTTAAAGGCCAGAAATAAGAGAAATAGAATTCAGGTTGATTAAACATCAGTAGCAATCCGGGTAAAACAAAGGCAAAACCCAACTGAAAAAACATCACCGAAAGGGTACGGATAATTTGATAGCGGTTATGTCTGTATTTTCCAATAAACCTAAATCCCATAACTAAAACCGCCAGCGTATATAAAGTTCCGTAAAGAAACCATTGGTCGGCAGCTTTATTTCTAAGCAGCCAGCTCAAAGGGTCACACATCCTGATTAAGCCTTCCAAATACTGCGGAAACCAATATAAAATGATGTAAAAACCAGTAAGAACTAGCCCTGTAAACCAAGCTAAGGCACCTCTGTTGGTCATCCCGTTTTTAAAGATGTTATTGTTTTTTATACCCGCTTCATGCTGAAAATATGGGTAGGCATAAACCAAAGTTCCGGCACTTATGAAACCTACAGATAGCCAAAAAAATAATACAGGTTGCGTAGCACCAGCACCAAAAGCAGCTATAATAGTAGCTAGTACGCCAAATGCCAAAAGAGCAATGCCTGTTTTTTGAAGTTTATTAGCTCCCGAACCATCGGTTACAGCCAAGGAAATATCTTTACTCATCTTTCTATCTTTACCAGATTAAAAACTTCTTTTTCTTTTTCACCGAAATTGCCATTTCAGGATAATCGGTATTAAATTTCTCTACAATTGCTAAGTAATGATTTTCAAAAAACTCTGGGTCAAAAAAACCTTTTTCTAATTCTTGCATAACGTTTTGTAAAGGCATTTCATTTTTTATCCAGTCGTTTGCTGTTTGTTGTCTAAAGCGCATCCCTAAAAAATTAAACCCGGTAACAGCTTTACTTGTTGCTTTAAAATTTATTCTACAAGCTATTTTTCCTTTCGGATGTTCCCAATAAAAGCTTTGTTCACCTTCCAAAGGTTTGTTAAACATGTAGCCATAGGTTTGATACTCTATATCCAGAAACTTGGCCGAGTTAAACCAAACACCTCTTTCATAGGCCCTTTTATCACCACAAATATTTTGCGCTAAAGTTTCGGCTTGCATTTTACCGGTATACCAAAGTTGTTCTACCGCAGGGTGTAAGTTTTTAGGGTGTCTAAATTGCGCACAATCTCCAAGGGCATAAATATCAGGATGGTTAGTTTCTAGATATTCATTTATCAGAACACCTCTATCGGTTTCAATTTCGCTATTTTGAAGGAAATTTATATTGGGGTTTACCCCGATGGTTAAGCCTACAAACTGACAAGCTATTTCTATACCATCATGAGTTATTACGGCTTTCACTTTGCCATTTTCATCGCCAATAATTTCTTTTAATTGTGTGTTTGTATGTAAATGGATGTGATGAGCAGCTATATGATTATTGATTAAACTGGCTTCTTCTTTGGGTAATACACTATTCCAATAATATTGTTCTCTTATTAAAAAATGTACATTGATATTTCTAGAACGTAGCATTTCTGCCATTTCTATCCCAATTAAACCACCACCTACAATAACGGCATCAGTAATGTCTTTGGTGTTTTCTTCCATCAAATCTACATCTTGTTTGCTATATAAACCTTGCACACCTTTTAAATTTACACCAGGCCATTCTAGCGTTTTAGGAGTAGAGCCTGTTGCAATTACCAGCTTATCAAAAGTTATCATTCTACCATCTTCAAGCTGTAATTGTTTTTGTTTGGCCTGTACTTGTGCAACTTTGGCAAATAGTAAATCAATACGGTTTTTGTCCCAAAACCAATCTTCATAGGGTTTGGTATGCTCGTATTTCATGTGCCCCATGTAGATATACATTAAGGCCGTACGAGAGAAAAAGTGTTCTGTTTCTGATGAAATGACCAATATTTCGTGGTTACTAAGCTTGCGGATATGCCGGGCTGTAGTAATGCCACTGATACCATTACCAATGATAACAATTTTCATGTTGGATGATTTATGGATACAAGCTACAAATTATTTGTCATTCAAAGACCAATTGTAATTGATGTAGTTTAATGGCGTATTTTCTTTGATTTTTAACTTCGCATATTTGTTAACGAAAGCTGCAACACTTCCTTCTGCTTTAACAAAATCTACTTTATACCAATTAAAAATATTAGATAATTGAGCCTTTGCGGGAGATATTTTATTAAACTCTGTATCATTTAAAAATGCTGAAGTATTTGCATTTAAAAGACTTTCTACGTTATCTGCTGTGTAAGCTTTGTTTAATAATTTAGGGCAAGATATTGCCGCACAGTTTACCGCAAAATGTACCCTGGCATCGTCTAATTCCTCAATTAGTTTTACCTTCTCTATTTCATTTAAAGTATAGCTTTTCCCTGCAAAAGTATAAGGTAGTTTTTGGTCCCAAACTTTCCCTCCAGAAATATCCATGATAGATTTTACTGGGTAATTTCTTAGGATTTGATCTATAGTTGCGGCATTATAAATGTTTATCCAAAAAGCCAATTGCTCATCTTTAGATAAAGTGTTAAGCTTAACATTTGCTAATGATTTTAAATACTGCTGTAAGGTTAATTTATCTTTCAAAAAAGCTTTATAATTAACCACACCAGCACCATTTACATAGGTATTTAAGAGTTTATTTAAAACAGCATGGTTTGGTTTTGCAGTTTGCGAGGCCTCTAAACTTGAGCTTAATCCTATTCTAGTACTGCTTTTTGCTATAACCTGAGGAACTGCAAAAGAAGCTAGCATGAAAGCTGCGACATACTTTTTCATTTTATACATACTTTAAATACGGTTGAAGATGCGGATAAGTTTTTTACTCTAGTTGATTATAGCGTTAAAATATGTTAAATGAAATGTTGAGGTTGTTAACTACTTAAAATCAGCTCTTTGATAAGCGCCTGGCGATGCATGGTCTCCGGCTTCAAAATCAAAATAGACAACCTTTATCCCCGAGATTTCTGTGATAGAAAAGGTGCTTTCTGCTAAAAATATTCTTGCCCCTAAAGAACCGCTAGACTGTGTTAAATAAAAAGCATTGGGGATGTTTACATAAGCAGTATCATTACTTTTTCTCTTCCATACCAATTGGTTTTCAGGATACTTTTTGTTGATAATTTGTATCACATTTTTGGCATCTAAGTTTTGTGTAGATACCTGAAGATTTCTTTTTAAGGAGATATTCAAGGTAACAGTATCAACCTCTGCAAGCCAAGGCAGCTCTTTAAGTTCTACATAGGTAGTGGTAGTTTCTGTTGTTGTAGATGAAACATCAGAACTTACGCTATCTGCCACGTCTTGCGTTTCTTGTTTATTATCTCTTACACAAGATGCAAGTGTAACAATAAATATTAATGTAGCATATAATTTAAAATTTTTCATGATGTTTTGTTTTTACAAGAGCCACAATATTGCTGCCAATAAAACTTATTTAAGGTGTTGCCAAAGCAACCGGAAGAACTTTACCGTTAAAAAATTTATGTCCGGTTAAGGCAAAATCTGCAACGTACTTACCCATTTCATAAGCTTGTACCGGAGATTGGTAACCCGGAAATGCTTTTTCTAGCATTTCTGTTTGTGCCGAGCCTAGCGCTAAACAATTTACACTTATTTTCTCTTCGCTCAATTCTTGCGCTAAACATTCTGTTAAATTATGCAAAGCAGCCTTACTAGCTGAATATGCTGCCAAGCCCGGGAATTTTGAACTTCCTAAATAACCACCCATCGAGCCAATATTGAGGATATGAGCATTAGGCTGTAAAAAGGGTAAGCAAGTTTGTATCATCCTAAAATGACCCATTACATTAGATTGGAACATTTCTGCCATATCTAATTCGCTAAGCTCTTTAAAAGGTTTATTAATTAAAGCTCCTGCGTTATTAATAAGGATATTGAAGCTTCCCCATCTTTGTTGAATAAATTGGGTTAAACCCTGATAATCATCATTTACGATATCAAAAACAATAGGATATAAAACAGCATCAGGATTTAAGCTGAGCGTAATTTTCTGCAAATTTTGCAACTTTTCTTTAGAGCGTGATAATGCAATTACTTGATGACCTTTAATAGCCAATTCTATAACGGCTTCAAAACCAATGCCACTGCTTGCGCCTGTAATGATGATTTTTTGTGGCAATTGCTCGTCTGTTAATGATGTAGTTTGCATAAAAATGTGATGGTTTATTTTTTAAAGATGGTTCTGATACCTTTCTTAATCTTGTTAACTTTTTGTACTCCTTTGATGAATAATTCGGCATTCATGTCACTATACTCGGTGTACTTATTGTCTGATGTTTTAACTGAAGGATATATCAATAAAATATTATGGTCATTGATATCTTTATTCAAGGTAGAATTTAAATTATCTAACATAGAATGATAAGAGATTGAACCCTTACGGGCAGATACAAATATCATCAAATGATCAAAAGGAGCATTACTTAACAATTGTGGGTATTGATTAAAGTCTAATAAATTTAGACTGTAAGCAGTTTTACTTTTTGCCATTTTGGTATATTTGATAATGGCTTTTTGTGTTTCTGCTACAGCGTGAAAATCAATCATGACACTAAGCTCATTTGCTAATTTCAAAATTTTATCCATCCAGTAAGCAAAACCATCTTCTAGCTCTGTTAAAGGCGGACAAACCAATACAATTTTTTTGCTGGTGTTTAGTGGTTTTACAAAATCGCAAAAGAAAATTGTTTTAGTTGTAGCATTGATGATAGCTTCAGATTTTGGTCCAAAAATTTTATCAAGAAAGGTTTCTTTATGTGGCCAACCTAATATTAATGTGCTAGCCAAAATTTCTTTTGATATTCTTGTTATACCATCTGATATATTGATATCTATGGTTGCAATAGGATTAACCCCCGTTTCTGTAGCTGATGCGTATTTTACAAAATCTTCTAGTTTGCGTTTAACTTGGATGATATTGGTCTCCGCATCTTTATCATTACTTACTATAGATAAAATATTAAGCGGATAAGGCGATTTTTTATCTTTTATGAGGACTGTAAAATCAACAATAGGTTCTAGCTTATTAAAGTTTGAAACCGGAACCAAGATGTTTTCATAATAAACAACTTCTTCTGGTTCTTCCTTAAAATCGGGATTTTCTTGGTTTTGTACTATTTTTTTAACAGCACCTTCTGTTGCAAAAGAAGCAACCACACAGGTTACCAATATTAAAATAATAGTACCGTTAAGGATATTTTCATCCAGAATATTAGCTTTATAACCTACTAAAATTACCGCTAAGGTTGCTGCGGCATGGGCACTACTTAATCCAAAGATTAATTGTCTTTGCTCTGCCTTATATTTAAAAGCAATTTGGGTAACAAAAGCTGCTAACCATTTACCTGCTAAAGCTACTATTGATAATGTGGCAGCCACAAATATGGCAGTATAGCCGCTTAAAATAACTCTTACATCTACCAGCATTCCCACACTTATTAAAAAGAAAGGGATAAATATGGCATTACCTACAAATTCTAACCTGTTCATCAAAGCTGATGAATGAGGAATAAGCCTGTTTAATGCTAAACCAGCCATAAATGCCCCAATAATTGGCTCTACACCTGCAACTTCTGCTAAGAAAGCTGATAAGAAGACTAAGGAAAGCACAAATACATAATTAGATGTTTTATCGCCATCCATACGGTTAAAAAACCACTTGGCAATACGAGGTAAAATCAAGAATATAATCAATAAAAATATGCTTAACGATATACCCAATTTCATCCAAAACTGTGTTGTTAAACCTCCGTTAGCAGAGCCTACAATGATAGCCAAGATAATTAAAACTGCAGTATCTGTTAAAATAGTGCCACCAACGGATATGGCTACGGCAGGGTTTTTAGTAACACCAAATTTAGTAACAATAGGGTAGGCCACTAAAGTATGGGTAGCAAACATACTGGCTATTAAAAAACTAGCATTTAAATCGTAACCTAAAATATAATAGCATGCTGGTAAGCCTAAAGCAATGGGAATGATAAAGGTGAAAAATCCGAAGCCTAAACTTTTAAACTGATTTTTCTTAAACTCGTTCATATCTAACTCTATACCAGCAATAAACATGATATATAATAAACCTATGGTAGAGAATAAATCAACTGCCGAGTTTTTAGCTAAAAGGTTAACACCATGTGGACCAATAACAACGCCAGACAAAATAAGCCCTATGGTGCCAGGTATTTTAAGTCTCCTAAGTAAAATAGGAGATAATAAAATGATGAATAAGATGAGTGAGAATATTAATACAGGATTTTGTAACGGCAGCTCAAATTCATGTATTAGGTGCTCAAAAAAGTCGATATTCATAGCCTCTAAGATAGGTAATAATAATAAAAGAGAATTATTATTTCTTAGGATTTGCCGCTTTTAAGATGTTTTTATCTCTCGAAATCTAAACGTAAAGAAAAAACATTGCTGTAAAGTGCGTCGCTTTGGTTGCCTACATTGGTTAAAGCATAATCAATAGAAAAATTCTTAATTCTAATACCTAAACCAATATTTGGTTGTATGCTATAGGTTTGTTTGCCTTCAAAATCGCTAATTTTTTGGATATTTCCAATGCCACTTCTAAGGTAAACGGTTTTTTTAAAATCGGCTTCTAGGCCAATGGTTGGGTCTATACTTACTGGGTCGGCAGAGAGCAGTACATTTCTTTGCCCATCTGTAGTTAAATTAAGATTGGTCTCTGTAGTCAATCCAAATTTATCTCCAAAAGCTTTATAATAGGCGGCGCCTAAAACAATTCTGGGTAAGGTAGTTTCGGTAGAGTTTTGCGGAATATCATTTCCCGTTGCGGTATATACACTTCCAAATTTATCTGGATTGTAGCTCCAAGCATTAAAAGTGGTGGTAATATCTCTGCCAACGGCAGAAAAAATGAAGTTATTTAATTTGTATTGAGCGCCAACATCAAAGCCAAAACCCCAAGATTTTCCGTATTCCCCAACCTTTCTATGGATAACTTTTACATTAGCACCATAGCTAAGGCCGTTTTCATCGCTTTGTCTTCCTCTGTGGTTGCGGGCATAGCTAAACATAAAAGCATAATCTGCCGCAGAGAAAGAACGTACCCTATCGTAATTGATGCTACCATCGGCGCTTATTAATTCTGAAGTATCAGGAATATCATCTACACCAAATCTTATGACAGATACGCCTACAACAGCAGTATTATCGGCAACAAAAGTTGCAAAGCCTGCATAGTCATACTTGGCAATTCCGGCAAAGTAAGAAGAGTGCATTAAACTGGCTTGCGCATTGGTTCTCATTCTGGTTAGGCCGGCAGGGTTCCAATAGCCTGCTGTTACATCATTTGCAGATGAAGCTACCGAGCCAGACATACCAAACGCTCTAGAGCCAATACCAATCTGTAAAAATTCATTAGAATATTTTCTAGTTTGGGCTTGTGCAAAAAATGGTATCGTTAAAAGTAAGATTAAGAAGCGTTTAGTCATCCAGTAATTGCCGTTCTATCTCGTCAAATATAATTATAAATTTTTCTTCGATATCAAAAATATAATCAATTAAAACTTGGGTAAGTTTATTTTCTTGCTCGGGATGAAGTGGGTTAGGCCATACCCGCATGAAAATCCTTTTCAAAGCATAACTAATATTTGCAACATCTATATAACTTTTAAGGTATTGCTCTTTCTTAAATAGCTCAAAAAATTTAAAAAATTTCTCTTGTTCTGGTGCATTGTTGAGGTTTAAAAAATCTGTTATATGATTTTTAGATACAGCATTTAAATGGAAATAAAGTTTTGCAGCATCTATTTTTTGATGTTTCAATAGCAAGTGGTCTAAAATTAGTTCTATGGCGATATGACCTGCAAAAAATGGTTTTATAGGCGTATCTTTTAATGTTTCTTTTATTTTTAACTTAAGTTGATGCTGATGTTCTAGAAAAAAGCTGGCATTATGAAATAGCTTATCTACATCAAGATGTTTTTTCCACCCTTTTAAAATGGCTATTTCATGTGGCTGTTTAAATTTGTCTTGGTCTTTTTCTGGAAAGATGTTACTGCTTTTATCTGCATTCTTTAATAAATCGGGCAAAATGCTCCCTAAAACTTCATAAGAATTGGTATTGTAACGGTCAAAATAATAGTGCGAAAGGAAATTCATCTTTAATAGTTAAACCAATTCTATCTAAATCTTATATTTGCCACCTTGTTAATATAGTAAAAATTTAAATCTTATAAGATGAATTTTGTTGAAGAATTACGCTGGAGAGGTCTTTTGCATGATATTATGCCCGGTACAGAGGAAGAATTGGCTAAAGGTATGGTTACTGGTTATATTGGTTTTGACCCCACTGCGGATTCTTTACATGTAGGTAGTTTGTCTCAAATATTTACTTTAGTACGTTTCCAACAAGCTGGACATAAGCCTTTAGCTTTGGTTGGTGGCGCAACTGGGATGATAGGCGACCCTACCGGTAAGTCTCAAGAACGTAACCTTTTATCAGAAGAAGATTTGCAAAAAAATCTTCAAGGTATACAAAAGCAATTAGAGCAATTTTTAGATTTTGATTGCGGCGCCAACAGTGCAGAAATTGTAAATAATTACGATTGGTTTAAAAACTACTCTTTTCTAGATTTCATCAGAGATGCTGGTAAGCATATCACTGTTAATTATATGATGGGAAAAGATTCTGTTAAAAAACGCTTAGAAAGTGAAGTGGGCATGTCTTTTACAGAGTTTACTTACCAATTGATACAAGGTTTTGATTTTTACCACCTTTGGAAAGAACGAGGTTGCCTGCTACAGATGGGCGGCTCAGACCAATGGGGTAATATTGTTACCGGTACCGAGTTTATTAGAAGAAAAGCAGGCGGACAAGCTTTTGCTTTAACATCTCCTTTAATTAAAAAATCAGACGGAACTAAATTTGGTAAAACCGAAGGCGGTAATATTTGGCTTGATGCTAAGAAAACCAGTCCGTATCAGTTTTACCAGTTTTGGTTAAATTCTTCTGATGAGGATGCTGCTAATTTTATTAAAATTTTTACTTTCTTCTCTAAACAAGAGGTAGATGATTTATTGGCACAGCATCAGCCAGCGCCTCATTTAAGGGTGTTGCAGAAAGCTTTGGCAGAAGATATTACCAGAAGAGTACACGGCGAAGCAGCTTTGCAAACAGCTATCAATACTACTGATTTTCTTTTTGGTAATGGTTCTTTAGATTTCTTGAAGGCTTTAAGTCATGAAGATGTTATTGGCGTTTTTGAAGGTATTCCACAATTTACAATAGCTAAAAGTTCTTTAGACGCTGGCGCTGATATTCTAACTTTGTTGGCAGAGGAAACTCAAATTTTTCCTTCTAAAGGCGAGGTCAGAAAAATGATTCAAGGTGGTGGCGTTTCTTTAAATAGAGAGAAAATTGCAGCTCCAGATGTTGTTGTAAATGCTTCATCCTTAATAAATAATAGCTTTTTAGTAGTGCAAAGGGGTAAGAAAAATTATTTCTTAATTATAGCATCTTAAATTTGTGAAATCAGACAAAATTTATATTTTTGTGTATAAATGTCTGTTTTATGGAAAATAATAAAGTTGAAGAACCCCTCATAGAATACTTAACACAACCGCAAGAAATGCTTCATGCGGTTGTGTCTTTACTTGGCGGCTTAAGTGTTTTAAACTTCAAAAAACCTATTTCCTCAGATTTTGATTTACTTGAGCTCACTAGAGCTGGTTTGCCTAAAAAAGCATTGGCTCATTTAATTAAATCTATTGCTTTTACTTTTCAAGAGTTGGCTGCTATAATGCATATTTCTGAGCGTACTTTACAACGTTTTGATGAAAACGCTTTAATAGATGCTGCATATTCAGAAAAAGCTATAGATTTAGCTCGTCTTTATGTAAGAGGTGAGCAAGTTTTTGGTTCTCTAGAGCGCTTTAAACTTTGGATGAAATCGCCTTCTTATGTTTTTAAAAATCAAACTCCAGCATCCTTTTTAGATACTTCTTTAGGTTTTGATTTAATTTCAAAAGAACTTGGTCGTATAGAGCATGGTTTATTTGCTTAATAATGGAGCTTTTTAGATTAGCCAATGCTAAATATATTGAGGATTTATCGGGTACAGGTGCCCGCTTATATGGCGGCAGGTGGAATAGTGTTGGCTCTCCGGCAGTTTATTTGGCTTCTTCAAAATCGTTGGCAGTTTTAGAGGTCTTGGTGCATTTAAATCCAGCGCTATTTCCGGATAATTTTTGCATGGCAAGTTTTGAAGTGCCTGATGATAGTTTTATAGCTTTACCTATGGATAAACTCCCGTTTGATTGGAAAAATAATCAGGAACAGCTTCTTAAGCGTTTTGGAGATGAGTTTATCCGGAAGAATGAATATTTGGGTTTAAAAGTCCCTTCTGCAATTGTTGATGATGAGTTTAATTATATCTTAAACCCAAATCATCCATACATCAATAAAGTGAAAATAAAATTGGTGAAGCCTTTTGTTTTTGATAATCGCTTGGTTTAGCCTATCAAAAGGTTGCATCCTCTGATATCACTATTGTCAAACCTTCCTAGTACTTCAAATGTGTTATCACTGTGGCATTTACCCAAATCTTGGGTTGCTATAAAAGAACAAGAATGTATATTGGCTAAATCTATCACGTTAATGCCGCCAGTTTTATTATTTTCTAAATAAGTTAAAGGGTCATTTATATCTCTTATTATAACTTTCATCCAAGGTGGGCATTCAAAAATTCCATCTCCTGTAGAGTAAGCCTGAGATAAAAGCTCTGTCATCCCGTATTCAGAATGAATATGTTGAACACCAAAACCATTACATAGCGTTTGGTGTAATTCTTCTCTTATCATCTCTTTTCTTTTGCCTTTCATTCCTCCAGTTTCCATAATAACTAAGTCTGGGAAATGTATTTGGTAAGCCTCAATAAAATCTAATAAAGCGTAGGTTACACCAATTAAAACTGTTTTTTGATTTTGCTTTCTTAACTTTTCCAGTTTATTGAAAAGCAACTCATGGTCATACAATAAGAAAGCGCTTTCTGGGTGTTGGCTTGTTTTAATCAAATCATCAATCATATAAATTAATGATGAACCTTCTCTTTCTAAATAATTAGGTAATAAAGCTAAAAAACAATATTCAGTAGCGGTGCCATAAAAAAGCTCAAAAGCTTTTTTATAGCTATCTTCATAATAGCTAACATCCTGTACAAAATGTTTGCTGGTAGAAATTCCGGTAGTACCAGAGCTACTAAAAACAATTTCTGATTCTTCATTTCTAGCTATGAGTTCATGTGTTTTAAAAAACGATATGGGTAAAAATGGGATGTCTTTATAATAATTTATAGATGACCAGTTTGGATTTAAATGATTTACAAACTCCTGATAAACAAGTATTTCTTTCATTTGAAACTGAAAAACTGCTAAAGCCAATTCATTGAATTGTTCCTCCGTTTCAATTTCAAAAATATGTTTCTTATTTATGTTCATGAGTTGCAAATATAAGCATTAGGCGTATGATGCTTTAGTTGTTAGTATAAAATTACAGAGGCACAAAAAGGGGAGTTAAATGTCGTAATTCTTAATGATTTATTTAATTTGTTGATAAAATCATAACAAATCGTTACTTAATTTGTAGTAGTCTTATCAAAAATAAGTGTTTTATTTGTACAAGATTATCATGATATTAGAAGCAAAGAAATCATAACATGAAAGAACAAGAGCCAAAAGGCCTCCCTATAGAAATAACAGCAGAAGATTTAGAACAAGATATACAACACGTTAACAACCCTATTGTAGGTTTAAAGCCTATTGAGAAAAAATATTTGGGTAAAGTAACAGAAGTTAGACAAGAAAATAACCGTTATATATTTAGTGATGGAGACGCTTCTGTTGAGATTAGAGTTGTAAGCGATGAGATTATTAAGGTAAGAATGGCGCCTCATAGCGTGTTCTTGGAAGAGTTTTCTTACGCAGTACCAAAGTTAGACCAGCGTGTGGCTGTTTTTACTTTTACTGAAGAAGATGATAAATACGCTGTTTCTACCAATACGGTAACCTGCTTTATCAATAAAGAAGATTTTAGAATCTCTTTTGCCGATAATGAAAGTAACATCATCAATGAAGACTTTCAAGCTATGCATTACGAGGAAAATGTACAGTTTGGTGGTTATTATGTGTATTGTACGAAAACTTGTTTTCCAGAGGAGAGTTTCTACGGTTTAGGTGATAAACCTACCGATTTCAACCTAAGAGGTAAGCGTCTACAAAATTGGAATTCTGATACTTATTCTTTTGCAAAACATCAAGACCCATTATACAGAAGTATTCCTTTTTATATCAGCTTAAATAAAGGGGTTGCCCATGGTATTTTCATGGATAATACCTTTAAAACACATTTTGATTTTGCTCAAGAAGATAATGGTAAAACCAGTTTCTGGGCAGATGGAGGAGAACTTCAATACTACTACATCCATGGGCCACACATGATGGATGTGGTAAAAAGATATCACACTTTAACAGGTACACATAAATTACCTCCAATCTGGGCTTTAGGCTATCATCAATGTAGGTGGAGTTATTATCCAGAATCTAAATTGAAAGATTTAGCAGATAATTTCAGGAAGAGAAAAATCCCTTGCGATGCTCTTTATCTGGATATAGATTATATGGATGGCTACCGTTGTTTCACTTGGAATAAGAAATATTTCCCTAATCCTAAAAAGATGATTAAGGAACTATCTGATGATGGTTTTAAAACGGTAGTGATTATAGATCCAGGAATTAAGGTTGATAATAATTATTGGGTATTTAAAGAGGGTAAAGAGAATAAATACTTCTGCCGCAGAAGTGATGATTATTTTATGGAAGGTCATGTTTGGCCAGGTCGTTGCCAGTTTCCTGATTTTACCAACCCAGAAGTAAGACAATGGTGGGGAACTTTATTCAAAGAATTAGTAGAAGTTGGCGTTGCCGGCGTTTGGAATGATATGAACGAGCCAGCTGTATTTGGCTCAGGAACTTTCCCTGATGATGTTCGCCACCAATACGATGGTCATCGTGGTTCTCATCGTAAAGCGCATAACGTTTACGGTATGCAAATGGTAAGAGCAACTTATGATGGTTTAAAACTCTTACAAAAAAATAAAAGACCATTCACCATTACCAGAGCAGGTTATGCTGGTGTACAAAGATACAGCAGCGTATGGACAGGCGATAACGTAGCAACTTGGGAACATCTTAAAATAGGAAGTATTCAAATGCAACGCTTGTCAGTATCAGGAATTCCTTTTGCGGGTACAGATATAGGCGGCTTTAGTGGCGAGCCTTCTGGCGAGTTATTCACCAGATGGATACAACTAGGCGTTTTTTCTCCATTTATGAGAGCCCATTCTGCTGGCGATACTGCCGAGCGTGAACCTTGGAGTTTTGGCCCTGAATTAGAGGATATCAACCGTAAATTTATCGAGTTACGTTATAAGCTATTACCATATATCTACTCTACATTTTGGGAGCATCACCGTTATGGTTTCCCAATTTTACGTCCGGTAGTGATGATAGAACAACATAACCCTACCAACCATTATCGCGAGGATGAATTTACTTTCGGAGATAAAATTTTAGTTTGTCCTGTTTTAGAGGAGGGCGCTACCAGTCGCCGTTTATATTTACCAGAAGGGCAGTGGTTTGATTACTGGACGCATGAAACTATAACAGGTGGTAAAGAATTAGATGTGCTTGCACCTTTAGATTCTATGCCAATTTTTGTAAAAGCGGGTTCTGTAATTCCAGAATTCCCGGTTATGCAACATGTTAACGAGTTTGAAGTAGAAGAAATGATTTTTCAAGTTTACTACTCAGATTATGAAGTAAACTCTTTCTATTTTGAAGATCATGGAGATACTTTTGCTTACGAACAAGATATTTATCTAGAGAAAAAGTTCGTGGTAAATGGAGATAAAAAGTCTATGCTTATTAAACAAAGCATAGAAGGCTTATTTACTCCTCGTTACGAAACTTATGATTTAAAAATTATTGGTCTTCCATTTAAACCATCTAAAGTAGTTGTAGATGGTAAAGATTATATTGGCGATCTTGCTTTTGATGACTTAAAAAGGGTAAGATTAAAAGTCAATAAAAACTTTAGACAAGTTCAAATCTTTAAATAATAAATAAGAAAGCCGGAATTTTCCGGCTTTTCTTATTTAAATCTGTATCCTAAGGATAATCCTAAATTAGCATGTTTTACATCAATATTTTCTTGATTATTTTTTGGACTAACATTATACATTCCAATTCCTAAGCTCAATCCTAAATTAAATCCTTTTTTAAACTCATAACCTAGTTGAACATTTGTACCAAAGTCTAAGTTTTTAAAATCATCTTCAGCATCATTACCAAAACTGGTTTTTTCTTTCTCTTCTGAGACTAATTCTAAGCCATTGTTAGCCGTAGTTGATTGTACAAATAATTCTCTTTTAATTTTGCCTCCTACACCTATGGCAGCATAAGGTCCTGCGCCAATAAAGAAATTACCCTTTCCTGCGTTAAATCTAAAAAGACCATAAATAGGAATTTCAATATAATTAGCTTTAATCTCTCTATTTAAGTTTAGAAATTCTCCCATATCATTTACAGTGGTTAAATCAGTACCATATCCTTTTACAATATAATTGACACCGCCTTGTATGTAAAACAACTTCCCAACATGGTGCTCTGCAAATCCTGAAATAGTAAAGGAGCTTATGCTTTTATCTGAATAATTAATCGATGAGTTGGCTATAAAGTTTCTTCCAACAGAAGCATTACTAGATGTAACTCTTATTCCATAAGTAAAATTTTTAAGGCCATCTTGAGCCATGCTTTTAAAGCATAATAAAGCCAAAAAAGATAGAAGTAGTTTCGTTTTCATGTAAATTAATTTTTGTTAAAAATATCATTTTATTTATTTCCTGATAAATTATTCTTTCAATCGCAATCCTTTTCATAAATTGTACATGTAAAAACAGGCATGGCTTGTTTATTGCTTAAATCCATCCAAAAAATCAATCGAGAAAGCACCAATTTTATAGATCATCCATGGCTAAAAAAACTAAAGAACTAAATATAACAGAGGTTAAGGAAGTAAAGAAAAAAGCTCCTGTAGCAAAGAAAAAGGTAGTTTCAACAGCCGCTGAGGAGGTAGGGAATGTGAAAAAAACAGCTGCAAAAAAGGTAGCTAAAGTAAAAGAAGAAGTATTACCAGTTCATAACTATCAGGTTAAGTATTATTCAAAATTTACAGATTTTGATATTAGTTTATTTAGGTCGGGTAAGCATTTTAAATTATATGAAAAATTTGGTTCGCATGTACTAGCAATTGATGGTGTTTTAGGAACTTATTTTTCTGTTTGGGCACCCAATGCACAATACGTATCAGTAACTGGTAATTTTAATGGTTGGGACAAAGGGTCTCACCCGCTTATGGTTCGTTGGGATGGTTCTGGCATTTGGGAAGGTTTTATTCCTCATATAGGTAATGGCGAAATCTATAAATATTTCATTAGCTCTTTTAGTGGTGAGGAAATGGAAAAAGCAGATCCTTTTGCTTTAAGAAGTGAAGAAGCTCCAAAAACAGCATCTATCGTTTGGGATACTTGGTACGAGTGGAAAGACCAAAGCTGGATGAAGAAAAGGCATCAGCATAATGCGCTAAATAAACCTATGTCTGTTTACGAGGTGCATTTTGGTTCTTGGGCTCGCGGTCCAGAATCTCCTGATCAATTTCTTTCTTTCAGAGATATGGCACCAAAATTAGTAGCTCATGTTAAAGAAATGGGTTTTACACATGTAGAATTTATGCCTTTGATGGAGCATCCATTTTACCCGAGTTGGGGTTATCAAATAACGGGTTATTTTGCCGCTACTTCCCGTTACGGTACGCCACAAGATTTAATGTTCTTAATAGAAGAGTTCCATAAAAACGATATAGGTGTCATATTTGACTGGGTACCTTCTCATTTCCCTGGAGATGCACACGGTTTATTTAAATTTGATGGCACACACCTTTATGAACATGCCGATGAACGAAAAGGCTTTCATCCAGATTGGAAATCGCACATTTTTAACTATGGCAGAAATGAGGTAAGAGCTTTTCTTATTTCCAATGCTTTGTTCTTATTAGACCGCTTCCATACAGATGGTTTACGTGTTGATGCTGTTGCATCTATGCTATATTTAGATTATTCTAGAAAAGAAGGAGAATGGATTCCTAATGAATATGGTGGCAGAGAAAATTTAGAAGCTATATCTTTTTTAAAAGATTTTAATGAGGCTGTTTATGCTCATTTTCCTGATGTACAAACCATTGCAGAAGAATCAACATCGTTTGGTGGTGTAAGTCATCCAACCTTTACAGGAGGTTTAGGTTTTGGCCAAAAATGGATGATGGGTTGGATGAATGATACCTTGAAGTACTTCAAAAAAGACCCGGCACATCGTAAATTCCATCATCAAGATTTAACATTTAGTACAGTTTACGCTTTTAGCGAGAACTTTATGTTGCCTTTATCTCATGATGAAGTTGTACATGGTAAGCATTCTTTAATCAATAAAATGCCTGGCGATGAGTGGCAGAAATTTGCTAACCTCAGAACTTTGTATGGATACATGTGGACACATCCTGGTACTAAGTTATTGTTTATGGGGGGCGAGTTTGCACAAACAAAAGAATGGAATCAGCAACATTCTTTAGATTGGCATTTACTAGAATATGCGCCACACCAAGGTATCAAAAAATTAGTAACAGGGCTTAACAAGCTCTACAGAACAGAACCAGCCATGTACGAGCGTTCTTTTACAGGTACAGGTTTTGAGTGGATTGTGAATGATGACGCAGAAAATTCTGTTCTCGTTTATGCAAGAAAAGGTAATAATCCTAAAGACGATTTAATAGTTGCTATAAATTTAACTCCTGTTCCAAGAGAGCAATACAGGTTTGGCGTTACCAGACCAGGCAATTGGCATGAAATCTTTAACTCTGATGATGAACAATATTGGGGTAGCGGCATAAAAAATTTACCAACAGCAAGTGAGGCACATGGTAGCCATTGGAAATCTAATTCTATAAAAGTTAATATCCCACCTTTATCAATTGTAGTATTTAAGGCTATATAATGGAAAACGCCGTACTTGGGAATAAGTACGGCGTTTTCATTATCAAAACTAAAAACTAATTTTTAAACAGAAAAGCTGGTGCCACAGCCACAAGTTTTAGCGGCATTTGGGTTGTTAAAAACAAAACCTCTAGAATTTAATCCTTGCTGAAAATCAACTTCCATACCTGCTAAATACAAGCCATGAGCCTTATTCATAAAGCATCTTATGCCATCTATATCGTATTCTGTATCGCCTTCTTTCTTTTGGTCAAAACCTAAAATATAATTCATTCCGGCACAACCACCACCCTCAACACCAAGTCTTAAACCAAATTCTTCGTTTAATTCTTGTTGTTCCATTAACTTTTTCACTTCTTTTTTTGCACCTTCGGTTAATGTTACAGGTGAAACTGCTGTTACTGCTGTACTCATAATATTATTTTATTGTTGCACAAATATAAGGTAAAATGCAGATTTTTGTTTTTACAAGAATCAATTTTACCAATACTTTACAATTTAAAATGGACGCTTTAACGTTTTTATTAGATGTTTTAAAATACACATTATCAGGTTTTTTTGTAATCCTGGGCTCTTACTTCTTGTTTAAAAGCCAGTTTGATGCTTATTACAATTTAAAAGAACTAGAATATCGTTCATCTGTACTTAAAGATATTTTACCACTAAGGTTGCAAGCTTATGAAAGGATGACTCTTTTTATAGAGCGTATCAATCCATCAAACTTATTATTAAGATTACATGTCTCTGGTATGTCTGCCAAAGAAATGCAGAATTTAATCTTAACAGAGGTTAGAGCAGAGTATCAGCACAATTTAGCTCAGCAAATTTACCTTACTAATGATGCTTGGCAAATCATCAAAAGAGTAAAAGATGATACCATAAGTATCATCAACTCGGCAGTAAAGAGCCTTCCGGCTGATGCTAGCGCCGTAGATTTAAGTAAAGTTGTTTTTTCTCGTTTAGATAGTATCGAGGAAAACCCTTACGAGTTAGCTTTGTTAGTGATTAAGAAAGATATTCAAGAAATGTAATTCATCATCATATGGCAGATAAACTCAATAAAACAACTTCAGGTATTGAAATTAAAGAAGTTTATCATCAGCCTAAGCAGGATATTGAAAAACCTGGCGAATTCCCATTTACTAGAGGTATACAAAAAGATATGTATCGCGGTAGATTATGGACAATGCGCCAATACGCAGGTTTTTCTACCGCCGAAGAATCAAACAAAAGATATCATTATTTACTGCAACAAGGCACTACAGGTTTATCTGTTGCTTTTGATTTACCAACGCAAATAGGTTATGATTCTGATCATGACATGGCAGAAGGCGAAGTAGGTAAAGTAGGTGTTGCTATAGACTCTTTAGAGGATATGGAAATACTTTTTGATGGTATTAAGCTAGCGGATATCACTACTTCAATGACTATCAATGCTACAGCCGCCACATTATTAGCCATGTACATTGCATTAGCAAAAAAACAAGGAGCAGATTTATCTCAAATTTCTGGAACTATTCAAAATGATATTTTAAAAGAATACGCTGCCCGAGGTACTTATATTTATCCACCAAAGCCTTCTATGCGCCTCATAACAGACGTTTTTGAGTATTGCAGCAAAGAACTTCCAAAATGGAATACCATTTCAATATCAGGTTATCATATCAGAGAGGCGGGTTCAACAGCGGTACAAGAATTAGCCTTTACTTTGGCAAACGGAAAAGCATACTTGCAGGCCGCCATAGATAAAGGCTTAGATATTAATCTTTTTGCACAGCGTTTATCATTCTTCTTCAATTGCCACAATAATTTTTTCGAAGAGATTGCCAAATTTAGAGCAGCAAGAAGAATGTGGGCAAACATCACTAAATCTTTAGGGGCAACAAATAATAAGGCACAACAATTACGTTTTCATACGCAAACAGGAGGCTCTACTTTAACAGCACAACAACCTCAAAATAATATTGTAAGGGTAACAAACCAAGCTTTAGCTGCCGTTCTTGGAGGAACACAGTCTTTACACACCAATGGTTTTGATGAAGCTTTATCTCTCCCAACAGAAGAGGCCGCTAAAATAGCCTTAAGAACACAACAAATTATTGCATTTGAAACAGGTGTTACCCAAACGGTAGACCCTTTGGCAGGTTCTTATTTTATAGAATCTCTTACAGATGAGTTAGAAAAATTAGCTCAAGCATACATAGATAGGATAGATAGCATGGGTGGGGCTGTACAAGCTATAGAAAATGGTTTTGTACAAGGTGAAATTGCAGCAGCAGCTTATGATTATCAAAAAGCTATAGAAAATGGCGAGCAAATTATTGTTGGGGTAAATAAATATCAAGAACAAGAAAGTATTAAGCAAGATGTTTTTCGGGTTGATGACAGCATCAGAAAAACACAAATCGATAAGATTAAGCTATTAAAAGAAAGAAGAAACCAAGAAGCCGTTACCCAAAAACTAGCCGATTTACAGCTTGCTGCAAAAAATAACCTTAACGTAATGCCTTTTTTACTTGCCGCAGTTGAAGAATATGCAACTTTAGGCGAAATTGCCGATACTTTTAGAGAAGTATTTGGAGAATACTAAAAACACTAACTAAATCATTAATATGAAATTTAAATTTTTAATAGTTGCTCTTGCAGCACTATTATTACAGGCTTGTGGTGTTCATTATCAAGTAAAGAATACCCAAAAGCAAATTTATCTTGTCTCAGCAGATTTCCCAGCCGATGCTGCCCTCAGTAATTTTTATAAGCCATACAAACAACAGCTAGATTCTATCATGAATGATGTTGTAGTTGTATCAACTAAAGAAATCCAAAAAGGGAAGCCAGAAGCGCCTTTAAATAATTTCTTTGCGGATGCTATGTACCATAGTGCCAAAGCAAAAAATATTCAGTTTGATTTTACTTACACCAATTACGGTGGTTTACGCACATCCTTGCCTAAAGGCAATGTACCACGCTATAAAATTTTCGAGCTCATGCCTTTCGAAAATGCATTTGCCACGGCTACTTTCTCTGGTCAGCACATCGTAGAATTCTTCAATTTTATAGCCAACAGCGGTGGCGAGCCTATTTCTGGAGCAACTTTTACCATAGATAATGGCAAAGCTATAGATGTTAAAATCAATGGCGAGCCTATCAACTTAGAAAAAAGCTATACCATCTTAACATCAGATTATATGATAAACGGTGGCGATGGCGGTGAAATTTTCACCAAAGCAATCTCTAAAAAAGTTTATGAATATAAGCTTAGAGATGGCTTATTAGATTATCTCTCAACATTTAAAAACAAAAATCAAATTTTAAATCCTGTAAACGATGGAAGAATTAAGCTTAAATAGAAGAGGTTTTTTAAAAGGTTCTCTATCAGCCGCAGCTTTATTAGCAATGGGTTTTAGCCCGCAAAGTGTATTTGCCGAAGAAGATTTCGTGAAACTTACCATACTACATACTAACGATGTGCATAGTAGGATAGACCCATTCCCAATGGATGGCTCACGTAACCAAGGCAAAGGTGGTGTTGCACCTAGGGCCACGCTCATCAATAATATCAGGAAAGAAGAACAGAATGTTTTACTGCTTGATGCTGGTGATATTTTCCAAGGCACACCTTATTTTAACTATTGGGGTGGCGAGTTAGAAATTAAAATGATGAGCATGATGGGCTATGATGCCGCTATCATGGGTAATCATGATTTTGATAACGGAGTAGAAGGCTTTGCTAAGCAATTACCACACGCAAAATTTCCATTCTTAAATGCCAATTACGATTTTACAAACACCGCGTTAGAGGGCAAAACCAAAGGCTATCAAATTTTCAAGAAAGGAGGTTTGAAAATTGGTGTCTACGGCTTAGGGATAGAGTTAACAGGTTTAGTAAACCAGCAACAATACGGAGAAACCAAATACCTAGACCCCATAAAGAAAGCTTTAGAAATGGAGCGCTTTTTAAAACAAGACCAAAACTGCGATTTAGTCATCTGCCTTTCTCATTTAGGCTTCAAATATCGCGAAAAGAAGGTTTCTGATATAGTTTTAGCCCAAAGCACATATTTTACAGATTTAATTATTGGCGGCCATACCCATACATTTTTAAACACGCCAGAAAGCGTAAGAAATTTATCAGGTAAAGAAACTTTGGTTAATCAAGTAGGTTTTGCCGGAATTAACTTAGGTCGTATTGATTATATTTTCACCAAAGAAAAAAAGAAAAAAATAACGTATTCTTCTGCTATTGAAGTAATTGAAAATAAATTCAAAATTTAGTTTTTTTAAACCAATTTTTTTTTCAATCTTCGAGACTCGGAAGCAAGCAACCCCGCAATGCTTCCATCGCATTTAGAATCAGATTATTAAAGAAATAT